>JANQJR010000022.1 GCA_028281525.1 Magnetovibrio sp.
TCCCGCCGCATCACGGTGCGGAAGTCATCACCGATTCCGACTTGGGCGACGGCGGCTGGGTGTCGACCGACAGGGGCAAGTTGCTGCGTGACGGTTCCACCAACGTATTCGTCTGCGGCGATGCCACCAACATCCCGATTTCGAAGGCGGGCTCCACCGCACACTTCCAAGCCGACACCGTGATCGACAACCTGACCAGCCTGCTGACCGAAGGGCGATGGGCGCGTGAGTACGATGGTAAGGTGTTCTGCTTCGTCGAAACCGGCATGAAGACGGGGACCTACGTGTGGTTCAATTACACCACACCGCCAAACCCGGGCGTGCCGTCGCAGATGATCCACTGGTTCAAGCTGGCGTACAACCGCCTGTATTGGTTGTCCGCGCGCGGCTTATTGTGAGAAAGGGTTGAGGTCATGAGCGATACGCAAGATTCCACCCAGCTTCTGGTTCAAGCGGCGAGCGATGCGCTCACCGACGAAATGGTGGAACGCTTGGCCGGCACGGGTGGCAACGTCTTGGAGGTGTTGGACCGGTTGAACGACGAAGACACCATGGACGCGGTCATGAGCGCCATCGATCACTTGACGGAGTTGCACCGCTCCGGCGCCTTGGACACCTTGTCCGATGTGGTTGCCCTGCTCCACGGCATGCGTTCGGCCTTAACCGATTCCATGGTCGAACGTCTGGTGATCTGGGCTGAGGCCATGATCACCAACGTTGCCAACGAAGACTTGGCCGCATTCGCCGGGGAAACCGTAGACGCCATGCACGAAGCCGCCGTGGAAACGGCGAGCGAGCCCCACACGGGCGGCCTGATGTCGACGCTCGGTATGCTCAGCAAGCCGGAAACGCAACAAGCGCTCAAATTCCTAATGACGTTCGCCGGCAAAATGCAGAAGAACGCAACGGACTCCCAGGGGACTATGATGACGAACGGATAGCCCTCCCTTCGTAGTCTAGCCCTTCATTGCTGTGGTTCCCCGCCTCAGGGGACCACAGCTTTTTTTCGGTTTTCCGGCGGCACACGATTGACCACGCCCGCAATTCAAGGGACACTGCCTAAAAAAAACAGGGTGGAAAGAATACGTACAATGGCCATCGCCTGGGATACGAGTCTCAGCGTCGGCATCGACGCCATCGACGACGATCACAAGAAGCTGCTCGAAATCATCAATGTGCTCGGCAGTGACAGCGAGAAATCGCGCGAAGAACTCACTGCGATCCTGAACGAACTGGTGGACTACACCCGCTATCATTTCACCCGCGAGGAAGAATTGATGGCGCAACACGGGTACGCTTCTCTGGAAAAGCATCAAGAGGAACATGGGTTTTTCATCGCCAAGCTGATGGATCTCGGCGTCATGCTGGAAAGCGAGGACCTGGAGATCACCCGCGAGGAAGCTTCCGCGTTCCTGTCCATGTGGCTGACGCGCCACATCCGCTGGTCGGATTTCGATTATGTCAGTTGCGTGACCAAAGGGGAGCGTTGCGGTCCGGATTCACCAAGCTAAGAACGGCCGTGCATCCATCCAACTGATCGCCCGACCGATCAGCCAGCACAAAGGCTCGCTAAGCGCCCGCACCGTCAGTGGGGAGAGGTGCGTCAGCGTGAACTGGGCGTCCAGGTATTGCGGCTCCGGGTCCATCAGTCCTTGGCGGACCAATTCGGTGCAGATCACACGTGTGTCGACCCCGCTGCCTTTGCCGCCATGCGCGTTCAGCTTATGGAACCGCTGGCACGCCTTTTGGCGCTTCATGGTGGACAGATCGTCGTCCGTCATGTCGTTGTAGGCTTCGATGCGCAGTTGGCCCAGGGTCTTGCCGTCCTGGACGATCTCGTCATCCAATGGGTGCTTATCCATAGCCATAACATATGGCCCCCCAATCCGCTTAACGCCGCCCGAACAGTTTTTCGATGTCGGTCAATTTCAACTCCACGTACGTGGGTCGGCCATGGTTGCATTGGCCGGAATGAGGCGTGGCCTCCATCTCGCGCAACAGAGCGTTCATTTCGTCCGCGTTCAAACGCCGACCGGACCGGACCGAACCATGGCAGGCCATGGTCGCGGCGACATCCGAAAGCTTCTCGTCCAGCGCCGACATCTCTCCCCACTCCGCCAAATCGTCAGCCAAGTCCTTGATCAACGTCTGCACGTCGCTCGGACCCAACATCGCAGGGGTTTCGCGCACCACCACCGCGCCCTCGCCAAAAGGTTCGATCACCAACCCTAAGTCCGCAAGCTCGTCCACGCGTTTGATGAGGCGATCGGCGGACGCTTCATCCAGTTCCACCACTTCGGGGAGCAATAGGCCCTGGCGCTTGATGCCGCCCGCCTCCAAGTCCTGCTTCATGCGCTCATAGACCAGACGCTCGTGGGCAGCGTGCTGATCGACGATGACAATGCCGTCCGCCGTCTGCGCGACGATATAGGTTTCGTGGACCTGCGCACGCGCCACGCCTAGGGGGTAATCCGCGTTCGGTTCCTCGGCTATGTCTGTGGGAACGTCATGGCGCGCCGTAGGCTCCATATCGAAGTTATGCAGAGTTGATTGCTGGGCAGCCTGCTGTGGAGCTTGGAAAGCCGCCGCCCGATCCGCCAGCCCGGCGGACGGATAGCCGCCACCCTGGGGGAGGCGGGATTGAAACTGGGAACGGGGCCCTTCGAGCGTATGAACCTGCGCTGCACCTAATGCTGCGTCGGAAACCGTGGTCGACGCTCGGTGCCCGGCGTCCGCCAAGGCATGCTTCAAGGCGCTAACGATCAAACCACGCACCAGTCCGGGATCGCGGAACCGCACCTCCGTCTTCGCCGGATGCACGTTGACGTCCACCTGATCGGGCGGCAACTCCAAATAGAGCGCCACGTACGGATGGCGGTCGTGCGCCAGAAAGTCCCGGTAAGCGCCCCGCACCGCGCCGTAAAACAATTTATCGCGCACCGGGCGACCATTGACGAACATGAACTGCTGCTGGGCATTGCCCCGGTTCAGCGTTGGCAGACCGATGTGGCCGGTGAGTCGGATGCCTTCGCGCTCCGCCTCCACTTCGATGGCGTTGTCAGCGAAGTCGCGCCCCATCACTTGGCCCAACCGATCGAGCCGCTGGGTGAACAGGTCCCCTTGTGCGGGCGCAAGCCGGATAATTGTGCGCGTCCCATCCGACAGTGTAAAGCCCACACCCGGGTGGGCCATAGCCAGGCGATTGACGATTTCTGAGGCATGGCCCAGTTCCGTGCGCGGTGTCTTCAGAAATTTCAACCGCGCAGGCGTGGCGAAAAACAGATCGCGCACCTCCACCCGCGTACCTTGGGGGTGGGCGGCGGGCTCAAGTTTGCCCACTTGGCCGCCTTCGACGGAGAGGCTCCAAGCGCTGTCCGCATCCTGGGTCCGCGACGTGATGGCCAAACGCGCCACCGCGCCGATGGACGGCAGCGCTTCGCCGCGAAAGCCCAGGGATTTGATGTGCACCAGATCGTCGTCAGGCAGTTTCGATGTAGCGTGGCGCTCCACCGCCAGCGCCAGCTCGTCCCGCTCCATCCCACGCCCGTCGTCCGTAACGCTGATCAAGGTGCGTCCACCGTCGCGCAGTTGGATGTCGATGTTGGCGGCGTCCGCGTCGAGCGCGTTTTCCACCAACTCCTTCAAGGCGGACGCGGGGCGTTCCACCACCTCACCGGCGGCGATTTGATTGACCAGAGTTTCGGGCAAGCGGCGGATGGTCACGGATACGTCCTGCGGCAACACGTCAAAAAGAAGAATCGCTTCTTAGAGTACCATGTCAGTGGGTGGGCACAACGCCCGCGGGTTTGCCGACGATGACGATGTCCAGGGCGTTCGGACGCAGATATTTCGCGGCGACACGTTTGACGTCGTCCAGGCTCACGGCGCCGATATATTCATCACGTCGGTCCAGGTAATCCAGCCCCAAATCGTGAAGCTGCATGCCCACCAAAATCCGCGCAATGGCGTCCGTGGAAGTGAACCGCAGCGGAAACGACCCGGTGATATAGGCTTTTGCGTTATTCAACTCCTCCTGGCTCAGTTCGCCCGCCGCCATACGCGCCCATTCGGCGCGAATGATGGCAAGCGTTTCCGACACCCGCGCATTTTCCGTGGCTGCGCTGCCGATGATCACTCCGGCGTGGTCCATGGGGTAGATGGAGGAGCCCACCGAATAGGCCAAACCCCGCTTTTCGCGGATTTCTTCAAAGAGGCGCGAGGTGAACGAGCCCCCGCCCAAAATGTGGTTCATCACCACGGCGGTGTAGTAATCCGGATCATCGCGCTTGATGCCGCCGTGGCCGAACACGATGGTGCTTTGGGGAATGGCGCGGTCGATCACCTGCAAGCGGCCCGTGGCCTTGGGCGTGGCTTCCGGCTGGCGGGTGATGCGCGGATGCTCGGGCAGCGCGCCGAAGGCCTTGTCCAGCAAAGCGCCCAGACGCTCCGGCGTGACGTCACCCACCACGCCGACGATCAGATTGGAGCGGGCCAAGCGGGTGCGCACGAAGTCGCGCAAATCGCCGCGGGTGATGGCCGCGACCGTCTCCACCTCACCATCGCTGTCGCGCGCATATCCGTGGCCGGGAAAGAACGTTTCGTAGAGCACGTTGTAGGCCATCTTGCCGGGGTTTTCGCTGTCCTTCTTGATCCCCGCGATGATCTGGGATTTCAGCCGCGCCACCGGCTCTTCATCGAAACGCGGTTGGCTCAGCGCCTTGTGTAGCAAATCCATGGATAGAGCCAGGTTTTCCGTGAGTGTCTTCACCCGACCGGAAAAACGGTCGTAACCGGCGTCAAAACGCAAAGTGATGGATTCATCGGCCAAAATCTGCTGGAACGCCTGACTGTCCAGGTCCGCGGCCCCTTCATCCAGGGTGCTGGCCACCAGATTGGACAGGCCGGCCTGATCCGCCGGATCGAGTTCGGAGCCACCACGAAACGCAAAGCGCATGGACACAACCGGATTGGAATGGTCGCGGACCAGCCAAGCAGTGACGCCACCGGGGCTGACCACCTGCTCCACCTCCACCGCGCGCGCCTGGGACTCAAAAAAAACGTTGGCCGAAACCAGGGCGGCAATCAGGACAAGAAACCTTCTCATGCATCACCGCCCGCACCATCCGGCAACAATTTGGTGGTGATGCGTCGGGGTTCGTCCAGCACCGCGTCGAGCGCATCCAGAACGTCTTGTTCCGTCACCGCCGCGATCCGTTCGGGCCAGTTCTCTATGGCTTCGATCCGGTGTCCCGCCGCCAGCGCGCCGCCGATGGTCCACGCCCCGGTTCTCATCGCGTCGCGCGCAAAGACGGCGTCCGCCAGCATGCGCTTCTTGATCCGCGCCAATTCGCCGTCCGCGAAGCCTTCGTCCCGGAATTTTTGGACTTCCGCGCGCACCGCCTGGGCCAAATCATCCAGGTTCACGCCGGGACGCGGCGAAGCGTAAAAGGCGAAGCGTCCGTCGCCACGCGCCTTTTCATCGTAATACGTGCCCACGGAGACCGCCAAAGCGGTGTCGATCACCAAAGCACGGTAAAGCCGGGACGTGCCGCCACCGCCCAGCACTTCGCCCAGCACTTCCAGCGCGGCGACGCGCGCAGGCGCGCCATTGGTCAACGAGGGCTGGATCACGCTTTCCGACCAACTGGCTTGCTTGACCCGGGCGTCGTGCAACACCGTTTCGCCGCCTTGCACCGAACCGCTGGAAATCAGGCTGTCGCGGCCATTGAGGTTCCTCGCCGGAATGGGGGTGTAATACGTCTCCGCCAAGGCCTTGACCTGTTCAACGGTGACGTCCCCCGCCACCACCAAGATGGCGTTGTCCGGCGCGTAATGATCCCTGTAAAACGCCAGCACGTCTTCACGGCTCAGGGCCACGATCTCATCCCGCCAGCCGATGATCGGGCGTCCGTACGGGTGGCCGGGAGGATAGAGTCTCTGGTTGGCTTGTTCGCGCAACCGCGCGGAGGGCTTGGTTTCGATACGCTGGTTGCGTTCCTCCAACACCACGGCGCGTTCTTTTTCAACATCCTCAAGGCTCAGCGTCAGATTGGTCATGCGGTCCGCTTCCAACTCCATCACCATTTCCAGGCGGTCCGCAGCGACGGTTTGGTAATAGCCGGTATAATCGTAACCGGTGAAGGCGTTTTCCTGACCGCCATGCTTGGCGACCTGGGTGGAAAACGCGCCATCAGGATGGTTGGCAGTGCCCTTGAACATCAGATGTTCCAGCAGATGCGCCACGCCCGATTTGCCCGCCGGTTCGTCGGCCGCGCCCACTTTATACCACACCATGTGCAGCACCACCGGCGCGCGGTGGTTGGGCAGCACCACCACCTGCATGCCGTTATCCAATTGAAAGGTCTTGGGATTGAATACACCCGCCCAAGCCGGAGGGGCCAGCGCGAAAAACAAAACGAAAACGATCAAGAAACGTTTCATGAGTGTGTATTCGCCTCAACGTCCAAAAGGTCACATCTGCGGTGCCGCAAACAGCATGGCAAACAGTATGTAGGTGAAAATTGCGGCGAAAAAAGAACGAAAAAAGGGCCGGTTGCCCGGCCCTTATTCAGCAAACGATCAGATCAATTGAACCAACCGTCAAAAATGCCTTCCAGCGGCGCCTTATCCTTCGTCTCGATGGTCGGCGTTTCGCCCTTGTTGATGGGCTCGCCCAGAGCCTGATTTTCCTGAATCCGCTTCAATTCCTCATTGGGGTTCACCACTGTGCCCGGTTTGGCCTCGAACAACAGCTTTTCCAGGAACTTCTGGTCTTCTTCCGCGTAGGCCGTGGTTTCGCGATTCACGGTCTTACGGATGTCAGGTTCCGCGTTGTGCGCGCCTGCACGCGCGAGCAAGGCGGTGGTGCCCGGCGTATCGGCCTGGATCGGCTGGGTTTGAGCTTCCCGGCCGCTCAAAACGACGCGCTTGGCGACGGCCTGGGGGTCGTCCGCCGGGCGCAAGCCCTCGCCTTCCTCGGCCGGTGGGCGCAAGCCGTAATCCGGCGGCATGGTCAAAGGCGCGCGGGTATAGACGGCGAATTCGTCCGGCGCGGCTTTGGTTTGGGTCAGAGCCTTGCGCGCGCTATCGCAACCCGTCAGCAGGGCGGCGGCGGCCAAGGCGAAAACGATGGTTTTTGCGTGTTTCATGTGTCCCCGATGCTTCGGTCACCCGTTTGGTTCTTGATCCTTATTCTTAGGAGCTTCGTCCCCACCAAACAAGGATTCCCACATTATCAGCCCCGCGCCGACGACGATGGCGCTGTCGGCAACGTTGAAAGCAGGCCAATGATACCCCAAAACATGCACGTCTAGGAAGTCCGTCACCGCACCGAAGCGAATCCGGTCGATGAGATTGCCCAGCGCGCCACCGATGATCCCGCCCAAACTGAGCGCCGTCAGCCGGGTTTCGGCGCGCACCAGCCACACTGCCAGCCCCACCGCGATCAACGCCGTCAGACCGATGAGAATTTCGACGCCGTAAGCACCCGCGTTGCCGAACATGCCGAAGCTGATGCCCGGGTTCCACGCCAGTACGATGTTGAAAAACGGCGTGATTTCGAACATGGGATAGTCCGCATCCTGGAACAGGCGCAAAATCCACCATTTCGACACCTGGTCGGCGACAAGCACCGTCAGCGCCACCGCCCAGCCGATGCGCGCGTGGAATGCGCTCATTCAGCCGCCCTCTGATGATCGACCGCGTCGGCGCAGCGCCCACACACGGTTGGGTGGGCGGGGTCGGAGCCGATATCGTCCAAAACCTTCCAACAGCGCTCGCACTTCTTACCCTCGGCGGTACCCGGCACCACACCCACACCGGCAATGCCCTCGACGGTGAACGCACCTTCGGGCGCGGCGCCTTCGATCAATTCCGCATCCGATGTGATGGCGATTTCGGCTAGGTCCACACCCACCATAGCTTCGACGTAGTCCGCCGTGGCGTAAACTTTGGGTGCGGCCTGGAGCGACGAGCCAATGCGTTTTTCCGCACGTTCGATCTCCAGCGCGCCGGTCACGACACGGCGAAGCTCGCGCACCTTGGCCCACTTAGCCGCCAGCGCGTCATCCTGCCATTCGCCCGGCACATCCGGGAACAGGCGCAGGTGCACGCTATCGCTTTCGGGATGGCGGGCCAGCCACGCTTCTTCCGCGGTGAAGCAGATGAACGGCGCGAGCCATGCGGTCAGGCAGTTGTAGATTTCGTCCAGCACCGTGCGGCACGCACGGCGGAGCGTGCTGTCGGGGCGTTCGCAATACAGCGTGTCCTTACGGATGTCGAAGTAGAACGAACTCAGCTCAATGGCGCAGAAATTGTGCAGTTCGGTGAACAACGGGTGGAAGTGGAAATCTTCGCACGCTTGGCGCACCTTGCCGTCCAGATCGTGCAGACGGTGCAAAACCCAGCGTTCCAGCTCCGGCATTTGCGCGAAGTCGAGCCGTTCGCTTTCTTCGAAGCCATCCAGGTTACCGAGCAGGTAGCGCAAGGTGTTGCGCAAACGGCGGTACACATCCGCATGGCTTTTCAAGATGTCGGGGCCGATGCGCAGGTCGTCGGAATAGTCGGACCCCACCACCCAAAGCCGCAGGATATCCGCGCCGTATTGATCGTTGACGTCTTGCGGGCTGGTCACGTTGCCCATCGACTTCGACATTTTATAGCCGTCCTGATCCAGCACGAAGCCATGGGTCAGCACCGCGTCATAGGGCGCGCGCCCCCGCGTCCCGCTACTTTCCAGCAACGACGAATGGAACCAGCCGCGATGCTGATCGGACCCTTCCAGATACAGATCCGCGGGCCATTTCAGGTCTTCGCGGGCTTCCAGCACAAAACTGTGGGTGGAGCCGGAATCGAACCACACGTCCAAGATATCGTTGACCTTGTCGTAGTCCTCGGCATTGTGGTCGTTCCCTAAGAAGTCTTGTGTGGGGCGCGTGAACCAAGCATCCGCGCCGTCTTCCTTGAAGGCCTGAACGATACGGTCCATCACCGCCTGATCGCGGAGCGGTTCACCCGTCTTCTTGTTGACGAACACGGCGATGGGCACGCCCCAGGCGCGCTGGCGCGATACACACCAGTCGGGGCGTTCGGAAATCATCGCATGTAGACGGTTCTTGCCCTGTGCGGGCACGAAACGGGTGTCCTCGATGGCCTTCAACGCCTTGTCGCGCAGGTCGTTCTTTTCCATAGAAATGAACCACTGCGGGGTGTTGCGGAAGATCACCGGCGCTTTCGAGCGCCAGGAGTGCGGATAGCTGTGTTCGATCCGGTCCATCGCCAGCAGCGCGCCGATGTCTTGGAGCTTCTCCACCACCGCCTTGTTGGCCGGGAAACGGGTTTTTTTCTTTTTGCCGTCGAAGATCAAGACCGGCAAGCCTTCGAACATCGGCACTTGCGCCGTATAGGTGCCATCGGCGTTGACGGTGTCGGGCACCGGCACGCCGTGCTTGACGCCCAACTCCCAGTCGTCCGCGCCATGACCCGGGGCGATATGCACCACGCCGGTGCCGGTTTCCAAGGTCACGAAGTGGCCCGCCAGCGCACGCACTTCGAAATCGTAGCCGTGCGCATGGAACGGGTGTTTGCACACCACGCCGTCGAGGCCCTTGTGCGTGGCGATCTGCGTCCATTCGGTGATGCCCGCGTCGGACGCCACCTGTTCGGCCAGACCGGTGGCCACGATCAATTTTTCGCCGACTTGCGCCAAGCTGTCGTCCGAGGCAGCTTTGACTTCGTAAACGCCGTATTCGAAATCCCCATACGCCACCGCCCGGTTGCCGGGGATGGTCCACGGCGTGGTGGTCCAGATCACCACCGACGCACCCTTCATCTCGTCGATGGGGGCTTCAGAGACCGGGAAGCGCACGTGAATGGTCTGCGAGGAGTGATCGTGGTACTCGACTTCCGCCTCGGCCAGCGCGGTTTTTTCCACCACCGACCACATCACCGGCTTGGCACCTTTATAGAGCGAGCCGTTCATCAGGAACTTGCCCAGCTCCGCGACGATCTGGGCTTCGGCCTCATGCGTCATGGTGGTGTAGGGATCGTCCCAGTTGCCGATGCAACCGAGGCGCTTGAATTCCTTCTTTTGCACCTCGATCCACTCGGCCGCGAACTCGCGGCATTCCTGGCGGAATTCCACCACATCGACTTCGTCCTTGTCGCGGCCTTCGGCGCGGTATTTTTCTTCGATCTTCCATTCGATCGGCAAGCCGTGGCAATCCCAGCCGGGCACGTAGTTGGCGTCCTTGCCCATCATCTGCTGGGAGCGCACGATCACGTCTTTCAGGATCTTGTTCAGCGCATGGCCGATGTGCAGGTGCCCGTTGGCGTAAGGCGGGCCATCGTGCAGGATAAACGGCTCCCGGCCCTGGCCGGCTTTGCGCGCCAGAGCGAAAATATCCATGCCTTCCCAGCGCTCAAGGGTTTCCGGTTCGCGCTTGGGCAGGCCCGCGCGCATGGGAAATTCGGTCTGGGGCAGAAAGACAGTGTTTTTGTAGTCCGTGCTCATGGTTCTGGCTTTGATCTAAAGGCGAAAGAAGGGCCCTTTTTAGCCTTCTTTGGCGAGGATTTCTCTAGCTTTTTCGCAATCCTTGGCGATTTGCGCCTTGATCGCGTCGAGCCCATCGAATTTCTGTTCCGGGCGCAACCGTTCGATCAGTTGCACGCGCAGGTGTTTGCCGTACAAATCACCGTCGAAATCGAACAAATGCGCTTCCAAGATCACGTCATCTTCGGCGTGAAAAGTCGGCCGACGGCCGATGTTGCAGACTCCGTCGATCCACCGGGTATCGGCCCCCTGGTCGAGGCCCGCGCGGATCGCATAAACCCCGGTGGCGGGGCGCAGAAATTCGCCCAGGTGCAGATTCGCGGTGGGAAAGCCCAGATCGCGCCCGCGTGCGTCGCCGCGCTCAACACGCCCCTCCAATTCGAACGGACGGCTCAACACATGCGCGGCCCCGCGCGGGTCGCCCGCCAGCAGATAATCGCGCACGCGGGTGGAGGAATAGACGATGTCGTCTTCGTCCGCCACTTTCGGTACGGCAGTGAAGCCAAAGCCCAAATCACGGCCCATGTGCAATAGTGTGTCGCAATCGCCCTGGCGCTTCTGGCCGAACTGAAAATCGTAGCCCGCCACCACATGTGTCGCGCCCAACCCATCGACAATGACTTTTTCGACGAATTCCTGGGCCGTGAGCCCGGCAAAAGCGAAGTCGAAATGCTGGATCAGCAGTTCGTCAACGCCCAGCTCTTCGATCATATGCGCTTTGGTGCGCATGGTCGTCAGCCGAAACGGCGCACCGCCGGGCTTGAACAGCGCATCGGGGTGCGGTTCGAACGACATCACCGCCCACGGCTTATCCGTCGCGCGCGCGATAGAGCCCGCTTCGTTGATGACGACCTGATGGCCCTTGTGGATGCCGTCGAAGTTGCCGATGGCGACGACGCAACCACGGGCATCGATGGGCAAGTCGGTGTAGTGTCTAAAAATCCGCATGGGGGCGAAAAGTGCCGCCCAGCCCGCCCAGGGTCAAGGGAAATTCCAACAAATCATCCGATCGCCCCCGAGGCGGCAAAAAGCGGGCCATTCAGCGCTTTGGCGGCATCAAGGTGGCCTTACCTTCCAGCACCACCTTGTCGCCGACAAGACATTGGGTGTGCAACACGATGAATTTTTTATCTTCGATCAACTCTTCGACCTCGACCACGGCGGTCACTTGGTCGCCCACATGCACGGGCGAGCGGAATTTGACGCTCTGGTTGATATAAATGGCGCCCGGCCCCGGCAACCGGGTCCCCAAAACCGTAGACAGGTAACTGGCGGTCAACAAACCGTGCGCGATGGTGTCGCCGAACGGCGTGTGCTCGGCGGCGAATTCTTCGTCCAGGTGGACCGGATTGTTGTCGCCGGAAATCACGGCGAACATCAAGATGCCGTCCATCGTCACTTCGCGCGTGTATTCAGCGCGCATACCGACTTCCAGCTCGTCGAAATAATAGGCTCCGCCCGGTGCGGAACCGGCTGCCTGGGTGATGATCTCGCCGCTCATAGTAATCTCGCTCCCTGATTCGCGATGGGTGTTGTTTGTGTTATTGGCGCCGGGGGCCGCCGGGTTTTTGACGCTGCATTGCAGCATGAAAACCTTAGCCCCTTCGCAACCGCAACACAAGATGAGATGCCCCCTGCCCGGTGCACAAAGCTCTGCGGCCGAGACCGCGGGCCGAATCAACCCATAGCTACGTCCATACTGGATAAATACAGACAATGAGCGTAAGTAAGTTTGAGCCGAACGATTGATGGAAACGGACACCCACATGAGCCGCCCGGACACCCCGGTTAAAGGCGATACAAGTCTACTCTCTCCCCTGAAGGTGGCGGGGATTTATGCTGTGTTTGGCATGATGTGGATCGTATTTTCCGACAGAGCGCTGCACTTCCTGGTGGGCGATCCCGATATGGAAAGCCAACTGCAAACCTGGAAGGGCTGGGCTTTCATCCTGGTGACGGCGGTGCTGGTTTACGGCCTCACACACCGTTTGGTGAAGAACATTCACCAGGCCCACAACGACCTTCAAGCCTTAAACCAAACGCTGGAAGAACACGTCGCCAAACGCACCGCCGAGCTCAGCGCCAAAGAAGCCTATTTGCGCGCCGTGGTCGACAATTCCGCCGAAGCCATCATCACCCTGGACAACTGGGGCCACATCGAAACCTTCAACCCCGCCGCCCAGAAAATCTTCGGTTACACCGAGGGCCAGGTGATCGGGCAAAAGAACTCCATGTTGTTTCCGCCGGAACAACGCGCCGCCCACGAAGATTTCTTCCAAGATGCGGGCCAGATCGAGCGCAAACTCGTCGATGCGCCCCGCGATCTAAAAGGCCAGCGCCACAATGGCGAGATTTTTCCTTTGAAAATGAACATGTCGAAAATGCGCATCGAGGGGCATACCAAATTCGTCGGCATTATCCGCGACATGACCGAACGCTGACGGCCGCGGACGAAAGCCGTACTACGACCGGGAGCCGCGAAGACGGCTTAAACCGGTCGCCTGCGCTTCAAGCGCGGCACACCCGCTAAAGCCCGCCGTCGGCGGGTCTGCGGCGCTTCCTCAGCAGTCTTAGGCGATGGGAATGAAGCCTCGGCCAAGATATTTTCGTCGAACAGGTCGGAGCGCTGCGCCTGAGTCTCGGCGCGCCGTTCGATCAACGCCAAGGTCCGTTGCACGGTGGGGTGGCGGTCCGGCACCCGCGCCGATTTCAACAGGTGTTCGCGCGCAATGACTTGCAACGCCGCGCGCGCGGCTTTGGCGCCGTGGCGGCGGTCCATCCAACGCAAATACGCGGCGATGGTCCAGGCATGGGCTGGAAGGGCGGCCAAATTGCGCGCACGGCACCAACGTTTGAAATCGCCCCAAGTCTTGACCCGCGTCGCCATGATCAACGCCTTACAAAAGCTGGTAGGCCAAATAGAACAAGAAGCCCCCGTTGATCAGCAACAGCACCGGCGCGGCCTGTCGCGCAATGTCCGGCCAACGTCCCAGCAGCGCCCCGCCCGCCAGTCCCAGCCCGAATAAGGCCGGGACCGTGCCGATCCAAAACGCAAACATGCCGAAAACGCCAGTGAGCAACACACTGCTGGCCCCAGCCGCCGCCACCGCACCATACAACAAGCCGCAAGGGATGAAGCCCAACGCGAGCCCCAATCCATACCCGCGCACACCGGTGGGATGGGCAAACAAAGGTTTGATCGCCCGCCCCCACGCTTTGGTCAATACGCCTTCCTTAGCGGACCCGTCCAATCCCTTCATACCTGGCACGCTGATGCCGAGTCCCCGCAGAGCATAGCCCCAGAAAAACAGCCCGGCGAACACCAACAACCCCGCCGCCAAATTATGCAAAGCTGGAACGCGGGTGACCTGTTGCGTCGCCAGCGCCGCCAAAGCGCCCAACAGCATGTAGGTGGTGCCCCGGCCCAGGTGGTAAGGCAGCAGCGCGCCACCGCTCAAACGCTTGAATTCGCTCATGTCCTGGACGCTAACCGCTTCCAGACGCGCCTGGACCTGGGATATGACGAACGGCCCACACATCCCCAAACAGTGGGTTGCACCGCCCGCGAATCCGGCCATGAACAGAGCCAGCAAAAGGCCTTCGGACCCGTCAATGGCGGCGCTGCACTGGGCGATGCCGGCGGCGAGCAAACTCTCCATAAAAGCGGCTTGATCCATGAGAAAAGGTAACTCCTTGATCCGGGGTGTTTTTATTTGTTGCGAATCAAACGCAATTTAAACAAGGGTTTATCCACGCCGCCACGAACTTTCGGCGCGTCAGGTCCGGGAGCGTACCACAACCGATTAAGCCAATTTAACGTTGCATTAAACAGAAAAAAAATGTTTAAATTTGGCCGTTCGGGGACCCATGTCTGGTCCCCTTGGCTTTAGGGAGCCCGTTTCACCTCCGGGAGTATGGGGAATTTCACGTGTCAGTGAACGTAGTGTCATGTGCGTGGGGTGGTCCAGCCCGGTTAACGAAAACAAGGTTGGGAGCCAGAGATGTCATCAGCATCCCTTGCAACAGCAAGTTCCGATACACCGAATTATTACGATGACCTGATTAAAAAATTCGTCATCGCCGCGGTGTTCTGGGGCTTGGCTGGATTCCTGGCAGGCGATTATATCGCTTGGCAGTTGGCCTTCCCGGTTCTGAATTTGGACCTGGAATGGACCACTTTCGGGCGCGTGCGTCCGCTTCACACGTCGGCGGTGATCTTCGCCTTCGGCGGCAACGTTCTTATTGGTACGTCGTTCTATGTGGTGCAGCGCACTTGCCGCGCCTCGTTGTTCGGCGGCAACGGCTTTGGCAGCTTCATTTTCTGGGGCTATCAGGTGTTTATTGTTTTGGCGGCTACCGGCTACCTCTTAGGGATTACCCAGGGTAAGGAATATGCCGAACCGGAATGGTACGTCGATCTGTGGTTGACAGTCGTTTGGGTGGCTTATCTGATCGCCTTTGGCGGCACCATCATCAAACGCGCCGAACCTCACATCTACGTCGCCAACTGGTTCTATTTGGCGATGATCTTGACCATCGCCATGCTGCACCTGGGCAACAACGTCATGGTGCCGACAGTCCTGTTCGGTGGCGACTTCGTTAAGTCCTACATCATCTGGGCCGGCGTGCAAGACGCCATGACCCAATGGTGGTATGGCCACAACGCGGTCGGCTTCTTCCTGACGTCCGGCTTCTTGGGCATGATGTACTACTTCGTGCCGAAACAGGCCGAACGTCCGGTGTATTCGTACCGTCTGTCGGTGGTCCACTTCTGGGCGCTGACCTTCCTGTACATCTGGGCCGGTCCGCACCACCTGCACTACACGGCGTTGCCCGATTGGGTTCAGACCCTGGGCATGACCTTCTCCGTGATGCTGTGGATGCCGTCCTGGGGTGGCATGATCAACGGCGTGATGACCCTGTCCGGCGCTTGGCACAAGCTGCGCACCGACCCGGTCCTGCGCTTCATGGTCGCTTCCGTGGGTTTCTACGGTATGTCCACCTTCGAAGGTCCGCTGATGTCGGTGAAGGCGGTGAACTCGCTCAGCCACTACACGGATTGGACCGTCGGTCACGTGCACTCCGGCGCTCTGGGCTGGAACGCGCTGATTTCGTTTGGCGTGATCTACTTCCTGGTGCCGAGGCTGTGGAACCGCGAGCGTCTGTACTCGCTGCGTCTGGTGTCGACCCACTTCTGGATCTCGACCATCGGCATCGTGCTGTACATCGCCTCCATGTGGGTCTCCGGCATCATGCAGGGCCTGATGTGGCGTACGTATGACAGCTTGGGCTTCTTGCAGTATTCGTTCATCGAAACCGTGGAAGCCATGCATCCGTACTACATCATCCGCGCGACCGGCGGTTTGCTGTTCGTCATCGGTGCTTTGATCATGATCTATAACCTGTGGATGACCGCCAAGGGCGAGATTCGCGACGAAGCGCCGATCGGCCTCGACGCGCAGTCTGCTCGGGCAGCCGAATAAAGGAGGATTTTCATCATGCAAGAAACGCTTGAAAAAAACCTAGTCCTCCTGTCCATCGTGACCTTGATCACGGTGGCCATCGGTGGCCTAGTGCAACTGGTTCCGCTTTACACGATGGAAACCACCATCGAAAAAGTGGACGGCATGCGTCCGTACTCGCCTCTGGAGTTGGCCGGCCGGAACATCTATGTCCGTGAGGGGTGCTATGTTTGCCACTCGCAGATGATCCGTCCGTTCCGTGACGAAGTGGAACGCTACGGCCACTACTCGCTGGCGGCCGAAAGCATGTATGACCACCCGTTCCAGTGGAGTTCGAAGCGTACCGGTCCGGACCTTGCCCGCGTTGGCGGCAAGTACTCCAACGACTGGCACGTGGCTCACATGATCGACCCGCGCGCCGTTGTGCCGGAATCGATCATGCCGGGCTATCCATGGATGGCTGACCGTCCGTTGGGCGCCGAAAAAATCGCAGGCGATATGAAGACCCTGCAGTTTATCGGCGTTCCCTACACGGATGAGCAGATCGAGAACGCCCAGGCCGACTTGAAGGCCCAGGCAAATCCGGAAATGGGTGATGCCGACGCCATGGTGGCGCGCTATCCGAAGGCCGTGATCGGCGACTTCGATGGCAATCCCTCCATGATTACCGAGATGGACGCCCTCGTGGCCTATCTCCAAATGCTGGGCACCTTGGTGGACACCACGTCCTACAAGACCAGCCCGGATGGGAGGTAATCATGGATTTAGCAAACATCATGGAATTGGTGCGTTCATTGTGGGTCGTTTGGCTCGCACTGCTCTTCGGAGGCATCGTGTTCTGGGCATTCCGTCCCAAGAACAAGAAGCGCTTCGAGGATGACGCCATGATCATCTTCAAGAAAAACGGTGAAAACGGAGGTAATGCACATGGCTAACATCGAACGTGATGAAGTCAGTGGTACCGATACCACCGGTCATGAGTGGGACGGCATCAAAGAGCTGAACACTCCGCTGCCGAATTGGTGGCTGTGGACGTTCTACGCCACCATTTTGTTCTCCATCGTCTACTGGATTCTGTATCCGGCTTGGCCGACTTTGAGCGACTATACGAAGGGTGTGTTGGGCTATTCGTCCCGCGTTAACCTGACCGAAGACCTCGAAGCCCGCGACAAGGCGCGTGAATCCTGGACCAAGCAGTTCGCTGCCTTGCCGATCGCTGACATCGCCAAGGACCGCAAGCTGCTGGAGTTCGCGATGGCGGGCGGCAAGGTTATCTTCGCCGATAACTGCGCCCCGTGCCATGGCTCGCAGGGCTCCGGCGCACCGGGTTATCCGGTGTTGGCGGACGATGACTGGAACTGGGGTGGTTCGCTCGAGGAAATCGAGACCACCATCCGCTTCGGTATCCGTTCCACCCACGACGACACCCGCGTCAGCGAAATGCCGGTGTTCAGCGACGACTATCTGAGCCCAACTCAGATCGCCGCCGTTGCCGACCACGTGCTGTCGCTGTCCGGTTCCGGTAGCGCTTCCGCCGCCGGTGCTGAGGTCTATGCCGAAGAATGCGCGGCATGCCACGGCGAAAACGGCGAAGGCGGTCGCGACTTCGGTGCACCGAGGTTGACCGACGGCATCTGGCTCTACGGCGGCACCAAGGAAGCCTTGGTGGCGCAGATTGGCAATCCCAAACATGGCGTTATGCCGCATTGGGAAGACCGTCTGAGCGATGTTGAACGCAAGCAAGCAGCGATTTATGTCCACTCGCTGGGTGGTGGCGAATAACACCCGCTTTAGGCAGGGCTGTGTGCCTTTGGGTACATCCAAGCACGCAGCCCCATCTTAAGCTATAATTGATGAGGGGGAGTTCCGGCCAACCGGGCCTCCCCCTTTTTCAACGCAACATATTTGTTTAGAACTTTACCAAACCGAACGTCTAAGAATTCGAAAAAGAGGACGACATGAGCGAACCTATCGTCGAACAACACCACATCCCCGAGAGCCCCGGCTTGTACGCCAAGCATCAAAAAGTCTATCCGCAGGAAATCGGCGGCTACTACCGGAACCTGAAGTGGAAGGTCACCGCCGCAATCATGGCGTTTTACTTCCTAGCGCCCTGGATTCGCTGGGACCGCGGCGAAGGACAGCCGGATCAGGCGATCCTGGTGTCCATGACGTTGCGCCGCCTGTATTTCTTCGACATCGAAATCTGGCCGCAGGAAATCTATTACCTGACCGGTATCTTGGTATTGGCCGCCGTGGGCCTGTTCCTCGCGACCTCCATGGCCGGACGCGTATGGTGCGGCTTCACCTGCTGGCAGACGGTCTGGACCGATTTGTTCGTGTGGGTCGAAACCCGGCTGGAAGGCGACCGCAACAAGCGCATGAAGTTCGACAAAGCGCCTTGGACCTTGGACAAGCTGGGCCGCAAGACGCTGAAACAGATCATCTGGATCGTGTTTTCGATCCTCACCGGCGCGGGCTGGATTTTCTTCTTCAACGACGCGCCGACCGCCGCCATGGATATGCTCACCGGCCAAGGAACGTGGGGGCTGTACGGCTTCACCTTGCTGTTTGCCGGCACCACGTATCTGTTGGCCGGATTCGCGCGTGAACAGGTGTGCATCTACATGTGCCCGTGGCCGCGGTTTCAAGGCGCCATGTTCGACGAGCATTCTCTGATCGTCACCTACGAAGCCTGGCGTGGCGAACCGCGTGGCAAGGCTAAGAACAAGGAAGCCGGGAACCTAGGCGATTGCGTGGATTGCAACCTGTGCGTCAACGTCTGTCCCACCGGCGTGGACATTCGCGAAGGCGACCAGTTCCAGTGCATCGGCTGTGCGCTATGCGTGGACGCATGCAACTCGATCATGACGAAGTTGGGCCGTCCGGGTGAATTGATCACCTACGACTCGGTCTCCAACCAGATGGCGCGTGAACGCGGCGATGTGCCGAAAAAGCGTCTGATCCGCAAGCGCACCGTTGCTTACACCTTGCTGCTCTGTGCGGTTCTGGCCTTGATGGCCTATGGGTTGGTGAACCGCTCCGAGCTGGAAATCAACGTGCAGCGCGACCGCTCACCCTTGTTCGTGCAGTTGTCCGATGGCCAAATCCGCAACGGATATACCTTCAAGCTGCTCAACATGGTCGCCGAACCGCAAACCTTCACGCTGATGGTCGATGAATTGAACGGCGCGAAAATGACGGTCATCGGCGTGGCGCCGGACCCGGTCGATCAAGTCACGCTGGATGTGGGCCCGGATACGGTCGCGACATACCGCATTTTCGTCCGTGCGCCGAAGGAATCCCTGAGCAGCCAGTTCAAGGATATGGAATTCGTGTTGACCAATTCCGCCACCGGACAGATCATTGAGTACGATTCCCGCTTCGCAGGTCCGGACCGATAAGGCACAATGGCAAACATGGAAAATACCAAAAAGCAAGATGGGTGGTGGTACCCGTGGATTTTCGTCGGCGCATTCGCGGTGGTGATTGCGGTCAACGGTCTCATGGCGTTTCTCGCCGTGGACACTTGGACCGGCCTGGAAACCACGGACCACTTCACCCAGGGCAAGAACTACAACAGCATTCTCGACCAGCGCGCCAAGCAGGCTGAGCTGGGGTGGGAGACGGATTTCGCCTACGAACATGTCCCCACCGCGGAGAACAATCGTTCCGGTATTTACCGCCTGCGGTTTACCAACAGGGACGGGGAGCCGCTGAACGGCCTTTACATCGACGCCACCGCTATACGCCCCACCCACGAAGGTCACGATCAGGTCATGATCTTCACCTTCCGCGGCGACGGCACCTACGCGGCGACCACCACTCTGCCCCTTCCGGGCTTGTGGGAGATCCGTTATGTCGCGACGCGCGGTGACGATATGTACAAGATGCGCCAAAGGGTCCAAGTCCGTTAATGGCCGAAGCGCCCAGCTTACACCCCGACGGGGCATGTCAGCACTGCGGCGAGCCGGTTC
The DNA here is from genome assembly GCA_028281525.1 of Magnetovibrio sp. Classification (GTDB taxonomy): domain Bacteria; phylum Pseudomonadota; class Alphaproteobacteria; order Rhodospirillales; family Magnetovibrionaceae; genus Magnetovibrio. Next base: position 19,989 of record JANQJR010000022.1, read on the forward strand.
CCGACGGCAGCGCCGGGGGGACGAAGTTTTGTTGCGCGGGCTGCCGTGCAGCCTATGAACTGATTCAAGGCTTAGGACTCGAAAGCTATTACCAGCGCCGTTGCCTGGACCCCGATCAGCCGACCCTAAAGCCAGAACAAGACGACGCCCGTTTCGATTTTCAGGCCTATACCGCAACCGATGAAACCGGCATATCGACCCTGCACCTGATGGTCGAAGGCCTGCAATGCGCTGCGTGCGTGTGGCTGATCGAAACGGTGCTCAAACAGCATCCCGGCGTAACCCATGCGCGCATCAACATGACCACGCGCCGTCTGGTGTTGAAATGGGACAGCGCCGTGACCGATGTCGACACGCTTGCCACCCAGGTCACGCATCTGGGCTACAAGCTGGCGCCTTACGATCCAAACTTGCTGTCCGCGGAAACCCAGCAGCGCGAAAAGCAACTGTTGCGCGCCATGGTCGTCGCGGGCTTCGCCGCGGGCAACGTCATGCTGTTTTCCGTCTCCGTGTGGGCCGGTCACGCCCAAGGCATGGGGGAATTCACGCGCGGCATGATGCATTGGCTCTCGGCCCTCATCGCACTGCCTGCCATCGCCTACTCGGCCCGGCCCTTTTTTCATTCCGCCATCACCGCACTCAAAGCCGGGCGCACCAACATGGACGTACCGATCTCGCTGGCGGTGACCCTGGCCTCCGCCATGAGCCTGGTGGAAACCATCCGTATGAGTGACCACGTCTATTTCGACAGCGCCGTATCCTTGGTGTTCTTCCTTCTGATCGGGCGGTACCTGGATAGCCGCGCGCGGGGCCGCGCGCGGGCCGCGGGCGAGAACCTGATGGGTCTGCGCGCACGCGCGGTGACGATCCTCAACCCGGACGGCACCCGCGAAGTGGCACCACCGGAAAAACTGAAACCGGGCATGAAATTCCTGGTTGCAGCCGGCGAACGCATTGCCGCCGACGGGCGGGTTTTGAGCGGCGACAGCGATATCGACACCTCGCTCATCAACGGCGAAAGCGTGCCCATCCAGGCCCACGCCGGGGAAGCCGTGTTTGCGGGCACCCTCAATCTTTCCGCTCCCGTTACCGTTGAGGTCACGCAAACCGGCGAGGACACGTTGCTCAGTGAAATCGTGCGCCTGATGGAAGCTGCGGAAGACGCACGCGCTAAATACGTCGCCCTAGCCGACCGAGTGGCGCGTCATTACGCCCCGGTGGTTCACGTTCTGGCGGCGGGCGCGTTCCTCGGCTGGTGGCTGGGAGCCGGGATCGTGTGGCAGGATGCTTTGATGATCGCCATTGCGGTGTTGATCATCACCTGTCCTTGCGCATTGGGTCTCGCCGTCCCCGCCGTGCAAGTGGTCGCGGGCGGACGTCTCTTGCAACGCGGCATGTTGATGAAGAACGGGACAGCTTTGGAACGCCTGGCGGCGATCGATACCGCCGTGTTCGACAAAACCGGCACGCTTACCCAGGGCGAGCCGCACTGGACCAACCAGGACGAGATTGCGGAGGAGGATGTGCACCTGGCGGCATCCATGGCCGCCGTGAGCAAGCACCCCCTATCCCGCGCCCTGGCCCGCGAAGTTGGCGGCGTGGCGGCCGCCGAGGGTGTGGAGGAAGTGCCTGGGTCCGGTCTCAAAATGACGACGGACGCAGGCGAAGTGCGCCTCGGACGGCGCGGTTGGTGCGGCGTGGGCGATGCTGGGGAAAGCGCGGAAGCCGAACTGTGGCTGGCGCGCCCGGACATTCCACCGGTGCGGTTTGCCTTTTCCGACATCCTGCGCCGGGATGCGCGTGAGGTGATCGATCACTTGAAAGCACAAGGCATCAATGTGGTGCTGTTGTCCGGCGACCGCGCCCCCGCCGTGGCCGCCGCCGCGCGCGAGGCTGGCATCGACGAATGGCATGCGGAACTCAAACCCGCCGACAAGGTCCGCCACCTCCAGGATTTGGCCGACCAGGGCCACAACGTGATGATGATCGGGGACGGCCTCAACGATGCCCCCGCGCTGGCTGCGGCGCACGTTTCGCTGTCCCCCAGTTCCGCCGCCGACGTCAGCCAGACCACGGCGGACATGGTCTTCCAGGGAAAAAGGCTTCAGCCGGTTTTGGAGGCGCTCGACGTCGCCACATTCGCAGACAAGCTCATCAAACAGAACTTCGCTCTATCTTTCGCCTACAACGTCGCAACCATTCCCCTGGCGTTGGCGGGCATGGTCACGCCCTTGATCGCGGCCATCGCCATGTCGACCTCGTCCTTGGTGGTGATCAGCAACTCCTTGCGCTTAGGGTTGGGTCGGGGCTTCACGCTCAAACGCAAAGATGCTAGGGAATCCGTGAAGCCGGTTCCGCCGGCATTGAACGAGACGTAACATGGAAGTTCTGATTTATCTGATCCCCATCGCCTTGATCCTGGGCCTCGCTGCCTTGTTCGCCTTCTTATGGTCGCTCAAGTCCGGCCAATTCGAGGACATGGAGGGCGCAGCCAACCGCATTCTGTTCGACGACGATATGCCCAAGCCCAAGCAGCCACCCGAAAAAAAGAAGAAGGACCACGGCGATCAAAGCTCTTAAGGCTTTTGGGGGGCAATCCGCGCCCATGATTGGTGAAACGGCGCGGCGTCAGATCATGTCAGAACCGAATATGAAGAACGCGGCACCCACCAAGACCGCAACGCTCACACTCAGCGCCAATCCAATCCTTACGATCACCGCAGCCAAACTTTTCGTGTGCGGAGCCTCGGGCGCCGCTTGATCCTGCGCGGCGGCAAAGCGTCGGCCGAACACGGGTTTCTTCCGTGGCCGGATACGGGGCTGGGTTTTGGTGTGCGGGTTTGCGCGGCGCGTGATGGGCTTGCCGCTGAGCAGCATTTCACCGAAGCTTTTGCCCTGGCCGTCCCGATCCTTGTTACCGAAACCGCCCTCTTGCGGCCGTAAGCCGGGTGCGTTTTGGCGTGACGTTCGTCTCATTTGGGGTCTCCCGCCGCTGGCGTGTCCCATTTTCTGATCCCCAATCCTGACTCACGCGCTTCGGCTCCGCCATGATGCCCATCACACGGCGGAAATTTTCTTTTATTATCAAATGATTATATCAAACGAAAAACGCCGCCCAGTTCCGGGCGGCGTCCTCACCATAGCCAAGCCAGAACGGCTTCAGCCCCCTTTGTCGGTGTCGATCGCATACCCTTCCCCCCGAACGGTCCGGATCACATCGACACCCCCATGTTCATTCAGCGCCTTGCGCAAGCGGCGGATGTGCACATCCACGGTGCGGTCTTCGACGTAGACATCGCGGCCCCAGACCAGATCCAGCAGACGTTCACGCGAGAACACGCGTCCTGGCTTTTCCATCAAAGTCCTCAGCAAACGGAACTCCGTGGGCCCTAAGTGAATCGACTTGCCGCCACGATTCACCTTGTGCTGGGCGAGGTCCATGGCGATGTCGTCGTATTCCAGGGTTTCCGTCGACAGGGACGGATTGGCACGGCGCAACAGCGCCTTGATACGCGCCACCACTTCGCGCGGGCTATAGGGCTTGACCACATAGTCGTCGGCGCCCGTTTCGATGCCACGCACACGGTCTTCTTCCTCGCCGCGCGCGGTGAGCATGAGGATGGGGATTTCCCGGGTGTCGCCATCGCCGCGCAGTTGGCGGCAAACTTCGATCCCGCTCAGTCCCGGCAGCATCCAATCGAGAACGATCGCATCCGGTGCGTTTTCCTGGGCCATCAGCAGGCCTTCTTCGCCGTCGGCGGCGACGAGCACACGAAAGCCTTCCTTTTCCAAGTTATAGGACAACAGCTCCGCCTGGGGCGGTTCGTCCTCTACGATAAGAACCATATGTTCCAAAAGGGGTAACTCCTCAGCCCTCTTCGAGCACCGTCTGGCTCGACAAGTCGCTCTTGGGCCGCTCATCGGTGGGCATTTCGCCCGAAATCAGGAAGTGCACATTTTCGGCGATGGACGTGACGTGATCGCCGACGCGCTCCACATTTTTCGCCACGAACAACAGGTGCGTGCACGCGGTGATGTTGCGCGGGTCTTCCAGCATGTAGGTCAACAGTTCGCGGAATAGGCTGGTGTGCATCAGATCGACTTCTTCATCGCGCATGCGCACATCGTCGGCCTTGGCCAAATCGTGACCGCCATAGGAATCCAGTACATTTTTGATCATGCTCTGAACTTGGCGGGCCATACGCTGAATGGTCGAGGTGGCGTTGCCCACCGGCTCCATATGGGAAAGCGTCAAAGTGCGTTTGGCGACGTTCTTGGCGTAATCGCCGATGCGTTCCAGGTTGGAAGCGATCTTCAACGCCACCACGACGGCGCGCAGATCGTCGGCCATAGGCTGACGCAACGCCAGAACCTGGATGGTGAAGTTGTCGATTTCTTCTTCCAATTGATCGATGCGCTCATCGGCTTCGATAACCTGTTCGGCCAGGGCCACGTCGCGCCGCGTCAATGCGTCGACCGCATCGGCCAACTGGCGTTCGGCCAAACCGCCCATTTCCGCGATGATGCTGTCCAGACGGCTCAGGTCGTCGTCAAAGGACGAAACGATGTGATCGTTTTCCATCGGATCTTAGTTCCCCCGTTAACCAATGCGGCCCGTGACGTACGCCTGGGTGCGTTCGTCCTTGGGATTGGTGAAGATTTCAGTGGTGTCGCCATGCTCCACCAGGTCGCCCAAGTGGAAGAACGCGGTCTTTTGGGATACACGCGCGGCTTGCTGCATGGAGTGCGTCACCATCACGATGGTGTAGTTCTGTTTGAGTTCGTCGATCAACTCTTCGATCTTCGCCGTGGCGATGGGATCGAGCGCCGAACACGGTTCGTCCATCAAGATCACTTCCGGCTGCACCGCGATGGCACGGGCAATACACAGGCGCTGCTGCTGACCGCCGGACAGGCCGGTGCCCGGTGCGTCCATACGGTCGCGCACCTCGTCCAGAAGGCCCGCCCTCTCCAAGCTGGTCATGACGATTTCATCCATGCCCGCGCGGGTCCTGGCTAAGCCGTGGATTTTGGGGCCATAGGCGATGTTGTCGTAAATCGACTTCGGGAACGGGTTGGGTTTCTGGAACACCATGCCGACCCGGGCGCGCAGATGAACCACGTCCACGCCACGCGCGTAAATGTCTTCACCGTCCAGTTTGATCTGGCCGGCTACGCGGCAACCGTCGACCACGTCGTTCATACGGTTCAAGCAGCGCAAGAAGGTGGACTTGCCGCAACCGGACGGGCCGATCAGCGCCGTCACCATATTGGACGGAATGTCCAGGTTGATGTTTTTAAGTGCCTGCTTATCGCCGTAATACACGTCCACGGCCTGAGCCGTAACCTTGTGCGGGGCACTGCTGCTCGCCCCATCGACACGGGCCTTGTCGGATACTTCAGTGTGAATTGCAAGTTCCATGTGAGCCGCCTCCTTACCAGCGACGTTCGAACTTCTTGCGCAGGATCACGGCAAGCAAGTTCATTGTAACCAAAAAACCAAGCAGGACGATGATCGCCGCGGCGGTGCGCTCGGTAAACGCCCGTTCCGGGCTATCGGCCCACAGATAAATCTGCACCGGCAATGCGGTGGCGGGATCGGTGAATGTCGACGGGACGTCGACGATAAAGGCCACCATGCCAATCATCAATAGCGGTGCGCTTTCGCCCAGCGCCTGAGCCATACCGATGATGGTACCAGTGAGCATACCCGGCATCGCCAGCGGCAGCACATGGTGCAGCACCGTTTGCACCGGGCTCGCGCCCATGCCGAAAGCGGCTTCGCGGATCGACGGCGGCACGGCGCGCAGTGCCGCGCGACCTGCGATAATAATGGTCGGTAGCGTCATCAGCGCCAACACCATACCGCCCACCAAGGGTGCTGAGCGCGGCAATAGCATGAAGTTCAAGAACATCGCCAAGCCCAACAGACCAAACACGATGGACGGCACCGCCGCCAAGTTGTTGATGTTGACCTCGATCAGATCGGTCCACTTGTTCTTCGGCGCGAATTCCTCCAGATACACCGCTGTCATCACGCCCAACGGGAACGACAACAGCAAACAGACGGTGAGGCTGAGAAGCGAGCCCATCACCGCGCCCAGGATACCCGCCAGTTCCGGCTCGCGGGAATCGCCGGCGGTGAAGAACCGGGTGTTGAAATGCAGCTCGATGGCATCGTCGGCACGCAATTGATCGAACCACACGATTTCCTTATCGCTGACGCGCCGTTCATCTTCGGGCACGGTGCGGTCGATAGCGCCCTTCATCAGCATGTCGATGTCGTCCGAGGCCGGCAGCCACACGGTGCGTGTCTGGCCGAGCACCGACGGGTCTTCCTTGTAGATATCCTGCAAGTCGAACCCGGCGCCGCTGCTCATGATTTTATAGAGCTTGCGCTTATCGCTGCGCGCGGTGACTTCCGGAAACGTTTCGCGCAAGCTTTGCTTGACCAGGCCCTGCCAATCGTTGTCCTGCACCATGGCTTCTTCGAAGGTGACGGTGAGTGCGGCATGGGTCTGCTGGAACGCCCCGTGCCCCCGCACGAAGATGGCGAGCAGCATAATGGCGAGAAATGCGATGGCAATCCCGATCGCGATGATGCCGTACGAGCGGAAACGCTTTTCGGCGCGGTAGCGCTTGGCCAAGCCAGCCTGGATGCGCTCGGAATGGGCTGAGATATCACTCATACTGTTCACGATACTTCTTGACGATGTGAAGGGCGGCGACGTTCAGAACCAGGGTGCTGACGAACAACATCAAACCAAGCGCGAACGCCGCCAGGGTCTTGGCACTGTCGAATTCTTGGTCACCGGTCAGCAACGTCACAATCTGCACGGTCACGGTGGTCACCGCTTCCAACGGATTGGCCGTCAAATTGGCAGCCAGGCCTGCGGCCATCACCACGATCATGGTTTCGCCGATGGCGCGCGATGTCGCCAACAGCAGTCCGCCCATGATGCCGGGCAGGGCGGCCGGTATGATCACTTGGCGGATGGTTTCGGATTGGGTTGCGCCCAGTCCGTATGAGCCTTCGCGCATGGCCTGGGGCACTGCATTGATGACGTCGTCCGACAGGCTGGAAATCAGCGGGATGATCATAATCCCCATGACAAGGCCAGCCGCCAGGGCGCTTTCCGACGACACCTCCAGGGAGAACCCTTCCCCGGTGCCGCGAATCCAGGGCGCGACCACCAACGCGGCGAAAAAGCCATAAACCACGGTGGGGATCCCGGCGAGAATTTCCAGGATCGGTTTCACCCACCCGCGCACCTTGGCGTGCGCGTATTCCGCCAGGTATATGGCGGAGAACAGGCCAACCGGAGCCGCGACCAGCAACGCGATGAAACTGATCAGCAGCGTCCCCGCGAACAACGGCACCGCACCGAACGCGCCCGACGCACCGACTTGGTCTTCGCGGATCGCGGTTTGCGGGCTCCATTCCACACCAAACAGGAAACTTGTGATGGGAATTTCACTGAAAAACCGCATCGCTTCAAACAAAAGCGACGCGACAATCCCGACGGTGGTCAAAATCGCAACCGTGGAACTGGCGATCAAAACTCCTTTGATCCCGGCTTCCACAGCCTTTTTCATGCGCCTGGCCCGCGTGATGTGCATTCGACCCGCGCCGATGGGCCCGGGTGCAAGAGGATTATCGGTGGTTGACGTGTTCACGTCTTAAATCTCCAAACAAATTCCGGTGGCGGCCTTTTGTTGTGTTTGGCCGCCACCGGTTTGATATCTGTCTTACATGGACAGGTTGGCCAGCGACTTGGCGTCGCCCGCG
>JANQJR010000052.1 GCA_028281525.1 Magnetovibrio sp.
GGTCAGGAGGCGAAGGGCCAGCCGACACAAAACGCCACCGTGGCGCAGCAACAGGCCCAGGACCTGGCCAAAAAACTGAGCCCCGGCACACGCATGAACGTGAACGTCAGCGTCGAAGACGAAGGCGCAAACCTGTCTTCCCGCCCCAATACGACCTTGGCGCAAACGGCGCAAACCACATCAACCAAGCCGACGACACCGCAGACCCAGGCGCAGCAGGCCGTCTCGCCCCAGATGCAGATTCAGGCCAATGCCCAAGCCGCCGCCCAACAACAGTTAGCGCAAGCCGCCCAGGGGGCCGCTCAGCAACAGATGGGGCAGGCCGGACAGGCCGTGAACGCGGCCCAGGCCACCACCACCCAAGGCGCGGGGGTTTCAGGCGTGAGCGCGGTGAGCGGTGCGGAAAGCGCATCCTCCGCCGGTTCCGCCGCACAGACCGCGCCACAATCACAACAAACGCAGCAGACCCAAGACGCCACCAAGAACCAGGCCGCGAAACCCCAGCCGCACAATCAGCGCGCGGCCGTGGACCAAGTTTCGGTGCAGATCACCAAAGCGTTGAAAGCCAACGCCGACACCATCCGCATCCAGATGAAACCCGCCTCCCTGGGCCGCGTCGACGTGCACCTGGAACTGTCTGACGGCAAGGTTTCCGCCACGGTGATTGCCGATAGCAAAGACACCTTGGACATGCTGCAGCGCGGATCGAAGGACTTGGCGCGCGCGCTCAACTCCGCCGGCCTCAGCGCCGACAGCGACAACCTAAACTACAGCCTGCGCGAGCAAGGCGGCAATCACAAACAAAACACCGGCAACGGCAACGCCGGTAGTGGTGAACAACTCGATTTCGCGGACCAAACCGGTGAAGACGAGGCCGGTTTGGCCGCCCACCAACAACAAAACATCATATCCGATGAGCGTGTGGATATCCGCGCTTAACAAGCCTTAAGGCACACGGAGAACGATCATGAGCATAATTTCCGGAACTTCAGCAGCCACATCCCAGGCGACAACGGCGCAACAGAGCCAAGACAAGCTGGAAGAGGATCTCAATGCCTTCTTGGAACTGCTGGTGACCCAATTGCAGAACCAGGATCCGCTGGAACCAATGGATTCCACCGAATTCACCAACCAACTGGTCCAATTCGCCAGCGTCGAACAGCAGATTTACCAGAACTCCAACTTGGAAATGCTGCTGGAAGCCACATACGTGAACCAAGTTGCCGGCCTGTCCGGATATCTCGGCACCACCATCGAAGGCGCCGGCGACACGTTCAATCTGGAAAACGGCAGCGCCACCTTTACGTACGACATGGCGGGCGATGCGGTCGACAGCCAATTGTTCATCCGCGACGCCAACGGCAAGGTTGTCTACACCACCAAGGGCGAATACGACGCGGGCAAACACACCTTCACCTGGGATGGCGTCGATGACGACGGCGTTCAGTTGGAGGATGGCGCATATTCGTTCCAACTGGCGGCGCTGGACAGCGATGGCGAACCCATCGACTACGCCCCAACCGTGTTCGGCAACGTCACGTCCGCAGGCGCGGAAGACGGCGTCGTGACCTTGTACATGGGCGACGTGCCCATGCAGCTGGGTTTCGTGCAATCCGTCAGCGAATCGAAAACGACGACACCCGCACCCACGGAATAATTCCGAGGCGCGCACACTTTTGAAATCACCCGCCGGCAGAACGCTGGCACTGGAAGAGATGAAAGCCAAAGCGGCGGCCTGACAGCGAAAGAAGCTTCGCGAGGCCTAGGAGAAAAACAATGAGCTTGTACGGTGCACTGTATTCTGGTGTGTCAGGCCTAACGGCTCAATCCAGTGCCATGGGCGCGATTTCTGACAACATCACCAATGTCAGCACAGTCGGTTACAAAAACACCAACGTCAATTTCCAAACGTTGGTCACGCAACAAACATCGACCACGTTCTATTCCGCAGGCGGCGTGCAATCCCGTCCGCGCCAGGCGGTCGACGTTCAAGGCCTTTTGCAGGCGTCTTCGTCACAAACCGACATCGCCATCTCCGGTGGTGGGTTCTTCGTGGTGAATTCCGCCAACCAGCCGGGCACCGGCGATTCCTACTTCTACACCCGTGCGGGTTCGTTCAAGCTCGACGACCAAGGCTACTTGACCAACTCCGCCGGTTATTACCTGCAGGCTTGGCCGACGGATGCCTCCGGCACCATCATTCCGGCGAACTCCAGCCTGACGCAAAACAACTTGAATGTGATTTCGACGGACTACCTGGAATCGGTCAACTTGTCGCGCGTCGCAGGTTCCGCCGCGGCGACCACGGAAATCAACGTTGGCGCCAACCTGCCGTCCAGCGCCAGCGTCGCGGACACGCACACCACGGACGTACAGTTCTTCGACTCGCTCGGCGAATCGCGCTCGGTGAACCTGACGTATACCAAGACGCAGGAAAATTCCTGGGACGTCTCCATCACCCCCCCGCCTGAGACATCGGTTCTGACCACATATGATTCGTCGGGCCGGATCTACGACAGCCGCGGCCAGTTGGAGTTCACCGCCCGCCCCGCGGACGGTTCCACCGTCGTCATCGACGGCACGACTTACGAATTCGACAGTGACGGGTTCTACGGCGGTGCCGTTCAGCAAGAGATCGAAGTTGACTTCACGGCCAACACCGACGCCGGCTGGGACGCGGCCGACACCCTGGATTTCGACATCACCTTGGCCGGTGTCGCGCAAACGACCTTGACCGTCACCCAGGGCGGCACCGCGACCATGGCGGGCTTGGCATCCGACATAGCGACCGCAATCAACAACGACAGCACGCTGAGCGCGTTGATCACGGCCAGCGCCGCCGCAGGCGTTTTGACCATCACGTCCGATATTCCCGATCAGGAAATGACCGCCATCACCTTTGCCGCGAACAACGACCCTGGCGGTGACTTGTTCGACGTTAACACTGGTGTGCAAAGCACCAACACCGCGTTCGTCACCCCGACCACAACCCAGGTGGATGTCTCTTCGAACACCTCCATCGCCAACGATGTCTCGTCCCTGGTGTCGGCGGTGATCGCAGCAGATACGGATTTCGACACCACCAACAACCGCATCGCGGTGAATTCGGACTCCTCCTCCACCATCGACTTCGTTGAAGACGGAACCGACAGCATCACCATCGACCCGTCGGCCCTGCTGGACAGCAACGGTGCTCTCAGCACCCATCAGACCTCCAGCTTCACGGTGCAACAACGCAACATCCTTTACGCGGACACCACCAACCTGACCTTCGGCGGCAACCCGTCGGACGGTGAAACCATCATCATCAACGGCATCACCTACGAATTCGACAACAACAGTTCGGTAACCGGCTCCAATACCTCGGTCACCATCGCCGGTAGCTTGGCCGCCACGTTGACGAACTTGGAAAGTGCGATCGAAACCGCCGATGCCTACTATCCGTCCGGCACGTCGGTTCGGACCCGCATTCACAACGACAGCGGCACCACCAACGATACGCTGCAGTTGGCCTCCGTCGCCGGGTTGAGCTACACCATCAACGCGGCCGGCATGACCGGGACGTCCGTGACCGATGCTTATGGCACACAGGTCAGTGACGGCGCCGGTGCCAGCACCAACATCACCGTATCGCAAGCCGCAGCCCTCAACTTCTCCGATGGTGTTCCTTCAAGCATCAACATCGCGGAAATCGAAATCATCGGTTTTGGGAACGGCGCCAGCGACATGGATAATACGGCATCCAATCGCATGGACATCGATTTCGGCACCCTCAACCAAAATAACGGTATGACCCAGTTCGGCGACGAATTCACGCAGGGCAATATCCAGCAGAACGGTTCGCAATTCGGCACCTTCTCCGGTGTGTCGGTCTCCCCCGACGGCTTGGTCACCGCCCTGTTCGACAACGGTGACACCCGCCCGATCTATCGGGTCCCGGTCGCCACATTCACCAACCCCAACGGTCTGGAAGGACGCACCGGCAATGTCTGGAACGCGTCCGATGCCTCCGGCGACTACACTCTGCGCACCGCGGGTAACGGCTCTGCCGGGGTGGTGACACAGGGTTCCTTGGAATCCTCCACCGTCGATATCGGTGAAGAATTCACCGACATGATCGTCGTGCAGCGCGCCTATTCGGCCAGCACCAAGATCATTTCGACTGCGGACGAAATGCTGCAAGAATTGATGCGGGTGAAGTAAGCAACGCGGCATTCTTATAATAATATCAATACCTAAGCTGAGGCGCGGCCCATGCCGTGCCTCAGTTTTTTTGTCCACAGGGCCGATTGCTCGCAAGACCTTGAATTTCAAGGCGTTCAGTCCGCAAATCCGACGTTAACAATTTGAAATTAACGAAAAATTATCCTTGAAAAATTTTCAAAAAATGGCATGATGTCAGAGAGCAATTGTGCTCAAAGCGCAGATTAAGCGTCCCAGGAAGGAGACGTCCTGCGATTTTGGTTTCAAGGGCATCAGAAAGATGGCTTCCGTGGAAACAGCTAATGACGCTATGGTTAGTGTGACTCAACTCGTCTATGAAACGGCGTTTGAGAGCAATCATCATTTCCGCGAACTTGCCGAAAAAAAAGCTGCGGAAAAACGTCAGGAAGAAGCGACACAGGCGAAACAAGAAAGCCTTTCATCTTCTCCCGATGTGATCGTTGACGTGAACTCCGATGTCGTGACGGAATCTGCACCCGCTGAACCTGCGAGTCAGGCCAAGCATTCGGTAGATGTGACGGCATAGACGCACTGCCAACGGGATTTTTTACCAACGTGACCTTACGTGCGCGAAGCTGTTGGCTTGCGCTTTTTTTATTTGGCCACCCCGTATTTTCGTGTTTTAGCCTGTTCTTAACGAACGGAGCATTAGGCTATCCCCAACCGGCGCCAGAAGTTTCGCCGAACACGACCCCAGAACGAGCCAAAGGCACATATATCGACATGCGTAGACAATCGACGGCCCACGTCCTCGCCGCCCCCTCGCTCCCAAACGACGAAACCGCCCTGAGTCCCGACGAACTGGAAGCCCTGGGCCTGCCCCCCGCAAACACGCTACGATGGGACACCAAACGCAAGGCCAAAGTGGTCAACGCCGTCTGTGCCGGACACCTGAGCCTGGAGCGCGCCTGCGACATCTACGCCATGTCGGTCGACGAATTCCTCAGTTGGCAATCTTTACTGGAACGCTACGGCGCCAAGGCCCTGATGGCGACCCGGGTGAAAGAATACCGCACCAAACGCGCCAGCTGACTTTCTGTTTTTTCGACTCTTTTCCAGCCCGATTCGCGACTCGCCGTGCGACTCGTCTGACGAATCCGGCGAAAAACAGTCTGACTAGGCAATTTTTGCCGACTTGTTAACGACTTATTCACCACATGACACCTAGCTTAGACCCTAAAGAAAGCGGGTAGAATTCGCCGCGCGCACATGACGCAAAAACAGCGTCCTCATGACCCAGAAGGGGTGTTCAGCGAGACTTTGGCAACCGGAAAAGGGGGTCCTTCGTGGACACGCTCCTCCAGGCTTTACGTAATTTGGGCGGCGCGCGCCTCGCCATCATGGGCATCGTGATGATCCTCATGGTCGGCTTTTTCATCTTTCTGGTGACGCGCTTCACCACCCCGCAAATGGCGCTGCTCTACGGCAACCTGGAAGGTCAAGACAGCACCGCCATCGTTTCCCAACTGCAGGCTCAGGGCGTCCCTTATGAATTGCGCGCCGGCGGAGCGGAAGTTTACGTTCCCGAGGGCCGCGCCGCGCAATTGCGCTTGGCCATGGCCAACCAAGGTCTGCCGTCCGGCGGCTCGCTCGGCTACGAACTGTTCGACAAACAAGGCAACCTCGGCACCACCAATTTTCAGCAGAACATCAACAAGGTCCGGGCCCTGGAAGGCGAGCTGGCGCGCACCATCCAGACCATCGACAGCGTGCGCACCGCGCGCGTTCACCTGGTCCTGCCGCAACGCCAGTTGTTCCAACGCGAAAAGGACCAACCGACGGCGTCGATCTTCCTCAAAATGCGCGGCACCATGCGCTTGGACTCTTCCCAAGTTCAGGCGGTGCAACACTTGGTCGCCGCCGCCGTGCCGGGGCTTTTGCCGCGCTCCATTGCCATCATCGACGACAAAGGCGAATTGCTGGCGCGCGGTTTCGAAGGTGATCCCGCCTCCACCCCGGGCTTGATCGGTCAGCAAGCCGATGATCGCCGCCGTGGCTACGAAGCGCGCTTACAGCGTCAGATTGAAAAGCTTTTGGAAAAATCCGTCGGTTTCGGCAAGGTCCGCGCCGAAGTTACCGCCGACATGGATTTTGACCGCATCACCACCAACGAAGAAATCTTCGATCCCGACGGTCAGGTGGTGCGGTCCACCAACACCATCGAACAAAGCGCCAGCCAACAAGACGCTGAAAGCCAGCCCGTTACGGTCGGCAACAACCTGCCCGACGCTGGCAATATCGACGGCGATCAGACAACCCGTAACGCCTCCGACAACCGCACCGAAGAAGTCGTCAACTTCGAAATTTCCAAACGCGTGGTCAATCAGGTGCGGGACACCGGCATCGTCAAACGTCTGTCGGTCGCTGTCCTGGTCGACGGCGCATATGAGCTCAACGAAGACGATGATCGCGTCTACCGCGCCCGCTCCGAAGAGGAAATGGAGCTGCTGGCGTCGCTGGTTAGAGGTGCGATCGGTTTTGACGAAAACCGCGGCGACGTGGTGGAAGTCATCAACATGCGCTTCGCCGACACCGAAGCGCCGCCGCCGCCGCCGCTGGACCTGTTCTTCGGCTTCGAGAAGCAGGATCTTTTGCAAATTGCCGAAATGCTGGTGATCCTGATTCTCGCAATCTTGGTGATCCTGTTGGTGGTCCGCCCGCTGATCAGCCGCGCTTTCGAGGCGCTGCCCGGCGCAATGACCTCCATGGCCGAAAGCGGCCGCATGATCGCCGACCAAGCGCAGCTTGCCGCCGGCGCGCTGGCCGCACCACCATCTCCGGACGGCGCGGTTCCACCGGAAGATGAGATGTTCGAAGAACTCATCGACATCGACCGCGTCGAAGGCCGTGTGAAGGCCTCCAGCGTGAAGAAAGTTGGCGAGATCGTCGAGAAACACCCGGACGAGGCGCTGTCCATCGTACGCAACTGGCTCTACCAAGAAGGCTGAGGGTATACTTAAGAAGCCATGGCCCGCGTAAAGGACGATTACCGGAGTTTGACCGGCCCGCAGAAGGCGGCGATTTTCATGCTGTCTTTGGGCGAGGAGCAGTCGGCGTCTTT
>JANQJR010000011.1 GCA_028281525.1 Magnetovibrio sp.
TTGTGAACAAGATTAAGTCGTGAATCGCCCTCTAAACGTTTGATGAGAGACGGATTCACGTCTTAATCCGCATCGCTAAAGCGATTCAGATTAAGACGACCCGGCTCTAGTCCTGTTTTTTCCGAAAGGGTGAGGTATACGAACACGAGATCGTATCTCACCCTGTCGGATCGCTCGGTCCTGCGGATCATTCCCCCAAATAGTTGGGCATCCGGCGCTCGATCCAAGCATTAAGTCCCTCGCGGATATCCTTTGTTGGCACCATCCTGGCGAATTGTTCACTTTCGATTTGCAACCCTTCCGAGATGGTTGCATTGAGGCCGCGTGTCACCGCCGTAATGATCCGCGCCGCTGCAATTGGTGAGTGGCGTAGAATTCTTTCGCTCAGAGCGAATGCCTCTGGCAACAGGTCGTCATGTGCGACCACCTTGTTGACAATCCCCAACTCATAAGCTCGGTCTGGACCAAACGTCTCCCCGGTCAGGAGCAGTTCCAGAGCCCGCTTCCTCCCGGCCAGGCGTGGGAGCCTTTGTGTGCCGCCGAAGGTCGGCGGAATGCCGATATTGATTTCAGGCTTGGCAAAGACCGCGCGATCCGAAGCCACGGCCAGATGTGCAGCCTCGGTGATTTCACATCCTCCGCCAAAGGCAATGCCATTCACGGCTGCAATGATCGGTTTTGGAAATGCTTCCAAACGGCTGGTCATCGCTTGACCGCGCCGCACGAACTCTTTTACAGCGGGCCCCGTGCCCATGGCCACACTTTGGGAAAACTCGTGAATATCGCCACCTGCGGAAAACGCCCGCTTTCCGGCGCCGGTCAGAATGACAGCGCCTATCTTTGGATCGTCTTCGATCCGATCCAGCAGCGCAAGAAGGCGGTCGTTTGTTTGATAATTTAAAGCATTGAGCTTTTCCGGGCGGTTCAGGGTCAGCAGGGCGACACGATGTCGCACTTCGAACAAGACAGTCTCTGTCATTCTTTTTTTCCTCGTCTCGATTGCAATTGACTCGAGGATAAAAATCGCTGAAACTGATGTAAACTCACTGGTTAGTATACATGAAGAAACTGCCTGAAAAATCGACGCGAGACCGCATCTTGGATGCTGCAAGCACGTTGTTTTACAACGAGGGCATACGCGCGGTCAGCGTGGATGCAGTGGCTGAAAAGGCGGGTATCACAAAGAAAAGCCTCTACTATCATTTCAAAAGCAAAGACGAGTTGATCGCCGGGTATCTCACCTCTCGTGATCAGCCAAACCTGGCAGCTTTTTCGAAATGGTTCGACGAAGCGGAAGGTAACGTAGCAGACAAGACAGCGGCTATTTTTCTACAGGTTGCCGAAAATGCCCGCCATCCAAAATGGAAGGGATGCGGTTTTATCCGCACGGCCGCAGAGTTGGCGAGCATGCCCGGACATCCCGCCGTTGTTGTCGGAGCAAATCACAAGAAGAAGTTCGAAGCCTGGCTGGCGGAATGTTATCTAGATGAAGGGGTGCAAGAGCCAGAGGTTTTGGCGCGCAGTGTGGTTTTGTTGATGGAAGGCGCGTTCTCGACCATGCTGATCCATCGCGATCCGGGTTATGCGCAAGCGGCGGCAGATACGGCCAGGAGCATTATCGACGTGCAGAGAAAAAAGTGAGTTTACCCTTAGGTGAGGGCAAATCGTTTGCTGATTTTGGAAGCGCCTGCGCTATCCGGTCGTATGAATTCCAAACCGTCATCTGACGAAGACACGCAGCTTCTTAGGGCCTGAACCGAGAGCGTATTGATCCGGTCGTGACAACCGCCAAAACCCCTTGATTTGCGCGCTTTTATGCGTATAGTGCGCGCTTCGGTGCACAGGTCGGAAAATCTGGACTGTGTGCTTAAAACCATTCCCGGGAATGTGGATGCTGTCCTTCGTTGTCAGTCTTCCCGCCCCCGGAACCCCGCTAGGGGAGCCGGACCAGGACTACCGGGACAACAAACAACGTACTGAAAAAAGGTAGATTTATCATGTCGAAGCGTATTCGCTCGAAGTACAAGATCAACCGCCGTCTGGGCGTCAACCTGTGGGGCCGTCCCAAGTCCCCCGTCAACGCCCGTGAATACGGCCCCGGCCAGCATGGCCGCAACCGCCGTTCCAAGCCCACCGACTTCGGCACCCAGTTGATGGCGAAGCAGAAGCTCAAGGGCTATTACGGCAACATCTCCGAAAAGCAGTTCCGCAAGTACTACGCCGACGCCGTGCGCCGCAAAGGCGACACCACGCAGAACCTGATCGGCATTCTGGAAAGCCGCCTGGACGCCATCATCTATCGCATGAAGTTCGTGCCGACCGTGTTCGCCGCGCGCCAGTTCGTCAACCACGGCCATATCAAGGTCAACGGTAAGCGCGTCAACATTCCGTCCTACATGGTGCGTGAAGGCGATGTGATCGAGATCAAGGACGGTTCTTTGAACATCCCGATGGTCATCGAAGCGATGAACTCTTCGGAACGCGAAATCCCGGATTACATGGACGTCGACACCAAGAAGGGCAAGGGCACTTTCGTGCGCGTTCCGTCTTTCGAAGACGTGCCGTATCCGGTGCAGATGGAACCGAACCTGGTTATCGAATTCTATTCGCGCTAAGCCCTAAAGCTCAGAACGCGAAGCCACCACAGAATTCAAAAGGCCGCTCCATCGGGGCGGCCTTTTTCTTAGAGTGCGATCGGATGAGGCGGAAACACAAAAGTGATTCCACCTAAGACGATCCACCCTAGTGCTTACACGGCTTGGTTTTGAGGGCTGTCCACTTCGAGAACCCGATCGGACGGGAAATGGAGAAGCACCGTCGTGCCCTTGCCCGGTGCGCTGGCGATTTCCATTTCGCCGCCGTGCAATTCCACCAGCCCCTTGGTCAGGGGCAGTCCCAGGCCCGTGCCTTCGTGCTTGCGCGATAGGGAGGAATCCACCTGTCCGAATGTATCCAATGCTTTGACGAGTTCCTCGCTGGTCATGCCGATCCCGTTGTCCATGACCGAAAGGATCATGTTGCCCTGCTGATCGAGAACGGCATTGCAGGACACCGCACCGTTTTCCGGAGTGAACTTGACCGCGTTGCAGAGCAGGTTGATGAAAATCTGTTTCAGACGCAGCGGATCGGCTCGCAACAAAGGAAGGTCGGGGATATCGATGCCCGTCAATTCGATATGCATCTCATGTGCGCGCGGACGGATGATTTCCAGGGTCGCGGCGCAAATTTCGGTGACGTCGACCGTCTCTTCGCGCAATGTCAACTTGCCCGCTTCGATCGCCGAAACGTCCAAAATGTCATTGATCAGTTCCAGCAAGTGCGAGCCGGAAGAATGAATGAAGTCCGCATACTCTTCGTATTTCGGATTTGCCAGGGGGCCGAAGACCTTGTGACGCATGGTTTCGGCAAAGCCGATGATGGCGTTCAAGGGCGTGCGCAATTCATGGCTCATGTTGGCCAGCAGCTCTGTTTTCGCTTTGTCTGAAAGTTCCGCCGCGCGCCGCGCATTTTCGATTTCCAATTCGGCCTGCTTGCGTTCCGTGATGTCTTCGTGCAGCGATGCGAAGTGGGAGATGTCACCATTTTTGTCCCGGATAGGTGTGATGTGCACGCTCGCCCAGAAGTCCGAGCCGTCCTTGCAAAGATCCTTGATTTCGTGACGCCATTCTTTTCCGGCCAAGACCGTGTTCCACAAGTCTTCGTGGACTTCCCTGGGCGTGTCCGGTGATTTCAGAATGCTCGGGTTTGCGCCGATGGCCTCTTCGCGGCTGTATCCGGTGATTTGTTCGAATTTCGGATTGACGTATTCGATGATGCCTTCTGTATCCGTGATGAACACCATGATTGGGCTTTGGTCGACCACGCGGACCAGTTTGCGCAGGGACTGTTCGGCCCGCTTGCGGATTTCCACTTCGTTGGCCAGGGATGCGGTGCGCTCAAGAACCTGTTCTTCAAGGTGGTCGTGGGATTTTCGCAATTCATGGGTCTGGCGGGATATTTCCTGCTCCATCGGCTTGATCATCCAGCGGAACAGAATGAACCACAGTGCGGCGCCGATCAGCACCATGACGGCCAGCGACGCAATCAGCAAATTCCGGCTCAATTGTGCGAGCGTGGTGCTGACTTCCGTGGCGTCGTGGCACAAGGTGATGGATAAAGTCCGCTCAGCGTAGCGAAAGTCCCGCGTCAGAGATGGGGATGCTTTGTCGACTTGATCGTTACGATAGGCAAAGAACGTCACGCCGTTGTCCATCAGGACTGTAAGCTCCACGACATCGGGGTGGTTGATCGGCCAGTCGGCCAGAAGCCTGCGCCCTTCGGAATAGTCGTGGCGCAACATGGCGTCGGTCAGCACCGAACCGATCAAATCCAGTTCCGTTACGACCTTGCGCGACAGGCTGTTGTGGAGTTGCTGTTTTTGTTGATCGTAGATGTACATGCTGGCAAGCGAAATGGCCACACTGAGCAGTGCGATCACGGCTGCGAAGACTTGCCTGTTTTTGCGATGTAACCCTTGGATCATCTACTGCCCTCAAGGCTCCAATACGGGAAGGACGTCCTTCAAAATTTCCCGGTGGAGGTCGTAGTCGCTGTCTTGTACCGGCACGAAGCCGCTCAAGTTGCCGCCGATGGCCTTAAGCACCGCCGCACCCTGTGGATCGTCTTTTAGGGAGGTCAAGGCGCTGGCGATTCTTGTCCGTAGGTTTTGGTCCAAGGTGGTGCGGGTGACAAAGACATGGGTGGACAGGACGGGAGAATGCGCCAACACCCGGATGTTCTTGTCTGCATTTTCTTGGAAGACCTCTTCCGCCACGGCGCCGGCGTCAAAATCGCCGAGTTCGACACCCAAAATCACGTTGGTGTGATTGCGCAGATGCTCGTACGCGGCCAGATCTCTCAATTGCACGCCAGCCTGCATCAACATATAGACCGGGACCTGGGTGCTGAGCGTGGATTTCGCACTGCCGAACGCCACCCGCTTACCGGTGAGTTCGGAGAGGCTTTGGACCGGGCTGTTCTTGGCGACAAAAATCACCGCGCCGAACGTTGGAGCTCCGTCGAATTCGTAACGCGCAAGCAGAGGCTTTAGGCCGTATTCATCGCCAATCACCACGTAGGGGCTGCCACCCAGGAACGATATGTCCAATTCGTCTTCGCCTGTCGCGCGGATATGTTCGGCGTAGTTTTTGGCGACATGGATTTGCACCGTTCGTCCAATTTTGCGCGAAAGGTACTGTGCCAGCGGGGTGTATTTTTCCAGCAACAGTTCGGCATTGAGATAGGGCATGAAGCCCAAAACCAAAGGTGGTTTATTCTCTGCAAAGGCCGCAGCCGGCTGCAAAGCAAAGTACAGCGCAAGCGTTAATACGCTTGCGCGGAAAACGCGTCGTATATTCATTGTCCAGCCTCTTCCCTGTCCGCCTCAAATGAAGCACAAGGTCTTTGTTTCCACAGGCGTAATTGATGCATAAATTCTAGGAGCATTCATGAACCGATACAAGTTTGGGCATGAAACCGTATGTAAAATAACCCGTCTACACACGCCAAACCGAATTCTTCCCCCTTGAAGGGTGGCCGGAAGGCCCCATATCAGATTTCCGGGCATGCGCCGGGGGGCTTTAATTTTGCGACTCAATCATGTATAACGCCGCTTCCCCTGAATTTGTGCAGTGCAACAAGAACAACATGCGCCAATATCTTCACATCGACCTCGACACCCAAACCGTCCGCAAGGAACAGCAAAGCGGTGAAACCCTGGCCCGTGCCGGCCGCTATCTCGTCGCCAAGACCTTGGTGGACGCAGGTGTGGCGACCGCCGATCCGCTGTCCGCTGACAATCCATTGATTTTTTCCGCGGGCGTGTTCGCCGGGACCAACTTTTCCAACGCCAACCGCATCAGTGTGGGTTGCAAAAGCCCGCTCACCGGCGGCATCAAGGAATCCAATGCGGGCGGGACGTTTGCGTTTGCTCTTGGCCAACTCGAAATTTCCGGTCTGACGTTCCACGGCGCGGCGGACGACTGGGTTGTCATCCGCATCCCGAAAGAGGGCGAGATCACGTTTGAAGACGCCACGCCGTACCTGGGCAAGGGCAACATGGAAGCCGCGCGCATGCTCCATGAAAAATATGGCGAGAAGATCAGCATCGCTTTGTGCGGGCCCGTGGGCGAATACCAGGGCTTGATCGCGGGCATTGCGTTCAGCGACACCGACAACCGGCCGTCCCGCTTGGCGGCGCGCGGCGGCGTTGGCGCCGTGATGGGGGCGAAGAAAGTCAAAGCCATCGTTGTCGACAAGCACAAGATGCCGCAGTTCCACGATCGCAAGAAGCTGATGGTGGCGGTGAAGGATTACGGCCAGAAGCTGGGCGAGGACCCCAAGGCGCAGGCGTTGCACGACCTGGGCACCGCCATGGCCGCCGACATCATGAACCACATCGGCGCGTTGCCGGTGAACAACTTCTCTCAGGGCAGCGCCACTAAGGAAACGGGCGATACCTTCCCCATGGGTGGCGATTACATTCGCGAGCAGAACGTGGCGCGCGGCGGGGAGCATTCCCATGCCTGCATGCCGGGCTGTCAGATCAAGTGCTCCAACGTTTATGTGGACAAGGACGGCAATGAGATCGCCTCGCCGGTGGAATATGAAACCATCGGTGTGATGGGCACCAATTGCGGCTTGAGCGATCCGGACGACTTGGCGCGGTTGAATCACGAAGCCAACGATTTGGGCGTCGACAGCATTGAAGCGGGTGCGTTGATCGCGGTGCTGATGGAAGCGGGTGACGCGGACTTCGGCGATACCGATTTCATGCATCACATTATGGATGAGATGCGCACCGGTACGCCGAAAGGCCGCGAACTGGCCCAGGGCGTTGCGCGCGTGGGCGAGGCGCGCGGGCTGAAGCGCGTGCCGGTGATCAAAAAGCAAGCGCTCAGCGCTTATGACCCGCGCGTCACCGAAGTGACTGCCGTGTCCATGATGACCACGGCCCAAGGCGCGGACCACACGGTGGGCAACTATCCGACGTTTCCCAGCGCGGACCTGCCGGTCGCGGATTTGGTCGAGGAAAGTTTCGAGCTGCAGGTGCTGTGCGCCACCAACGACAGCCTCGGCATGTGCCTGTTCGGGCGTTCTGTCACCAATGCCAACCAGCAGATGATGATCACCGCCATCAACGATGCGCTGGGCACCGACCTGGACGTTGGGTTCTATAAGCGCTTGGGTTATGAAACCATCCAGTTGGAATGGCAGTTCAACAAGGGTGCCGGTTTCGGCGAAGCGGACAACGCGCTTCCGACCTTCTTCAATGACGAGCCGCTACCGCCGACCAACAAGACCTCGCGGCTGAAGACTGAAGACGTCACCCCGGTGATGGAAGAACTGCTGAAACACAGCACCTACATTCCGCCTGCAGACACGAAAAAGGCCGCTTCTTAAAAAAGCGGCCTTTTGGTCATTTGGAACCAGCTAAGCGTCAGGACGCTTCGGCGATTTCGTAGGCGATGCCCTTGTCTTCGAAGGTTTTTTGCAACTCGCCCGCATCGAACATTTCACGCACGATGTCGCAGCCGCCGACGAACTCGCCCTTCACGTAAAGCTGCGGGATGGTCGGCCACTGGGAAAATTCCTTGATGCCTTCGCGGATGCGCATGTCCTGTAGGACGTCGATGCCCTTGAACTTGACTTGCATGTGGCTCAACACGCCCACCACGGCGGCGGAAAAACCGCACTGCGGGAACATGGGGTTGCCCTTCATGAACAGCACCACGTCGTTGGCGTCCAGTTCATCTTGGATTTGTTTGAAAACTTCTTCTTTGCTCATTCGGCATAAACCTCTGTCTCGGGGGTGGCGAAAGCGGGAGCGGTAAAACCCCGCGCGCAATGGCTGTGCGTTCAATCCCCACCGGCGCCTGATTTGTGACAGTGAACATATGGGAGGCGTGGCTCCAAAGTCAACGCGCTTACCGCCTTATAATCCTCAAGAGTTGCTCATTTATAATTCATAACAATTATTGCGTGTTTATGGAAAATGCATAATGATGCCCTCATGGCGAGAAAAATATCGCCAAACACATCTTTTTTTACGTGTTCTCACAACGAGGGAGGCTCTGATGCCGCTAGAAAGACTGATCCGGAAAATACCGAAGAAAGCACAACTTAAACGCATGGACCGTATCGAGCGCGCCGATGCGGAGCGGACCTTGGCCGCTTCGATTGGCGTACATCACAAAGGGGGCATTGCGCCGGGTGCGAATTTCCGCAGCATCCGTCTGACCCAACGCGAAAGCACGCTGGTCGGTTTGAAACGCCCCACGGATGAGGTGATGCGCGCCAATGACAGGGACGTGCAACCGGGCTCCTTGGTCATCCATTCGAAAAACACCGTTGCGGCGGTGTCGCATATGGATGCACGCATGCTGGAAAAAACCGTCCTGGCGTATGCCGAAAAGATGGGCGAGCGCTCGTTTGAAACCGTCGCGCGTCAGGTTTTGCCGCAGCTCAACGCGCTCGGCGCGCTGGGCAAGCAAGGCCGCCGCGTCAAGGCGGTGCAGGCCGCCTTGGCCAAACGCGCATTCGGTTCGAAGGCGTTGACGGCGATGAAGCGCAAAAAGGGCGGCGGTATCCAAGGCTGAGCCCAAGCACAAAGATTTAGATCAACCGGGCCCGGGGAGGGCCTCGAAGGAGGAAACCATGACGGTTTTTGGCGAATTTTTCGAACATAACAATTTCGGCGGCGACAGCTACACTGCGGAACTGACCAACAATTGGCGCTATTGGTGGGTGAAGTTCGGCGGCGATTTGCGCAACGAAATCTCATCCATGCGCGCCCGCGCCTACGGTGGACGTAGCGGCAACGCTTACGGCTTCACCCGCAACGATTTTCTGGGTGATATGGCGGCGCTCAACATGGGCGAAGGCTGGACGTGCTGGTGGAGTTCGCTCGGCGGCGACATGAACGACGACATCGAATCCGGTCTGCTGATCAACCGCAGCGACGACGAAACCGAGTTGAACATGAAAGATCTGCTCGGCGCGGCGTTTGCAGACGCTTTCGACGAAGCGACAGAGGGCACCCAGGTCAGCCGCCGGGGCGATCCCAAAATTTATTCGGTGTTCTGGCCCAGTTGGGATAGCGATCGTAAATTCGTGCGCATCGAACAAGACATGCGCGTCGAACTGGATTGGTGGCCGGATTACGACGCCCAAGTCCAGTATGACATTTATTTCTACGTCTCGGGCGGCGAGGTTCATGCTTACGTCGCGCGCATCCGCACCTGGGTGGAAGGTGGGATATTTTCCGGCTCCATCAATGATGAACTGCATCCGCAAATGGTCGACGGCGCGGACGACTTGGATGAACAGTTGGAAAACGGCCTGGCTTTGCTGAACCTGCTGGGGGCATTGGGCGGCGGGTTCACCGGCGTTTATTTGTTGCCGGGCAATCCGCCGAACATGACGCCGCCCGCCGGCAATTTCGGCCGTATGGGTTCGGCTTATGAAAATTCAACCGTGGTGCTGAGGACTTAAAGCCACCACGCAGGTCAAACGAAGCGGGCGCGGCCTTGACGGCTGCGCCCGTTGGTTTTGAAACATATTCCGCCCTAGAGTGCGATCGGGTGAGGTTGATGCCTAAGCGCGTCAACCTCGTTCGTGAATCGCCCTCTAACACATGGATCAGGGGCGGATTCACGCCTTAGGTGGAAGCACAAAAGTGAGCCCACCTAAGACGATCCGACCCTAAGCGTCTTCGGGGACGGAGGTTTGCAGGCCCAGCGCGTGCAGATCGCTGTCCATGCTGCCCTTCAGCGCGGCATAGACCATTTGGTGCTGTTGCACGCGCGACTTGCCGATGAAGGCTTTGGAGACGACGCGCGCTGCGTAGTGATCGCCGTCACCACGCAAATCTTCGATGTGGACTTCGGCGTCCGGCAGGCCTTCCTTGATCAGGCGTTCGATCTCGGCAGCTTCCATGGCCATGGATTGATCTCCTTTTTATTCAAAGTCCGGATGGGCCATATATTCCGGCATCCACCCTTCGTGCGCATCCGTTAACCCTTTCACAGATATGCGCCCCGCGCCTTCGATGGTCAAGTCTTGACCTTGGACCATGCCGATGTTGGTGGCCGTCAGTCCGGCGGCCTCGGCGGCCTGGATCAAGCGGTCCGGCGCGGTGGTGGTGACGAGGTAACGCGCCTGGTCTTCGCCGAACAGCCACGCGTGCAGGGGCAACTCGCCGCTTAAGTCCTTGATATCCGCGCCAAGACCCGACTTCATCGCCATTTCCGCGACGCCCACGGCGAGCCCGCCGTCGGATAGATCATGGCACGCGGTGATCAGTCCGCCCAGGATATGGTCGCGCACGAAATCGCCGGTTTTACGTTCCAATTCCAGATCGACGTGGGGGGCGGGGCCGAGGTCGTTGACGTCACGGCCTTCGATTTCGGCTAGGTATTGGGAGCAGCCCATGTGCCCGGTGGTCTCCCCGATCAGCACGATGCTTTCGCCTTGTCCCACGAAGCCCATGCCGACGGCGTGATCGACGTCCTGGATCAAGCCGACGCCGCCGATGGTCGGCGTGGGCATGATGCCCTGGCCGTTGGTTTCGTTGTAGAGCGAGACGTTGCCAGACACCACCGGATAATCGAGTGCTTCGCACGCTTCGCCGATGCCCTTCACCGCGCCGACGAACTGGCCCATGATTTCCGGGCGTTCGGGGTTGCCGAAATTCATGTTGTCGGTGATCGCCATCGGCTTGGCGCCGGTGGCGGTGATGTTGCGGTATGTTTCCGCGACCGCCTGACGCCCGCCTTCTACCGGATCGGCCAGGCAATAGCGCGGTGTCACGTCGGAGGTCAGGGCCAGGGCCTTGTCCGTGCCGTGGATGCGCACCATCGCGGCGTCGCCACCGGGACGGCCCAGGCCCGTGGTGTCGGCCATGACCATGTGGTCGTACTGTTCCCAGATCCAGCGTTTGGAACAGCCGTTGGGGCCGCTCACCAACCGTTTGAGCGCATCCATGATGTCGTCCGGCGCGGCCACATCTGCGGGCGTGAGCGGCGCACGCTGGGGCGTTTCCACCCACGGGCGGTCGTATTCCGGGCTGGCTTCGGCCAGCGGGTCGATGGGCAGGTCTGCGACCTGTTCGCCGCGATGGAACAAGCGCATGCGCCCGGTGTCCGTCAACTCGCCGATCACCGCGAAGTCCAGCTCCCACTTCTCGAAAATGGCTTTCGCCATCTCTTCCTTGCCGGGCTTCAAGACCATGAGCATGCGCTCCTGGCTTTCAGACAGCATCATTTCGTAGGGCGTCATGTTCTCTTCGCGTTGAGGCACGTTGTCGAGATTCATGTCGATGCCGACACCGCCCTGGGACGCCATTTCGAACGACGAAGAGGTCAGACCCGCCGCGCCCATGTCCTGAATGGCGACGATGGCGTCGGTCTGCATCAGCTCCAGGCATGCTTCCAAAAGCAGTTTTTCGGTGAACGGGTCGCCGACCTGAACGGTGGGGCGCTTTTCTTCCGAATCTTCGGTGAATTCGGCCGACGCCATGGTCGCGCCGTGGATGCCGTCGCGACCGGTCTTCGATCCGACATAGACCACCGGGTTGCCGATACCGGCGGCGGCGCAATAGAAGATGTTGTCCGCTTGCGCCAGCCCGACGCACATGGCGTTGACCAGGATGTTGCCGTCGTACGACGTGTGGAATTCGCATTCGCCCGCGACCGTCGGAACGCCCATGCAGTTGCCATAACCGCCGATGCCTTCCACCACGCCGTGAACCAAATGGCGGGTCTTTTCGTGTTCCGGCACGCCGAAGCGCAACGCGTTCAAGTTGGCGATGGGGCGCGCGCCCATGGTGAACACGTCGCGCATGATGCCGCCCACGCCGGTGGCCGCACCCTGATAGGGCTCGATATAGCTCGGGTGATTGTGGCTTTCCATCTTGAAGACGATGGCGTGGTTGTCGCCGACGTCGATGATGCCGGCGTTCTCACCGGGGCCGCAGATGACCCACGGTGCTTCGGTCGGCAGGGTTTTAAGCCACTTTTTCGACGACTTGTACGAACAGTGCTCCGACCACATGACGGAGAAGATGCCGAGCTCGTTGATGTTCGGCTCGTGGCCTAAGATGTCGAGCACCATCTGGTACTCATCTTCGGTGAAGCCGTGTTCCTTGACGATTTCGGGAGTGATCACTGACATAACCTTGCTCCCTTACGCCGCGACCGACTGGACCAGGGTGTCGAACATCGGCTTGCCGTCGATGCCGCCCAGCATCGGGTCGACCAGGCGTTCGGGGTGCGGCATCAGGCCCAAAACGTTGCCGGCTGCGTTGAATACGCCGGCGATGTCGTTTTGCGATCCGTTGGGGTTGTCGACGTAACGGAACGCCACTTGGCCGTTGTCCTCAATCGCTTTCAAGGTGTCCGCGTCGGCGAAATAATTGCCGTCGTGATGCGCCACCGGGTAGGTGACGATGTCGCCGGCGTGATAGCCGCCGGTGAATGGGGTGTCAGACCGTTCCACCGTCAACTCCACGTCCTTGCAGATGAATTTCAAGTTGGCGTTGCGCATCAACACGCCCGGCAAAAGGCCGCTTTCGCACAGCACTTGGAAGCCGTTGCATACGCCCAGAACGTGGCCGCCGCGCTCGGCGTGCTTGATCACTTCCGCCATGATGGGGCTACGCGCGGCCATGGCGCCGCAGCGCAGATAGTCGCCGTAGGAAAAGCCCCCCGGAATGGTGACCAGGTCGTAGCCGGCCAGATCCGTTTCGCGGTGCCAGACCATGTCCACAGAGGAGCCGATGGATTGCTCCAAAGCGACCTTCATATCGCGGTCGCAGTTGGAAGCGGGGAAAACGATGACACAGGCTTTCATGGGGGCTTAGCCTTCGATGTCGATTTGGTAGTTTTCGATGACCGTGTTGGCGAGCAGCTTCTTGCACATCTCTTCGACACTCGCGTGGGCCTTGTCCGCGTCCGTTTCGTCCAAGTCTAGTTCGATGAACTTGCCCTGGCGCGCTTCATTGACGCCGCCGAAGCCGAGCGAAGCGAGGGTGTGTTCGATGGCTTTGCCCTGGGGGTCCAGGACGCCGTTTTTCAAGGTGACGTGAACTTTGGCTTTCATTGGGTGCTTCTCTGAAATGCTCTCGATGGGTCGTGAAAGGTGACAGGTCGAGCACCTTGATATTTTAGAGCTCGGCCTGAGAGAACGGTTGGATTATTGCAGCGTTTCCGGTCCGGGCATGTCGCTGGGTCCCGATTCGGGCAGGATGCCGAGCCGCCGGGCGACTTCCTGATAGGCCCCTTCGACGTCGCCCAGATCGCGGCGGAAGCGGTCCTTGTCCAGCTTTTCGTTGGTTTCCATGTCCCACAGCCGGCAGTTGTCCGGGCTGATTTCGTCCGCCAGGATGATGCGCATCTGCTCATCGTCCCAGACGCGGCCGAATTCCAGCTTGAAGTCCACCAGGCGGATGCCGATGCCCAAGAACAGGCCGGTCAGGAAATCGTTGATGCGCAGCGACATGGACATGATTTCGTCCAGGTCCGGCGGCGTGGCCCAGCCGAATGCGGTGATGTGCTCTTCGGAAATCATCGGATCGTCCAGTTCGTCGGACTTGTAGTAGTACTCGACGATGGAACGCGGCAGCGGCGTGCCTTCGGGCATATCGAAGCGTTTCGCCAGCGAGCCCGCGACGATGTTGCGCACCACGATTTCGATGGGGATGATTTCGACTTCGCGCACCAACTGTTCGCGCATGTTCAAGCGCCGCACAAAGTGGGTGGGGATGCCGATGTCCGCCAGTTTGAGCATCAGATACTCGGAAATGCGGTTGTTCAGCACACCCTTGCCGGTGATGGTGCCCTGCTTTTTGTTGTTGAAGGCGGTGGCGTCGTCCTTGAAGTACTGGACCACGGTGCCGGGCTCGGGACCTTCGAAGATCACCTTCGCCTTGCCTTCGTAGAGTTGCCTGCGCTTGGCCATGATATTTGCTTTCCGCCTGGGGGCGAACCTCTTCGGGCGCGCCTGAAAGAAGGGGGTGATATACCACTTGAGACCCCGCAAAACAACGCTCTCGCGCCCAGTTTTGTCCCTCTACTGTGGATCAAAAATCGACCGATTCCCAGGGCGTTTCGCTTAAGCCACGGCCGCGAAAGCGCCAAAGGGCTGGAATCCTCGGATTCGCGGCTTTTTTCTCCGTGCCGGGCAGCGCGATGAGAGAGCTCGAGGTGGTGCGAAATCCCCAATCGGTCTGGATCAGCATGGCGCTTTCCGGGCCCCCGCCACCCACTGATTCGGGGGCTTGTTCTGTGCTTTCCAAGAGCATTTGCCATGCGGTCCAGTCTTCCGAGTCGGGGTCAAAAGATGGTTGGGGCGGGGAGGCGGCTTCGAACTTGGGGCGGTAATGGCGTTGGCGCGCGGAGCCGTCGTCGTCGTTCATATCGTGGGCGGTGAGCATGCTCAAGCCTTCCGGCACCGCTTGCGTATGGATGCGATTTTCACCTTCCTTGGCGGCGATCCAAAACGCGGCGCGCGCGTCCGCGACAATCATATTGAACGGGCGGTAAGCAGCGGGGTTCAAGTGGCTCAAAGCCTCTGCGGCGGCTTCGGCTTCGGCGTGGTCCAGCGCTTCCAGCGGCAATTCCCCCCGGGACCGTTTGTCCGGCGCGGGACCCAAGGTGCCCATACGGTTAAGCACGCATGCTACCACGCCGTAATCGTTGATTCCGAGCCAGGTGCCGCCGGCAAGCTCGTCCAAGCCTGCGGTGACGTCTTCGCGGTCCGGCCAATGGCGTGCGGGCGGGCGCCACGGGCGGTCACCTTTTTCATCGCGGTTGGCCCCCAAAATCAGGGGCCAATCGTGGTCGGGGCGGCGCAAAAGGATTACAGTGCACATAGGCCCTAGTGTATCGTGTGACACAGTGCAGAAAAGCCTTTCGTTTTACACTGCAAGGTGGCACATTGCCCGCGAAATTCTGGGAGCTATTGCGCTTTGGGTTTTCGCTCCATACATTGAGGGAAAGCGTTGCATTCAAGCAGGCGCAACCTCCGATACACCGGCCCCAGCCGGACCCCAGTGATAAAGGGAACACGGTTCATGTCTGACAGCTTTCAAGATCGCGAAAAAAGCTTCGAAGCCAAACACAAGATGGATGAAGAACACCAGTTCAAGGTGGTCTCCCGTCGCAACAAGCTGCTGGGTCAGTGGGCCGCGGAAAAGATGGGTATGAGCGGCGCGGAAATCGAGGCCTATGCCAAGACCGTGGTCATCGCGGATCTGGAAGAACCGGGCGACGACGATGTGGTGCGCAAGGTCATGGCCGATTTCGCCACGCACGGTGTGGACATCAGTGAAGATGATCTGCGCGCCGAAATCGAACGCCTGATGGGCGTCGCCATGGAAGAGCTCAAGGCCGACTTTGAAGCGCTTGGCAAGGACCATGAGCAGGTCGGCGGCTAATACGTTTTCCAAGTTGAAATTGAAAAACCGGCAGGCGCGCTCCCGCCGGTTTTTTGCGTTTGCGCCTTAAAGGACGCTCTAGTCCTTACGGGCAGACCGCACCGGTTCGCTGGGGTTCGGTGCGCCGGTTAGGCTTTCGAGGAATGCGGCGATGTCGACGATGTCCCGCTCGGCCAGGATTTTGTCTTCCACCAGGACGGGTCGGGCCTGTTCGTCGCGCAGCACACGAAAACGGCTCTGTCCCGCTTCGTGGATGGTATAACCCAACTGCGCCGTGGCCATCACGCGGACGGCTTCTTGCAAAGTTTCCACCGCGCCGTTGTGGAAATAGGGTGCGGTCAGTTCCACGTTGCGCAGTGACGGCACACGCCAAACCCCGTTGCCGCCCCGGCCCTTGTCTTGGGTGAGGTCGTGCTTGTGTACGTAGGGGGAAGACTTGAACACCGGGAACGACCGGTAAGGCCCCGCTACGGGATCACCCGCCACGG
Organism: Magnetovibrio sp.; assembly: GCA_028281525.1. Lineage (GTDB taxonomy): Bacteria > Pseudomonadota > Alphaproteobacteria > Rhodospirillales > Magnetovibrionaceae > Magnetovibrio. The sequence goes on from JANQJR010000011.1 coordinate 15,961, forward strand.
AAAACACCGGGTCCTGGTGGCACCGTCGGCATCCGATTTTGTCGAACAGGTACATACCGCGCATCTGCTGATTGGTGAGCGCTCCGCTCTCGCCGCGCACGAACCGGTCATAGGGTGAATTGTTGGTGATCAAGGTGCGTTCGAAGGCGGCGATGGCTGTGGCGATGCCCTCAATGGTCACGGGACCACCGAGCGCATTGCGGAACGCCAGCACGTAGTCCGGATCGCGGTTGACGATCTCCACCGCTTCATCAGGTGAGGATAGCCCCATTTCCACCGGGTTCATCAACGGGCCGGTGGCTTGGTCTTCCAGGGATTTGGCGCGTCCGTCCCAGAACAGGCGCTTGAGGAACGCAGCGTTGTAGACGGTCGGTGCGTTGCGCCCGCCTTTGATATCTTCGATTCCGGTGGAATACTGCTGACCGTCGTCACCGCCGGACATGATGTCGTGACACGATGCGCATGCCACGGCGCCAGTGGACGATAGGCGTGTGTCGAAAAACAGCTTGCGGCCCAAGGCGATCAATTCCGGTGTGTCGTGCTCCGGATTTGTGCCCGGAGCCTTGGCGGGTAGCGCTTGCCAGGACCGGGTGCGGCCAGGATAGCGGATGCCTTGCACGCCCGAACTTTCGGCGAATTCATGCGATTGGGTGGGGAGTGAACGGCTCGCGGCGGCGACATCGGTCAGCCGGGGGGCGTCGTTCAACATGATCAGGGCGACCGCCTTGATCGACAGCCCGATCACGCCGAAGCCCATGATCGCCGCCAAAGCAACGCGTCCGGGGGCGGTATGGCCGGGGCGCGACGGCCCGCGTTTTTTCGAGAGCTCGCCCGAGATCAGCACCAACGCGCCGAAGCCCAACAGGGCGGCGAAAACGACGTATAAAGTGATGGTCATGTTGTCCCCGCTTGAAAAACCACTTGTCAAACGAGTGTAGGATCGGAACTATAAATACAAAAATTGTATTTATGAATTCAATTAATAGATTTTTTGAATAAAAGGTGTGGGATGAAATTCAACCAGTTGCGCTACATGACGGCGGTGGCCGAAACCGGATCGTTCAGCGGGGCGGCGGAAGGCTGCTGCGTGACCCAGCCGACCCTGTCCAACGGCATCGCCCAGTTGGAAAAGGAACTGGGCGGCAAGCTGTTCAAACGCACCACACGATCCGTGACGTTGACCAAATTCGGCGCGGCGCTGTTGCCCTTGGCTCAAGGCGTGCTGGAAGCGCAAGATGAACTGGAACACGCCGCCAAGTCCTTTTTTGAGCCGCAAGCACGCATTTTGCGCATCGGTCTGTCGCCGCTGGTGAACAGCCAACTGCTGTCCGGCGCGTTGGCGTCGTTTCCCAGCCGCGGCGATTGGGCGGACGTGTTCTTGAAGCAATGCTTCCTGGATGATCTTCTCGAGCGTCTGGATAACGACACCTTGGAGCTGGCGCTGCTGCCCCGTGAAGTCCGCAGCCATCGGCTGCAGGCTCAAACACTGTACGAGGAAGACCTGATCTACCTGCCGCCCAACCCGGATCTGGTCCCGGTCGAAACCACGAACGCCATCGCCATCGAAGACCTGGCGGACCGGCCCATCATCCTCACCCAGGGTTGCGGGCTGTCGGACGTGATCGCGAACATGTTCGATGCCGCAAAAATGGAGCTCAAACGCTATCCCGGCCAGGCGCTGAGCTATCAAGTGGTGGAGGAATGGGCCGGGCTCGGCATCGCGGGTGGCATCCTGCCACGCTCCAAACTCACTGAAAACGCCCAGGGCGCGCGTCCGATCCTGGACCGCTCCGGCGCGCCGGCGATGGTCGCTTACGAGGCCGTGTGGGTCGCGGATGGCGATGGGAGCGATGCAGGCGTGACCGCCTGCGCCGAGCATCTGGCCGTCACCATGAACGCGTTGTCGTCAGGTTCCGCGGTTTAGGGTCAGGACTCATTATTGTGATGCGTTTGGCGGTGACGATTTTCCGCTTGAGCGAGGCAGCAAGACCGACATAATGCCATTCATTACAAGGGCTTGATAACAATGCCCAAGTGAAAAAGCGTCCTGTCCTTGATGCACGCCGGAGGGATTTGCGAAAACCGCCCCTTGAACGGCGTCAAAGCCACTTGAAAGTGGTGTCGCACTTCCGGCGCGCCTTTTCCTTGTCAGGAACCGGTTTTCGCAAACCAAACGCAACAGAATAATGAGTCCTGACCCTAGCCGAACACGCGCTTGAAGATGTCGTCCACGCGTTTGGTGTGATAGTCGATGGAGCTTTCGTCCAACAGGCTTTTTAAATCATCGACACTCAGTGCGGCCTTCAAATCTTCATCGTGGGACAGGAAGTAGAACAGACGGTTGTCGTGGTCTTTCGCGCCCTTCTCAACGTCGTTCAATTCGGGTTCCGAGTCGGGATTGTCCGGGTCGATGCCGAAGCTTTTCCACACCAGCATGGCGTTGCGCTGCACGATCTTGTAAGCGTCTTCGCGCGACACGTCGTTTTGCGTCAGGAACAGCAAAACGCGCTGGGCGTCATGGATGCCGCCGAACTCGTTCAACTGGGTCATCATGTTGTCGGGATAGACCACCAGTTTCGACACCGTACCGATCAGGCGCTTGAGCGCGAAGTTGAGCGTCACCGTTGCATCCGGGCCGATCATGCGTTCGACCGAGGAGTGCGAGATATCGCGCTCATGCCACAGCGCCACGTTTTCCAGCGCGGGCGTGACGGCCATGCGCACGATGCGCGCCATGCCGGTCAAATTCTCCGTCAGGATCGGGTTGCGCTTGTGCGGCATGGCGGAGCTGCCTTTTTGCCCCGGCGCGAAGTATTCCTGGGCCTCGCGCACTTCGGTGCGCTGCAGGTGGCGGATTTCGACGGCGATGTTTTCCATACTGGACGCGATCACGCCGAGTGTCGCGAAATAGGCCGCATGACGGTCGCGTGGGATCACCTGAGTGGAGACCGGCTCCGGCGTTAATCCCAATTTCTCCGCCACGTATTCCTCGACGCGCGGATCGATGTTGGCAAACGTGCCGACCGCGCCGGAAATGGCGCAGGTGGCGATGTCCTTGCGCGCCGCTTCGAGACGTTCCTTGCCGCGTTTGAATTCGGCGTAAAAGCGCGCGAACTTGAGCCCCATGGTGGTGGGCTCCGCATGGATGCCGTGTGAACGGCCGATGCACGCCATATACTTGGTTTCTTCGGCGCGGGTTTTCAGCGCGGCCAAGAGCTCGTCCAAATTTTCCAGCAAGATGTCTGCCGCCTGGGTCATCTGTACCGCCAAGCAGGTGTCCAACACGTCCGAAGACGTCATGCCCTGGTGCACAAAACGCGATTCCTCGCCCACATGTTCGGCCAACTCGGTCAGGAACGCGATGACGTCGTGCTTGGTTTCCAGCTCGATCTCGTCGATGCGCGCAATCCGCTCATCCGTATAGGGCTTGTCGCCCTTTTCCCACACGGCTTGTGCCGCGTCCTTGGGGATTACACCCAGTTCGGCCAATGCGTCGCAGGCGTGGGCTTCGATTTCGAACCAGATGCGGAATTTATTGGCGGGGTCCCAGATCTTGGTCATCTCCGGGCGGGAATAGCGCGGAATCATGCGTCGTCCTCTTTGCGTTATTGGCTCACTCGTTTGGCTGTCGCCAAACTCCGTAGTCCTCTTAAACCTAACCGATCGTAGATCGGAAGTTTAAGGGGTGTCTTCAGAAGGCCCGGATCATACTGGAATGGAGGCAAAAGAAAAGGGGGCTATATCTTGATCCGGCGGCGCGCCACATACCATGCCAGCGCAACGGCCTGGAGTGCGCTCAGCCCCCCGAGTGCGGCTTGGTAGCCCGCCGGTGCGAAGCCGCCGTCCGCAGTTTGCGGCCACAGGTCGATCACCGCGCCCACCGCCCATTGGCCCACGAACGCCAGTATGAAAACGATCACGTTGAGCGCGGTGTTGACCCGCCCCGCCAGTTCGGCAGGGAAGGACTGGCTCAGCGCCGCGTACGGGAGAATCCCCGACGTGCCGAAGAATCCGAACGCCATCCATATGCCCAACACCAGAGCCGGGTGGCCCAGCGGCAGCTCCGTCACGATCACCAACTGCACGATAAAATAACTCACCATGCCCACAGTCGCGACCGCCATGGTCGGGACGGCGTAAAGCTTTTGCAGCCGTTCCGCCGCCACGCCCCACAGTACGAAGCCCGCAACCATGCTCGCCGCGATCCAGAAGAGATCCGCCGTCACTTGGTCGCGCGGGAAGCCTGCGACGTCCCTCAGCCACGGGCCGGACCACAGTCCCACCACGGAAATGAAGGTCGCCTGCGACAGGGTGCAGAGCGGCGCGACGCGCCAGAATTTCGCGCTTTTGAATACGGTGACGACGCCCGCCCAGGTGTCGCTGAGTTTCGCGTCCGGATGGCGTTCCCCCGCTTTTTGCGCGCGGCTGCGCTCCGGCACCACGGTGTAGACGAGCAGGGAGGAGAGCAGCGTCAACCCCGCCAAAATCCAGAACACGCCGCGCCAGTCGGTGAAGCCCAAGGCGAACTCCACAGGCTCGGTCGCAGCCAGCGCGCCGAGCCCGCCCGCCATCATCTGAAAGCCGTTGACCAGGGCCAGACGTTCCTTGGGGAACCACATGACGTAGGCCTTGAACGCCGCCATCAGGCACGCCGAGACACCAAACCCGATCAGCCCGCGGGCGGCAATCAGGGCGGGCAGGTTCGGGGCGATGGCGAACAGCGCCGCGCCGCCCGCGGCGAAGACCAGCAACGCGGCCTCGATCTTTCTGGGGCCCCAGTGGTCCAGCATCATGCCCAGCGGCAATTGGAACGCGGCGAAGGTGAGGAAATACGCGGCGGTGAGCAGCCCTAAGTCCGACGCATCCAGCCCCAAATCCGCGATCAGGTCCGGCGCGATCACCGCGTTGACAGTGCGATACAGATACGACAGGAAATAGCCCAGCGCGAACGGCAAAAACACGCGCAACGCCAGCGCCGCCGTCATGGTCGTGCCCGGCGGTGCGTGCGATGTCTGAGCGTGAGGTGTCTGGGCGTCCCCGATCATGGCCTAAGAGTGGGGAGGATGGTGGGGGAGGTCAAGGGAAAGCACCAATGGTGATGGGCTTTGGAACACGACGGCATACCCTTCAGGATACGCCGCCGCGCCGTTTCTCTATGAGACTTATGCCCCATTGAACTGCTTTTTGTCCTTCATCACGCGTTTGACCATTTTGCCGAAGGCCTTATCGCGGGAGCGCCGTTCTGCCAGGCTTGCGGTGTTGTAGGCCTCTTCCGCGATCAGTTTGCGCCAGCGTTTGAGGCGACCAGGGTCCAACGTGCCCGTTTCGATGGCGGCGGTCACGGCGCAGCCCGGTTCCGTGTCATGCCGGCAGGTGGAAAAGCGGCAAGACCGGGCCAACTCGACGATGTCGGCAAAGACTTCATCCAGCCCGTCCCCCACGTCGGTCAGTTGCAGTTCGCGCATGCCCGGGGTGTCGATCAGCCACCCGCCCGACGCCATGGGATGCAAGGCGCGCCCCGTGGTGGTATGGCGGCCTTTGGCGTCGTCTTCGCGGATGCCTTGGGTGGGGATGGGCCGCGCGATGTGCGTGCGCCCCGTCTGCGTGTGCTCTGTTAAGGTGTTGATCAGCGTCGATTTGCCCACGCCGGACGAGCCCACCAACGCCACCGTCTGGCCGCTGGCGCACCAGGGCAGAAGACGTTCGACCTCGCCCGGATCAAGCGCATTTAGGGTTTCGACCATCGTTACGGATTGCAAACCGTAGGCTTGGTTGACGAAATCCGCCGGATCGTCGCTCAGATCGGCCTTGGTCAGCACGATCACGGGCGTGACTTCGGCATCAAGGGCCAGGGCCAAATAACGCTCCAGACGTGCGATGTTGAAGTCTTGATTGCAGGATGTGACGATGAACAACGTGTCCACGTTCGCCGCAATCAATTGCACATCGCGTCCCGTGCCCGCCGCGCGGCGCTTGAACACACTTTTGCGCTGCAACAGCCGCCGGGGGCGGTGGGTTTCAGCATCGACCAACAGCCAGTCGCCCACCGTTGCGCCGGTCTCAACGTCATCCGGGTCGGATCGGTAGGGCGGGATGGAGGTTTTGATGCCGGGACCGGCGATGTGGATCGTTCCGCGATGCACGGCCATCACGCGCACGGGCACGGAATTGTCGAAGTCTTCGGTTTCCAGTTGGGACGTGAAAAAGGCGTTCCAGCCGTATTCGGCCAGATCGGAAATTTGAAATGTCATTGCTCTTGCACCATTTTGCGCGGCGGCCTTTGGCCCGCACACATATCATCAAACGGCATTGATCGAATCCGATCAAACCGCAACCGATGTTTGGCTGGTTTGGCGATACGCCAGCAACAGGTGCTGGCGTGGCTACACCTTCATAGATGAGCGCTCAGCGCAAACCCGCCAGCTGGGTGGCAATGACTTCCAAAAAACCTCCTTCTTGAGCGTGTTTCACCGACAACATTTTCGCACGGTGTTCAGGACATGGCAATGGCCGAGCGACGTGACCACAACAACTCTATAACAATCCCATCGTTTTGAACGACGTGTTGCCGGATTTGCTCACCACGATGTGGTCATGCAGCGAGATGGCAAGTTTTTCACTTGCCGCTTGAAGCTCGCGGGTCATTTCGATGTCGGCCTGGCTGGGCGTGGGATCGCCCGACGGGTGGTTGTGCACCAGGATCAGGGCCGAGGCGGACAGGTCCAGCGCACGTTTGATGATTTCGCGGGGGTATACGGGCGTGTGATCGATGGTGCCTTGCTCCTGCAGTTCATCCGCGATCAGCACGTTCTTGCCATTCAAAAACAGAATGCGGACCTGCTCGGTCTTGTTGTGGCCCATGGCCACGCGCACATAGTCCATCAGACTTTGCCAGTTGCCGAGCACCGGCTGGTCCATCACGTCGTCTTGCAATAGGCGTTGGGACGCCGTGCGCACGGCCAAAAGGCTGACGGCGGCGGCTTCGCCCATGCCGTCGACCTGGATGAGGTCGGATACATCCGCGTTGAGCACGCCGCCGAAGCTCTTGAATCGTTTGATCAACGCCTTGGCGATGGGTTTGACATCGCGCCGGGGCATGGCGGAACAGAGCAACAGTTCGATCAGCTCATAATCGGCCAAGTCTTCGCCCATAATGCCTCTGGGGGATTTCAAAAATCGCTGGCGCAGGCGTTGGCGGTGCCCGGTATGGTGGAGTGTTTTTGGTGTGGAGTTCGTGTCCATTTTGCCCTCAATCACAATGTGTAACTATAGGGCGGCTTGTCCAGACCTTCCGGTGAAAGGGTGAAGACCTCAAAGCCGTCTTCCGTCACCGCGATGGAATGTTCGAACTGGGCGGACAAGGAGCGGTCCTTGGTCACCGCGGTCCAGCCGTCCGCCAAAATCTTCACATCGTACTTGCCGAGGTTGATCATCGGTTCGATGGTGAAGAACATCCCGGTTTCGAGCTTGTGCCCGGTGCTCGGCTCGCCGAAGTGCATGATGTTGGGGGCGTCGTGGAACACGCGGCCCAAACCGTGGCCGCAGAAATCCCGCACCACGGAACAACGCTGCTTTTCCGCATAGGTCTGGATGGCGTGTCCGATATCGCCGGTGGTTGCGCCCGGCTTGACTTGGCGGATGCCTTCCCACATGGCTTCGAAGGTGATGTCGATCAGGCGGCGCGATTTGACCGAGGTTTCGCCCACCGGGAACATGCGCGACGTGTCGCCGTACCAGCCATCCAAAATCACGGTGATGTCCAGGTTCACGATGTCGCCGTCGTGCAGCTTTTTGTCGCCGGGAATGCCGTGGCACACCACGTGGTTCACGGATGTGCAGATGGATTTGGGAAAGCCGCGATAATTCAACGGTGCGGGTTGCGCGCCATGGCCGACGATGAAATCGTGGCACAGGGTATTGAGTTCCTCCGTGGTCACACCGGGTTTGACGTGGGGCGTGATCATGTCCAGCGTCTGGGCGGCCAAACGCCCGGCCTTGCGCATGCTTTCGAAGTCTTCGGGCTGGTGGATCTTGATGGCTCTGGACTGGCTCATATACTGATCGGCTTCATACATTTTCGTTCGGGTCTCGCGATTATGGCATGTCGGCGGGAATTTCACACCCTGATCTCTGCCGGGCCTGCGATTTCGACCTCTTCAGGCGTCACGCGGCAGTGGTACGCCATCACTTCGACGCCACGTTTCATGGCGCTGTGAAGGCGTTCCGCATAGGTCGGGTCGATATCGCCCGCCACGGTGAAGCTGTCTGCGTCGTCGCGCTGGATCAGATAGAACATCACTGCACGGTGACCTTGATCGACCATGTCAGCGAGTTCGTCCAAGTGCTTTGCGCCGCGCGCGGTCACCGCGTCGGGGAATTCGGCGGGTGCGCCACCGGATAAGTCCCGGCGCATGGTGGTGTTTTTGACTTCCACATAACAATCCGGCTTGCCGCCGCCCGAAAGCAGCACGTCGATGCGGGAATTCTTGCCGTATTTGACTTCGCGTTTTTGGGTCTCATACCCCGTCAACTCCGCGATCTGTCCCGCTGCGATGGCATCAAAGACGATACGGTTGGGGTGCTGGGTGTTGATGCCGACCATGGCCGCATTGGGGGCATCTCCGATCTGGATCAGCTCCCACGTATATTGCAGCTTGCGTTTGGGGTTGTTGGCGGGGCTCAGCCACACGGGTGCGCCGGGCTCATTGACGGACAGCATGGATCCCGAATTGGCGCAATGCGCGGTGACGACGGAGCCGTCTTCCAGTTCCACATCGGTGAGGAAACGTTTGTAGCGCTTGATCAGCTTCCCGGGGATGAGCGGCGTTTCGAATTTCATGGTGCGAAGGTAGGCCGAGGGGCGGCCCGGTTCAATCCCTTTCCCCATTATTTGTGGTATCGGCCTTTTTCGCCAATTCATCGATCAGACTGACCTTGGCCGTGCCGGGTTTGAGCGGTTGCTGCTGGTCCGGGTGCGGCGCCCAGGCGTGGATATACATGATATCAAAGGTCGCGGGGATGCGCCCCGGGCCTGAGTCGTCCCGGCCCTCGAACTTTTCAAGATAGATTTCGGCGGCGCGCATCATGGTGTCGCGTCGGGTGAAGTTTTTGCGCCGTCCGCTGATCGCGCCGGTTTCGCCCATTCCCCTCAAATCGTGCATCAGCTTGAACATGTCGGGGTAGCTCACCGTGATGGTTTCGGTGTCCACAACCGGTAGCGCGAAGCCCGCGCGCTGCAGCAAAGAACCGACGTCTTGGACCGTGGCGCACGGCGACGTGCGCGGGCTGATGCCCATTTCAATCTCCATTTCGGCGGCCATGAGCGCGGTGCGCAATTCCTGTAGCGTGCCTTCGCCCAACATGGCGCCCAGGAAAAAGCCGTCGGGTTTCAAGGACTGGCGGATTTGTACCAGCGCGCCCGGCAGGTCATTGGCCCAGTGGAGCGATAGGCTCGACATCACCAAATCGAACACACCTGGCTTGATGGGTAGGAACTCTTCATCTGCGGCGAAGCTTACGCCCCTGAAACCCATTCCGTGCGTTTCCCTGTGCGCCTTCGCCGTCATGGCGGGCGACGGGTCGCACTGGATCAGGGTTTCGATGTTGCCGCGCCGCTTCCCGTCTTGCTCAAGAGACTTCGCGATTTCGCCGCCGTGACAGCCGATGTCCAGCGCCAGGGGAAAATCTCGTTTGATGTCGCCCAAACGCTCGCTCAGGCGGTCCGCGACTTCCGCAAACAGGAAATCGTGATCATCCAAGGTCTTTGCCGCGCGATCGCGGTGCATGCGCACGGCCTTGCGCTCGAAAAGTTCCATGTGTTCGGGTGTCGCCATGGCGCTGTCTTAGGGTCCGGACCCTAGCTCTCATATCCGAAGGCGTCAATGTAAGGCGCGAGGGTGGGATGAATGGGCTCCAGGAACCGGGCGTATTTCACCCATCGTCCGCTGGCTTGGCTATAGAGCCTTTCACCGATCTGGGCGTAGCTGGGTGTGATCACGCGCCCGCCTTGGGTCTGGTCGCGGTAGCCGCGAATGTCGTCGTTCCAGTCAAGTTCCAAGAACGCCAGTATGGGTTTCACAACGCCTTCCATATCCTGAACCAAGTCTTCGTAGCGGTATTCCATCCACGCAAGGGGCAAGATGTCGCGCTGCTTCAGCCATAGGCCCATCACCTGGTCGTATAGGGCGGCGGTTCCGTCCAGACTCAGGAAGTTCGCCATGGCGTTGTTGCGTTCGAAATGTTGCATGAAGCAGCTCAGGCACACATCGCGGGGATCGCGCAGCGCCATCAGAATTTTCGCGCCGGGAAACAGCCGCGTTGCAATGTCCAGAAACTCGATATTCAACGGCATCTTATCGACCAGGGTGCGTCCGCCAATGTCGCCCAAGCTGTTTTGGGCGTGTTGCCAAAAATGTGCGCGGTAGGCGTCCAAGGCGCGCTCGTCCAAAGCGTGCGGTGCGGCGCCCTTGAGCATTTCCCGCCCGACCCTGTCGAGCGGGCTGACCTCGTTGCTGGTCACCACGCCGGGATGCGCGGCGAGCATCTGTTCCAACAGCGTGGTGCCGGACCGGGGAAAGCCGACGAAAAAGACCGGTTGGCCGGTGGCGTTTTCATCCTTAGGCGGAAAAGGAGCGGCGTTTAGCCGCGCCTGCGCAGCTTTGATGCGGGCCATGTACGTGGTGGGGTCGGCCTTGCCGCCTTGCATGTCACGGCGTTCGTAATCGTTGGCCATGGCGAATGCGCGAAAAGCGTCCGCCGCTTCGTTCCGGCCGTCGTGGGCCAAGCCCAAGGCGTAATGCGCCTGGGCCAGAAGGTCTGGATCTTGGGTTCCGGCGATGCAGATCTTGAGCTTCATGAGCGCGTCGTCGAAGCGTTTTTGGCGGTAATCGATCTGTGCCGAGAACAGATTCGCTTCCAAGCAATTGGGATCGTGCTCCAAAGCCCGGTTCATGAGGCTTTCGGCTTCCTCGATACGGTTTTGGCGCTCCCTGACGCGCGCCAAGTTCACCAAACCGACTTGATCATCGGGGTCGATGTCCAGGGCGCGGCGGAAATAGTTCTCGGCCTGGTCGAAGCGGTGGTGCCGAAAATACAGCACGCCCGCGTTATCCAGCGCTTTGATATGCCGGGGCTGGGCGGTGAGAACCGCGTCGAAGGCCGCCATGGCGTCCTCGTCGCGTCCGGCCTTGGCCAGCACATTGCCTAAGTTGTATCGGGCGTCGGTATGGTCCGGGTCCAATTCCAAGGCTCGGCGCAATTCGGTTTCAGCTTCGTCCAGGCGGTTCAGTTGGTAGAGCGCGCCGCCCAGATTGCTGTGGCATTTCACATGTGCCGTGTCGCGTGCCAGGGCTTCGCGAAACAGGGGCTCGGCCTTGTCCGGTGCCCCCGTTTGCAATTCGATTACGCCCAGCAGATGCCAGGGTTCTGCCAACTCAGAGCGGGTGCGGCTGAGCTCTTCGTAAATGGGCCGCGCGCTTGCGATGTCGCCTTGGCGGTGCTGGGCGATGGCGCGTTCCAACTCGGGAGGATATGCGATCATGTCCTCTATATGACACATGGCCGGGGGGTGTTAAAGTGTTAGCTCATAAGTTGAGAAATGCGAGGTAGTATGTACCAAAGGGTGAGCCATTCCGCGCGCAGGTTTTTGGATTTCATGCTGCCGCCGACCTGTCCCGGTTGCCAGACGGTGGTGGCGGAACCGCAAACGCTCTGTCCGGAATGCTGGCACACGCTGACTTTTCTGGGGCCGCCGTGCTGCGATGGATGCGGCCACCCCTTTGATTACGCGGTTCCGGATCGTACGCTCTGCGGGGCGTGCGTGCGCGAACATCCGCCGTTCGACCGCGCGCGCGCGGCTTTGCTGTATGACGAAAAATCCCGCGATCTGGTGTTGGCCTTCAAGCATGCCGACCGCACGGAAACCACCCGGTTATTCGCCAAATGGATGGCGCAGGCGGGACGCGACCTGCTGAGCGGGACGGACGTGATCGTCCCGGTGCCGCTGCACTGGACCCGGTTGTTTCAACGTCGCTACAACCAGTCCGTCCTTCTGGCCCACGGTTTGGGCAAGTTGACAGGCAAGACGGTGTTGCCCGATGGCCTTCTGCGCACGCGCAACACCCCCAGCCAGGGACGATTCGGCCGTTTGGGCCGGGCGCGCAATGTGCGTGGTGCGTTCAAGGTGAAGCCGCGAACCGCCTTGAAGTTACAGGACAAGCGGGTCTTGCTGGTCGATGACGTGTACACCACCGGAGCGACTTTGCGCTCTTGCGCCAAGGTGTTACGGCGTGCGGGGGCCTCAGGCGTGGACGTTTTGGTGCTGGCGCGTGTGGTTCGGGGTTTTGTTTGAATACAATTCCGGCGTATATATAAGGAATGCATGAAGTAAGCTGGAAGACACTTTAACACCATGGTTAATATCGAAATCTACACCACGCCCATCTGTCCGTACTGCATTCGTGCCAAGGCGCTGTTGGACAGAAAGGGCGTTTCTTACCAAGAATTCAATGTGATGCGCGACCGCGCCAAGCGCGCCGAAATGGAACAGCGCACCGGCGGGCACACAGTGCCGCAGATCATCATCGATGGAAAACCCATCGGTGGATGCGACGATATGTTCGAATTGGACTTCGAAGGTGAATTGGATGGCCTGATCGGAGTTGCGTAAGCCCCAAGCATAGGATTTTGGATTGAGTGACGAATTCCCCGTCTTCAAAGCCGCCTGCGTCCAGGTCAACGCCAGCGATGACATGGATGAGAACATCGAAGTGGCTTGTGAGTATGCGCGCGAAGCCGCGGTGTTGGGGGCGGAACTGATCCTGTTTCCCGAAAACGTCGCGATGATGACGTTCGGCGGCAATAACATCCGCGCCAATGCCCGCACACAAGAAGACCATCCCGCCATCCCGGCCTTCAGTGCGCTGGCCCGCGAATTGGACGTGTGGCTGCATGGCGGCACGTTGGCAATCCAAAGCGGGGACAAGATCGCGAACCGTTCTTTCGTTTATGCCCCTGATGGCGAAATCGCCGCGACCTACGACAAAATCCATATGTTCGACGTCGATCTGGAAGGTGGCGAAAGCTATCGCGAGTCCGCGACTTTCGATCCCGGCAACGAAATCGTGGTGCTGCCCACGCCCTGGGGTGGACTGGGGCTGAGCACATGCTACGACGTACGCTTTCCTTACCTCTATCGCGCCATGGCCCAGGACGGTGCGGGGCTCTTGGCGGTACCGTCGGCGTTCACGGTTCCCACCGGCAAAGCGCATTGGGAAGTTTTGCTGCGCGCGCGCGCCATTGAGAACGGCTGTTATGTATTTGCGCCCGCGCAGACCGGGCTGCATTTCGGGGGGCGTCAGACCTACGGTCATTCCCTGATCGTCAACCCGTGGGGCGAAGTGCTGGCGGATGCGGAGGATGAACCCGGTTTCATCATCGCCGACATCGACCCGGCGCTGATCGACGGTGCGCGGACCATGGTGCCGTCCTTGGCTCACACCCGCGAGATCGAATGAGCGGGCGGATCGCCGTCGTCACGTTCAGATAACGCCAAATCGTTCACGGCGCAGAGCCGTTGTTTTACGCCGGCGATGTCGCCCCCCTCCACCAGACCGTGCTCGTATCCCACCACTTGCAGCTTGCCGTTCACCATCTCCAGCAACTCGCCGGATTTGAGCAGGTGATCGGGATTGCGCGGGCGGGCATAGTCTTCGTTGCCGTGCGCGAACGTTTCGTAAATCAGCATCCCGCCGGGGGCGAGGGTGGAGAGGATCAGGGGGAAGAGTTCCCGGTGCAGGTAATTGACCACAATCACGGCGTCGAACGTGCGTTCCCCCAAGGGCCAGGGGGAGCCGTCTTCGAGGTCTGCCGCGATCACTTCAGCGTCGTTTGTATCGGCTAAATCCGCCAGGGGCTCAATGGTGCGATCAACGAAAACCACCCGGTGACCGCGCGCCAAAAACAGCCGTCCGTGCCGTCCACCGCCCGCCGCCAAGTCCAGAACAGCACCGCCCGGACGGATCAGGTGCGCCCAGCGTTCGACCCAAGGCGAAGGCCGGACAATCCGCAAATGCCGCGGTACTTCCATAGAAGGCTTTGAATCTAGGGCGTTATTGGACATTTGTTAACCCTTGAGGCTTAGTCTATATGTCGTCAAGATGGTGCAAATCGCCCGATTCGCCTAGGAGTCGCTTCCGATTCGCAGGGTCTTTACTATAATGGTGTGCAGTAAAATGAGAACGGATTTCCCGGGATGATCCTTTACCAACTCCGTTGCGCCGACGAGCACAGCTTCGAGGCCTGGTTCCGCAACTCAGACAGTTACGACAAACAGGTGGCGTCGGGCGACGTGGAATGCCCGTACTGCGGCTCGAAGGATATCTCCAAAGCGCCGATGGCGCCGAACATCGCGCCTTCCAAAGCTGGGGAAAGCGAACCTCCAGCCCCAGCCCCAGCTGTGTCCGAAGCCGACATCGACGCCATCTCGGACCAGCGCGCCCAGGAAGTCGCCCAACAGATTTTGGACGCGGTGGGCCGCATCCGCGATTATGCCGAAGAAAATTTCGAAGATGTAGGCGAGGATTTCGCCAGTGAGGCGCGCAAAATCCATTACGGCGATGCGGAAGAGCGCGGCATCTACGGCCAAGCCAGCGATGAAGACGCCCAGGACCTGGAAGACGAAGGAATCGACTTCGTGCGCCTGCCCGGCACGCCGCGCCGCAACAGTTAGGCGCTACTTTTTCTCCGCAAACGCCAGATAGTTCACGTCCAGGTCCGTTTTGGACAGCGACCATTCGTCTCTGAAGGGATTGTAGACCATGCCCTGCAAGTCGGTGAAATCCAGTCCGTGGGCGCGCACCAAATGGGCGAGTTCGCTGGGTTTCAGGAACTTTTTCCAGTCGTGCGTGCCCGCCGGCAGCCAGCGCAGCACGTATTCCGCGGCGATCTTGCCGAGCAGCAGGGATTTCAGATTTCGATTCATGGTCGACAGCACCATACAGCCGTCATCTTTAAGCACAGAGGCCGAAGCCGCCATGAACGCTTCGGTATCGGCGACGTGTTCGATCACTTCCATGTTCAAGACCACGTCGAAGGTTTTGCCTTCTTTGGCCAAATCTTCCGGATAGACGTTGCGGTAATCGATATCCAATCCACTTTGTTCGGCATGGATTTTGGCGACTTCGATGTTTTTTGCGCCCGCGTCGATGCTGATCATGTTGGCGCCCAGGCGCGCCATGGGTTCGGACAGCAGGCCGCCGCCGCAGCCCACATCCAGGACGTGCAGCCCTTCGAACGGTTTCTCAGTGTCCGCATCGCGGCCGAAGTGCTTGCAAACATTGTCTTTAATGAACTGAATGCGCACCGGATTGATCTGGTGGAGCGGGCGGAACTTACCGGTCGGGTCCCACCAGGCGTCCGCCATGGCGGTGAAACGCGCGATTTCATCCGGGTTGACGGTACTCCCCTGGGTTTGTGTGGCGGGTTCAGACATGGCGAAAAGCCTTTTTCGAACGTGGGTTACCGGGTTTTCCGTGGCGTGGGGAACTTTCGCCCCAGGCTTGCTAGATGAGGGCATTTTGAGTATGTATACGCGCCCGCACCCTTCCGGCTGAAGTCTTAAGCTGAATTTGGGACTGTTTCCAGTGATTTTCCAGCTTTGGAAAGGCTCTAGATGGTGTTCGGGCCAGTAGGATACGTGAGTAAACGATACGTGAATTGAGAACGCATAAGTCATGGCACTCATCGTACAAAAATTCGGCGGCACTTCGGTGGGCGACATCGAGCGCATCCAAAACGTCGCCAAGCGCGTGAAGCGCGAAGTGGACGCCGGCAACCGGGTTGCCGTGGTGGTGTCCGCCATGTCTGGCGTGACCAACCAATTGGTGGACTATGTGACGTCGGTCACGCCGCTTTACGACACCCGCGAATACGATGTGGTGGTGTCCTCGGGCGAACAGGTGACGTCGGGCCTGTTGGCGCTGGCGCTTCAGGACCTGGGCGTGCCCGCACGTTCTTGGCTGGGGTGGCAACTGCCGGTCAATACCGACAGCGCGCATGGCAAGGCCCGCATCCTGGACATCGACGGCGAAGAGGTGCGCAAACGCTTAAGCAACGGAGAGGTCGCCGTGGTTCCGGGATTTCAGGGCGTGGGATCTGATAAGCGCGTGACCACGCTCGGCCGGGGCGGTTCCGACACGTCGGCGGTGGCGCTGGCGGCGGCGCTGAAAGCGGACCGTTGCGATATCTACACCGATGTGGACGGCGTCTATACCACCGACCCCCGCATCGTTGCGAAGGCCAAGAAGCTCGAAAAGATCACTTTCGAGGAAATGCTCGAAATGGCGTCTCTGGGAGCAAAGGTTCTGCAGACCCGCTCCGTCGAAGTGGCCATGAAGCATGGTGTCCGCTTGCAAGTGCGCTCAAGCTTTACGGATGAAGACGGAACTCTGGTTGTAGACGAGGATGAAATCGTGGAACAGGAACTCATCAGCGGCATCGCCTACAGCCGCGACGAAGCAAAAATCACCCTGGTCGGCGTGGCCGATCACCCCGGCATTGCGGCCAAGCTGTTTGGTCCGTTGGCGGATGCCTCGATCAACGTAGACATGATCGTCCAAAACGTGTCCGACGACGGCAAATCCACGGATATGACCTTCACGGTCACCAAGGCGGACATGGATCGCGCGGTCGAAACCGTGCGCGAGCACACCGAGGAAATCGGCTATAAAGATCTGGTCGCCGACGCGGATGTGGTGAAAATTTCCGTCATCGGGGTGGGCATGCGCTCCCATGCGGGTATCGCGCAGCGCATGTTCCAGGCCTTGGCGGACAAGGGCATCAACATTCAGGTGATTTCGACGTCCGAAATCAAGGTCAGCGTTCTGATCGCCGAAGAATACACCGAGTTGGCGCTGCGCGCGCTGCACACGGCTTACGGCCTGGACGCCGAAGAAGACTGATCACACCAAGCGATAGGACCTCTCATGAGCGGCACCTCTCAACAACGCATCGACGATTTGTGGGCCCGGGGCAAGGCATTCCTTGGTACCGAGTACGCCATCATGGGCGGGGCCATGTCGTGGATTTCGGAACGCCATCTGGTCGCGGCCATTTCCAATGCCGGCGGTTTCGGTGTGATCGCTTGCGGCTCCATGACGCCGGACCTTCTGGAAGCGGAAATCACCGCGACCAAGGGCATGACCGCCAAACCTTTCGGCGTCAATCTGATCACCATGCACCCGCAGTTGGATGAACTGATCGACGTATGCTTGAAACTGGACGTGACCCACGTGGTGCTGGCCGGTGGCTTGCCGCCGGGAACGGCCATCAAAAAACTGAAAGAAGGCGGCGTTAAAGTGGTTTGCTTCGCGCCCGCTTTGGTGCTCGCCAAACGGTTGGTGCGCAGTGGCGCGGATGCCCTGGTGATCGAAGGCAGTGAGGCGGGCGGGCACATCGGCCCGGTTTCCACGTCGGTGCTGGCGCAGGAAATCCTGCCCAACATCACCGATGTGCCGGTTTTTGTCGCGGGTGGTATCGGACGCGGCGAAACCATCGTCAGCTACTTGGAAATGGGTGCGTCCGGCGTACAGTTGGGAACCCGTCTGGTCTGCGCGCAAGAATGCATCGCGCACGAAAACTTTAAAAGGGCCTTCATCAAAGCTTCGGCCCGCGATGCCGTGCCGACGGTGCAGATCGACCCGCGTTTTCCGGTCATTCCGGTGCGCGCCATCGTCAACAAGGGCACCGACGCGTTCATGGAAACCCAGCGTAAGGTGATCGAGAAGCACAACGCGGGTGAATTGGATCAGCAGGAAGCCCAGTTGGAAATTGAGCACTTCTGGGCGGGCGCCCTGAAACGCGCGGTCATCGACGGCGATGTGGAAGGCGGTTCGTTAATGGCCGGCCAAATCGTGGGCCAGGTCAAAAGTGAACAGCCCATGGTGGAGATTTTTGCCGAGCTCATGCAGCAGGCGTGCGAATCCCTCGACTCGCGCGCCGGCTGATCGGGGGCTAACAACGAAAGCGGGGTCTGGCCATGAATGCGGCCACTCTTTCAACGGCTCCCCGGCGGCTTCTGTCCCGGGTGCGCGATGTGATGGCGGGTGAAGGCTCCGCCCAATCGCGCCTGGACCAAATCACCCATATCATCGGCGCGGACCTCGTCACCGAAGTGTGCTCCATCTATGTGCGCCGCGCGGGTGATGTGTTGGAGCTGTTTTCCACCCAAGGCCTAAGCTCGGACGCCGTGCACGTCACCCGGTTGCGTTTCGGTGAGGGTTTGATCGGTGAAATCGCCGCGCACGCCACGCCGTTGGCGCTGTCCGATGCCCAATCCCACCCCAGCTTCGCGTTTCGTCCGGAAACGGGGGAAGACGATTTCCATTCCCTGATGGGGGTGCCGGTGTTGCGCGCCGGGCGCGTGGTGGGTGTCTTGGCGGTGCAGAACCGGACCGAGCGCCAGTACACTGATGAAGAGGTCGAAACGCTTCAAACCGTCGCCATGGTTTTGGCGGAAATGGTTGCGGGGGGCGAACTGATCGGGCGGCATGAACTGCTGCCCGCCGACGGGATCGCGCTCAAGCCGTTGCGCCTGGAAGGCACGGTGTATTCCAAGGGGCTGGGCATCGGCAAAGCGGTGCTGCACGAACCCAGTTTCGACATTGCCGACCTGGTCGCGGAAAATCCCGAACATGAAATGCAGCGTCTGCGCGATGCGTTTGCCTCCATGCTCGGCCATCTCGACACGCTGCTGAATCAGGGGCCGCTGTCCGTGGGCGACGGTGGGGAGCACGAGGATGTGCTGGAAGCGTTTCGCTTGATCGCGGAGGACGCGGGTTGGCTGAAGCGCACCGAAGAAGCGGTACGATCCGGCCTGACGGCGGAAGCTGCGACCTTGAAGGTCAAAAACGAAATGCGGGCGCGCTTGGGCCAGGCGGCCGATCCGTACTTGCGCGAACGCGTCCACGACCTGGAAGACCTGTCCAACCGCTTGCTCCAGCATCTGACCGGCAAAGGCATGCGGGACCCGGAGGACATGCCCGAACACATGGTCATCGTGGCGCGCAACATGGGCCCGGCGGAACTGTTGGATTACGACCACACCCGTCTGCGGGGCTTGGTCCTGGAAGAGGGCTCCGCCACGTCGCACGTCGCCATCGTCGCGCGCGCGTTGGATATCCCCGTCATGGGTCAGGTGCGCGAAATCCTGTCCAAGATCGACAACGGCGAAACCATCATTGTCGATGGCGAAAACGCCCAGGTTCTGGTCCGTCCCGGTGAAGATATCCAGCAGGCGTTTCATGAGACGCGCAGGCATTTGGAGCAAATCAAAGAACAGTACGCCCGGCTCAAAGATCTGCCCGCGCAAACCTTGGATGGCGTGAACATTGATCTCAACATCAATGCGGGCCTGCTGTTCGATTTCGATCAGATCGAGGCCACCGGGGCGGCGGGCGTGGGGCTGTACCGCACCGAGGTGCCTTTTATGGTGCGTGCTCAATTCCCCGACGTGGAGGCGCAGCGTCAGCTTTACGAAAGGGTTTTGGACCGTGCGAACGGCAAGCCCGTAATCTTTCGCACCATCGACGTGGGTGGCGATAAGGTCTTGCCCTATTGGGACGAACTGGACGAGGAAAACCCAGCCATGGGCTGGCGGGCGATTCGCATCAGTTTGGACCGTCCGGCGATTTTGCGCCAGCAATTGCGCGCCATCATCCAAGCGGCCAAGGGTCGTGCCATTAACGTGATGTTTCCCATGGTCGCCGAGGTTGAGGAATTCGACGACGCGAAAAAGCTGTTGTATCGGGAATTGAAGCGCCAGACCGAGCGCGGGGGCATTGTCCCCGAACGGGTCAACGCCGGGGTGATGTTGGAAGTGCCGGCACTGGCGCTGCAAATGGACAAGTTGATTTCGCGGGTCGATTTCGTGTCCATCGGGTCGAACGATTTGATGCAGTTCCTTTACGCCACCGATCGTGGCAATCCCCACGTGGCGGACCGTTACGATATCCTGTCGCCGTTTGCGCTGCGCTTTCTGAAGGACTTGCGCGATAAATGCGATCAGGCGGACGTGCCCATCAGCGTGTGCGGCGAGGCCGCAGGCCGCCCATTGGAGGCCATGGCGCTGATCGGTATCGGGTTTCGCCGCCTGTCCATGCCGCCGCCCGCCATCGGCCCGGTTAAGGAAATGGTGCGCTCCATGTCGGACCGCCAAGTGGCGCAGTTTGTCCATTCGGTGCTGGAGATGCCGCACGCCAGCATCCGTCAGCGTTTGATGGCCTTTGCCAAGGACCATGGCATTCAGCTCTAACTCCCGGCAAGTCCTTGCATTTTTGGTAACTTCGGGCAGAATACGGTACACGACTCGGGGCGCGGATAATCAGATAATACGCTCCGTTGGGGATATTAAGACGTGAGCGATAGCGACACTACATCGCCCGACCAGCAAACGGACGCAGCGGCGAAGAACGCCACCGGTCCGGGAGTGGGCGCCTTGTTGCGTGAAACGCGCCAGAAAGCGGGACTGGATGTCGCCGACGTGGCGCGGGTGCTGCGCATCAGCCAGAAATATTTGGAAGCCCTGGAAGACGGCCGCAACGCCGATCTGCCGGGCACGCCTTACGCCATCGGGTTCGTGCGCAGCTATGCCGAGCACCTGCACTTGGATGGCGAAGAGATTGTGCGCCGCTACAAGGATGAGGCTGAGGGCTTGGCGGGTAGAACGGACCTGGTGTTTCCCAAACCGATTCCCGACGGTGGGGTGCCCGGCGCGGCGGTGTTGGGGCTGGGCGTGATCGCCGCTGCCGTGGTGTACGGTATTTGGTATTGGAATTCCAACAACGACACGGTCGAGGTTGCGCGCGTGGACCCGGTGCCGGAACATCTGGCGGCGGCACCCGCGACGACGGGCGCGAACGAGCCCGCTTCCGTGCCCGAGCCTGTGGAAACGGAGCCGTCTCCCGCAGTGACGCCGGAGCCCAGCGTTCCCGCACCGGAAACGCCAGCGTCTGAGATGGCGGAAACCACAGCCGAAGAGGCGGCTGAAACGGTGGAAGAAACCGCCGACGAGGCCGTGCAGCAGGTCGAACAAGCCGCCACGCAGATGGCGGAGCAAGTCGAGGCCGCAGCCGAGACGACCGAAAGCGAAATCAACGCGACTGTACAAGTGGTGGAACAGGCTCAAGTACAAACAGAGGAACAGGCCACCGAAGCAGTGGCGGAGGCAGCCGCGCCTGCTTCCGAACCTGAGACCGAAGCATCCGCTGAGTCCGAAGCCGCCGTGGAAACGCAGCCCGACGAGCCCGCGCCCGAAGTCGCCGCCGTACCGTCGGCGCGAGAAGACGACGGCCCCAGCCGCATCACCGTGCGCGCCAAGTCCAACAGTT
Organism: Magnetovibrio sp.; assembly: GCA_028281525.1. Taxonomy (GTDB): domain Bacteria; phylum Pseudomonadota; class Alphaproteobacteria; order Rhodospirillales; family Magnetovibrionaceae; genus Magnetovibrio. The sequence continues at coordinate 37,344 of JANQJR010000011.1, forward strand.
GGATTCAAGTGCGCGACGAGGTGGCCGACAGGCTGCTATTCACCCGCTTGCTGCGTGAGGGGGATACCTACGAAGTTCCCAACCGTGCGGGCCTGCGCCTGATGACCGGCAACGCCGGTGCGTTGGAGCTTCTGGTCGACGGTGAAGTTGCGCCCTCCATCGGCGAAGTGGGCGAGGTTCGCCGCAACGTGGAGTTGGACCCGGACAAACTGAAAAGCGGTGAAGCTGAGGGCCAGTAGCGACCGGACAGGCTTTTGCGTCCGGCCCCGATTGATGCCCAAGACGAACATGGCTTTCACATCGGGGCGGGGAGCGCTATATAGCCCCACACACAAGGCTTCCCCAACCCAAAACGAGCCATCTTCGACATGAGCCAGTTGCCCCCCAAACGACATGAAACCCAAGCCGTCGATATCGACGGTGTGATGATCGGCGGCGGACACCCCATTGTGGTGCAGTCCATGACCAATACCGATACGGCCGATGTGGAGGCCACCGTGACCCAGGTTGCGACGCTGGCGCAGGCGGGGTCCGAAATCGTACGGATCACGGTGGACCGGGATGAAGCCGCCAGGGCCGTGCCGCACATCCGTGAAAAACTGTTGGCCCTGGGGGTGGACGTGCCGTTGGCCGGCGATTTTCACTATGTCGGGCATAAGTTGTTGGCGGACAATCCGGCGTGTGCCGAAGCTTTGGCGAAATTCCGCATCAATCCCGGCAACGTCGGTTTTAAGGAAAAGAAGGATCAACAGTTCGCGGCGATGATCGAACTGGCGGCGAAGCTCGACAAGGCGGTGCGCATCGGTGTGAACTGGGGCAGCCTGGATCAGGACCTGGCGCAAAGCCTGATGGACGAAAACGCCAAGCTGGCCGATCCTCATCCGCCCGAAGACGTCACCCGCGAGGCGTTGGTGCGCTCGGCGCTGGACAGTGCCAAACGTGCCGAGGAACTGGGCTTGGGCGCAGACAGAATCATCATCTCATGCAAAGTCAGCGAAGTGCCGGAGTTGGTGAAAGTCTACCGCATCTTGGCAGAGCGCTCTTCATATGCCCTGCATTTGGGCCTGACCGAGGCGGGCATGGGGGATAAAGGCGTGGTGGCCTCGACCGCCGCGCTGGCGGTGCTGCTTTCGGAAGGCATCGGCGACACCATCCGCGTGTCCTTGACGCCGGAGCCGGGCGCCCCCCGCGAGCGTGAAGTGCACGTTGCTCAGGAAATCCTGCAAAGCCTGCATTTGCGCAGCTTTACGCCCCAGGTTACGGCGTGCCCCGGTTGCGGGCGCACCACTTCGACCCTATTCCAGGAACTTGCTCAGGATATCCAAGCTTATGTGCGTGGACGCATGCCGCAATGGCAGAAAACCCATCCGGGGGCGGAAAACCTCAAGCTCGCGGTGATGGGCTGCATTGTAAATGGTCCTGGTGAAAGCAAACAGGCGGACATCGGCATCTCGTTGCCCGGCACCGGCGAAGCGCCCAGCGCCCCGGTATTCATCGACGGCGAAAAGGTCGCGACCCTCAAGGGCGACGATCTGGCTCGGCAGTTTCAGTCCATGGTCGAAGACTACGTGCAAAAACGCTATGGTGGGGCATGACCGATAACGCACAGTCAGCCGGAGAACCCAAGAAGGGTCAGCCCATCGTGGTCGGAGCGAATCATCGTTCTTCGACCATGATGATGCGCGACCGCATCTTCGTCGAGGATGAGCGCGTGCCCGCCATTCTGGATGAATTGGCGGACAAGGGTCTTGATCAAGTGATCCTACTGTCCACGTGCGATCGGGTCGAAGCCATCGGCGTCACCCAGGACCCGGCCGCATTTCAGCATGCGGTCCTGGACACCTTCGCCCGCGAAGGCGAGTGCGATGTGACGCAATTGCAAGAGCAGACTTATACCCTGATCGATGGCGAAGCCGTGGGCCATGTGTTTCGCGTTACCGCGTCGCTCGATAGCCTTATGGTGGGTGAGCCGCAAGTTCTGGGACAGGTCAAGCACGCGCACCGCCAAGCAATGCAAATGGACCATGTGCGCGCCGAGTTGGAAACATGGATGCAAGCGGCCTACGCGACGGCCAAGCGGGTGCGCACGGAAACGCGCATCGGCGAAGGCCCTGTTTCCATGGCGGCCAGCGCGGTGCAAATCGCACGTGATTTGTTCGGTGATTTGAACCGCTGCCGCGCCCTGCTGATCGGCATCGGCGATATGGGCGAAATGATTGCACGTGACTTGTTGGAAACCGGCGTGGCGGATTTGACTGTTACCCACCCACGTGCCGGGCGTGCCGATGCCTTGGGCCGGGACCTGGGCGTGCATGTCGCCGACTTTGATCATTTTGAAAAGATATTGGCGGAATCGGACATTGTCCTTTCCGCCGTTGGCACGCGGCGTTTCAGCCTGGATCAGGCGCCGGTGAAAACGGCGCTCAAAGTGCGCCGTCACAAGCCCATGTTCATTGTCGATGCAGGCGTGCCGGGCGATGTCGACCCAAGCGTGGAAGACCTGGATGACGCCTTCGTCTATGGCTTGGGCGATCTGGAAGAGGTCGCCTTGAAAGGCCGTGCCGGGCGCGAACAGGAAGCCACCCGCGCCCACAACATCGTGGATGAAGAGGTGGAGCGCTATCTGCACACCCGTGCCGAGCGCGCCGCCATTCCGGCGCTTTCGCGGTTGCGCACCAAGTTCGAAGCCGCGCGCGAACAGGCTTTAAAGGACGCCGGGGGCGACGCGGAAAAGGCCACGCGTCTTTTGGTCGGGCGCTTGTTGCACGACCCTTCGGAAGCTATGCGGCGCATCGCCGCGGACGATGAAGCGGCCTGGGCGCGCCTGGAGTTCGCCATGGAACGCCTGTTCGACCTGGATGACGACGACGGCGAAGGAGGCGCGTCGTCGTGAGCCTGGAAGAAAACCTCAAACGCGTGCAAGACCGTCATGAAGAGCTGGGGGCGTTGATGTCCTCGGGCGGCGTTGCGGCGGACGACTTCCAAAAGATGTCCAAGGAATATGCCGACCTGACGCCGGTGGTCGAGGCTATTCAAGCGCTGGACCGGGCCCGCGAAGCCTACGCCGATGCCTTGGAGATGTATGCCGCGAGCGACGACGACCCGGACATGAAAGCACTGGCCGAGGCGGAAGCACAGGAACTCAAGGAACAGCTGCCGGATCTGGAACGCCGAGTTCAAGTGATGTTGCTGCCCAAAGACGAAGCGGACGACAAGAACGCCATTTTGGAAGTGCGCGCCGGCACCGGCGGGGACGAAGCGGCGCTGTTCGCGGCGGACCTGATGCGCATGTACCAGCGCTTCGCCGAGCGCCAGGGCTGGAAGTTCGAACTGATGGAAGTGAACGAAACCGGTATCGGCGGCTACAAGGAAGCGACGGCGGAAATCTCCGGCAAGGCGGTGTTCGCCAAATTGAAGTTCGAATCCGGCGTGCACCGGGTGCAGCGTGTGCCCGAAACCGAATCCGGTGGCCGGATTCATACATCGGCGGCCACGGTCGCGGTGCTGCCCGAAGCCCAGGACGTGGATATCGAAGTGCGCACCGAGGATTTGAGGATCGACACCTATCGCGCCCAAGGTGCGGGCGGGCAGCACGTCAACACCACCGACAGCGCGGTGCGCATCGTCCATGAACCGTCGGGCATCGTGGTGCAATGCCAGGACGGGCGCTCTCAGCACAAGAACAAAGAAAAAGCCATGACCATGCTGCGCGCCAAACTCTATGACCACCAGCGCCAGGAATTGGACCGCGAACGCGCGGCGTCGCGCAAGGGTCAGGTGGGCTCCGGCGACCGGTCCGAGCGTATCCGCACCTACAACTTCCCCCAAGGCCGGGTGACCGACCACCGCATCAACCTGACGCTTCACAAACTCGACCGGGTGATCGAAGGCGAGTTGGAAGAAATGGTCGATGCGCTCACCGCCGAAGACCAGGCGGCTCGCTTGGCGGACATGACGTGAACGCTCTTCCCAATTTTGAAAATCAAACCGTGGGCGAAGCGCAGCAGGCCTGCGTGAGCGTCCTCAAAGCCGCGGGGCTCGACGCGCCGGTGCTGGAAGCACGCTTGCTCTTGGCATTGACCTTGGGCGGTGGGCCGGAGCGTGTGTTGTCCGCCCGGGATGAACCCCTCACATCCGACCAGGCAGAGCGGTTGGCGGATGCAATTGAACGGCGCAGCAACCGCGAGCCCCTATCCCATATCACCGGGGTGCGTGAATTCTGGTCTCTGCCGTTCATCGTCACGCCTGCGACTCTCACACCCCGCCCGGACACGGAAACCTTGATCGAGGCGGTTCTCGATCATGGCGCGGGCGGTGATGTGCGTATCCTCGATCTCGGCACCGGGACGGGATGCATCTTGCTGGCGCTTTTGCATGAGTGGTCGGAGGCTCAGGGGACAGGCGTGGATACCAGTGCGGAGGCTTTGGCCGTGGCCCGGGACAACGCCGCCGCGCTCAATCTCGGGGGGCGTGCGCACATGGTTGAAGGGGATTGGACCCAACCGGGATGGGACCGGAACTTAAACGCGCCGTTCGATGTTGTGGTGTGCAACCCGCCTTACATACCGTCAGGAGACATCGACGGATTGGAACGGGACGTTAAAGAGTACGAACCCTTGCGTGCGCTCGACGGCGGTATGGATGGGTTGGATGCCTACCGTGCGATCATCAGACAATTGAAGAAACTTCTGAAACCCCGAGGTCTCGTCGCGTTCGAAGTGGGAATCGGCCAGGCGGGGGAAGTTGCAAATCTGCTGCAAGATGTGGGTTTGGTGATTTTGGCACAACGCGCCGATTTGGGGGGCGTCGTGCGCGTGGTTGTTGCGCAATGCCCCTGAGCCCCCGTCGGTGTTGAGAGTAAATAAAAGCAGTTTCAGCGAAAAAAGGGGTTGGAAACCATCCGTATTCGGACTAGGGTTAATCCAAAGATGGCGGGGTGAGGCCATACCTTCCGCACGTTGAAGTGCCGAGACAACTCATCCACCCCTTCCACAGTCACCAAGCTTTACCATGAAACCGTCATGGCTCGAATGTCTTGGTTTGTGTCCGATGAGCTTCGGGACAGAAGGGTCAACCAAATCAGCTAACGAATTAAATTGGCATTATGAAGCAAGGCTCCAATCAAAGACGTTCCCGTGGCCGCGGCCAAGGCGGTGGCAATCGCCGCAACACGCGCAACCAGACCTATGACAGCAACGGTCCAGACGTAAAAGTACGCGGCACCGCGCAACAGGTTCTCGATAAATACCTGCAACTGGCCCGCGATGCGCAATCCGGTGGTGATCGCGTGAAGGCTGAAGCTTACCTGCAGTTCGCCGAGCACTACTACCGCATCGTCAATGCCGACCAGGAAGAGCAAAAGGAAAAACGCGCCGAGCGGGAAGCCCAAGGCGACAAATCCCAAGGCGACAAATCCGAAGGCGATCGCCCACAACAACGTGGCCGCGGACGTGGCCGGGGCGGCAATGGTCAGGCGCAGAAAAAGAACGAGGCGACCTTAGCGGCCGAAGCCGCAGCAGCGAACGAAACCAAGCATGCCGAAGCCGCCGAATCTGAAGGAGACGCTGCCGAGGAGAAAGCGCAGGCGGAAAGCACCGTGGAGCCGGCGCAAGATACTCCTGAAGTGGAAGCTCCTGAAGCGGAAGCAGAAGCAGTCACCGCTTAAAATCGTTTCCATACATGACCAAGAGGCCCCGCGCATGATGCGGGGCTTTTTTATGGACCAAGTCAGATTGGGTCGTTTTTTTTATGATTCGAGCTGGAGAGGATCTCCGGTCTTAACCATGCCGCCTGTGACGACTTTGGCGTAGACGCCCATCTGGGTATGGCCGAAATGGTGTTTGAGGGTGTGCAGGACGCGGGCGTCCAATTCCCCGGTTTCGGGATTGACGTGGGTGGCTTTGCACCGCCCGGTGATTTGCGTGATCTCCAAAACCGCGCCGCCGATCTTGAGGCGTTTGCCGGGCCAGTTCATTTCCGTCCATGCATCCAAGCTTTCAATCAAGAAATTCATACGAAAACGAACCGGGTCGAGCGTATGGCCGAGTGCATCTTCAAGGGCGCGGTGAGAATTCATGTTGAGCAAGGACACCGGTCCCTCGGTGGTGTCGAAATACGCGATATCCTCCGCTTCAACCAATTGCGGGGTGGTGCTTTCATCCAGTCCCAAATGTTCGGCGACACCATGTGCGATGGCGTTGCGGCCTTCCGGCGTGCGCAGATCGCCCCCCTTTTCAAAACCATCCGGCCCCGTGATATGCAGGGTTTGTTGGGGCTCGTCGAACCGGGATTTGAGCCGCGCCAGTTCGTGTTCACGCACCAGCACTAGAAAGTTGGATTTGCGATGCCAACCCGTGTTGCCAATCGCATCGCCCCCGGGCCGCGCCAAGGCCCAGCGCCGGTCGAAGGGTAGGCCCTGGCCCGGTGTGAGTTCGGTGGCGGCGAGTTCTTCTACCGATAGGCTTTTGACGGGATAGCGTAAAATGCGCTCCAGGTGCATGGGGGCGGTCCTTTTCAAAGTTGCGGCCATTATGCACGGGTGAGGTTGCGGCGTTAACCTTTCAAACCATATCATGGGTAAACAACCGCAAACCGCGAGGCTCAAATCCGGTTGCCGCTCAATACTGGGGCCTGATACCGCCGTCGCCAACAAGGGATGTGGACTATGGATTTTGACAAATACTCCGAACGTTCCAAGGGGTTCATGCAGGCTGCGCAAACCCTGGGTCAGCGTCGCGCGCACCAACAGTTGTTGCCCATTCACCTGCTCCACGTGTTGCTAGAGGACAAGGAAGGCCTGTGCGCCAACCTGATCGCCGCCGCCGGTGGGGACGCTAAGAAGGCCCTGAAGGGGTCCGAAAAGGCGCTGAAGGCGCTGCCCAAGGTCGAGGGCTCCGGCGCGGGGCAGATGTATCTGTCCCAGGAACTGTCCCGTGTGATGGAGCAGGCTGAACAAGTCGCGGAAAAATCCGGCGACAGCTTCGTCACCGTGGAAAAAATACTGCTGGCGCTGTCGCTGGCGGCGGGCACGGATGCGCAAAAGGTTTTGCAAGACGCGGGCGTGACGCCCCAAGGGCTGAATGGCGCCATTGAAAACATCCGCAAGGGCCGCACCGCCGACACGCCCACTGCCGAAGATCAGTACGATGCGTTGAAAAAATACGCGCGCGATCTGACCGCCGCAGCCGCCGAAGGTAAGATCGACCCGGTCATCGGCCGGGACGAAGAAATCCGCCGCACGATCCAAGTGCTGTCGCGGCGCACCAAGAACAATCCCGTACTGATCGGCGAACCGGGTGTCGGCAAAACCGCCATCATCGAAGGCTTGGCCGCACGTATCGTGCAAGGCGACGTGCCGGAAAACCTCAAGACCAAAACACTGATGGTGCTCGACCTGGGCGCGTTGGTCGCGGGTGCGAAATTCCGAGGCGAATTCGAAGAACGCTTGAAGGCTGTACTTAAAGACGTGGAGGCCGCCGAGGGCCAGATCATTTTGTTCATCGATGAAATGCACACCCTGGTCGGGGCGGGCGCGGCGGAAGGCTCGATGGATGCGTCCAATCTGATCAAGCCCGCCTTGGCGCGGGGTGAGTTGCACTGCGTCGGCGCGACCACGTTGGACGAATACCGCAAGCACGTGGAAAAGGACGCGGCTTTGGCCCGGCGTTTCCAGCCGGTGTTCGTGTCCGAACCCACGGTGGAAGATACCGTTTCCATCCTGCGCGGCATCAAGGAAAAGTACGAATTGCACCACGGCGTGCGCATCCACGACGGCGCGTTGGTTTCGGCGGCGACGCTGTCGAACCGCTACATCACCGACCGATTCCTGCCAGACAAGGCCATCGACCTGATGGACGAAGCCGCGTCGCGTGTGCGCATGCAGGTGGATTCCAAACCCGATGAACTGGATGAGTTGGACCGAAAGATCATTCAGCTCAAAATCGAACGCGAAGCCTTGAAAAAGGAGGACGACCAAGCGTCACGAGAACGTCTCACCAAGATCGACGTGGAACTGGAAGATCTGGAAGGTAAGTCCGGGGCGTTGACCGCCGAATGGGAAAGCGAAAAAAGCCAGTTGGCTGACGCCACACGCATCAAGGAACAATTGGATCAGACGCGCATGGAGCTGGAAAAAGCCATGCGCGAAGGTCAGTACGAGGCTGTCGGTGAATTGCAGTACCAAAAAATCCCGGCGTTGGAGCAGAAATTGGCCGAGGCCGAGGAAGCCGAAAACCACCGCATGCTGGACGAGGCTGTGACCGACAGCCACATAGCAGGGGTGGTGTCGCGCTGGACCGGCATTCCGGTCGACAAGATGCTGGAATCCGAGCGCGACAAACTGGTGCACATGGAAGAAGGTTTGCGCGCTCGGGTGATCGGCCAGGAGGAAGCGCTGTCCGCCGTGTCCAACGCCGTGCGCCGCGCGCGCGCGGGTCTGCAGGACCAAAACCGGCCCATCGGCTCGTTCCTGTTCTTAGGGCCAACCGGCGTGGGCAAGACGGAACTGACCAAGGCTTTGGCCGAATTCCTGTTCGACGACGAAACCGCATTGCTGCGCATCGACATGTCGGAATACATGGAAAAGCACGCCGTCGCGCGTCTGATCGGCGCACCGCCGGGATACGTGGGTTATGACGAAGGCGGCGCGCTGACTGAGGCCGTGCGTCGCAGGCCTTACCAGGTGATCCTGTTCGACGAGGTGGAAAAGGCCCACCCGGATGTGTTCAACGTGATGCTCCAGGTTCTGGACGACGGGCGCTTGACCGACGGGCAGGGGCGCACCGTGGATTTCCGCAACACGCTGATTGTGCTGACGTCGAACTTAGGGGGGGAAATTCTCGCCGCGCAGGAAGAGGGACATGATAGCTCCGAACTGCGCGAACCGGTGATGGAAGTGGTGCGCGCCGCATTCCGGCCGGAATTCCTGAACCGCCTGGACGAGGTCATCTTGTTCCACCGCCTGTTCCGCGAACACATGGACGGCATCGTCGACATCCAGTTGGAGCGCCTGTTCGCCCTGTTGGAGGACAAGAAGATCGCTTTGGAACTCGACGGTGCGGCTCGCGCGTGGCTCGCGGACCAAGGTTACGATCCGGTCTACGGTGCGCGCCCCCTGAAACGCGTCATTCAACGCGCGTTGCAGAACCCACTGGCGGGCATGATTTTGGAAGGCAAGGTCAAGGACGGTGACGCGGTCAACGTTTCTGCCGGATCGCAAGGCCTCACCATCAACGGTCAAGACGTGGCCGAATGGGCGGCTTGAAAAGGGGCGTTTCCACACTGAAATCCCTGTGATATCGTGCGCGCGATTTTCACATGGGACTAGACGATGATCCGGTTTCTATCCGTATTGGCGACTGTGACGACGGTGGGCGTGGCCCAGGCTGAAGAACCGTCTGCGCTTGATGAAATGCCGCCAGCCCCGCCGGGGCCCGTGGAGCTTCCGCAGATGCCGCAGCACCTGCCCGAGCCCGTTCCTCAACAGGCACCTCAACCCTTCCCCTCAAACAGTCCCCAACCGGGGGCCGGTCAGACACCCGGTGGGTGGTCGCCGTATATGTCGCAAGACCGGTCTGAAAGCGTGCCGGACATTCCCGAAATCCAGCCGTTCCTGTTGCAGTGCCGGACCACCAATTCCGACGTGGTGTTTTTGATGGATCCGGACGCCGGCATGGCGCAGAACGTGTCGTCCTTTCCCAAAATGACCGGTGCGCTGTTCGTCTCAGAATCCGAATACTACCTGGTGTTCACCGGAACCGAGGTGCCGGTCCCGGTGGAATTCGTCATCAGCCGCTATACCGGGCGTATCACCGCGGTGGCGGACGGCGCGCAAGTGCTGTTCACCGGGGTGTGCCGCAAGGCCCGCGTCAAGACGTTGTTCTAGGCTTTTAAGAACGTCGTCAGTTCCTGCATGAAGAGTTCCGGCGCTTCGGCGTGCAGCCAATGGCCCGCGCCGGGAATGTGGATCAGGTCGGCTTTGGGAAACAGGCGTTCAATCTCCGCCATATGATGCGGCTGGATATAGTCAGAGTGCGCGCCCGCCATGAACAGCGTTGGCTTTAAGAAGCGTTGATGATGATCCGCTAAGGGAAAATCCGCGATCTCATCCATGCCGTCCGCCAGCGCGGACAGATTGATGCGCCAGCGAAAACCTCCTCCATTTTTGTCGTCTTCGCGGATTAGGTTCTGCACGAGAAACGTGCGCACCATTTTGTTGACCACCACGTCTTCCAAGTGTGCCTCTACATCCGCGCGGCTCTCGCAGGCGGGCAAGGGGACTTCCGACATGGCGTCGATGTAAGCATCGAACCCGGTTTCGCGCTCCACCGGTGCGATGTCCACCACCACCAAGCGTTTGAGCAATTCCGGACGCGTTAGGGCCAGCGTCATCGCCGTCTTGCCGCCCATGGAATGACCGACCACCGTGCACGGGTCGAGCCCATGGGTTTCGATAAAATGCGCCACGTCCCCGGCCATGTCCCGGTAATCCATACCGTCCACCCACGGGCTGTCGCCGTGATTGCGCAGGTCCACCGAAAGCACCCGATGGTGCGCACTCAAATGCTTGGCGATTGCGCCCCAATTGCGTTTGGACCCGAACAGGCCGTGCAGGATCACAACCGGTTGACCATGGCCGATATCGTTATAGGAAAGATCGATGCTCATGGTTTGTACCTACGGTGCCGGTGCGCAAATGGCAAGTGGAGAAGCCTTTGCATTTTGAGGATGTACGGTCTTTAATGGCTGCAATCCGGGATGGATAAGAGGGGTGACATGGCAACCGATGATCTGGTTCATGGACAGGGTCCATGGGAGCGTGAACCTGCCGTGACGACGTCGCGCAGTCCAGTGCCACAAACGCGCGCGCTGATGCGCAACCACACCGAAATCGGGCCTTTGTTCAAAATCGTCATCGTGAATTTTCTACTGACGGTTCTGACGCTCGGCATTTACCGGTTTTGGGCTAAAACCCGCGTGCGTCAATACCTGTGGGGCCATGTGGAAATCATGGGCGACCGGCTGGAATATACGGGTACGGGTAAAGAACTGTTTCTAGGGTTCTTGTTCGTTTTCATCGTTGTCTTGATGCCGCTCCTTTTCGTCATCGGTTTGTTGGACGTCGCCTTGCGCGATGGCGCCGAGGGCTTCCTCGTCGTCAAAGAAGTGCTGCAATGGTTGGTGATTTTCTTCTTGATCGGCGTGGCGCTTTTCCGGGCGCGCCGTTACCGTCTGACCCGCACGTACTGGCGGGGCATTCGCGGCGGACAGACCGGCTCGGCCATCGTTTATGCGTTTTTATGGCTGGGGTGTTTACTGCTGACCATGGTGACGTTGGGGCTGGCGTGGCCTGCGTGCAGCGTGTGGATCAAGAAATACGAAATGCGTCATACCTGGGTCGGTGACGTTCAGCCGGATTTCGACCCCCGCATCGGCGCACTCTACAAGCCTTTCTTCATTGCCTGGGTGATGGCGGCAATCTATGGCGCCGCGATGATCATGATTTTTGACGGCATCATGGATGCCTTCAGTTTCGATCCCGTTACGGGACAGGCTGAAGACCCGGCGGCTTTCTTGCTCGCGTTGCTGGGGCTCTACCTTGGCATGCTTCCGATCATCTTCATGTTTTTGTGGTATCGCGGAAAGGCCTATCATCACTTCATATCCAGCACGCGGTTCTTGAACCACGGCGTGACCAGCGGGCTCACAGGTTTGAATTTCCTGTGGCTGGCGTTCGGCAACTGGGCCTTGAACATCTTGACGCTGGGTTTCGGCGCGCCGTTTATTTACAAACGTTCCCTGAATTATGTGGAACGCCTTGTCGGACTGAACGGTGACGGTGATTTCTCCGCCCTGCTGCAAAATCGGCAGGATGCACCGTCCACGGGTGAGGGACTTGCCGATGCCTTCGATGTCGGGGCCATCTGACGCCAACGTTTTTACCGCCGCTTATTACGACGGCCAAAGCGCCACGCGCCACAGTGTGACGGTGCGTCTGCGTGGACATGCCTTGGATATTATCGGCCCTGATGAGGATATGATCGATCAGTGGCTCTACGATGACGTCGCGTTTACAGATCAGGGCAGCGGCGGTGTGCGGGTCGTCAATATCTCCACACAGGCGCGCCTGGTGTTTGGACAAGACGCTTTCGACGCTTTGCGCGTCCGCGCCCCGCAGGTTCACAATCGCCAAAAACGTGCCCGCCGTGGGATGATTGCCGCCATCGCCGTCACGGCGGCTGTTCTGGTGGGAACCTATTTTCTGATGCCGGTTTTGACGGCGGGTCTTGTCGCCCTGACGCCGTTGTCGTTCGAGAAAAAACTGGGCAGGGATTTGTCCGCGGATATCGTCGGCGCGCTTGAGGAACGCAACGGCAAGGCCCTTTGCGACGATGTCACGGGCGGGATGGCCTTGGGCAAGATCGTCACGGAACTGTCGCGCCACACCCAGTCTTCCATGGCTTACACCGTGCGGGTTCTGGATGTGGCATCCGTGAACGCCATAGCCCTGCCGGGGGGGTATATCTACGTGTTCCGGGGACTGTTGGAAGAAGCTGAAAGCGATGGTGAATTGGCGGGGGTGTTGGCTCATGAAATGGCGCACGTGGACTTGCGTCATCCCATGCACGGTTTGGTGCGCAGCTATGGCATGACGTTGATTTCCGAAATGATGTTTGGCGGCGGCAATCTGGGTGGCGTGTCCAATTTGGTGATGTTGACCTCTTACTCGCGCGAGGTGGAGGAGGAAGCCGACACCGTTGCGATCAAGACCTTGGATCAAGCGGGGATTGGCGCGCAAGGGATGGCGGCATTCTTCAAGCGGCTCTCCAACCTGGAAACGGAAGACGGGTTTCGTTTTCCGGAATTTCTGTCCACCCATCCGAATACCGAAATGCGCGAACAGCGCGCCCGTGCGGCCAAGCAAACGGGCCGATCCATTCTCACGGACCGGGAGTGGGCTGCATTGCGCGCCATTTGCGAATGAATAAAATGCAGACCTTCCAAACAAAAGGCCCCGCCAAGTGGCGGGGCCTTCGTTCGTATTGGCGTATTGCTCTAGCTCTCACGGACGTTCGCCAGGAACTGGTCCACTTCACCGCGTAACAATTCGGATTGTTGCGATAGTTCCTTGGCGGCGGACAGCATCTGATCCGCCGACTGTCCGGTTTCTCCGGCGGCCTGTTGCACGCCGGTGATGTTCGACGAGACTTCCGCCGTACCCTGGGAGGCTTGCTCGACATTGCGCGCAATCTCCTGGGTCGCCGCACCCTGTTGTTCGACGGCGGACGCGATGGTTGAAGCGATCTCGTTCATCTGGTTGATGATGCCGCCGATGGAGCCGATGGCCTGCACGGCATCCTTGGTCGCGCCCTGAATGCCACCGATTTGGTTGGAGATTTCCTCGGTCGCCTTGGCGGTCTGGTTGGCGAGGTTCTTGACCTCGGACGCCACCACCGCGAAGCCTTTACCCGCTTCGCCCGCGCGCGCAGCTTCGATGGTCGCGTTCAACGCCAGAAGATTGGTCTGGTCCGCGATGTCGGTGATTAGGGCCACCACTTCGCCGATCTTGTTGGCGGCATTCGCCAAGCCTTGGACCTGGGCGTTTGCGCCTTCGACTTCGGCTACGGCGGTGGCGGAGATTTGTGTCGATTGCGCCACCTGACGGGAAATTTCGGAAATTGAACTGGAGAGTTCTTCCGCTGCGGACGCCACCGTTTGCACATTGGTCGAGGCTTCCGCCGCCGCCGCCGCCACGGTGGTGGACTGTTGTTCCGTTTCCTCGGCGGTTGCCGAAAGCGCGGTTGCCGAAGACTGCATTTGCGTCGCCGCGGACGAAACGGACTCGACAACGCCGCCGACGCTGTTTTCGAAGCCGTTGGCCATCTCGACCATCATCTCGTGCTTTTCTTGTGCTTGGCGTTCTTCGTTGGCCTTTTGTTCAGCCTCCAGGCGTTTGACTTCAATGGCGTTGTCTTTGAAAATTTGAACGGCCCCGGCCATCTCGCCGATTTCGTCGCTACGGTTGCGGGATGGAATTTCCACCTCCAGGTTGCCGTCGGCGAGAACGCCCATGGTATCGGTCATGTCGACGATGGGATTGGCGATGCTGCGTGCAATTAGAAAGCCGACGGTGGCAATGGCAATGATGCCAATGACGGCGATGGTGATCATCAGTATTTGCATATTTGAAATGGCCGTGAATGCCTCTGCCGCATCGATTTGCGAAATGACGGCCCAGGACACGCCATCGAACGCGATGGGAACGTAGCTGACGATGATGTCATGGTCTGTGACGCCCGTATAACGTCCTTCACCCGTCTCCCCGGCCAGGGCTTTGTCGATGAAGTCGCCGCTCAGTTCGTACCCCATGTGCAAGTTCGGGTTTTCGGACAGCATGGCGGGCATGGACGTGCGCAGTGTTGTCAGGCCGTCTTTGTTCCCCATCAGGTAGGTGTCGCCCGTTTCACCCATGCCGGCGCGTTCGTTGGCAATGGCTTCCAGAGGTGCGGTGGGAATGCGGAACGCCACCAAGCCGATCATCTTGCCTTCCGGGTTGCGGATCGGCGAACCCATGAAGCCGGTGTATTTGTTGTCGTTGGCGGCATACGGGCTGAAGTCGACGACTTCGACTTCTCCACTTTCGCGAATTTTCAGCCACAGTTCGTTCAATGGTGAATCGCGATACGGACCGTTCGGATCCAGGCCGATGTTGGTGCCCAGTTCCGGTCCCCGGAGCGCCGTGTACATGACGTGGCCGTGTGCGGTGCAGATCATGTAAAGCTCGTCGTAGCCGTACGAATTGGCGAACTTGGCCAATGGAGAGCCGTAAGTTTCCCAGATGTCTTTGTATTCATCGGTGGAAATGTCGTAAGGCCCGTCCGGCGGCGTGTCGATCTTGACGTGGTAGATGCGAAGCGCCTCGAACGCTTCGAAAACGAATTCACTGTTCCCCAACGCGGTGATGTCTGTGCGAGTCCGCTCGAGCAGTTCCTCCACTTGGGATTTCTTGATTTGCTTTACGGCATTGAGTTGCGCCATGGCCTGTTGTTCCAGGGCCGCACTCGATTCAAGCAGAGACAATCCCCCCATGATTGCGAACGGCAGCAGACCGATGACCAAAAACGAAGCGATCAGTTTTGGTTTCAGGCGGATAGACATGATATTCCCCTCTAAGCATATATCCCCCCAAGTAGCACACCCCTGAACACAACTTAAATTACACCATAAAGTACAGTATGCAAGCTGTACTGGTTAATCGTAAAAAGAGTATATATATAAATATACTCTTTTAATATGTATTTTTAAATGGGATGAAACTGTTCGCCTTCCCACCGATATACATCGCGGGGAGGTGCCCCTTTCTTCACGTTAGGAGCATGCGTGATTGCTTCAAGAAAAGGAAAGCGCGCGCATCCGCCGGTTCGTCATGGGCGGCGCATACGGGCGGTGCATGGGGATCAGCGTTGTGCCAACTGTTGCCCCGGATCGCCAAGGGACGCCCACTGTACTTTCAATGCGTCGCGCGTTTCTTCGAACCGCGCCAATTCCGTGCCTTTGAGTTTTTGGCCCGACGGCATTTTGACGCGCATGGGGTTGACCTTCACGCCGCGGCGGATGATTTCGTAGTGCAGGTGCGGGCCGGTGGACCGTCCAGTGGAGCCGACATAGCCGATCACTTGGCCTTGGCGTACGCGTTTGCCTTTGCCCATGCCGCGCTTATACGCACGCATGTGGGCATAAGCCGTCGAATATTCCGAGTTGTGACGAATGCGGATGTACTTGCCGTAACCGCCTTTCCAACCGAGGTAATCGACGACACCGTCACCGGCGGCATAGATCGGCGTGCCCGAAGGTGCGGCAAAATCGGTGCCGGTGTGTTTCTTGGTGTAACCGAGGATCGGGTGTTTGCGCATGCCGAAGGGAGACGACAGACGCGCCCCGTCGATGGGGGTGCGCATCAGCGCCTTCTTGGCGCTTTGACCTTTTTCGTCGAAATAATCGGTATGGCCGTCTTCGAGCGTATGCAGATAAATCGGTTTGCGCTCGCCCGACAGCGTGAGTGCGGCGTAGACGATTTTGCCGTTGTGAACGACGTGGCCGTTTTGATCGACCTTGGTTTCATACATCACTTCAAAAGCGTCGTTCTTGCGAATATCACGCTGGAAGTCCACGTCCCAGGAGAATACGCGCACCAGTTCGGACATCACGCCCGCAGGCACGCCCGCGTCTGCCCCCGCTTTGAACAGGCTCCAGTCGATGACGCCTTCAGCGCGCACGGGTTGAGTTTCCAAATCGCGCGTGAACTCATGGGCCTTGTAGCCGCCTTGCGGTGCGGGGGCCACGGCAACGCGGGTGGCGTAATCCAACGGAATCTCGAATCCGGTGAAACGGTCCTTTGTGCCCGTGTCGCCGGACGGCATGAAGATGACGTCGATGGTTTGTCCGGCTTTGAGCTTGCGTGGGTTGAACATACCCTTGAGCGCACGGATCGCCGCTTCTGCGTCTGCGGGCTCTGCCCCCGCGCGGCGCAACACCTTGGAGAGCGTGTCACCGGACTTGACCTTGTAAGCGGTCCGGTAGGTTTGCGGCATGGCCGGGGCCGCGATTTCGGGTACGGGGTCCGTGGCCGGGGCGGCCATGGCCATGACCGTCGGGGCGATGACAGCGGTACGGGCGTCCTTCAAGGCATCCAGCGCGGCGGCCGTGGCCGGGTTGCCGATGGACATCGGCGCCAACGCAACCTGTGGCTTTTGTGACGGGGCGGCGGCACTGGTGATGAAGCCGGCTTCCGCCGATGCTTCGTGCCGTGCCAGACTTTCGTCGCTCGGTGTCGGCGTCGCGGCGACGCCGTCGGTGTATTTCAAATTCCAAACCGCGCCTGCGATCAACACGCCGGCGACGGCCATTCCCCTCAACATCATGCGCTCTTTATCTCCTCAAAAGAGCATGGATCAACAGCACCACTCTTTTTGGGACATCGCTCATGCACCTTGTACATGGCGGACATGCAGATGTGTTTCCCCCACATGTTTACGTCCTGGTTCTGTTAGTGCCAAAAACGTTTATAAAAATCAAGAGTATCTGGTGATTTCTTAAAAGATCGTTGCGGCTGTCAAAAAGTTGAAAAAAAGGGTTTGACAGGAGCGCGCTGGGGGCCTAAAAACCCCTCCGTCGCGACGGACAGGGGCTTCGCAAGCCGGGGCCCAAGTTGGTCGCGATTTTTGTCCCCA
>JANQJR010000023.1 GCA_028281525.1 Magnetovibrio sp.
AAAGACGCCGAAAAGCCGAAGGCTGAGAGGCGGTCCGCAGGCGCATAAGCGCCAAGGATGAAGGGCAAAACCCTTCACAAATCCTACCCCCGCAACCAACGAAGGGGACCCTGGCGCCTAAATGACGCCAGGCAAGCCCCGGAGATCTAGAAAAGCTTCGTGAGATGAGACGGGAGTCGAAATCGAGCTTAGCTTGCCTGCAGTTCTCAAACCCAGCCCAGGGCGGTCTTTGGCGTTTAGCTGCTTTGAGTGAAGCGTTCTTGGCCATCCGCAGCTCATTCATATGCCGCGCGTTTGTCTCGGTGCAGTTGTTACCTAAATCGTTGAGCTTTTTATTCGTCGGTGGGGAGTTGGCATCGCTGAAGCGATGTCTGCAATATCTGCAGATGCTGTTTCGCATCGTCTGTTGTCGCCAAGGCCTCCATAAGCACATTGGCGCGTACGCGGATCGCCTTTGTCGCTGCGTCTTCGAGATTGATGCCCAGAGGGGCGCCCACTGCCCGGCAGAATTTATAGGT
Organism: Magnetovibrio sp.; assembly: GCA_028281525.1. Taxonomy (GTDB): domain Bacteria; phylum Pseudomonadota; class Alphaproteobacteria; order Rhodospirillales; family Magnetovibrionaceae; genus Magnetovibrio. The sequence continues at coordinate 519 of JANQJR010000023.1, forward strand.
TCGTTCTACTTTCGCTAAGAGGGATTCCAAGTTCGTCGTTTCGATGGTACCCGAATGCGCATCGTCCGTCAGATCGTCAAACAGTTTCAAGATCAAGACGCCGAGATTTTTGATAAACCGTTCGAGCGTGCCCTTGTCGAGGTGACCATGCACGTTGCTGTTTGTCGGGTAATTGCTTTCCGCTAACTCTCGCACCCGTTTGACGACGGTGATCAGGTCATCAACGCAGGAAATGACGATTGCCAAATCGAAACGGTTTAGATCGTTCGGCTCCTTGATATAGCGTTCAATGCTATCGCTGGCCGAATTGACGGTTAGGCGCGCGGTCACACCAAGATTGGATAGGACTGTCGACACAGCCTTACTCAGGTGCAGGCACCTCAGCAAGACAACCAGTATGTCCATGCGCATCAGATCATGTGATAGCGCACGGACATCCGGTGGATCTTCGGCGGCCAGCAGTTTATTGATTTCGCGTTGGTGGAATCCGATCAAGTGCGCAATCCGCCGGTTCAAATCCTGACGCCACCATGCGCGCCGGCGTCTTCCGGTCAACAGAACCGTATGTCGATCGATTAATAGATAGAGACGTACGGCCGCTCGAGCAGTCGCACCAATGGGCATCTCTTGGATGTGCGGCTGATTTGTAAAGACGCCGGGTGCCGGAAGGGTTTCGGCAATTGCCCGAAACAACCGCCGCATGAGTTCGTCGTTTAAGGCATAAGCCAGTGCAGACATACGGTCCTGTACTAGGTCCGGGTCGAATACGCCTTGTTTGCTAAGTGCGCCATGTAATGCAACGACGACTTCAATATCGTCGGCAAGGCGCTCGTAATCCGCAGCAATGAAAACGTGGTTATTTGGCGGCTTGTCGGCCGGGAAAATCTGCGCCATATCCGCGAGTAGGTCTTCGAGCGCCGATCCGAAATCCTCCATGGACTTTGACGTCATTGAACATTCACTCCGTGGGTGCGTAAGAAATTTTAATGCAAAACCGCCTACAGCTTGAATGGAATACTCGATAATAGCCGAATGTTAACTAAAAAATGCAACGTTCATCACTGAGCTGCGGCATTAAACGCTACTATAAAGGCGATGGGAGGCGATGTCGGGATTTTTTTAGGTCAATTTTTTTCAGTAGTGATTCACTGATCGTTTTAATATTAATGTGCATCGGAAATCTAACGGGTTTAGAATCATCGTTTAATTAGACGGTGTTACCGTGAACGAGGGTTCGTGCAGGCCTTAAGAAAAGATACCGATAGAAGGGGTTGGAATTTCATGATTGTAAACAGTGAAACCGTAGGCGGCGTGACGGTTCTAAGCCCATCGGGCCGTATCGACAGTAATACGGCGGCGGTATTTGAAACTTCCGTCACCAAAGCGTTGGCTCACGCGCCGCGCATGATTTTGGACTTTAGCGATGTGCCCTACATCAGTTCCGCAGGCCTGCGTGTGGTTTTGGTGGCAGCGAAAAAGCTCGGGGCGAAGAAAGGTGGCTTCGCTCTCTGCGGGCTGAGCGAGAGTGTTTTAGACGTTTTCCAATTGTCCGGGTTCGCCAGTATTTTGACCATTATGCCGGATCGTGACGCCGCGCTTCAGAGTATGGCCGGATAGCACGAATGACAGCAGGCACGATCCAGATCGAGCTTGCAACCGACCGGTCCGCGATCGACCGGCTGATGGCGGCGTTGGATCAGTTTTCGGAAGATACTGGGTTGCCTGAACGCGCAGAGAACCAACTGCGCTTGTGCCTCGATGAGTTAGTGGTGAACGCCATATCTTATGGATTTGATGACGGTATGAACGGCGTCATTTTGGTCGCGGTTACATACCAAGGCGATAGCCTGGCGGTCAGAATGGAAGACAACGGCAAGCCATTCAATCCATTTGAGGAGGCGGCGAAGCCTGACTTGAAAGCGGATGTTGAGGAACGTGAAATCGGGGGACTGGGCGTCCTTTTTGTTACATCCTACGCAAAAGAATATGGCTACGAGCGGAATGGCGAAAAGAATGTCATCCGTTTATTGCTGGATGCATAAGGTGTGGCATTAAGCCGAACTGATTTTCTTTAGCCGCAGGGCGATGGACGTGATGTCGTCGGCCTGCGGGGTCTCCCCGGCAAAAGACTGTACATCTTTCACAACGTGGCTGAGCAAATCGGTTACTTCCATCGTAGCGCCTGCGCTCAGTGCCGCCTCCAGCCGCGCTTCCTGATATTCCTTTTCTTCGGCGTTGATCGCTTCGGTGACTCCGTCTGTATAAAGATAAAGTGTGTCGCCTTCGTCCAGTTGTAGTTCGCCTTCCGTGTAGGACAAGTCTTCCATGACGCCGAGCGCGACGCCGCCCGTTCCGGGAATTTGCATTGGCGCGCCGCCACCGGCGGGTAAGCGATAGGGGCAGTTGTGGCCGCCGTTGGCATAAACCAGTTTGCCGGTTCGCAAGTTCAGAATTCCATAGAACACGGTTACGAACAGGTACTCTTTATTGTCGCCGCAAAGGGTGTCGTTTACGGCCGCCAAGCAGGCGCCCGGGGTATCCACCGCCGCAGCGGTAGCCCGTAGGATGCTCCGCGAGATGGCCATAAATAGTGCTGCCGGCACCCCCTTGCCGGAAACGTCGGCAATCACCAGCCCCAGCCGATCTTCGTCAAGATGGAAGAAATCGTAGAAATCGCCCCCGACCTCTTTCGCTGGAACCATTTGGCCGCAGATGTGCAGCCGCTCCGTCGGCGGCAGGTCTTCCGGCAGCATCGCCAGTTGAACTCGGGTACCGATGGAAAGCTCATGCTGAAGGGCGACATAGGCATTTTTGGATTCAAGCGCTTCTTCCAGCTCCAGAATGGTGTTCGCCAAAATTTCATGCTGGTTTTGAATACGTTCGCGCAGGCGCGTCAAGGTTAATGCGATGGCCGCGAGTTCAATGCCGGATCGCGTATCTTCGTCGGCACCGCTGGCTGCTTCGACCCGCGCTTCTACATCGTCTAAGTCATGCAAAATGTTTTCGCGCGCCTTGGCATCAAGCGTGTTGGCAAGATTTGTGAGTTCCCGGCGAATGATTCGGGATTGGCGTTTGCTGCGGTTACGACGTGAGCGGGTCAGTCGGGCTAACTGCATGAGTTCGCCCCGGAAGCGGTCGATTGCGCCGCCGATCAAGGCAATTTCGTCTTTGCCTCGCGCTATCTGTTGGCGGGGCGGGAAGGCGCCCTGAGATAAGGCGCGGAGCGCGCCGACCGCATCGGTCAGCGGATTGAGCGAGAAGCGCATATAGAACCAAAGGGCCAAGGTCGCGCAAAGCAAGAAGATGGTCGTGAACAGATAAATCTTCTGCTCCAAAGATTCAAACCGCTCGCGGCTCTCTGTTACATCTTTTACCGAAACCACGTAACCAATCGGATTGGTGACACCGTCTACCGCACCGGCGGCAATCCAATAGCTACGATCTCCTAAATCTCTAGACTGAACGGCGGTGCGTGGGTCGTAGCTCTCCGCTTTCGTGATCGCATCCCATAATACCTGATCAGTTCCGGCGAGGTAGCGTCCGCGCCGATTGATCAGGAACACGTTGCCGTTCGTCAATGTGGCGAACTCGGCCAAAACGTTATCGATACCTGCCGATAGAACGGCTACGCCGGGCACCGGTTGGTCATCGCTTAGTGGCAGCGCCAGCACGACCATCGTTCCTTGAGTGATATCTACGGCTAAACCGGAAAGCTGTGAGATCTCACCACCCGCAACCCGTTTGATATCCGATTTCCCGAAAATCGGTGTTGGAAAATGCGTCGCCTGGGAGGAATAGATGACAGTTCCATCATTGGTAAGCACCTCTAAACGATCAATTATTCCTGCATCACTCAAGCTGAGGAACGTTTCCACCATTTGGTCACGAACCGCATCCGGGTCTTTGGCCTGTAGCGCCTGGATTGCGGCGTCATTTCCGCTCACCTTGGTCGAAGCTTTCGCCAATTCTACGACCTGGCCATTTACGATTTTTTGCCAGAGGCTGCCTTGGTGGTCTGCAACGTTTGATCCCAGTTCGGTCTCGCGAAGCTCCGCCCATCGATCCAGGGCAAGGGATACTCCAACCGCCGATAATACGAAGAAGACGAGGGTGATTAAGGTCAGTTTATGGCGTAGCAGCATGCCGGCCTCCCTGTCTCGTATTTTGAGCACCCCGATCCAACAATAGGAACAGGATGATGCCGATCAAGCTGACGGAGGTTAGAATCATTGTCGCCCATTCGATGTTGAGGAAAGCTGCTAGTCCGCCGGCAACCAGAGGGCCGGCCAAATTTCCGGTGCGCTCAATGGCCCGGAACAGGCCCATGCCCGCATTTGTCGGTATTTGGTTCGGATCGGATTCGATGACGTTTTGCACCAGGGCAAGCTGAGGGGAGATGCTTAAGGCCTGGCCGAGCCCGATACAGGCAACGACAAAAGTCATCGGCCAAAACCCGCCGCCCGAAAGCACGAGGGCGATGCCTCCGATACCGGTGATCAGCCCGCCGAGGATGACCGAGCGCCCATGTGCTTGAGAGCGGTCCGACTGGCGCGCCGCCAAAGGCATCAATGCGACGACCGCGACGCCGTAGAGCATAATGACGCGGCCAATGGAAGCTTCGCTGGTGCCGAGATCGATGAGATATAATGGAACCAGCAAAAAGATAACGCCGGTTAAGGCCATCTTTGCCGGAATAGCGGTTAGGAACGCAATTGCGGCGAAGCGCTGATTCTTAAGCAGTGCAAATGGGAAACGCCGGCCTTCTTTGCCGGCCGGGGTTTTGGCTGCTGCGGTGGCGTGCGGTGATTCGTCCCGATCCAAAATCAAGGCAATGGCGACGCCTGAGAGGCCCGCCATACATGCGGAAACAAGAAATGTCGCCGTATAGCCGATTTTGTTGGCGAGGATACCGCCAATGGCAGGGCCGGCAACCCCCGCAACCAAAATAGCGCCGACAAAGACACCCAGATTGGCGGCGCGAGTTTCCGCGCTGGAATGAGCCATCACGTACCCTTGGCATGCGACGAAGACCATGGCGTAACCGAAACCGGTAACGGCACGGCTCAAGAGAAAAGACCCATAGTCCCAGGCCAAGAAAACGCCGACATACCCGAGAAGGGCTGGAACAACCCCCATGATGAACATACGACGGGGTCCGAACCGTTCGACCCATCCGCCGACCAAAAGCGATGAGAGCGCCAGAACCGCCATAAAGACGGCAATGGTTATGCCGCCGGCCAGGCTTGGATATTGCGCCAACCAGTTACCCGCCTCGTATTGGGCTGCTAACAGCGGCAGGAACGGTCGAGAAAGTTCCTCGGCGAACATAAAGACGAACAGCGTGATACGAATTGCCGGAATATTGCCAAACGTTAAATCCTTAAAGGCATAAGGCTCACCCGTTTGAAAGCGGGAGCGGAAGCCATCGATCAACGCATCAACTTTTTCTGCCGATGCCTGTTTGATTTGTGCTGCCCTCAGTTCTTTCGCTTCTTCCAGGACGTCCCATGCACGTTCGCCGATGATGTAAAGACACTGGTTCAGTTTGCGCTCAACACGTTCGACCTCCCGGATGGCCCGGTTATGCAATGTGTGTGTAAATCGACCGCTGGCGCCTTCGCCGAGTACGGCATCGATCGCTTGCATGGGGCCGAAGATGCGGCCATGAACGAAAAAGCTGATCATTTCAAATGCGACCAGCAGGGCAATCAGTGCAGCGGTGATGATATCGTAAACCAACTCTTTCAGCTGTTGGGCGATATATCCAGGCCGTACGGAGACACGCACCTCAGCGACATTCTGGCCCTTGGCAATAACCGGTGTCGGCGGGCGCTGAAGGTTGGCCGATATCGTCGATGGATCTATATCCGGAAGATAGGCATGATGAAGTACCTGCGCGTTGGATGCCGAGGCGCTCAATATCTCGATGGCCGCAATGTCCGGGTTGCCCGACAAGATGTTCCCTAGATAACTTTGCATCCCTTGAAGATCGGAGACTGGGATGCCGTATCCGACTGCACGGCTTATGTCTCGGGCAACTTTAACCTCGACCAACTGGGCCTTGCTGTTTAGCTCCGGCGCTAGGGTTTTCTCGAAATCAAGGAACGATAGATAAGAAAACAATCCAAGCAAGGTCCCAAGCAGCACCACGCTCATAATCGTCAAACGGATCAGAAAGCGCTGGGAAAAGGGGGAATTCTTGCCGGAAACCAGATTGGGTTTTTGAGTGCTCATCATCTAAGTCTCCTCATCAATCTTCTGCAAGGAGGCCTCGAGTCCCGAGAGCTCATGGTTTGCGGTGCGGTATTGTTTGGCAAAAACCGTCATTTGCTGGGAAGCTATTGGATCAATGGTCGAGTTGACCGACTCTTCGATAAGCTCGAAATCGGTTGATTTGGCGGAGACCAGCGACGCAAGCGTTGATTCCAACGATAGAAAGTAGCGGCAAAGTGGGCGCGTAATCATCAAGATGATTACAATGGTTGCGAGGCTGCCGATGGCCCATAGCCATGCGGCACGCTTTAATGCGGTTGCTTCCAATCCAGCTATTTTGTCGGCGTGTTGCGTAACGGAGAAACGTAACACCAATCCGCCGGTCGGCGCATTCAACATATCCCGGAGCCCAATTCCGAGTGCAACCGCCTCCGCCTCGTTCACGGTCCAAAGTGCGCCATCCGCCTGTTTGGCTGCTTGCTCCCAACCATCGGGGACGATATCGCCCAGGAAACTGCGGTCGGTGCTAAAAACGGTCCGCCCTGAGGCGTTAAAAACCTCCACCGACAGAATAGAAGCATCCCGGCGTTGTGCATCGTCCAGAAGGTTCGCTGCATTCGTCAAATTCTCAAGCGGCAAGCCGACCCGCATTTCGGCTTCCAGGGCTTCACGGACATCTTCCAAAACAAATGCGTAGCGGTCGTTTATCGCGGATCTAAAGGCTTGATCGAACTTGTGTAGGCTGATGAAGGTCACCAGGGCGATTGCGACGGCGCTTAAGCCTATAAAGCTCGTGATGATCATGAAGGATATGCTGTTGCGCATCGAAGGGGTTTGTCTTTCTGTCTTGGCGTTGGCGTTACTTCGGTGCCTTAATCACTTCGGTGATCGTAAGCAGATCCATGGGGGGGTATATTTTTAAGCGTTGCGCTGCGGACATATTGACCTTCAGCGAAAAGCGGGTGACACGGTCAAACGCAATGTCGCCGGGTTTCGTGCCTTCGGTAAGGATGCGAACGGCTTTGGAAGCGCAGTACTGCCCAACGATGTAGTAGTTTCCGACCAGCCCAAATAGGGCGTCGCCTTTTGTCAGAAAAGCGTCAGACGCGGCAAAGGACGGTACGCCTATTTTTGCGATCGCATCGAAAAGGGGTTTGCGATTGACGTAAAGGAAACTGTCCGGACCGATATAAAAGAAGTCCGGCTTGAAGTCGTTCGCTTGCGCCACCAATTCGGGGATTGCACTTGCGTCGGTTTTCCCATCGGCTTTTATGGGAAGCGGCAGGGCTTTAAATTCGATCCCTTGTTCTTTGGTTAAGCTTCTCAGTGCCTCGACAGCGGTTACCGGGCTTTTTTGCTGGGGGTCGTAAATGGTGAAGATGCGCTTGATGTCGCGATAATTTTGCATGGCGCGAAGCTGCGAAGCGATATCCGGAACATGGGATACGCCGGTGAAGTTACCGCCCGATGGTCCCCAACCTTCCGAAATGCCTGCGACACCGGGGTCCGAAACCATGCAATTCACGATGGGGATGTCCCGGACATAGTTGTTTGGGGTATCAGTGTTCCGGGGGCCGGTTATTCCCTGTGCCGAGGCCATGGACCAGGTATAAACCAAGTCAGGTTTCAGGCGTTTGATCTCTTCTACAATAGCGGGAAAGTTCGTTCGGTCTTGCTTCGGATTTCGGACGATAAGTTCAACCGGAATGCGGCGGTTTTGGAAGTAGTCCCTGAACCCGCGATCAGTTTCAGTTTCGCCGCGCCATTGCACGACGAAAATCGTGAAAGGCTTTTCGGACTGACCGATCGATTGCGGTGCCTGGGCAAGTGCTGGAGAAGTTGCCCAAACGGCCAGTACGACAGCCGCTAAGCCTCCAGCACGTTTAGAGATTCCGCGCCGTATTCGCTTCCGTAAAAACAATGGTCGTTTCCCCGTGTTTCTCACCCAACGCCAGCCCCAGTCGCTTTTCGTCTATCGCCGCCTTAAGTGCGCCGCAGTCTCTAATGCCGACATGGTGCGTCGCATTTCCCTCGTGGCCGAAAAAAGGACGCAGCAAGTTACGATAGACCACCAGACGATCCATGCCACCATATTTTACGATAAAATCAATAACCTGAAATCCAGCAGCCATCAGGCTTTTCAAACTATAAAAATTCATGGGTGAACAGGTGGCCATCAAGTGCGTATAGCCGGTACAGGCTGCATAGCGCGTCCGAATTTCATTCATAAAACGGTGAATATGGCGTCCTCTATATTGTTTGATGATGCCTGAACCATCGAAATGCGCCACGCGAAGCTGCTCATCAGTTGACAAACCGGCCGAACTGCCGAGATTGTCGGCATCTCGCATAGGGAAAGAAAGTACTGTGTATCCCACCAACCGATCGCCTGCAAAGGCCCCGAGCGTACGACCGCGTTGCGTTATGTGTGCGGCCATGAACTCCTTCGTATCCGGTCTTAGCAAATGTGGATGCGGCAAGGTTTGGACGATCTCCAGGTGGGTTTCGAATAATCGGTTCAGATCGTTCTCGGTTAGAAACTTGAGAGTGATACCCGCGTGCTCAGCATCCTCCGGTTCTCTATGAGTTCCGGATTCCATATTAAGTACGCCAGCCTCGTCAAATGGCCAAGGGGGTGGCACTCGGGGTGTTGGGTCGGTGAACGCTGTCGTCTCCACAATATTTCTTTCGTACAAATAATAATGAATTCATGGAATAATTGTCATATTCCTCCGATTTTCCATTCAGTGCAACCGGGTTAGAATGGGGCATTACCCTCAATAATATTATTATTAAGAAGCAACGAGGAAATTTTAATTCGCGAGATTTTTTACCGCAGCAATAACGGAGAAATCTTATTCCGTTGGAATAAGTATAAAACGGGAATTAGACAAAGCTGTAGGCCACTCTCGTTTTTTACTTAATTTAGCGGAGATTCGTTATGGTCAGCAAGGTTCCAGTTCTAAGCCCCATACACCGGCGACTTTAACTCTCCGCTGCTGTTGGGTAACAAACACGCTTCCGAATTTCACCGTGGCCTTGTCATTGCTCCACTGTCGAAAGAGGCAATCTGATCGTGAAGGATGGAAAGCTGCACTAAAATGCGTTCGCCATAACCTTGGGTGAGCATAGCGGCATCTGGGTCTTACGCCCGTTCGGCGGAGGTGATTGCTTTCAAAAAGAGAACATTGGTATGACGGGCCTCAATAACCTGTCTCGCCGACCGGTTCCAAAAGCATTTGCGCAGCTCGCTAAACTCCTAACTGTTCGATCACCAGATCGATCATGGCGGCGTCAGCACCGATGGGACCAAGGTAGTGGATATTGTTCCTGTTGGGCGCTTTGCCGATGGCTTCCGGGATATCATCCTGGGCGTGCGACCCTTCGGCTGCAAACAAACCGACGACATAAATTCTTCCGCGCAAAGACGGCAGCACCTTGCCGATATGGGGAAACTGGTCCAGATATGCGGTTTCAACCGACCGGAAAACACGTTGAGTCCGCAGGTCTCTCGCATGCCGTTCGGTCGTTCGAAACGAGGCGTCGCTGGCGGTCGAACCATGTCCGACAATCAAAACCGTTACGTCCGTATCCAAAAAACCGTCGTCTGTAACCGTTCGCTGGATGCGGCGGCTGATCAAATTGACCATACCAGACGACAACCCGATGGGTTGCTCGTAGGACACGTGTTGCCCTTTCAAGCAGGCCTGTTCGATTTTTTCGGGAATGATCCGCTGGGTGAACATACCGTCGCACATGAACATCGGCACGACATGGACCGGCTGTTCACCGAAACGGGCCATGGCCTGATCAAGTGACGGGGCGCCGTAAAGTACGGCCGCTTCGACACTGCCGAATTTACCGCTCGCCCGCAATTGCGCCGCCTGCTCGAGAAGCTGCTTGTTCGGGCCGATGCACCGTTCGGAACCGTGACCGACCAGAAGAAGTCCCCGGTTTCGCCAGGAAAACGGATCAGTGGCTGGTGCCCGCCGAGAAGTTGATCTTATTGTAGACATTGTATTTGCCTGAGGGCTTTTTCATCGGGATACGCTTCACTTCTACGAGCGTTTTGTCGTCGTAGATCACCAAAGCACCGTCCATTTCCCAGATACTGACGAGAGCGTGGGAACCGTCTCGGGTATACTCAACATGCGCCGCCGTCTTGCCTGGTTTGGGCCTGAGCGTCTTGACGATTTCCAGCGTGCGTTTGTCGATCACGTGCATGGCGTCGCGGTGTTTGCCGAAAAACACATCGACCCAGGCGTAGTGGGAGTTTTCATGGGAGCGCATGAAGAAACCGGGACCCAGCGTCTCGATGCGTTTGACCGTTTTCCAGGTTTCCATGTCGATGACACTGACCGCGTTTTCCTTGAGGTGGGGTGTCGCCATCACTTCGCGGCCCTTGTATTCAAAAATGATTCCCGATCCCAAATGCGGCATGCTGGACAGCTCCAGATCCGAGACCTTTTTCTTCACGTCCAGATTGACCACCTGGCCATTCTTGGCGTTGCGCGCCGCGCCCATCACTGCGGAATAGGCCTGGTCGAAAAAGAAATCGTCCATGAAGTCGTCGATCTTGATGCGCCGGATGCCGAACGGCTGCTCGTGCTGGACGACGGCTTCGACCTGATCCTTGCGGTAATTGTGTACGAAGTTCCCGTAAATGGGTTCCGCATCAGGATCGTAGGACAGCTCCCAGATTTCCTTGATATCTTTCATGGCGACGATGAAACTCTGGCGTGGCCGGGCGTTGTATACGGCACTGACCCGGGACGTCTTGCCATTTTCGTCAGAGGCTTTGACGATGCGGAAAGGTGAGAGGTCTTCCGCATTCAAGATGACGATCGAATGGGGCAGGAAGTTGCCGGCCATGACCCATTTCCCATCGGACGAGACGGCGATATTTCGCGTGTTAATTCCGGCGCGGATTTCGGCCACGGGTTGTAGGGTATAAAGATCGTATTTGCTGACCCAGCCGTCACGCGAGCCGAAATAGACAAACCGGCCGTCCGGCGAATACTTGGCGCCACCGTGGAGCGCGTAGCGGGACGGGAACCGCCAGAGTGATTCGAAACTGTCTCCGTCCAGGATGGTCACGTGGTGATCGCCCGTCTCGACGACGGTGAACAGATTCAGCGGATCGGACGAATGCACCGGTTTGTCGCCAAGTGACGACACCGCGTTGTGCACGACATGAGTCTCAAACATCTGGTCCATGCCCCACTCGGGGATGTGATCAAGACGCGTGTAGACGTACGCCGCCACGTCGGCGATCTGTTTTTCATCAAGCGTTTCGGAAAAGGCCGGCATCTGGGTTGCCGGACGACCGTTGGCGATGACCGTGAGCGCTTTTTTCTTGCGCAAGCGGCGCAGGTTCTCGGGCAAGAGCGCCGGACCGATCCGGCCCAACCGGTCATCTCCGTGACAGGCCGCACAGTGTTGCTGGTAGACGATCTGACCGTTCGCGGTGTCACCAGCCCACGCAGGAGAACCGGATGCCAGAAGAGCACCGCTTAGCAGCGCAACAAGTTTAAGCCGCAACATGGCGTTTACTTCGATACGGGGTTGTCTCAACACGATCATTTTCTGTTGCGCAACCGATCTCCTCGTCGGTGAGATAGCAGGCCGGGTCCTCGGCCCACGGATCATCCGTCACCTGCAGGGCGCGTACCCGGGTATTGCCGTTGCAGATGGCCATATATTGACACTGGCCGCAGCGTCCCGTGACCTGGCGCGGATGCTGTTTCAGGCCGGCCATGATCGGGTCGGATGTGTCCATCCAGATTTCTGAGAACGGACGCTCCTTGACGTTACCGAGGTCGTAGTGCCACCACATGGTATCGGGATGCACATTTCCCAGATTGTCGATATTGGCCACATTGACGCCCGATGCGTTGCCGCCCCATTGCTCGAGCTTACCGCGCATGTGTTTTTCTGCTTCCGGGTGGTTTTTCCGGATCCAGTGCAGCAGATAGACGCCGTCGGCATCGTTGTTGCCGGTCACGAAATCCCGCTCGCGACCTTCGCGTACATCATTCAGCGCAGTTTCGAACAAGATGTCCATCGCGCGGCGGGTCACTTCGCGGTGCGCGTCGTCCATGCGGTTGGTGTTGCCCCGGCCAGCATAGTTCAGATGCGACAGGTAGAACTTGTCGATGTCTTCTTCGTCCATCAGCTTGAGCAGTGCCGGGAGCTCAGAAGCATTGTCCATGGTCATGGTGAATCGCAGCCCGACCTTGATGCCGTTCTCACGGCATAGACGTGCGCCCTTGAGTGAAGCCTCAAATGCGCCGTCCATGCGGCGGAAGGCATCATGCGTTGCGCCGATGCCGTCAAGGCTGATCCCCACATAGTCGTATCCAATCGCGGCGATGTCATCGATATTGGACTCATCGATCAGGGTGCCGTTGGTCGACAGTGCGGTATAGAAACCCATCTCCTTGGCGCGCCTTGACACGTCGAAAATATCCGGTCTCAACAACGGCTCGCCACCGGACAGGATCAGTACCGGCACCCGGAAAGCCTTCAGGTCATCCATCACCGTATGGACCTGTGCTGTAGACAATTCACCCGGGAAGTCTGTGTCAGCCGATAGGGCGTAGCAGTGTTTGCAATTCAGGTTGCACCGGCGGATCAGGTTCCAGATGACCACAGGCCCCGGTGGGTTACGTCTCGGCCCGACGGGTGTGGGCTTCACAAGTTCTTTCATGAACTGACTGATTCTGAACATCGAACTGTCCTATTCAGGCGACCAGCCGGAGACCGGTCTTTTTCAAAATTCGGGTGCTGTAAAGAATCTCATGCGCCCCGAGGCTGTCGCCGAGCAGCAACTCCACGACTTTCGCCTTCTCCTCGACTTCCGCACGGCTGCGGCCGTGGATCATGGCGAACAGGTTGTAGGGCCAGTCCGGCAGATGACGCGGTCGGTGGTAACAGTGCGAGACGAAATCGAGCGCCCCGATGTCCTTGCCCGCCCGTTGGATGTCGGCATCGCGAACATCCCATACGGACATGCCGTTGGCCGAGAACCCAAGGCGGTAATGGTTAGGCACCGCCCCAATACGGCGGATGATACCACTGTCGAGCATGCGCCGGACCCGGGCCATGACGTCGTCAGCATCCAGCCCAAGGCGTTTGGCTAGGTCATGGTACGGACGCGGGACAAGCGGCAGGCCGCCCTGCGTGGCCTTGATGATCAGCCGGTCTACGGTGTCGATGAGGGGCTTGTCACTCATAGGTCGAACCTCAGGCCGATAAAGTACTCTTCCAGCTTGGGCATGTTGACGACTTCCAGACCGGTTTCCGCCTCGATCTCGTCAATGACTTCCGAGATCCGTTCCGGTGTTTCCGTGGCCAGCACGAACCACATGTTCAGTTTGTGGTCGCGGGCGTAGTTGTGCGCCACTTCGGCATGGGCATTGACGATCTCCGTCACCGCGTCGAAGCGGTGTTCGGGCACGGAAATAGCCGCCAGCGTCAAGCCGCCGCCAAGGCGTTCGGCATGGTACATGGGGCCAAACCGGCTCAACAGCCCTTGGTCAAGCATGCGCTCCAACCGCGAGATCAACTCTTCCTCGGAGGTGTCGAGCGTAGCGGCGATTTCGGCATAAGGGTGCTCGGACACGGGAAAGCCGCCTTGAAGTTCATTGATAATCTGGCGGTCAAGCGTATCCATCAGGCGGCCCCGCATTTCAATTCGGGAGCGGCATGATACCGTGCGCCCTTCTGCTTGAAGCACTGGCCGCTGAACAGGATATCGTGCGGACAGTCCTGCAGTCCCGTTTGCCGATTGAGCCGGTCAAGTTGCCGGCGCACGGTTTTACGGTCCTTGCCATGGATCATGCAAAACAGGTTATAGGGCCAATCCGGCTGACGGCGCGGCCGTTCGTAACAGAGTGTCACGCAATCGAACTGTATCGCTTTGTGGGCCAGTCCCGGCAGTAACTGGTCGGGCACATCCCAGACAACCATTGCATTGGCGCGATATCCCAGTTCCCGATGACGTACGATAACACCGAAGCGTTTGACGACACCGGTGGAAATCAATCGCCGAAGGCGCGATAACACCTGACCTTCGGACAGACCGAGCCATCGGCCCACTTCGTCATAGGGTCTGGGGCACAGAGGCAAACCATCGGCCAGCGCCCCCAATAACCTTTCGTCTGTTCCGTCGATCACCATTTCAAGTCAAACCCCAAGTCGATATGAAAGGATGTCACCAAAGGAAGGTCGATAACCTTCAGTCCCGTTTGGTTCTCGATTTCCTTGAGCACGTCTTTGACGCCTTGTTCATCCGGCGCGGTCACCACGAACCACAGATTGAGGCTGTGTTCGCGCTCGTAATTGTGATTGACGGCCTCGAAACTGTTGACGATTTCGGCAACCTCGCGAAGACGGTTTTTCGGTACTTTCATCGCCGCCAATGTGCTGGCGCCAACCGTCTGAGGTTTGACAACGGCACCGACACGGCTGACGACATTGCGATTTTGCAAATTGCCCAACGTCTCAAGCAGCTCTTCCTCTGTGATGCCGACGCATCCCGCAATCCGGTCGTAAGGTCTCGGTTCCAACGGGAAATCCCGCTGGTAGTCGTTTAAGATTTTTTCTTCCAGAGAACTCAGATCTGCGCTCATAGCCCTGTCCTGTGTGCTCTTGCCGTCAGAAAAATTCCGCTGGGCTTCTCGGCCTGAATTTCCTTCAGGCGTTCGAACGTGCGGGTGTCGTATACGTCCACCCGATTAGCGTCGCGAACCGACACCCAAACCTGTTCACCGCGTGGCGTGAACTCCATATGAAGGATCGCCTTGCCGGGCTTGAAGGTTTTGATAATTTTACGCGACGGAACGTCGATGACCTGAAGCGTGTCGTTGCGCGGATGGGCGAAGTTCACCCACACCTGACGGCCGTCGGGGCGGGCAACCACGAACACGGGTTGACCGTGCACGGAAATGCGTCCGACTTCCTTCCAGCTCCGCTGATCGACGATCAGCACTTCATGACGGCCGATCGCGGGCAGAAAGATATGATCACCGGCTTTGGCCCAACCTTCCAGGTGGGGCATTTTGTAAACGGGCAGTTTTTCTTCTCCCCTGCCGTAACCGTCCAATATGCGCGTGATTCCCTTATCGATCTGCCACAGGTCCAGCTTGGCCAGTCCGTCTTCGCCGAATAGACCGGCGACGTAATAACGCCCGTCATCGGTGACCAAAGCGTCGTAAGGCAATTCGCCGGTATTCGTGAACTTGGTGATTTCAGGTGTCCGGCTTTTGGAAAAATCTGCAATCCAGGTTTCACCGGCGTCATATAGGCTGAAGACAAATTTTTGGCCGGGAATATCGACAAGGCCGATTGTTTTCGACTGCGTTCCGTCGGCCGAGACGGCCGGAATATCGGCAACCAATTCCAGAGTCTTACTGTCGAAAACTTTAACGCCGCCGGGTTTGTAGTTGGAAACGGCAACCAGCGAACCGTCCTGAGATATAGCGCCGCCGATGCTGTTGCCGCCTTGAATAATGCGTTTGACAATCTTGCCGGTTAAGATGTCGAGTTTGGTCAGGCCGCCGTCGCGTCCGAAAATGTAGGCATACCGCTCATCACGCGAATAAACGACGGAAGCATGGCTGAGATCGCCGAATCCTTCGACCCGCCGCAGGACGGTTTGCGTACTGGTTTCGATAATTTTAACGGAACCGCTGGCGCGTTCGATAATGATGCCGAGGTCGCCTGTTCCGCGCGGTGCCATGCCCGCGTGGGCCCAGCTGGCGACACTCAACGCCAATCCCGCAATCAACGCGAGGTAAAAGGTTTTGAGATACCTGTTCATTGCTCAAGACCTTTTTTCAGCTGTTCGATAATCCACCGAGCTTCGCCGTCCTGAAACTGAGAACGCCAGGGTGGCATGGGTGTCCCGGGCAAACCGTCAAGGACAATTGCCGTCAAGACGTCCGTATCCTTGCCTTCCAGATTCTGCGGCAACAGCGGTGAACCGAGGCCGCCTTTCATGGTCAGACCGTGACAGGACCCGCAATCCTGGATCACGAGATTGAAGAGTTCCGCCTTTCGTTCCGGCGCCGGCTCCCATTCGGAAGCAAACGCTACGGAAGCGCTCAAAAAAAAAGCCGGAACAAACAGCGGACTACGCACTTTCGCGTTCCTCTACCAAGTCCCCGGAAATCCGTTCGTGTTCGAATCCCAGCGCTTTCGTCAACTCGACGACGCGGCCGATGACAAAAAGAACCGGCCCGGAGAAATTGCATTTGGCGACATCCCCGGTGATTGCCCCAAGAGACGAAATGAGACACCGCTGGTCCGGACGGGTACCATTGTTTATGGCGGCGACCGGCGTACTCTCGGCTAATCCGTTTTCCGTCAATCGCGTACATATTTGGATCAAGTTGGCAACACCCATATAAACAACGAGTGTGGTATTGGGATCGGACAGTCCCTTCCAGTCCCAATCGAGATCGTTGTCGTCCGAACAGTGGCCGGTTATAAATCGTGCTCCGGTCGCATAACCGCGATGGGTCAAAGGTAATCCGACCGCTGCGGCACATGCCGAAGCCGATGTTACGCCCGGTATCACTTCAAAAGGGATATTGTTGGCGTGCAGATAGGCTGCTTCTTCACTGCCTCTGCCGAACAGAAACGGATCACCGCCTTTGAGGCGCATGACGCGCTGACCTTCAGCGGCCAAACTGACGAGAATGTCGTTAATCTGTTCCTGTGGAACAGGATGGAACCGCGGCTGCTTACCGACGCTGATACACGATGTTCCGGCAGGTACGAGATTCATGATTTCATCTGACACCAGGCGGTCGTATACGACGACATCTACTTGATCGAATAGCTTGTGCGCCTTGATCGTCAATAAATCTGGATCTCCGGGACCCGCCCCAACGAGATAAACTTTTCCCGTTTCCGTCACCGTCTGTCTCCTGTTCCTCGACCCGCTCCAACTGGCGTTGATGCGCCGGGCGGGATTAGGTTTTGAGCTGTCGTAGCATGGCATGGTCTCGAAACGGCGCACTTGATCTTGATCAATAACGAGGAAAATGTCCTGCGTATGCCCTTATAGAGAAACGAAATAAAATTTTTTCGGCAAATTCCCGCTTCATCAAAAAATCTCTCTGTTTGACCGCAATCAAGGAATGGATATTCCAAGAGGCTTAAAACCCTCAGACTACCAGTGAATATCTCAATGGAGGGACCAACATGAGAACACTCAGCATAAAGGCCACCGCCATGGCGTTGGCGGTCGGCGTCGGAATGAGTTTCGGCGTTGCCCCGTCTGCCGTGACGGCAGCCGAACCGACGTTGTCGGAGAAGGACTTCGAGGAAGCAAAGACTCTTTACTTCCAGCGCTGCGCAGGCTGCCATGGCGTTTTGCGTAAAGGCGCCACGGGCAAAGGTCTTTTGCCCAAAGACACCCGGAAACTCGGTCAAAAACGTCTTGAGAAGATCATCACGTTGGGCACCGAAGGGGGTATGAACAACTTTGACGACTTGTTCACCAAAGAACAGATTTCAAAGTTGTCCACCTATATCCAGATGGATGTTCCGCCGCCAGCGGAAATGACTCTTGCGGAAATGCAAAATCGGCGGAAGGTATTTGTCGACCCGAAAGACTATCCGACAAAACCGATGCACAATCGTAATTGGGAGAATTTCTTCCTCGTCATCCTGCGTGATGCCGGTAAAGTCGGCGTCATCGACGGCGACACCAAGGAAGTCGTCGCCAAAATCGACACCGGTTATGCCGTGCACGTGATGAAAGAAACATCGGACGGGCGTTTCTGGTTCACGCAAGGCCGCGACGGTAAAGTCACCAAGATCGATTTGTGGATGGACCCGCCGCAGGTTGTCGCCGAAGTGCAGATTGCCTCCGACGCCCGCGACATCGCTGTTTCCCACTATGGGGAATGGAAAGACAAATACGTTGTCGGTGGCGGTTACTGGCCTCCACATTTCGTGATTATGGACGCCGTTACGCTTGAACCGCTGAAAGTCGTTTCAACACGTGGGGTCAACATTGACGGTGAGTATGTCAACGAAGCCCGCGTGGCCGCCGTTTACAACACACCGAAGGCGCCGACTTGGATGATCGCCGTTAAGGAACTTGGCCAGATGTGGCAGGTCGACTACTCCGATCTGGACAACCTGCGTGTTGAGATGATCAATACCAACAAATTCCTGCACGACGGCTTCTTCGATCCGACGCATCGTTACTTCCAGATCGCCGCGAACGCATCGAACCGCATGGAATTCCAGGACACCGTCACGCGTAAGGCGGTCGGCTCTCTTGAAACCGGCAAGAAACCCCACCCGGGTCCGGGCGCCAACTGGAACGATCCGAAATGCGGTCCGGTTGCCGGCACCCCGCATCTTGGTGAAGGCAAAGTCACGGTTTGGGGTAACGACCCTGAAGGCCGCCCAGATCAGGCTTGGAAAACCTGTTACGCGGTCGAGTCTGACGGGCCGGGGCTGTTCATTCGGACACACCCGACCTCCGACTACGTGATCTTCGACCAGACCAAACACCCGGATCCGGAAGTCCAGCAGGCCATTAAGGTTCTGGACAAAAAGACCGGTAAAATCGTGAAAACGATTCAGGTCACCGATAAGGAATTCGGTCTGGCCACCCACATCGAATTCAACAAAGACGGATCCGAATTCTGGGTTTCCGTTTGGGTTCGTGGCGGCAAGAAAAACTGGAGCGAGGGTGAAATCGTTGTTTACGACGCCAAAACCCTTGAGGAGAAAGCCCGCATCAAGGGGCTGGAAACGCCGACCGGTAAATTCAACGTCTACAACCGCATCAATCACGTGACCTAAGGCCACGCGTACGCGAAATTGGCGGGGGTCTCGCACCCCCGCCATCTTCCGCCAAATCGAATTTTTTTAGTTTAAGCATTTAAGCCGGATTTGCCCGGCAACCTTATAGTTAGGCTCATATACCGGAAGGGGTTGTCAAAATGATTGGTCGTCTTTGGAAATGGTTCTGGGCCCCAACTGTGAGATACACGTGGGGTGCCATATTTGTTGTCGGTGCCATCGCCGGGGTCATCTTCTGGGGCGGATTCAACACCGCAATGGAGGCGACTAATACGATGACGTTCTGCATTTCGTGTCACGAAATGGAAGAAAACGTATACGAGGAATATAAAGAGACCACTCATTATCAAAACCGTTCCGGTGTACGTGCAACCTGTTCGGACTGTCACGTGCCGGACCCATGGGTGCACAAAGTCGTGCGGAAAATCCAGGCCACAACCGAATTGCTTCACAAGGCACTGGGCTCGATCGACACACCTGAAAAGTTTGAAGATAAACGCCTGACGCTTGCGAAAAAAGTCTGGAAGGCCATGCAGGAAACGGACTCCCGCGAGTGCCGTAACTGTCACTCATGGGACGCCATGACCGACCAAAAACAGAAGCTCCGCGCCTGGAAGCAACATACCCAGGCGAAGAATGAAGGGATGACATGCATTAATTGCCACAAAGGCCTTGCACATCGAGCCGTTCATAACTTGCTGGAAGAAGACGACGATCCTTATGACGGCAAACCGGATTCGCGCCGACTGATCTCCAAAGCTGAAGAAGCAAAATTGAAGGCCGAAGCGGCAGCGGCAAAAGCGGAAGCCGAACGTCTGGCGGCGGAGGCCGCGGCTAAAGCCAAGGCCGAAGCGGAGAAAAAAGCGGCTGAAGAAGCCGCCAAAGCCGCCATGCAGGCCAGCGCCGTACCTGCGGCAGCACCTGCCGACGGCGGCAACTGGGACAACGTTCCCGGCACCGATATCGTCACACTCTACCCAGGTCAGGCGTCTATGGAGTGGGTCCTGAACGGTAAAGATCACGGCGGCGCGCGGGCCGTGCGGCGTGTTAATGATCGCTGCATGGAATGCCACAACGGCGAACAGGAGCAAATAGGGCAGAAAATCACCACCGGTGAAAAAGCCGAGGCCACGCCGATCCCCGGCAAACGCGGCTCCATCAAGGTCAATGTCAAAGCCAAACACGACGGCGAAAACCTAACCATGCGGTTCCAGTGGCCGGATTCCGGGCATACGCCGGTACCGTTCGTCGATGGCGGCAAAATGGATCCAGCCAACCAGATCAAACTGGCGGTCATGTTTGATGACGGCAAAGTCGAAATGGCCTCTTATGCCGGATGCTGGGCGACCTGCCATCACGACTCACGTTACATGCCGGACGCTCCCAATGCCGAGGCGCTCGGTTCCGCCTCCCACGTCAGTAGTGTCATCGACACATCCGACGGCATCACGAAATACATCGAGGACAGCCGTACGAAACTGGAATACAAAGGCAAGAACAACACGCCGCGCGGCGGCTGGGACAAGATGATTGAAAAAGCCGAGCTCGATACCAAGATGACCGAAGGTGTGTTTATGGACCTAGTGCGCTACCGCAGCGGTGACGGCGGCAAGACGGAATCGGGAAGCATCCTTGCCGAACGCATCCTGAACGAGTCGGATAAAATGTCGTCGACGGGTGTTTTGGCGAACGGTATCTGGACGGTCACAATCACACGGCCGCTCAAGGCGACAGAACCGGGTGGCGTCTCCTTTGAACCGGGCGTGCTGTACACAATGGGCTTTGCCATTCATGATGACTATACGAGTGCACGTTTCCATCACGTATCTCTTGAATACAGGTTAGGTCTGGATAATGCAGATGCTGAAATCAATGTGGTTAAACAGTGACCTGATGCTGGCAATTCCAGCGGCGGCAATCATTACCCTGGCTGCTCAGGCAGTGGCCGCCGACGGCGAGGTCGAGGTTACGCCGGAGCGCGCAAAAATCTGTGAAGCGGCGGATAAGCGATACGCCGAACTTTATCCCGATGCCAAAGATGACGGGACGGTTATCGTCAAACTTTACAAATACAACTTTTGCCCGCCAAATTTGACGGTTAAGGCGGGAACCACGGTTCGATGGGTAAATGTCGATAAACGCACCTCACATAGCGTCTGGCTGAAAGAATCGGGGGTTGAAGAGTCTGAGAGATTTTTCCCCGAAGAAATTTGGGAATACACCTTTGAAAGTTCGGGTCCGTATCCCTACCTGTGTGGTCCGCACTGGGAAAAAGAAGGTATGATCGGGTTCGTCACAGTAGAGCCTTAGCTTGCACCCGGATTTTTCGGAGATCCGCTTGGGCAGGCATTTTTCTTGATGCCCGTTTTTTCGTACGCCTTTCGCTCCTTTTTGTTGGTCGGTGGGGCGGGTGAATGAGCCTGCCGGTTCGGGAGGGTGCGCCGCCAAGGCGGCGTCCGACAGACGGACCGAGGGTCCGGTCCCGAAGGGATCAAAAAACGGCCCAAAGGCCGCGTTTTGACAAATTCTGGCCTAAAACACTGTACGGGGCTCCGCCGTTTCGCGGATGGTCCCGCAGCCAACGCCTCTGAAGGACATTCGGACAGCACCGACAAGCCGCTGGTTTTCCCAGCGGTTTGTCGTTTTGCTTGGTGCTCCTAATCTATTTCACGGTGATTGTAATCGGTTTGGATACGATGGGCGGCATGTGCGGAACGTGGTTGTGATCGCCCACCACGAGTTGCAATGTATGCTTGCCTGGCGCGAGTGTGATCGTCGTTTCCGTCTGCCCACCGCCGAAGTGTTTGTGCTTGTCATCGGAAGGGATGGCGCTGTCGTAGTCTTCAAGCTTCTGGTTGATGAGGAGGTGGTGATGTCCGGTGTTCGCCTTTTCCACGCCGGCGGGTGCGACGCCCATGCCTCTCAACCCGAATTGAACCGTGACCGGGCTGGAAACGGTCGCTCCATCGCTCGGCATGATGATATAGACTTCGCCGCCTTTGGGTGCAGGGGTGCGGTGCCCGTCGGCCAACGCCGCATTTGCCGTCAATACCACCGCCACCGCCATAACAACAGATCGAGCAATCATCTTATGATCCTCCGTGTGGTTTGTGGTGAAAATTATAATTATTAGAAATAATATTTATGAATTCGGGTTGCAATTTACCAGCATATTTTCACGTCAATAGAGAAAGGCCGAGAAACCGCAGCAGCACCAAAAACAGATAGAGTGGCGACATGCCGCACGCGTCAGCCATGTGCCTGCGCAGGAACGCTGAAGAAAAGGTTTTCAAAGCCGGTTGAGCACCTCTGCCATCATGAAGCCCATGTGGCCCTAGAGTGCGATCGGATGAGGTGGAAGCACAAAAGTGAGTCCACCTCATCCGATCCGACCCTAGGTCCTGACCCCAAAGGTGTTCAACTTTTAAAGAAGGGGAGGGGACTTCGTTTCCAAAGCCCCTCGATTTCTTCAGGCGATCAATAGATCGGAATGTTGGCATAGCCCCGCGCCTGATAGCCGGTCAAGGAGACAAAGGTGTTGCCGACTGGTTTGACGCCATCGAGCAAAGTGCTGTTATCCACGCCAAACAACTTGGTCGCCACGGAGCAGGCTTCCATGCGAACACCTGGTCGTTGGCCTAGATCGGCCAGTTGATCGGCGATCGTATCCAAATCGATGTCATGCTCGAGGCCCATCAGGTCTCGGTTCTTCGAGACCATCTTCACCGCCGAACCTCGGAAGGCCAGGATCACATCCGGGGTGGCCCCTTGGTTTTTCAGATCCTCGACCGTTTGGCGGATAACCTTCAGATACAGAGTCATTTTCTGCGGGTCGGTGACGTTGATGTCAAAGATCACCTTGCCGGTTTTGACCCCTTTCAGGGCATCAGCATCGTTGGGCGGAGCGGGAGTGTCGGCGGCCATCGCCGGTGCCGACAGGGCCAGTGCGATCAGAACCAGAAAGGGTTTGAGTATCTTCATTATGTTTCTCCTTAGCCACAGAACGAACATTCGTTCGGTAATGTTGGTTTTTAAAAACGTCTATGCTTCGAGCCCCCTCCAGGCGCAGTCCAAGGTTTCCTCCATCAAATCCATTAAAGGACGGTCCAGTGCGCCATCGAGGTGAAGGTTCATCAAGCGAAGGGCGCCGCCAAACATGGCCGAAGCGGCGACCCAACTGTCCAAAGGCCTGATTTCTTTTTTACGAAGACCTTGCTCGACAACCCCTTTCATGGCTTGAAAAGGCCTGGAGGAGCATATGGGAGAGGCGTCCGGCAGATACTCCCGATGTTGGGCCATCAGGATGAACTGCATCTTTTGGGGTTCGTCCAAGGTTAAGTGGAACAAGGCTTCGACCACGGCCCGGCTCTGTGCCCGGCAATTCTCATGGGGGGCGATGGCTTCGGATATGGCCTGGTTCATCTCATCCAACAAGGTTTCATAGAGGGATTTCGCCAGGGCTTCTTTGTTTTCAAAATGGTGGTAAATCGCCCCGATACTGACACCGGTGGCTTTGCGGATGTCTTGGAGCGAGGTGTTGAAGTAGCCTTGTTGAGAAAAAAGCGTAAGCGTCGTTTTCAGCACCTCGGCTTTCAGGTCCTCTCCGCGACCGGACTTTTGTTCTGCTTTTGCCATGGGGAGAGGGTACCGAACGTGCATTCGGTTTGCAAGGCTGTGCGTGAACCGCCCCTCATCCATGTGTGAGAGGGCGATTCACGGATGAGGTTGGCGTTCATATGCATCAACTTCATCCGATCGCACTGTAAGTGAAAAAAACCTTGCGCCATTTGCGCCCTGGCATGGGTGATGATACCGGCGCTCTCTTTGGATGGAATGATAAAGCTTCACCTCGTGCGGGGCTTTTTCGTGTTCCAGCGGGAGATGAGAGAAGGCTGCCGGTTCGTGAGGGAGGCCAAATATCCGGCACCGCTTTGGCCTCCAATGTGTTATTGGATGTGAGGGGATTCGGGTTGAAGAGATTAGGGTCAGGACCCATTATTCTGTTGCGTTTGGTTTGCGAAAACCGTTTCCTGACAAGGAAAAGGCGCGCCGTAAAGTGCGCCACCACTTTCAAGCGGTTTTGACGTCGTTCAGGGTACGGTTTTCGCAAATCCAACGGACGGGGCGCTTTTTCGCCTGGACGAGACGGCAAGATCGCAGTAATGCTCTTCATTACAAGGGCTTGCGGGCGACGTCCAGGCGAAAAATCGTCGCCGCCAAACGCATCACAATAATGGGTCCTGACCCTAGTCCAATGACATTGCTGTTGTTATTTCTTTTGTTGGCCATCGGGGTGTCGTTTATCTGCTCCATCTCCGAAGCCGTGCTGCTGTCCATCCGACCGGCTTACATCGCGGCCATGGATCCGGGCACGCGGACGGCAAAAACGCTGAGCAAACTCACCGCCAATATGGATCGGCCCTTGGCGGCGATCCTGACGGCCAACACCATCGCGCACACGGTGGGCGCGGCCGGGGTCGGGGCGCAGGCGACGCTGGTGTTCGGCAACCAGTACCTGGGTCTGACGTCAGCCGTGCTGACGTTTCTCATTCTGGTCTTTTCCGAAATCATCCCTAAAACGCTCGGCGCGACATACTGGAAAGCGTTGGCGCCCACCGTCGGACCGATCATCCATGGGATGGCGATTGCGTTGCATCCGCTGGTGTGGTGTTCGGAGAAACTCACCCGGTTCATCTC
This sequence comes from Magnetovibrio sp., assembly GCA_028281525.1. Taxonomy (GTDB): domain Bacteria; phylum Pseudomonadota; class Alphaproteobacteria; order Rhodospirillales; family Magnetovibrionaceae; genus Magnetovibrio. The sequence continues at coordinate 25,260 of JANQJR010000023.1, forward strand.
CCGCTCGGAGAAAACGGACTTTACTTTCAGCCGGGAAGAAATGAAGGCGATGATTAAGATCGGCCGGGACGAAGGGGTTTTGGATCACAAGGAACACGAAATCGTCTCCAACCTGATCAAGCTCAAAAAGCTCTCCGTGCGCGATATCATGACGCCCAGAACCGTGCTTTTTTCCGCGCCGGTGGGCATGACCGTGCATGAGTTTTTTTCGAGCCACGCGCATGCGCCCTTTTCCCGCATCCCGGTGTTCGGCGCAAACACCGACGACATCATCGGCTACATTTTGAAAACCGATCTCTTGATGGCGCAAGCCCGCGATGAATTTGAACGCCCGCTTCAGGATTTCAAGAGGGAGTTTCTGGCCGTACCGGAACATGTGAACGCGTCGGAGATTTATGACAAGCTGATGCGCGAAAAGGCCCACATCGCGCTTGTGGTGGATGAATATGGCGGAGTTCAAGGTGTGGTGACGCTCGAAGACGTGGTGGAGACCTTGATCGGGCTGGAAATCACCGATGAAACGGACAAGGTCGAGGACATGCAACTGCTTGCCCGCGAAAGGTGGCGCGTGCGCATGCAAGAGATGGGGGTCGGGTCCATAGACCTGTCGGACGAGGATCGGAAAGACTGAGACCATCGGTTATGCAGGACATGGGCTTCAAGCAAACCGGCGGGCGTTATGCGTTGGGGGATAGATAGCCGTGATTCTTTTGACCTATGCAGTATACATCGGTGTTGGCTTTTTTATCGCCGGCTACATGAAAAAGTTATCGCGCGTGGCGGCGCGTATTTTCCTGTGGGTGTTTTGTTTGTGGCCGTTGGTCGAAGTGTTTGCCGTGCCTGCAGCGGTGTTGCAGATGAATTGCCATTTGGCGGCTTCGCCCATCTACAAAGCCGTTCCGGTGTCCACATACTTCAGGGGCGGTTTGACTGGCTTTTGTTCTGGTCAGTGCATGAACTCCATTTTCGATGGGAAATATGAAGAGATCCAAATGGAGTTTCCCATAACCAAGGATGGGGTTTTCTCCAGATACAATACCGTATTTTCCTTCCATAGAACCGGCACCCAAACACCTGAGTGCGAATTGGGTAAAAAATTGTTGGGCGATGAAAATGAGCGCGGTGATTTGTGTGTCGGGGCCACGCCAATTCCCAAAATGACAGCTCGGTATGTCCTTCAGGATCATAGTGAGCACTTAGATACGTTTTGGGGACTGAAAATACAGGCTCAAGGCCAGCAATATGTGGACGTAATTGGTCGAACCGTAATGGCTCAGCAAAACAATATCTATGTTAGAAATAATTCTTGGCCCATCATAAATTTCATTGATGAAAAATTTGGGCATCCTGTAAACATAAGCTGTACTTCTCCTTTTATTAATGTTGAGGATGTGTTTCTTCCTGAGAGTAAATGATGGTTGCGATAATTGACCAATCGGCTCTTTAATGCTGCAACAATTCAGGTTGAATCAGGGGCGTCCTGTTGGCAAAAAGGCTGGAGAATTCTTCGTTGGATTTTGCATTAGTCAGTTCAGCACCTTGAGCATATCCGTATAGCGCGATCGGCGCGTTTCAGCTGTCTTTTGAGGAAAGCGCGCTTTTTTCATTCGAATGAATACAATCATATGTTGCTCAAATATTTAATACACATCTCATGATGTTGACTCTTTTAGATTGTATAAATAGATTTTAGTCGCTCATAGTGAGTGATTCTAGCGTATTAGAATAAATCTACAGGATGAAATGAATTCCAAGCCAAAGGAGAAATGACTTATGGCGACTTATACCGGAACATCAGGACGTGACACTTTTACCGGCACCAGCGGTGCCGACACATTTTATCTGTACGGCGGCAATGACTACGCCAATGGCAAAGCCGGCAACGATACTTTTTATGGCGGCGATGGCAACGACAACATGCAAGGCGGCGATGGCGACGACATCATCAATGGTGACGCTGGCAGCGACGGCCTGTGGGGCGACGCCGGCGACGATACCTTGAACGGTGGTAGCGGCAACGATACCGCGCAAGGCGGCATCGGCTCGGACACGCTTTCCGGTGGAACCGGGGATGATTACCTGTTCGGTGGACAGCAGGGCACCTGGAACAGTAACACCGGGCGCTTCGATACCGACCAAGATCCTTTGGGCCCAGGCGAAACCTGGGGCGACGACATTTTGTACGGCAACGACGGCAACGACACGATGTACGGTGGTGAAGGCAACGACACGCTGTACGGCGGCAACGATAACGACACCATGTATGGTGATGAAGGCGACGATTACCTGTATGGTGATGACGGCACGGACACCCTGTACGGCGATGACGGGGATGACCGGATGTCGGGCGGAACAGGTAACGATACCCTTTATGGCGGTGCGGGGAACGATCACTTGCGCGGTGAGGCTGGCAGCAACGTGCTCGAAGGTGGTGTCGGCGATGATATCTATTATCACGCAAACACCTCCACCTCCACGGGCAACACCACCATCACGGAAGCCGGTGGTGCGGGAGATGCCGTATACATGATGAATACGGCAATTTCCAACATCTACACCTATGACGGCACGATCATGGGCGGCACCACCAATGACTTGGCTGTCTTTGACATTGCCGACTGGAACGACAACTTCAACATCGACTACGGCGTCTTGATCAAGGACTTCTATTCCGGCGGTGCGAACGACGTCGAATACGTGATCGATTCCAACTTGAATGCGTATTACCTCTAAGCTGCGGCTTGGATGAGAACACCCAACCGGCCGTGGGGAGGGTTTCGCCTTCCCCACGGTCGATGGTGTTTGATCCAGATTTGAGAGCCCACTTCATGCATCCCTACCTCCGCGCCATACGCCGCCCCTTGGGCGTCGTCATTCTATTCAGCGCCGTCATCAATATTCTGGTGATGGCCAGCCCGCTTTATATGCTGCAGCTCTACGACAGGGTGTTGGCGAGCCGCAGCGTCGAAACGCTGATTTCTTTAACAGCCATCACCGCCGTTTTGCTGTTGAGCATGGCGGTCTTGGATGTGTTGCGTGGGAGGCTTTTGATCCGCGCCGGGGCTTTGTTTCATGAACGCATCGCCAACCGTCTGTTCGATACGGTCCTGGCGCGCACCGCGTCGCACCCCCAAGAACCGGCCCGCGAAGCGCAAAAGGATTTGCATGACATTCGACAGTTCGTATCCGGCACAGGGCTGGTTGCGTTGATCGACGCCCCATGGGTGTTGGTGTTCTTAGGCGTAATCTTCGTTATGCACCCTTTGCTGGGCAGCGTCGCTTTGATCGGCGCGTTGATTTTGTTTGCCCTGGCGTTTTTGGCTGAACTCTCAACGCACAACATTTTACAAACATCGCGCAGCGCAACGATGAAAGCGGAACGCACCCTGGGCGAAAGCATACGCGACGTGGATGCCTTGCGCGTCATGGGGATGGTGCCGAACTTACGGTCATTGTGGAGGACACGCCAAAACGACGCGGTCTTCAAGCAAGACATCATCGGTGCGCGGCTGAATGCCTTGACCGCCACCACCAAAGCCATGCGTCTGATCTTGCAGATGGCGATGTTGGGGACCGGTGCATGGCTGGCCATCGGTCAGCACATCACACCCGGTTTCATGATTGCCGCATCGATCATCATGGCGCGCGCCCTGGCCCCGGTGGAGCAGGCGTTGAGCGCCTGGCGCGGCCTTGTCGCGGCCAGAAGGGGATACCAGCGTCTCGATCATTTGTTTTCCGTCGTTCCCGAAGAAGAAACGGGCATGCCCTTGCCGCCGCCCCAAGGGGCATTGACGGCCAAAAACCTTTTCGGCGGGGCCCCCGGAAACGATAAGCCTATTGTGAGAGCTATCAACTTGCGTTTGGAACCGGGGACGGTGTGCGCCGTCGTGGGGCCCAGTGCGGCCGGTAAATCAACCCTTGCGCGCCTTTTGATCGGCGCATGGCCGGTCCTGACCGGGGAAGTGCGGCTCGACGGTATCGATGTCGCGTCTTTGCAAAAACACGCTATGGGCCGCCATGTTGGATACCTACCCCAAGACATCGAGCTTCTTGAAGGGACCATTCGTGAAAACATTTCCCGCTTCGCCGACGGCCCGCCCGAAGACACCGTGCGCGCCGCGAAACTTGCGGGGATACACAGCATGATCCTGTCGTTCCCTGACGGCTACGACACGCAAATCGGGACCAAGGGGATTGTTTTGTCCGGTGGTCAAAAACAACGTATTGCCATGGCGCGGGCGTTTTATGGAAACCCGCTTCTGATCGTTATGGACGAACCCGACGCGCATCTGGATGAAGAGGGGGTTGCGGCTTTGTTCAGGGCCTTGTCCGAACTGAAAGCCGGTGGGCGCATTGTCGTAATCACCACCCACCGCCCGGCATTGATGAAGGCCATCGACACCTTGGTGATCTTGCGTGACGGGGTGATTGAGCGTTTCGGGCCGACGCCGGACGTACTGGCCCAGGTACGTCAATCCTCCCGCACAGCCGTTCCCGCGCCCGAGGCGCCTTCCGGCACGACGGATATGAACCCTGCGCAGGAGGCGCCGCAATGAATCAAATCGCCCCACACCGCCAGGGTTCGTCCATCAACGCTTTGTTTTCGATGTTCGAAACTCAACAGTCGGTCCCGCCGGATGATGCGATCGAAGAAAGCCTTTCGGGTTCGGCCCGGCGTATTAGCCGAATGGGCCTCGTGCTGGTGGGGGGGCTGACTCTGATTTTCGGCATCTGGGCAAGCCTTGCGCCGCTTGCCAGCGGGATCATGGCCACAGGCGTCGTCGTTGCCGACGGTGAACGCAGTTCCGTCCAGCACTTGGAAGGCGGTATTGTCAAAGACATCCTGGTCGAGGAAGGCGAGCTTGTCACGGCAGGCCAAGTGCTGATCCGCCTGGACGATGTTCAGGCAAAAGCCAAACTGGGGTCTTTGCGCGCGGAATACGATGGCTACCTTGCACGCCATTCCAGGCTTCAAGCAGAACGGGCAAACGCCTCGAGCATATCTTTCCCCCAGAAATTGACCATCCGTGAACATGACCTACGTGTACGCGATATCATTCAGGGAGAGACCGCGCTGTTCGGTGAGCGGCGCACAGGCCTGCAGACCGATTTGGAAATGATCGCAAAGCGACGTGCCCTGTATGAGCGTCACATTGCAGGGACCGAAGCGCAAATCACCTCCAAAACCGCACAGCTCTCCATCATCAAAGACGAGTTGTCCGGATTGGAGGAGTTGTTCGCAAGCGGTTATGTCTCTCGCACCCGTCTTTTGAAGCTGAGGCGTGAAGCCGCCCGCTTGGAAGGCGACATTGGGGAAAAAGCATCTTCGATGGCTCAAGGTGAGATCAAAATCATTGAATCCAGAGTCGAAGAAAACCAGATCAAGACCGATTTTCGCAAAGAGGTCACGGCGGAATTTCGCGAAGTGCAAGACCGGATGTTCGATTTGGAAGAACAAATGCGCGCCGTGGAAGACACCTTGACCCGGCTGGACATTCGCGCGCCAAAGGCCGGAGCCGTCTTGGACCTGCAAGTTCACGCCGAAAATGCTGTGGTGCTCACCGGGGAACCCGTCTTGGACATCGTTCCATCGGGCAAAAGCCTCATCATCGAAGCGAGGGTTTTACCGACAGACATCGACAATGTTCTGGTTGGCGCCCAAGCGGAAGTTCGCTTTCCAGCATTTCGTCAACGCACGACACCATCCATCTTTGGAACCGTCATGACGGTTTCGGCGGATACGCTGGTCGATCCGGTTGCCGAAACGCCCTACTACACAGCCCGGGTCACAGTGGAGGAAAGCGAGCGCAAGCTGCTTGCCGGCAAGGTTTTGGTTGCCGGCATGCCAGCCGACGTCACAATCCAGTCCGGCGAAAGAACATTGATCGAATATTTGATCGAACCGCTTACGGATGTATTGGTACGCTCATTCAAGGAATGATGTGTCGTCGAGCATCCCTGCGAGTTTGTTTTGCTTGATTTAGCATCTTGAACATAGACGCATGGTGCGGTCGGCGCGTCTCAGCCGCCTTTTGAGGAAGGCGCGCGTTTTCTTATGCCCCGGGCTTTTATCGTTCGTCCAGTACGCGAGCGTGCCGAGGAAGATGGCAGTCAACCCGACTTCGGCCATTTGGCGCTTGCGTCCGACGGAAGCGATGCGCGCCGCGTCCAGCCACCAGTGGATCTGGGCCGACAGATCGAAGATCATCGGCACCCAATGATGAACGTGGGGCGGGTGAAGTTTCGCGCGGATGATTTGCGCCGTGACCTTTGGGTGCTGGGAGACGTGCTCCAACCATTTCGTCATCGTTAGGTAAAGGCGGCGCCAAGCCGGTTGCTCGATGAATACGCCGTCCGGCGGCGAGACCATGTGCAGTTGAGCTTGCCTGAACCATGCGTTGGCCACGCCGTTGAGATCGGCGTAATGGTGGCGAATGTCTTCGAGCGAGATATCCAACTGATCGGCCACCTGATAGAGGCGGATGTTGTCCCAGCCTTTTTCTTCCGCCAAGCTCAAGGCCGCACGCAGAATTTCCTCAGATGATACGGACTGAGGCATGGGGGATGAAGCGCTGTTCTCAGCCGGCATAACAGTTTCCTCCATGCCGGTATATGGTGATCGCAGCAATTGAAATCAAATGAACCGCCAGCCTGTGCGTTGTTTTGGTGCAAAGAGTGCTTATCTATAAGTGACTTTCATGCCTTCACGTCTGGATGAAACCGTTCGGAGGGATGACCATGTCCGATAAGAAAAGAAAACGCGCGAAGTCGGCGAAAAAAGACATTGCCGATCAATTGATTAAAGCGGCTTTTGCGCGCGCGCGCGAACACGGCTGGAACCGGCTGACACTATATCAATTGAGCCAAGACACGGGCCTGAGCATGAGCGAAATTCTCGCCGTTTTTCCAACCAAGGGCATGCTTTTAAAAGGCTATGTGCAACGTGTCGATCACCGCGCGTGGGACGATTACGAAGCCGGTGAAGACGACAGCACGCGCGACCGGATTTTTGATCTGATGATGTGCCGGTTCGATGAATTGAACGAAGACAAACCGGCGATTGCGGCCATCGCGAAGCAAGCCTGCACCGACCCGGAAACGCTGTGCGTCAGCGGGTGCGGGCTGCGCCGCTCCATGCGTGACGTCTTGGAGAAAGCGGGCGTGCGGGTGTCCGGCATCCGCGGCATGTTGAGAGTCCAGGCCCTGGGCCTCATCTTCCTGGCGACATTTCGCACCTGGCTTCAAGATACGTCGGAGGACATGTCGAAAACCATGGCCGAACTGGATAAACAACTGGCCCGCGCCGAAAGCTTTGAACACGATTTTTGCCGGGTGACGAGAAAAGCGGCGGCTTAGGCGGTGGACGAAGACACCTTACAAGGACGGGTCAAGCGTTACACCCGCGTCGGATATGCCGCCGGCAAGGCGGCGGGAAAGTACGCGGGCAAACGTATACTGGGCTTGCCGATCAGCGAGGCGGCACATGCCGAAGAACTGCGCCAAGCCCTTGGCGGGCTGAAAGGGCCCGTGATGAAAGTGGCGCAGATCATGGCCACCGTGCCCGATGCGTTGCCCCCGGAATATGCCAAAGAGCTGGCGCAGTTGCAGGCGGATGCGCCGGCCATGGGCTGGCCTTTCGTCAAACGCAGAATGAAAATGGAACTTGGGGCGGGTTGGCAGGACCTGTTCGCCGACTTCGAGCATAAGGCCACCTTTGCCGCTTCGTTGGGCCAAGTTCACCGCGCCGTCGATCACGATGGGAATGTCCTCGCTTGCAAACTGCAATATCCGGACATGGCATCCGCCGTGGAAGCCGATTTGCGTCAATTGAAAATCGTCTTCGGTTTGTATCATCGTTATGACAAGGCCATCGATCCTTCGCAAATTCATCACGAACTGTCGGATCGTTTGCGCGAAGAACTTGATTACGACCGCGAAGCCCGTCACATGAGGCTTTATGCGCGGATGTTGAAGGATGAGCCCAGCATTCACACGCCTGAGCCCAAAGAAGACTTATCGACATCCAGGTTGCTGTGCATGACGTGGCTGGATGGCAAACCTCTCTTGGGTTTCGCCGAAGACAACCCGGAATTCAGGGACCAGTTGGCGCTGAACATGTTCCGCGCCTGGTACACGCCGCTGTATCGCTATGGCGTGATTCACGGAGACCCGCATTTGGGCAATTACACCGTGCGCCCTGACGGGTCCTTAAACCTTCTGGATTTCGGCTGTATCCGTGTTTTCAAGCCGGGTTTTGTGAAAGGCATCATCGACCTTTACCATGCTTTGCGTGAAGATGACCGCGATTTGGCCGTACATGCGTATGAAAGCTGGGGGTTCGATACGCCCGACCAAGAGGTGCTGGATGTCCTGAACCGCTGGGCGCGTTACATTTACACGCCCTTGCTGGAAGATAAGGTCCGCCGCATCCATGATACGGATACGGGGGCTTATGGGGCCGGAATGGCGGCCAAAGTCCAACGTGAATTGAATCAATTGGGCGGCATCACACCGCCGCGTGAATTCGTCTTGGTGAACCGGGCCGCGATCGGGCTCGGCAGCGTTTTCATGCGGATCAAGGCGGAAGTGAACTGGTATCGCCTGTTTCACGACCTCATCGAAGATTTCGATGTCGACGCCATGGGTAAACGCCAGCAAAAGGTCCTGCGTAAGGTGGGCCTGGTGGAAGATGAAGATTAGGTGCACATCAAGCAAAGCAAATGATTGGGCTGCTCAACGCAACAGCGCCGCCCAACATCACACACACCGGCATACCGGTGTGCATTTGCTCATGAAAAAATAAGGCGTTCCCCCCGCCTGAAGTGTCCCAGACCCTTAACGCGCCTGCGTCTTCACCATGCCACTTCGACTGCCTCACGGCAGCCGAATATAAATCCATCCGTATCTGATTGGGGGCGGGTGCCCCAAATCAGATATTGGAAATTAGGAACTTATGGGCGAAAGGCCGCTTGCCTTGACGGTTTTGGCTTTCGGGCTGCGCGCGGCGAGCGCCTGGCTCAGGCGGTCATAAGCGTAGTCCATAACCAGCCACATGTTGAGTGCGATAAAGGCGAGTCCTAGAGCGATCATGCCCCAAACAAGAAAGAATTCCATTTTCACCATCCTTATGAGTGCGGGGTTGTCGCACTACACATGGTAAACCGCTGTATGCTTATTCAATACAAATCGAATATGTAGAAAATATTTTTTTCGTATTTCCCCGGGTTTTCCCTAATTCCGCGGCGACTGCGCTTGGTTTGAGGGTTCCCACCTTGCCGCCCACGGGGCCTGCCGCTAGGCTGGCGGCATGGATTCCGGGGCCGCCCGAAATGTGCTGAACCGCTTGTTTGATGCGGCTGTGCAAGCCGCATTGCCGGATCAGTGCGTGCCTGCACACCTGCCGCAGGGACCCAAGGGCCGTACGGTGGTGATTGGCGCGGGTAAGGCTGCGGCGGCCATGGCGCGGGCGGTGGAGGCGCACTGGAATCAAAGGGGTAAGGGTGAATTGCAAGGCGTGGTGGTGACTCGCTACGGCCATGCGGTGCCGACGCAGCGCATCGAGGTTTTGGAAGCGGGGCACCCGGTGCCCGATGCAGCCGGTGTGGCGGCGTCGCGGCGCATTTTGCAGGCCGTTCAGGGGCTGTCCTCTGAGGATTTGGTGTTGTGCCTGATCTCCGGTGGCGGATCGGCGTTGTTGGCGTTGCCCGCAAGCGGCATCACACTTGCCGATAAACAAATCGTGACCGAGCGGCTTCTGCGCTGTGGTGCGTCGATCAATGAAATCAATTGCGTGCGCAAGCACCTTTCCGCCATCAAGGGGGGGCGGTTGGCGGCGGCGTGCCATCCGGCGCGTGTCGTGACCCTGATCATGTCCGACGTGGTCGGTGACGACCTGTCCGTCATCGCCTCCGGCGCGACGGTGGCGGACCCCACCACCTACGCGGATGCGCGGGCGGTGCTGGACAAGTACGACCTGGACGTACCCCAAGCCGTGCGCGCTGTGCTGGACCGGGAAGCGGACGAAACGCCGAAGCCCGGCGATTCACGTCTCTCGTGCGTGGAAAATGTGTTGATCGCAACACCGCGCCTGTCCCTCGCCGTCGCCGCCGACGTGGCGCGTGCCGCGGATTATGATGTCTTGAATCTGGGCGATTTGATCGAAGGCGAAGCGCGCGACCTCGCGGTTGAACATGCTCGCCTTGTTCACCAAATTATGAACCACAAGAAACCGGTTCGCCCGCCGATGGTGATCCTGTCGGGCGGCGAAGCGACGGTCACATTGGAACGGGCAAGCGGTGAACAAGAAGGTGGGCGCGTCCTGACAGGCCGTGGCGGCCCGAATACGGAGTATCTCTTGGCCTTGGCTCGGGAATTGAACGGATTGGCGGGCGTCGCGGCCATCGCGTGCGACACCGACGGCATCGACGGGTCCGAAGACAATGCTGGCGCGATGGTTTTTCCCGACACCTTGGCGCGCGCCCGGGCCGCCGGTCTGGATGCGGGTGCTTGCCTGGACGCCCACGACGCCTATACGTTCTTCGATGGGCTGGGCGATCTGGTGATCAGCGGCCCGACGCTGACCAACGTCAACGATTTTCGCGCGATTGTGATCGAAGGCGAGGCTAAGTAGGGGTAACCTAAGCAAATGAAAATGCCTGTACCCGACCAAGGCGTGATCGAACGCCGGGCCGAGATCATTGACCGCCTGCGCGCCATCGTGCCGGGCGAAGGGGTGATCGTGGACGAAGGGGAACTGCGCGCTTATGAGTGCGACGGCTTGATGGCGTACAAGCAATTGCCCATGGTGGTGGTGTTGCCGCAAACCACCGATCAGGTGTCGCGTGTGCTCAAGACCTGCCACGAATTGGGGGTGAAGATCGTGCCGCGCGGCGCGGGCACGGGGCTGTCGGGCGGCGCGCTGCCCTTGGCTGACGCGGTGACGCTTGGGCTGGGCAAGTTCAACAAGATTCTCGAAATCGATTACGACAACCGCTGCGTGGTCGCGCAACCGGGCGTGACCAACCGCGCCATCACCGACGCGGTGGAGGACGAGGGGTTCTATTACGCCCCGGACCCATCGTCGAAGATTGCCTGCACCATCGGCGGCAACGTGGCGGAAAACGCGGGCGGCATGCATTGCCTCAAATACGGTCTTACCACCAACAACGTGTTGGGGGTGAAGATGGTGCTGATGACCGGCGAGGTGATCCGCTTGGGCGGTAAGCATCTGGATGCGGGCGGGCTCGATTTGTTGGGCGCGGTGACGGGTTCGGAAGGGTTGTTGGGCGTCATCACCGAGGTCACGGTGCGCATCTTGAAACAGCCCGCTAGCGCCAAGGCGTTGTTGGTCGGCTTTCCCAGTGTCGAGGCGGGCGGGCAGTGCGTCGCCAAAATCATCGGTGCGGGCATCATTCCCGGCGCTATGGAAATGATGGACAAGATGGCCATCGGCGCGATGCAGAAGTTCGTCGATTCCGGCTATCCCCTGGACGTGGAGTCCTTATTGGTGGTGGAACTGGACGGGCCCAAGGCCGAGGTCAAGCACCTCTGCGAACGGGTGCGCGCCATTGCCGAGGACGCGGGCTCGACCTTCCTGCGCATCAGCGAAAGCGAAGAGGAGCGCCAACAGTTCTGGAAGGGCCGCATGTCGGCGTTTCCATCCGTGGGGCGCATTTCCCCCGATTACCTGACCATGGACGGCACCATTCCGCGCCACCGCTTGGCCGATGTGCTGGCGCGCATGACGGTGTTGTCCGAACACTACGGCCTGCGCGTCGCCAACGTGTTCCATGCGGGCGACGGCAACTTGCACCCGCTGATCCTGTTCGACGCCAATGAGCCGGGCGAGTTGGACAAGGCCGAAGCCTTCGGCCACGACATCCTGAGGCTCTGCGTCGAAGTCGGCGGCGTGCTGTCGGGCGAGCACGGCATCGGCGTGGAAAAGCGCGACCTGATGGGCGAAATGTTCACGGAAGATGACATGAAACAGCAGCAACGCCTGAAATGCGCGTTCGACACCACCGGCTTGCTCAACCCCGGCAAAGTCTATCCGACCCTGCATCGCTGTGCGGAATTGGGCAAGATGCATGTTTCCGGCGGGCGCTTGCCGTTTCCGGACATTCCGAGATTTTGAGGGGCGGGGTACTGGGCGGCATGGGCGACATCTTCAAACCGGAAAGCGAGACCCAAGTGTTGGATGCGGTGAAATGGGCCGTGTCCGGCAACGCCCGGGCCTTGGGCGTTCGCGGTCATGGCAGCAAGGACGGTCTTGGCCGCCCGCTCCAGGCCGACAGCATGCTGGATCTCTCGGGGCTGTCCGGGATCGAGCTGTATGAGCCGGAAGAATTGGTGATGACTGCGCGCGCGGGCACGCCCATTGCGGATGTGCAGGCCGCGCTGGACGAAGCGGAGCAAATGCTGGCGTTCGAACCGTGGTCGCCGGAACACATCTACGGAACCGAGGGCGGCACCGTAGGCGGCCTGTTCGCCGCCGCCCAGGCCGGACCGCGCCGTCCTTTGGCGGGTGCGGCGCGCGATCACCTGCTGGGTTTTCGCGCGGTGAGCGGACGGGGGGAGATTTTCAAATCCGGCGGGCGGGTGGTCAAGAACGTCACCGGCTTCGATCTGTCGAAACTGATGGCGGGATCCATGGGCACGTTGGCGGTGATGACGGAAGTGACGCTCAAGGTTTTGCCCAAACCGGAAAAGGCGCGCACCATCTTGGTGTTCGGCGCACCTGACCCTGGCCAAGCCATGCGCGATGCGCAAAACAGCCCTTATGAAGTATCCGGCGTCGCCCACTTGCCAGGCGAAATCGCCGCCAGGTCCAGCGTATCTTATGTGTCCGGCGCGGGGACGGGGGTGACGGCGGTGCGTGTGGAAGGGCCAGCGCCGTCGGTCGAGGCGCGCTGTGAGGCCTTACGCGAATTGTTGGCCGTACATGGCGAAGTTGAGGAACTGCACACCCACAACACCCATGCGCTCTGGCGCGAAATCCGTGACGTCCGCTTGCTGCCGAACGATCAGGCGTTGTGGCGCATTTCGGTGCCGCCCACCGACGGTGCGGAAGTGGTGGAGAAGCTGTGGGGCGATCATTATTTCGACTGGGCCGGGGGTCTGATCTGGTCCACCCAGGCCCTGGTGGATTCGGAACGGGTGCGCGGCGCGTTGAAGGGGGGGCACGCCACCTTGATGCGCGCACCGGACGATGTGCGGGCCAGCGTCGATGTGTTTCAGCCGCAAGCGGATGGCGTCCAGGCACTGACGGACCGCCTGCGCGCCGGGTTTGATCCCCACGGCATTCTCAATCCGGGCCGGATGTAGGGGCTGAAATAAAAGTCATGGAAACCAAGTTCACGCCCCAGCAATTGCATGAAACGCCGGTCCGGATCGCCAACGGCATCCTGCGCACCTGCGTGCACTGCGGCTTTTGCACGGCGACGTGTCCGACCTATGTGATCCTGGGCGACGAGTTGGACAGTCCGCGCGGGCGCATCTACCAGATGAAGGACATGTTGGAATCCGGCGGGCCTGCGCCGGCGAAAACGGTCATGCACATCGACCGCTGTTTGAGCTGCCTGTCATGCATGACCACGTGCCCGTCCGGCGTCGACTACATGCACTTGGTGGATCACGCCCGGGTGCATATCGAAGACACGCACAAGCGGCCCTTGGGCGAACGGATGCTGCGCGCGCTGTTGGCGTTCGTGTTGCCGCGCCCGGGGTTGTTCCGTTTGTCGTTGATCGCTGGGCGTTTCATGAAGCCGTTGCAAGGTCTCCTGCCGGGACGGCTCAAGGGCATGATTGCCATGGCCCCGGATACGTTGCCGAAGTCCAGGC
>JANQJR010000024.1 GCA_028281525.1 Magnetovibrio sp.
AAAGACGCCGAAAAGCCGAAGGCTGAGAGGCGGTCCGCAGGCGCATAAGCGCCAAGGATGAAGGGCAAAACCCTTCACAAATCCTACCCCCGCAACCAAAAAAGCGACGGCCCCACCACAAGGTGGGGCCTTTGCTTTTTTAGCTGTCGGGGACCAGGCTTTGCTCCTCGCCAAACAGGCAAAAGGCCTGTTTGGCCAAGGTTCGCGGCAAGGGACGTAGTCCCGCAGACGCTACGGAGCACGGGAATGAAGTTCCCGCGCGGACGCTAAATCCTACCCCCGCAACCAACGCTCTCGAAGCATAGTCAGAAAGCACCGACAAGCCTCTGGATACCAACGGCTTGTTGTCTTTGGTCACGACTGTGGGACAGGCTGCAATCTCGGGAAGAGCCAGAGCTGTATAAGCCGTCATCATAGTTATCCACAGCATTCAATCAACAATCGGGAACACATGGTTGACCATATCTTAATGAGTGTGGAATCGTTTTGTTTAAGTTGTTCCATGACTCGGGCATATGGTCATGCGACAGAAGTGAGGGGGGCCAGCTAAAGGGCCGCATGAATCTTGAGGTCAATGCGAAGCGGAAGCGCTTCGTAAATGGTCTTGTACGTTTATTTTATGGAGAGAAACTGCCATGACAAATCAGCTTCCGGTTATCACCGGGCCCATCACATTGAGTATGAACGAACAAGACGGCACGCTACGTGTTTACGAGGCGGACCTCTTAGTTAACGCGAGCGATCCGGATGGCGATCCCTTAAGTGTTGCCAATCTTTCGGTCGATAGCGGTACGTTGGTTTACGACGCTGTAAACAATTGGTGGGACTTCACACCCAGCGCCGGGTTTACAGGGGCTGTGAACTTAACCTACGACGTTACGGACGACATCGATACGGTGGCGGCGACGGGCATCATTGGAGTGGGGGCAACGTTGAGCGGGACCGGCGGTGCGGACACCCTGACGGGGACTGAATACAATGACGATATTTCGGGCTTGGGTGGCACCGATACCCTCTCCGGTGGGCTCGGCGATGATGTGATCAATGGCGGGGCCGGCGACGACGTAATCGATGGCGGTGCGGGCAACGATATTGCGGTGTTCAATGGCTTCATTGATGACTACGCCATCGAATACGATGCGGCGACGGACACGTTTACGGTCATCGATCAAGACGCCGTGGCCGACGGCGATGATGGTGTGGACACCGTCACCAACGTTGAGAGCTTGGTGTTCAGCGATGCGACGCTGGACACCACCGGTGTGACCACGTCTCCGGTAGCTTTGGACAGTGTGATGCTGACCCCCGAAGGGGAGGTTGGTGAATGGAAGCTTTCGGGTTCCGGCGGCAGTGGAACACTGACGTATTCTTTGGAGGGTGCTGCGGCCAACGGCAGCGTGGCTGTCGATGGGGACGGCACCTACAGCTATACGCCCAACGCCGGATTTACGGGTGAAGACAGCTTTACGTACCGTGTGACGGACGCGAACGGGATCAGTTCTGCGGCCACGGTGAATGTGACCGTGGGCGAGCCGGGATCGGGGTTTGACATTCCTTATGGCGCGCAGCTTGATGGCTCAACAGGTTACTTGTCACGTACGCCCACATCCGGAAACTCGGATCAGTTTGTGGTTTCAGCCTGGGTTAAGCGCGGTGATTTGGGCACGAACCAGTCGATCATCAGCGCCGGAGACGGGGGCTCGCGGCACAGCTTTTTGCGCTTTAATACGGACGGTTCATTGTTTTTCATGAACAACGATGTCAACGGTTCAGGCGATGAGGCGACGACGAGCGAGACCTTCGCGGACACAGGCGGCTTTTACCATGTGGTTTTGGCCGTGGACCGGACGCAAACAGCCCTGACGGACCGGGTCAGCATTTGGGTGAACGGCACGGAAACGACGTTGAGCGGTGTTGCGGGTAGCGTTGGTGTGGACGGTATCATGGGCAGCAACGTCGAACATGCGATCGGGCGTGAGGAACGCTACGACGGGCAGTACCTATCAGGCAGGGTTGCCGATTTCCAATACCTGGATGGCGTAACGATCACCGATCCTGAGACGGCAGGTCTTGGTGCCTTTGATGGAGGGGCGTGGTCTGCTGCAGAGTACACGGGCGTTTATGGTACGGAAGGTTATCATCTGGATTTTGCCGATGGTACGGATCTCGGCAATGACGTTTCGGGGAACGTCAACGACTGGACGGTCAATGGTGGTGTGACGCAGACGACTGATACACCGCTGCACAACTACGCCGTGCTGAATGCCTCTGATATGAGCGGGGGAAGCTTGAGCGATGGTAACCTGACCTTTTCTGGCCCTGTTCCTAAAGCCGGCGTTCGCGGGAGCCTGGGAGCTGAAAGTGGAAAGTATTACTTCGAGATTGCAGCGAACAGCTATAACAATGTCGCCGTGGGTTGGGCCAAGGCCTCGGTTGACCTGTCTTCGGATACGGATATGGGGGTGGCGGATAGTGATTCCTTCCGCATCCGCATTGGCACAGGCGGCAACACCTACTTCGCTTCTGACAGTGTTACGACAACCGGGCTGCCTTCTATCGAAGGCTCCGACGTTCTGGGGATGGCGTACGACATCGATACGGGGAATGTGCAACTTTTTAAGAACGGCACCTTGTTCCACAGCGTGACGGTTACTCCAGGCACGGGGGCTTGGTATCCGGTGGTGAAGGATGAAGCAACCTTGTTCTCTGCCCACGCCACGATTGTTTTCCAGGAATCGGATTGGGTGCACACGCCGCCGGAAGGCTTTGGCGCCATGGTCGAACACATCGACATAGGCGTTGCTGTCCCCAGCCCGACGGAAGGAAACGACAGCTTTGAAGGCGGGGCCGAAGCAGACACGTTCTCGGGTCTTGGCGGTGATGATCAGTTCATCGGCAACGGCGGAAACGATGTGATCGACGGTGGCGCGGGCGACGATGTGGCCGTGTTCAATGGCTATCGGTCAGATTATGACGTCACTTATGATCAAGCCACAGATACGTATACTGTCGTTGATCTAAACACATCCGAAGGTGCCCGTGGCTGGGGTGATGATGGAACCGACACGTTAACTGGTGTTGAAACCTTAGTTTTCAAAGAAGACCCTCTTGCCGTTGATGACACGGTTACGACAAACGAAGATACGCCTCTGATCATAACACCTGCGCAATTGCTGGCGAACGATTCTGATGTAGACAGCACAAACTTATCAATTACCGCAGTCAGTTCACCTGTTCATGGGACAGTTGAGATCAATGGCGAAGGTAATATTGTGTTCACGCCTCAAGGCAATTTTGATGGCCAGGCGAGTTTCAAGTATACGGTTGAAGACGGTGAAGGTGGCATTGATACGGCAACTGTAACGGTTGATGTTCTCGCTGTTGCCGATGCCCCGAGCCTCACGACAACGCCAGCTTCCGGTCAAGAAGACACGTCGATCGCTTTGGATATTGCGTCCAGCCTGATGGATACGGATGGTTCTGAAAGCCTATCGTTAACCGTATCCGGTGTGCCCTCTGGGGCCGTATTGAGTGCTGGAACCGACAATGGCGATGGCAGTTGGACGTTGAGCCCAACAAACCTCATCGGGCTGAGCATAACCCCACCCTTGAACTATGAAGGCAGCTTTGATTTGACGGTGGCGGCAATTTCGACCGAAGCCTCAAACAGCGATACGGAGAGCACCGTTGCGACGCTAAATGTGAATGTTACGGCGGTGAATGACAACCCGGTTGCGGTTGCGGACACGGCATCGACCAATGAAGATGTGGTGGTAACGATCACAGCGGCGAGCTTGCTGGCGAATGACACGGATGTGGATGGCGATACGCTGACGCTCGCCTCAGTCGCTAACGCTGTGAATGGTACTGTGGCCTTGGATGGCAACGGTGACGTGGTGTTCACCCCGGATGCGGACTTCAACGGTATCGCAACGTTTGATTACACCGTTGATGACGGCAATGGTGGCAGCGATACGACAACAGTCACAGTTGGTGTTGTGGCGGTAAATAATGCCCCGACTGAGATGGTTGCCGTTGGTTCGGAAATATTGGTTGGCGGGAACGCACAATTGGGTTACGGCGAGTTCCATTCCGTCGCGCAAGATGGTTTGACGGGTGGCGGCCATGCCATTGCGTGGACATCCTCCGATGCGGATGGCCGGGGTATTTCTTTGCAGGTTTACGATGCATCCGGCAATACGGTGGGCAGTGCGGTGCAAGTGAATGCCGTGAGCGCAGGCACTCAGGAACATCCGGCGATTTCCGCGTTGCACGACGGTGGATTTGTGGTGACGTGGAGTTCGGATGGCCAGGACGGCAGCGGAGCAGGGATCTTTTCACGCCGCTTCGATGCATCGGGCAATGCGGTCGGCGCTGAAACTCAAGTCAATACGCACACGGCGAACACGCAATATTTTTCTGACGTTGCGGGTCTTGAGAACGGCGGCTATGTGGTGACGTGGGCGTCGGCTCTCCAAGACGGTTCCCATTTTGGTGTTTACGGCCAGCGTTTCAATGCGTCCGGCAATGCGGTGGGTGGCGAATTCCGCGTGAATACGACCACCGCTTGGTACCAGCATATTTCGGAAGTCACGGCGCTTCCCGGCGGTGGCTTTGTCGTGATTTGGGAAAGCCAGTACCAGGACGAGCCGACACTAGACTTCGGTGTTTTCGGTCAGATTTACGATGCCAACGGCAACCCGGTTGGTCCCACCGAGTTCCAAGTGAATACGCACACGGCAGGGATGCAAGGTTTGCCCGATGTCGCGGTTCTGGCGGACGGTGACTTCATGGTGACGTGGCAATCGGATGGCCAGGATGGTTCGGGCTACGGAATTTATGCTCAACGTTATGACACCTCCGGCAACCGTGTGGGCGTGGAATTTCATATCAGCACGCACACGGCCTTGACTCAGGATGAGCCTTCGATGACAGCGCTTTCGGACGGCGGGTTCGTGGTGACATGGGAGTCGGACGGTCAGGACGGTTCGGGCTACGGCGTGTATGCACAGCGTTTCGATGCATCGGGCAGCGCCGTGGGCTTTGAGTTCCAGGTGAACGATCACACGGCATCCAACCAGATGATCCCGGAAGTGTCGCAGTTGGTGGATGGGCGGATCGTCTTCACGTGGTACTCGCTTGATCAGAACGGTCCCGGTTACAGCGTTTATTCGAAGACGTACCAGATCAACGAGACGGGTGTTGAGCTCACCGGCACCGATATCGACGATACCCTGACCGGAGGGATTGGAAACGACGTCCTCACCGGGGGTACAGGTAACGATGTGCTCGACGGTGGAACGGGCAACGACACCCTCACAAGCGGGACGGGTAACGATACCTATGTGATTGACCGAAACGATGGCCAAGACGTTGTTGATAATGTCGGCGAGGGAGCGTCCAGTGATACTTTGTCGTTTGCTACGGGCATCGATCACGATCAGTTGTGGTTCAGCCAGGCGGGGGACGATCTGGTGGTCAGTGTCATCGGCACCACAGACAGCGTGACGGTTTCGGACTGGTACGCGAGTACGAACAACCACGTTGCGACGATCACGTCATCGGATGGTTATGCGTTGAACAATTCATCTGTTCAGGTGTTGGTCGATGCCATGGCTGCGATGACTCCGCCGCCGGTGGGACAGACCGATTTGACGGCCAGCGAGCAGACAACGTTAAATCCTGTGCTGGCTGCAAGTTGGCAGCAAACACCATGATGTAGCCTGCTTTTAAAGGCAGGCCATTGTTTTGTGAAAATGAGATGGCTCTCAGCCCTCTTATACAAAACAAAATGCTTCTCAAGGAGCGCAAGTCGCGCGCCCCCGCAACCAACACAAACGGGTTCCCAATGGGCTCCCTTTTTTGTTGGTCGGTGGGGCGGGTGAATGAGCCCCACCGCATGCGATTGTGCCGCTTCGCGGATGGCCCGCCACCATGAAGCCGTAACGGCACATAAACGATCCACACACTAAGTATAAAAGATAAAGGGTACGTCCTTCCGGGTGGCCTCTTTTATTGTATGGAAAGATGCTTTCTGGCTGGTTGAAATGTGTATAGACAGTTTCCGGTTTGGAATATCTATTTTCCCTAAAAACTTGCGTTAAATATATTTAATTCGATATTTATATAAATAAAATCAATGACTTAATTTGGCGTCATATTCCTGTCATGCGTTGGCACAGCTCTTGCGATTAAGCCCGTTTAAGAACGGCACGGCCGTATGGATATCAACCAACGCACAAGGGAGACGACCATGGGGGAGGCAAACGAGACCTTCTACGATGTGATCCGGCGTCAGGGCATTTCACGCCGCAACTTCATGAAATTCTGCAGCTTGACCGCGGCCTCGCTGGGTCTGGGTCCGGCGTTCGCTTCGAAAATCGCCAATGCGATGGAAACCAAGCCGCGTATCCCGGTGCTGTGGCTGCACGGCCTGGAATGCACGTGCTGCACGGAAAGCTTCATCCGCTCCGCCCACCCGCTGGTCAAGGACGTGGTGCTGTCGATGATTTCTCTCGATTACAACGACACCATCATGGCCGCCGCGGGGCACCAGGCCGAACAGATCCTGGAAGAGGTCAAGCAAGAATTCAAAGGCCGCTATATCTTGGCGGTGGAGGGCAACCCGCCGTTGAAAGACGACGGCGTCTATTGCATTCCGGGCGGTCAGCCCTTTGTTGATAAGCTCAAGTACATGGCCGAAGACGCCCAGGCGCTCATCTCTTGGGGGTCGTGCGCGTCTTGGGGGTGTGTGCAGGCGGCCAAGCCAAACCCGACCCAGGCGACCCCGGTGCACAAGGTCGTCAGGGACAAGCCGATCATCAAGGTACCGGGCTGCCCGCCCATCGCCGAGGTTATGACCGGTGTGGTGACGTATCTGCTCACCTTCGAACGCATTCCCGAACTTGACCGTCAGGGCCGTCCGAAAATGTTCTACAGCCAGCGCATTCACGACAAATGCTACCGCCGTCCGCACTTCGACGCCGGTCAGTTCGTGGAAGACTGGGACGACGAGTACGCGCGCAAGGGCTATTGCCTTTACAAGATGGGCTGCAAAGGCCCGACCACCTACAACGCGTGCTCGACCACCCGCTGGAACGAAGGCGTGTCCTTCCCGATCCAATCCGGCCACGGCTGCATCGGCTGTTCGGAAGACGGGTTCTGGGACCAGGGTGGGTTCTACGACCGCCTCACCAGCATCAATGCCTTCGGCATCGAAGAAAACGCCGACACCGTGGGCGGCACCACCGCTGCCGTGGTCGGTACCGCCGCTGCGGCGCACGCTGCCGTCAGCCTGGTCAAGCGTGCGCAGCAAAAGCGCGCGGAAAACGGCGACAAGTGACGGCAGGGAAGGATTTAGACAATGGCGACGACTCCTAACGGTTTTCAACTCGACAACTCCGGCCGCCGCGTGGTGGTCGATCCGGTGACCCGTATCGAAGGCCACCTGCGCGTCGAAGTGAACCTCGATGAAGACAACGTGATCCGCAATGCGGTGTCCACCGGCACCATGTGGCGCGGTCTGGAACTGATTCTCGAAGGGCGCGATCCGCGTGACGCCTGGGCGTTCACCCAGCGCATTTGCGGCGTGTGCACGGGCACCCACGCGCTGACCTCGGTGCGCGCGGTGGAAGACTGCCTCGGCATCGATATTCCGGAAAACGCCAACTCGATCCGCAACATCATGCAGTTGACGCTCCAGGTGCACGACCACATCGTACACTTCTATCACCTGCATGCGCTGGATTGGGTCGACGTGATTTCCGCGCTGAATGCCGACCCGAAAGCAACGTCGGAATTGGCGCAATCCATTTCCAAGTGGCCGCTTTCATCGCCCGGTTACTTCAAGGACATCCAGGCGCGCTTGCAGAAGTTCGTCGACAGCGGCCAGTTGGGCCCGTTCCGGAACGCCTACTGGGGCCATAAAGCCTACAAGCTTCCGCCGGAAGCCAACCTGATGGCCGTGGCGCACTATCTCGAAGCGCTCGACTTCCAAAAGGAGATCGTCAAGATCCACACCATCTTCGGCGGCAAGAATCCGCACCCGAACTGGCTGGTGGGCGGCGTGCCGTGCTCGCTGAACTTGGACGGCGAAGGCGCCGTCGGTGCGGTCAACATGGAACGGCTCAACCTGGTTTCGTCGATCATCGATCGCTCGATCGAATTCACCGAACAGGTCTACATTCCCGATCTGCTGGCGATCGCGTCGTTTTATAAGGATTGGCTCTATGGCGGCGGCTTGTCGTCCCAGAGCGTTCTGTCCTACGGTGACATTCCCGACCACGCTAACGATTATTCCGCGTCCAACCTGATGTTGCCGCGCGGTGCGATCATCAACGGCGATCTGTCCACGGTTCACGAGGTGGACCAGAACGATCCGCAGCAAGTTCAGGAATTCGTCGATCACTCCTGGTACACCTACGAAGGCGGCGCCACGGGGCTGCATCCGTTCGAAGGCCAAACCAACCCGAACTTCGTGCTGGGACCGAACGCAAAGGGCGATCACAAGCACATCGAGCAGTTGGACGAAAGCGCGAAGTACTCCTGGATCAAAGCGCCGCGCTGGCGGGGCCATGCGATGGAAGTGGGACCGTTGTCGCGCTACATCATCGGTTACGCCCAGGGCAATCCGGAGTTCAAGGAGCCGACGGAAGCCGTTCTGCGTCATCTCGACGCGCCGGTGGAAGCCTTGTTCTCGACCTTGGGCCGCACCGCGGCGCGCGGTCTGGAATGCCAGTGGGCGGCGCACAAGATGCGCTACTTCTTCGACAAGATGATCGCCACCCTCAAGGCCGGCGACAATTCCACCGCCAACACCGAAAAGTGGGATCCGGCCATGTGGCCGAAGTTCGCCCGTGGCTCCGGCTTCACCGAAGCCCCGCGCGGCGCACTGGGGCACTGGGTTCAGGTCGAAAACGGCAAGATCAAGAGCTACCAGTGCATCGTGCCGACCACCTGGAACGGCTCACCGCGTGACGGGGACGGCAACATCGGCGCGTTCGAGGCCGCGCTTCTGGACACCCCCATGGCCGATCCCGAACAGCCGCTGGAAATCATCCGCACGTTGCACAGCTTCGATCCGTGCTTGGCGTGCTCCACCCACGTGATGTCGCCCGACGGTCAGGAAATGGCCGACGTCAAAGTGCGCTGATCAGATAAGGGGAGGCCCAGACCATGAACTTGGATGTGAGACCCGGGACCATCGATCCCAGCACCTCGATCTACGTCTACGAACTGCCCGTACGCCTGTGGCACTGGCTCAACGCGATGTGCATCGTGATCCTGGCCGTGACGGGCTACTTCATCGGCAATCCGCTGCCCACTTTGGGCGG
The DNA here is from genome assembly GCA_028281525.1 of Magnetovibrio sp. Taxonomy (GTDB): domain Bacteria; phylum Pseudomonadota; class Alphaproteobacteria; order Rhodospirillales; family Magnetovibrionaceae; genus Magnetovibrio. The sequence goes on from JANQJR010000024.1 coordinate 9,333, forward strand.
TGGGGAGGCCAGCGACCATTTCCTGATGGGCTATATCCGCTTTGCACACTTCGCCACGGCGTATGTGTTCGCGATTATCTGGATCGCGCGGATCTATTGGGGCTTCATGGGCAACCACCATGCCCGTCAGATTTTCTTTATCCCGTTCTGGCGGCGCGATTACTGGAGCGAGCTGTTTTTCGAGTTGCGCTGGTACTTCTTCCTGGAGAAAGAACCCAAGAAGTACGTCGGTCACAACCCGTTGGCGCAGTTCTTCATGTTCTTCTCCATCACCTTGATGACCTTTTTCATGATTTGCACCGGTTTCGCGCTTTACGGCGAAGGCATGGGGATCGGCAGCTGGCAGGCGACCCTGTTCGGTTGGGTCTACGACATCTTCCCCAACACCATGGAGCTGCACACGTGGCACCGCCTTGGGATGTGGGTCTATGTGGTGTTCATCATCGTCCACGTCTACGCCGCGATCCGCGAAGACATCATGTCGCGCCAAAGCCTGATCTCCACCATGATCAGTGGCGAGCGCATGTTCAAAGACAATCGGGACTGAAGAGGCGTGCATCATGAGCAACGGCAACACCCTTATCCTCGGCATCGGCAACATCCTTTGGGCTGACGAAGGCTTCGGCGTGCGCGCGGTGGAGGAGTTTCACCGCCGCTACCGGACACCTGACAACGTGGTCGTCATGGACGGCGGAACCCAAGGCCTCTATCTAGTTCAATACGTGCAGGAAGCGGAAAACCTACTGGTTTTCGACGCCGTGGATTACGGATTGGAGCCGGGCGAAATGATCGTCGTCACCGGCGACGAAGTGCCGAAGTTCACCGGCGCCAAAAAGATGAGCCTGCACCAAACGGGTTTCCAGGAAGTGTTGTCGGCCGCCGACTTCACCGGGCACTACCCTAAGGAACTGACGCTGATCGGTGTGCAGGCCCTGGACCTGGAAGACTGGGGTGGGTCGTTGACGGAACTCATCAAATCGAAAATGGATGAAGCCCTCTCTCTCGCCGTCAAGCAGTTGCGCAACTGGGGCGTTGACGTGACGGAACGCACTGAGCCCTTGAGCGGAGAAGACGGATTGCTGATCCATGATCTGGACATCGGCGCTTTTGAGGCGGGTCATCCGCTGCGTGGAATGGAGGCTTAAACGTATGTGTCTCGGCATTCCCATGCGCATCGAAATTGCGGGTGAAGGTTGGGCGGACTGCCTGGACCGCGACGGCAATCCGCGGCGGGTCAACACGCTTCTTCTGGAAGCGCACGGCGTGGGCGATTGGGTGCTGGTGCATCTGGACAACGCCATCCGGGTTCTGCACGAAAACGAAGCCCAACAGATCGGCGATGCACTGCAGGCGGTGACCGCAGTGTTGCACGGTGAAAACGTCGATCATCTGTTCGCCGATTTGATCGGCCGGGAACCGGAGCTGCCGGAGGCCATACGAAGCCAACAAGAAGGGACCCAGCCGGAAACAAAGGAGAAGAGCGCATGACCGCCGCACAAGCGAATAACCCAAATGATAACGCCATCGCACGCATGGTCGAGCGTGCCGCCGCGGGCGTGTTCGGCAAGACCGACCTGCATGCGGCGCTCAGCGAAGGGGATTGGTTGGTTTTGTTCGCGGGCGTCGCGGGCAAACGCCCGGAAACGGCGGATTTGGCGGTGATCCTGCCGGAGATTGCCAAGGATCGCGCCAAGGCGGGGTTCGATTTATCCATCGCCGTGGTCAATGGCGAAGACGAAGAAGACTTGAGCGCCGAATTCGGCGTGCTGGTCAAGCCGACCGTGGTGTTCGTGCGCGAAGGCGATATCAAGGGCTTGGTGCCGCGCATCAAGGATTGGGCCGAGTACGAACGGAAGCTCGCGGAATTTCTGCCCGTCAGTCAATAACGCCAAAAGCAGACAGCGAAAGAGCCGATCACGAAAGATAGGGAGATGGACTGATGAAGATGTTCGAATGGGAACAAGACGAAGGGATGGAGCTGACCATTCCGTCCATCAATGGCAGCGGCTTGGACGTGCAGGGTATCGACGCCAACGAAAACGCGCTGCGCATGGCGCGCGCCGAGCAGTTGGCGTCCCAGGCCCAGGCTGGCATTGAGTTGTTGCGCGACATTGCTGCAACGATGGCCAAGCAGACCAATGCCACCGCGCCCATGACCTACAGCTTGGCGGATCTGGACGGACCGTCGCGGGAATTGGTGTTGGAAGTCTTGGGGAGGGGCGAGGTGTCCGGCCACATGTCGCAGCCCGAACCCTTGCAGATTCAAGAAAGTATCTTTCCCGGCCTGTGGCGTTTGAAAAGCTTGAGCCATCCTGAAAGCCCGGAAGTCTTGGTGGTCGGCGATGTGCCCCCGGTGATGCGCATTCAAGATATCGAGAACCTGGATGCGAGCATGGCCATTCCAGAAGGCGCGGAGGACACCATGAATGCGCTGCCGGTGCTGGCGGAAATCAAGGACCGCGCCCAGGATTACCGGGAAAGCCACACCAACCATGTGATCAATTTCACCCTGCTGCCCATGAGCGAACAGGACATGGCGTTGTTGCGCGAAACTCTGGGCGCGGGCCATATCGACCTGACCTCCACCGGTTATGGGGCGTGCCGGGTATGCTCGACCCGCTGGCCCCATGTGTGGTCGGTGCAATTCTTCAACTCCATGGACAAGGTGATCTTGGACACCCTGGAAATCGGCGGGGTTCCCAATTCCGTGTGTGCGTCCCAAGAAGACTTCCAAGACAGCGCGGAACGGATCATTGAAGTGATCGAGGCGTATCTCTGATGACCCTCCCCGCACCCGCGCACGGCGCAAGGCCATCCGCCCCGGACACTTCCACTCCTACACCCCAAAGCGGGCGGATGGAGTGCGGCGTGTGTTGGTACGTCTACGATCCCACCCAAGGGGACGATTACTGGCAGATCGAGCCGGGCGTCGACTTCCACGACCTGCCGGACCATTGGCGCTGCCCCGAATGCGATCAGGAAAAATCGAAGTTTCTTCCTTTGGACGACTCCTGTATTGACGGAGACATGCAAAAAACCTCTGAGCAAGCCGGGGACAAGATCGCGCGCATCGTCGAGGCCTACAAGCGTGTCGATTTGGACCGCATGCAGGATTTGCCGTTCCGCAACGATGCGCTGTCGGTCGATGCCGTGGGCTTTCGCGATTGGGGCAACGAACAGTTGGGCGTGATCATCACGCCGTGGTTTATCAATCTGGTGCTGGTGCCGGGCGAAGGGACCGATTGGTCCCAGCACCGCCATGGCGACAAGGTGGCGTACACCCTGCCGTCGGGCGTTTACGAATTCGTCCATGGCGATTTGGAGGACTTTGGTCCCATTCAAAGCTGTTCGCTGATGTCACCGGTGACCGAACTGGAAAACCATGACACCGCGCGCGTGATCGCCGAAGAGGTCATGCGCTTGATGGTGATCGAATCCGAGCCAGAGGAGTTCATCGGCCAGCCATTGCTCGGCGCCGTTCCCGAACCGGAAGAAGCCAAGCCTGAGCCCAAGCCCAATGTATCGGAGCCCATCAGCCGCCGTGAATTGCTGCGTGGGCGGCGCGATGCTAAAAGGACGTCAAAGGAGGACCCGTCATGAAAACCAAATTTTTTACCGCCATTGGCGTTTTCGCTGCCACACCGGCCTTGGCCCATGAACCCGCCGCCGTGGATGGCGGTATGGCCGCTTGGGTCGTGCATATGTTGACCCAACCCGATCATATGATCGCCATTTTGGCCGCAGTTGCCCTGGGCGTTGGCCTGTTCGTGAAGAGCCGTGCCAAATCCCGTGCAAAATCGGACTGAGTTCACTCTCGTCCAGTACTCTCAACTCTTAGTTACAACGTCAAACTTGGATCGGGGGGCGAGCTGTCTCCCGATCCCTTTCTTTTAAGGCGTTGCGGGTTTAAGGTTTAAGGAAGGTCCCCAACAGAAGGGCAAAAACGTGACGTTCAAGATTCTCTGGCTTCAAGCGGGCAGCTGCGGTGGCTGCACCATGGCGGCGTTGACCGCCGAAGATCGCGGCTTGATCGCGGCCTTGAGAGCTTTTGGCGTCGAAATTCTGTGGCACCCGGCCTTGAGCGTCGAAACCGGCCGGGAAGCGGTCAAAATCCTCGAAGACATCACCAGCGGAAAAGTCGAGTTGGATGCGCTATGCGTCGAAGGCTCCGCCATGCGCGGACCCGGCGGGACCGGCAAGTTCCAGATGTTGTCCGGCACGGGCCGCTCCATGGCCGACTGGATCCGCGAACTGAGTGGCTTTGCGCGCTACGTCGTGGCGGTGGGCACGTGCTCCGCGTTCGGTGGCTTGCCAATGGCGGGCGGCAACGTGACGGATGCTTGCGGCCTGCAATACGAAGGGGACAGTGAGGGCGGATTGCTGGGGCGCGACTTCAAATCGAAAGGCGGTTTGCCGGTGATCAACATCGCGGGCTGCGCGCCGCACCCCGACTGGATCACGGAAACGCTTGGACTGCTCGCCACCGTGCGCCTCAGTGCAGATCAACTGGACACGTTCGCCCGGCCTCGCTTTTTCGCCGACCATTTGGCCCACCATGGCTGTTCGCGCAACGAATATTATGAATTCAAAGCCAGTGCGACGCAGTTTTCCCACTTGGGCTGCTTGATGGAAAACTTAGGGTGTAAGGCGACCCAGGCGGCGGGCGATTGCAACCTGCGCAGTTGGAACGGCTCCATGGGCAGTTGTCCCGACGCAGGCTTTCCGTGCGTCGCGTGTACCTCACCTGGGTTTGAGACGCCGTCCGACGCCTTTCAGGAAACGGCGAAACGCGCCGGCATTCCCATTGGGTTGCCCGTCGACATGCCCAAGGCCTGGTTCATCGCCCTGGCGGCCTTGTCCAAATCGGCGACGCCGGAACGGGTCAATTCCAATGCGCAATCGGACCACGTGGTCATCCCGCCCGTCCGCGACGAGGACGATACATGAGCACGCGCATCATCGGCCCCTTCAACCGCGTCGAAGGCGACTTGGAAGTGCACTTGGAGATCGAAAACGAACGGGTGCAAAGTGCGCAGGTCTCCGCGTCGTTGTATCGTGGCTTCGAACATATTTTGCTGGGCCGTCCGGCCTTTGACGCCATCACCATCACACCGCGCATTTGCGGCATCTGTTCGGTCTCCCAGTCCGTGGTCACAGCGGCGGCGCTGTCGGATGCGTTGGGTGTTCGTCCCTCCACCAACGGCCAGTTGGGCATCAATCTGGTGCATGCGGCGGAAAATCTCGCCGATCACCTGACGCACTTTTATCTGTTTTTCATGCCCGATTTTGCGCGTCCGGCGTATGCCGACAAGCCATGGTTCGCCAAGACCCAACGCCGCTTCCAGGCCCAAGCGGGTCTAGGCGCCAAGGAATTGCTGGCGGCGCGGGCGCGGTTGCTCAACATCACCGGCATCCTGGCGGGCAAGTGGCCGCATACCCTGGCGGTTCAGCCGGGCGGCTTGACCCGCTCGCTCGACGAAGGAGGCAAGATGCGGCTGCTGTCCGTGCTGGCGGACGTGCGTGCCTTTCTGCAAGAAACACTTTATGGCCTGTCCTTGGAAGAGATCGCGGGCCTGGAGAACCGCGCGGCCCTGGACAAGGTTCTGGATACGGCCATCGACATCGGCTCCGACCTCGGTCTTTTCGCCGCTTTGGCGCGGGATTTGGACCTGGAGAGCTTGGGCGCGGCCTATAGCCGTTTTCTGAGCTTCGGCGCGTACCACTTTCAAGATGAAAACCTGTTTCCCGCCGGCATGATGGTGGCGGGGGAGGTGCGTGAGCTCGATCCAGGCGCGTTTCGCGAAGATTTGCAATCGAGCTGGTACGCGGGCGGCCCCAGCCACCCGGCGGACGGTGTCACCCAGCCTTTTATCGAACGCGAAGGGGCCTATACCTGGTGCAAAGCTCCGCGTGTGAACGGCCAACCCGCCGAAGTCGGCGCGGTGGCCCGCCAACTGGTCGCGGGACAACCGCTGATTCGCGACATGGTCGGTGCGGGGCCGGCCAATGTGTTCGCGCGGATCATCGCGCGCCTGGTGGAAAGCGCACGCATCGTCATCAACATGGAGTATTGGGCGCGCCGCATCGAGCCGAAGGCCCCGGTCAGCACCGATGAAAAACCCGCCGATGAGGGCGTGGGCGTGGGCCTCGCCGAAGCTGCGCGCGGCAGCCTGGGTCATTGGGTGCGCATCGAAAAGGGCCGGATTCAGAACTATCAGATCATCACGCCAACCACCTGGAATTTCTCGCCCCGCGATGGCGCGGGCGTGCCCGGACCGGTGGAATACGCTTTGGAAGGCACCCCGGTTGCGCACAGCGATCCCAATGCGGTGGCTGTGCAGCACGTGGTGCGGTCGTTCGATCCGTGCATGGCCTGTACGGTTCATTAGGTCTGAGATACTTGATGCAGAATACTAGCTAGTAAGCAAGTTTCCAGGATGGAAAGTAAATTTCCAAAGTGGTAACATACTTGTCATTCGCAAAGGGGCGCAAAACCGTGCTTGAATAGGGACCGTGCCTAATTCCCTGGAATCCGGGCGTCTTATTTTTAATTGTACAGCTCATTGCGTGGCACGGTTATTGCCATTTACAGGATCAATGATGAAAATGCGGTCCAAAGAAGAGGCCGATAAGGGAGACAGCGCATGTGTACGGTTTGCGGGTGCGGCAAGGATGACGTGAAGGTCGAAGGCGACAAACATGCCCACGACCATCATCACGATCACAGGCATCACCACCACCATGATCATGGGCATGACCACCATCACCATGATCACGCCCATGCGCACGAAGATGAGCGCGGCGATCTGCATTACGGCAAGGACATCGGTGGCGCGCACGTGCCGGGACTGAGCCAGGCGCGCATCGTGCAGATCGAACAGGATATCCTGGGCAAGAACGACCACTTGGCGTTTCACAACCGCGAACGGTTTGCCGAGCTCGGTTTATTGGCGTTGAATCTGGTGTCGTCGCCGGGCTCGGGCAAGACCACGCTGTTGGCGCGTTCTGCTTCTGACCTTTCCAAAAAGACATCCGTTGCGGTGGTCGAAGGCGACCAGCAAACCGCGTTGGATGCGGACCGTATCCGCGACGCGGGCGTGCCTGCCATCCAGGTCAACACCGGCAAGGGGTGCCATCTGGATGCCTCCATGGTGGCGCGTGCGGTGGACAGCCTCACGGACAAAGACGATGGCCTACAATCGGGGGGCGTGCTGTTCATCGAAAACGTGGGCAATCTGGTCTGTCCCGCGGCCTTCGATCTGGGTGAAGCCGCCAAGGTGGTGATTCTGTCCGTGACGGAAGGCGAAGACAAACCGCTGAAGTACCCGGACATGTTCCACGCCTCGGACCTGATGATCTTGAACAAGTCCGACCTTTTGCCCTACGTGCCGTTTGATGTGGACAAATGTATCGAATACGCGCGGCGTATCAACCCCGACATCGAAGTGCTGCAGCTTTCGGCGCTGACCGGCGAGGGTTTGGAGGATTGGTACGCGTGGATCGAAAACCGCCGCGCCGATATCCAGGCTGCTAGAGTGCGATCGGATGAGGTTGATGCATATGAGCGTCAATCTCATCCGTGAATCGCCCTCTAACACATGGATCAGGGGCGGATTCACACCTTAGGTGGAAGCACAAAAGTGAGTCCACCTAAGACGATCCGACCCTAGCGTTAAAACGGCCTGAGTCAAATCGGCCTGAACAGGAGAAAAACCCGATGTGTCTCGCAATTCCCGCCAAGGTCGTCCATCTCCGCGATGACGGCTTGGCCGATGTGGAACTGGAAGGCGTGGTCAAGGAAGTGTCTTTGGACTTGGTCGACGGCGTCGGCGTCGGCGACTTCGTGATCGTGCATGTGGGCTACGCGCTCGCCAAGCTCGACCCGGTGGAAGCCGAAAAGACTTTGAAGCTGTTCGCCGAAATGGGGGAAGCAGCCCTTCAACAAGGAGCGGCCCAATGAAATACATCGAAGAATTCCGCGACGCCGAACTGGCGCAAGGCTTATCCGTCGCCATCAAGGCCGAGGCCGACCCGGAACGCACCTACCGCTTCATGGAATTTTGCGGCGGCCACACCCATGCTTTGGCGCGCTACGGCGTGGAGGATTTGTTGCCGGGCAACGTGCGCATGATCCACGGTCCTGGCTGTCCGGTGTGCGTACTGCCGGTGGGCAAGGTCGACGAAGCGGTGGCGCTCGCGACCCAAGAAGACGTGATTTTGTGCACCTACGCGGACTTGATGCGCGTACCGGGCACCAAGTACGAAAGCCTGATCAAGGCGCGCTCCAAGGGCGCGGACGTGCGCATGGTCTATTCCACCATGGATGCGCTGAACATCGCTCAGGAAAATCCGGACCGCGAAGTGGTGTTCTTCGCCATCGGGTTTGAGACCACCACGCCGCCCACCGCCGTCGCCATCAAGCAGGCGCAAGCGATGGGGCTCAAGAACTTCTCCGTCTACTGCAATCATGTACTCACCCCGGCGGCGATGCGCGCGATTTTGGGCGCACACACGCCGGAAGGCGCGCCGAACGTGATCCTCGACGGCTTCGTCGGGCCCGCACACGTGAGTGCGGTGATCGGCACCCAACCTTATGAAGAGTTCACGGACGACTACAAAAAACCCGTGGTCATCGCCGGGTTCGAACCGCTGGATGTGATGCAGTCGATCCTGCAGTTGATCCGCCAGACCAACGAAGGCCGGGCGCAAGTGGAAAACGAATACGCCCGTGCGGTGACGCCTTCAGGCAACGTCAAAGCCCAAGATCTGGTCGCGGAAGTGTTCGAACTGCGCGATGAATTTTCATGGCGGGGGCTTGGTTCCGTGCCGTTGAGCGCACTCCAAATCCGCGAAGAATTCGCCCAGTTCGATGCCGAAAAACGCTTCAGCGTCGATGTGCCGGAGCCGAAGGAAAACAAATTGTGCGAATGCGGCGCGATCCTGCGCGGCGAAAAGACGCCGATGGATTGCACTCTGTTCGGAACCTCGTGCACGCCCGACAATCCCATGGGCGCGTGCATGGTCTCAAGCGAAGGCGCGTGCGCCGCGCATTGGACCTACGGACGCTTTCGTTCCGAAGCGGAAGCTGAACTGGAGGCCGCGGTATGAACGTCGCACCGAAACCTCAAAAGCCATCCAAGAAAGGCGCGCGTCCGCTGGATTTGAAGAAGGGCCGTGTGGACATGAGCCACGGCGCAGGCGGACGCTCTATGGCGCAACTGATCGAAGATGTGTTCGTCGAAACTTTCGACAACGAACTTCTCAACCGCGAACACGACGCCGCCATGTTCCGTCTGCCCGAAGGCCGGGTGGTGATGAGTACCGACAGCTTCGTCATTTCGCCGTTGTTTTTTCCCGGCGGCAACATCGGCTCGCTGGCCGTGCACGGCACCGTCAACGACGTGGCCATGGCGGGCGCAAAGCCCTACTACCTGACCGCGGGCTTCATTATCGAAGAAGGCTTCCCCCTGTCCGATCTGGCGGAGATCGTCACATCCATGGCCGCCGCCGCTAAGGAAGCGGGTGTGAGCATTGTCACCGGTGACACCAAAGTGGTGGAACGCGGTCATGGCGACGGCATCTTCATCAACACCGCCGGCGTCGGCGTGGTGCGTGACGGCGTCAATGTGTGCGGCGATCTAGCCAAGCCGGGCGATAAGATTCTGGTCAACGGCACCCTGGGCGATCATGGCGTCGCGGTGATGAGCAAGCGCGAGAACCTGAGCTTCACCACCGAAATTCTGTCCGACAGCCAGTCGCTGAACGGTTTGGTGCAAGACATGCTCGACGCCGTACCGGACATGCATGTGCTGCGCGACCCGACCCGGGGCGGCTTGGCTGCGACCTTGAACGAAATCGCGCACCAGTCCGGCGTGGGGGTGGAGCTTTTCGAAAAAGAGCTGCCGATTCGCACGGAAGTGAAAAGTGCATGCGAACTGTTGGGGCTCGATCCCTTGTACGTCGCCAACGAAGGCAAGCTGATCGCCATCTGCCCGGCAGACAAGGCCGACGAACTTTTGGCCGCCATGCGCGCCCATCCGAAAGGCAAGGACGCCGCCATCGTCGGCGAAGTGCTGGAGGACTCGCGCTGCTTCGTGCGCATGAAGACCCAATTGGGTGGCACCCGCATGGTCGACTGGCTGGCGGGCGAGCAGTTGCCGCGCATTTGTTGAGGTGAAAGGCACGCATGGACTCCCGTCCCCTCATTTTGGTTGTTGATGACGAGGTCCGTTCGCAGGAAACCTTGCACCGGGTGCTGATCGACGAATTCGATGTGCTCACGGCATCGAACGCCTATGAGGCGGAAGAAATCCTGAACACCGAAATGGTGCACCTGATCCTGTGCGATCAGCGCATGCCCGGCATGACCGGGGTCGAGTTCCTGAAACGCGTGCGCGATACCTGGCCCGATCCGATCCGCATGATCGTGTCCGGTTATACGGACTCTGAGGACATCATCGCGGGGCTCAACGACGCAGGCATTTATCAGTACATCACCAAACCGTGGGATCCGGCGGAGCTGTTGGAAATCGTCCACGACGCCATGGGGCTGTTGCGCTTGCAGCGTGAAAACGCCAACGCCAGCTTTGAAATCAAGACCGCTGCGCCCAGCATCGAACAGAGCCTCAAAACCAACAAGGCGAAGCTGAAAAAACACTTCGATTTTTCCAATGTCCTGCACACCCCGTCCAGCCCCATGGCCGATGTCCTGCATTTGGCGGCGAAGGGTGCGGGGGTGGATATCTCCGTGCTCATTTGCGGTGAAAGCGGGACGGGCAAGGAAATCCTGGCACGTGCCATTCATTACAACTCCGCGCGCGCGGATAAACCGTTCGTCGCGGAGAACTGCGGGGCGTTGCCGGACGAGTTGCTGGAAAGCGAATTGTTCGGCTGCAAGAAAGGCGCATACACCGGCGCTTACGAAGACCGCGTCGGCCTGTTCGAACAAGCCGATGGCGGCACCATCTTCTTAGATGAAGTGGGCGAAACCTCGCCCGCGTTTCAGGTCAAATTGCTGCGCGTCCTGCAGGACGGTGAATTCCGTCCCTTGGGCTCGCAGCGTCCGCGCAAAGTCGATGTGCGCGTCATCGCCGCAACCAACCGGGTGCTGGAAGAGGAAATGCGTGCCAAGCGCTTCCGCGAAGATTTGTACTACCGCCTTTCCGCCTTTCCGATTTCTCTGCCGCCGCTGCGTGAACGCCCCATGGATATCGCGCTTTTGGCGGGCGAAACCCTGAGCCGGGTGGCCCGGGAGTTCGCAAAGCCGGTCGAGCGACTCTCAGAAGAAGTTCTCGACATTTTCAAGAGCTATCCCTGGCCCGGCAATGTGCGGGAAATGCAAAATGAAATCCAGCGCATGGTGGCGCTGGACGACGGCCCGGTGCTGGGTCGGAATGTGGTTTCGCCACGCCTGACAGATGCGTCCGTCGCGCATGAAATCGCCGATCGTTTGGTGGAGTTGAACGTGTCCTGGAAACCGGTGCCGGGCGCGTCTCTGCGCGATCAGGTGGAGATGCTGGAACGCCAAATCCTGTCCGAGGCCCTGGACCGGCACAGCGGCAACATTTCCCGCGTGGCCGAAGAGGTCGGCTTGTCCCGTGTCGGTTTGCGCGGCAAGCTGCAACGATACGACTTGACGCAGCCGAATTAGGAGTCGTTTCATGGGCAGCATGAGCGACGGCAAACCCAACAAAGCGCACGAAGACCTGACCGAGGCCATGAACGCGGTGGGGGAGGTTGCCGAACTTGGCCTCACCGGTCCCCAGGAAACGGCGTGGATCGAAGTGATCCGCAAGATGGAGGAGGTTTATTCCGACCTCATCCGCTACGATGTCGATCTGGAAAAGAAAAACACCGAACTTGAAGACACCCACAAATTCGTCGACAGCGTGATCAGTTCCATGTCGGAACTTCTGATCGTGTGTGACCGCGACCAGCGGGTCGAACAGGTCAACAAGGCGACCGAAGCGCTGACCGGTTACCGTGCGCAGGAACTGGTCGGACAGAGCCTGCGCGACTTGGTGGTTGACCCGGAAAGCTGCCCGCTTTCAGAACTGTGTTCGCCAAAAGCCGCGTCTCTGGCCGATTATTGCGAAGTGCGGCTGAAGTCGAAGACGGCGCCGGGCGGCACCGATCCGGTGTCCATGAACGGATCCGTGCGTATCGATCACCGCGGACAACCCGCAGGGGTGGTGATCATCGGCCGGCCCATGGGCGAACTGCGCCGTGCTTATAAAGCCTTGAACAAGGCGCACGCGGATCTGGTGCAGGCGCAGCAACGCTTGGTTCAGTCGGAAAAAATGGCGAGCTTAGGCCGCCTTGTCGCGGGCGTTGCCCACGAACTCAACAACCCCATCAGTTTCATCAACGGCAACATTCACAGCCTGGAAAAATACAAGACCAAGCTGAAGGCGTATTTCGATGCGGCGTCCGGTGACATGGGCAGCTACGAGGATTTGCGGCGTTTGCAGGACGAGTTGAAGATCGACCATATCCTGGACGATCTCGATCCGTTGGTGGACGGCACCCTGGAGGGCGTCGCCCGGGTCAGCGACATCGTCAAGAATTTGCGTCGCCTGTCGTTCAGTGGCCCTCAGGACAACCAGCCTTTTGACCTGGCTAAAGTCGCGCGCACGTCGGTCAGTTGGGTCAAGCGCGGTGGGCCGCGCCCGGCGAACGTGACGCTGGAGGTTCCGCACAGTTTGGAAATCACCGGACATGAAGGACGGATTCACCAAGTCGTCGTGAACTTGGTGGAAAACGCCTTCGATGCCGTGGCCGGCAGCACTAAGCCGGAAATTCACGTCACTGTGACCGAGGACGGCGCGAACGCCACCCTCACCGTCCGCGACAACGGCTGCGGAATCGATCAAGAGCAGCAACTGCGCGTGTTCGATCCATTTTTCACCACCAAAGGCGTGGGGCAGGGCACCGGGTTGGGGCTTTGGATCAGTTACGACATCGTACGCGAGCACGGGGGCGAGTTGACGTTGGAGAGCGAGCCCGGCGTTGGAACGCAGTTTATCCTCACTTTGCCCCTGAGGGCCGAGAAACCTTCGGCTTAAAAACGGAAAGTTCTTGCCGTTTCCAGGCTGCGGTTCCCATATGCAGATTATGGGGGAGCGGCAGGAAACGGTGTAGTGGATTGAAAAACAATGTGAATCTGATCGATCCGGAGTGCGCCGCCGATGTGGCGGGCCGGATTGCCATTACGTTGAACAACCCGTCTTCCCAGCGTTTTTTTACCGCCAACGTGGCTAAGTGGCTGCGCCGCCGCCCGGATTGCGCCGTAGCGCATGCGCCTGGGCGTGAAGATCCGCACTGGGCGCACGAAGCGCATCGGCTTGGCCGTGCGATACATCGCTTCGCGCTGAGCCAGGATGCGGCGAAGGATTTGGAATTGCTGCATTCCTGGGTTTTGGGTGTGGCGGAAAACCTGGATAAGCCTGGGCATTTGGGCGCGGATGCACAACGCCGCTTAAACGGTCTGCCCGCCATGTCGGTCGATGACGCCCTACGAAAAGCGCGGGGGTGGCGCAAGCAGGAACTGTTGCGCCTCAGCGGCGTACCGCCCAGGGGCAAACATGGTTACAACACCAAGCCGCTTTGCACCTTCACCACCTCGGACGGGTTCGTGTGGGAAAAGCTACCCGCACCGGACATTGCGTTTGTCGGTTACGATCTGCTGAATTGTTTGCGCAACGGCGCTTACCACAAGGAAGTCGCACTGCGTATCGTGGCGCTGTGGGCGCTCCGTGATCCGGACACGGGACGTTTCGTTACGGTGTTGACCACGCCCGGACAGTCCCATTCGGTATTGGCGGTGCGCGGTTTTCGCAATTCCCATCCGTTCGCATACAAACGGCATATCCAAGAGTTGTTGGAACAACTCGGTTTTGAAAAGTTTCGTGCGCCGGATTTGGCGGCGCTTGGACTTTGACAGGGTTTAGGGGTTGGGTTTGACCCATGCCGCCGCCGCCCGGCCCGCCGTTCGGCCGGTTGCAAAACACGCACTCAGCAAATATCCCCCCGTGGGCGCGTCCCAATCCAGCATTTCCCCGGCGCAAAAGACCCCCGGCAGGGCTTTCAACATGAAGCCGTCATCCAGTTCGTCCAGCATCACGCCGCCGGCGCTGCTGATGGCTTCGGTCAAAGGACGCGCGGCGACCAGGGAAATCGGCAGCGCCTTGATGCCGCCTGCAAGCCGTATTGGGTTCTCGAGCATTTCCGGTGGAAGCACCTCGTGCAACAGAGCGGACTTCACGCCAGCCAAATTGGCGACGCGCTTGAGGTGTGTCGCCAGGGATTTTTTGCCGCGCGGACGAAGCAAGGCCTCCGTCAAGCCTTCCAAGGATTTGTCCGGCAGCAAATCGATGTGCAAGATCGCATGACCTTTGTGTTCGATGACGTCGCGTAGTTCCGCTGACAAAGTATAGACCGGACCGCTTTCCACGCCGGTCCCCGTAATGGTAACGTCGCCCCGCGCCTGCTGGCCGGCAAAACTCAATTTCACGTCTTTTAAGGGTGCGCCCGCGAAGTTGACCTTGAGATGATCGCTCCAGTCCACATCGAAACCGCAATTGGATGCCCTGAGCGGTGCGACGCCGATACCCTTGCCGCCAAGCACCCGGGTCCACACACCGTCTGAGCCCAGCTTCGGCCAACTGGCGCCGCCGAGCCCGAGGATGGTGGCCTTGGCCTCGACCCGCTTTATTTCTCCTTGGGTTTCGAATTGCAGGGCATCGCCGTTCCACCCCAGCCATTTGTGACGCACATGAATGGTGGCGCCTTTTTCACGCAATCGGTGAAGCCACGCACGCAGCAGCGGCGCGGACTTGAAATCCTTAGGGAACACACGGCCGCTTGAGCCGACGAACGTTTCGACGCCAAGCCCCTGCGCCCAATCGCGGATGTCGGTGGGGGTGAAGTCCCGGATTGACGACTCCAGACGCGCTTGGGCCGCGCCGTAGTGCGTCAAGAAGGCTTCGAAGTTCTGGGCGTGGGTCAGGTTGAGCCCCGTCTTGCCCGCCATCAAAAGCTTGCGCCCCAGCGACGGCATGGCGTCGAAGATGTGGGCGTCGAAGCCTTGTCCGCACAAAACTTCGGCGGCCATCAGCCCGGCAGGCCCTCCGCCGACGACGGCGATATCAACATGGGTCGGTGTGTTTGACATAGCCCCTACTTCTAACATGGCTTATGTCTCCATAACACGCATTTGAGATGCACGGGGATTACAAGTGCAAGCAAGCCGGAAATAGACCGTTTCAATTCACCTGCTTTTGAACCTTTGAAAACAGGCCCAGTCCAAGCCATTCGAGAAGATTGCTTTGCAATCCGCGATCTCCCATGAGTGTCAAGCGGTCCTCGTCTAGAGCGCGGCTAATGGTGTCCATGCCCATCCAGATGGCCGTCATGGTGCGCAGGTCCGTGCGGACAAACAAATCGACGTTGAACCCTGGGTCCGTCAAACACAGATCGGTGCCGTCTTTTGGATCGACGACGACCCACCAATTGCGCTCACCTTGCGGCTGTTCCGGGTAGATGAATTGGATGACATTGCGCCGTGGCGGTAATTTAGGGACCCGAATGGTGCGGCGCATGTCCCACATCAGCAGGCCGGCATCCAGTTTGTCGAGCTGTGGTGCCGTTTCGGTCCAACGGTGTCCCCAGACGCCGATCGCTTCGATAATCGGGCCAAGTTCTTTGCCGGCCGGGGTCAGCCGGTATTCCATGATGTCGGGTTCGTTGGGGGCCGGAACGCGTTCGATGATGCTTGCGCCTTCCAGTTCTTTGAGGCGTTTCGAAAGCAGTGCCGGTGACATGCGGGGCACGCCGCGGCGCAGATCGTTAAACCGGGTTGAGCCGCAAATCAATTCCCGCAATAGAACGATGGTCCAACGGGTTCCAAGAATTTCGCTGGCCATCGCGACGGGGCAAAACTGGTGATAGCTTCCATCTGGCATCGGATAACCCTCCATGTCTGCCATCAGCTTAATTCAGCGTCTCTTTGGCCAGCAAGTTCAGATTCTATACCGGGCAGATTCAGTTCCTGAACTGGATGGCTCGAAGCGTTTGGTGAGAAAACGTCAAGGCGGTCGAAACGATCGCCACGCAACTCAAAACACAATCAAATTGTCGAAAGGGACATGACATGAATATCGCAACCAAAAGCACACCGGGCGCCGTTGATTTTGATGCCGTCAAAGCGAAACAGCAGATGGCTTGGGCTTCCGGAAACTATGCCACAATCGGCACGACGCTTCAGATCGTGGGCGAAGACCTTTGTGAAACCATGGACCTGCGCTCCGGTGCAAAGGTCTTGGATGTTGCGGCGGGCAATGGCAATGCTACCCTTGCCGCGGCACGCCGGTTTTGTCACGTGACCTCGTCCGATTACGTCGAACATCTGCTTGAAAAAGGCCGTGTTCGCGCTGAGGCGGAGGGGCATACGATCACATATCAACAAGCGGATGCGGAAGATTTGCCATATGAAGATGGGACGTTCGATGCCGTGGTGTCCACGTTTGGCGTGATGTTCACCCCCAACCAGCAACAGGCTGCATCCGAATTGCTGCGGGTGTGCCGTTCGGACGGTAAAATCGGACTGGCGAACTGGACGCCGGATGGGTTCATCGGACATCTCTTCAAGACCCTGGGCGGTCATATCCCACCCGCGCCTGGGCTGCGTTCGCCTGCCCTGTGGGGAACGGAAAACGCCCTGCATGAGATGTTTGATGCCCAGGCGACGTCGATCGGGGTCACCTTCAAGACCTTTGTGTTCCGCTATCTTTCGCCGGACCATTTCATCGATGTCTTTCGCACGTACTACGGCCCAGTCCACAAAGCGTTTCAGGCGTTGGGTGACGGCTCTCCGGCACTGGAGGCCGATATGAAAGCCCTCATCGAACGCTTCAACACCGCGACGGATGGCACAATGGTTGTGCCATCGGAATATGCCGAGGTGGTCATCCGCAAGGCTTGAACGTGCGGCCTTCACACATGGCATGACGCAGCGGGTCCGATGCTATGCGGGCCCGCTGGTGTCATTTTGTGTCACACGCAATTGAATGGACGCCATGGGAGCGGGCGCGTAAAGTCCGCCCACGAAAGTCAAAACCATGGCGAAGCGAAAGAAACACAGCTCTAATGGGGATTTGTTCTCCCACAAGCCCTATTGGGCGCACCGGTTCGGCACCGCGCCGTTCCTGCCCATGAGCCGTGCGGAAATGGATGATCTGGGATGGGATTCCTGCGACATCATCATTGTCACCGGCGACGCTTATATCGACCACCCCAGCTTCGGCATGGCGATCATCGGCCGTTTGCTTGAAGCCCAGGGCTTTCGCGTCGGCATCCTCAGCCAGCCCGACTGGTCCAGCGCCGATGCCTTCAAGGCGCTGGGGCCGCCCAACCTGTTTTGGGGCGTCACCGCGGGCAACATGGACAGCATGGTTAACCGTTACACGGCGGACAAAAAAATCCGCTCAAGCGACAGCTACACGCCGGGTGACGAAGGCGGCAAACGGCCGGACCGCTCCGTCGTCGTCTACGCACAGCGCTGCCGCGAAGCGTATAAGGACGTGCCTATCGTCATCGGCGGGATCGAGGCGTCGCTTAGGCGCATCGCGCATTATGATTACTGGTCGGACAAAGTGCGGCGTTCCGTTCTGCCGGACAGCAAGGCGGATTTGTTGGTCTACGGCAATGCGGAACGCGCCATCGTCGACATCGCGCACCGCATCGCTGCAGGCGAAAAACCGAAAGAGATGCACGATATCCGCGGCACCGCCTACATGACCAGCGGCGCGCCTGAGGGACATACCGTGATCGATCTTTCAGAGTTGGACTTAGAACAGCCCCATGCCAAACCGGGCATGGACAAGGCCGTGGTGCGCCTGCCCAGCTTCGAAGCGGTGAGCAAGGACCCGGTGCTGTACGCCCAGGTGTCGCGGGTGTTGCATCAGGAAAGCAATGCGGCCAACGCGCGGGCCTTGATCCAGCGCCACGGCAACCGCGATGTGTGGTTGACGCCGCCGCCGGTTCCTTTGAGTACGCCGGAGATGGATGGCGTCTACGGTCTGCCCTACGCCCGCGCGCCGCACCCGGGTTATGGCGGCGCGCGCATTCCGGCGTGGGAGATGATCAAGTTTTCCGTCAACATCATGCGCGGCTGTTTCGGCGGCTGTTCGTTCTGTTCGATTACGGAGCACGAAGGCCGGGTGATCCAGAACCGCTCCGAAGAATCGATTTTGCAAGAGATCGAAGACATCCGCGACAAGGTCGAAGGCTTCACCGGGCAGATTTCGGATCTGGGCGGGCCCACGGCCAACATGTATCGCCTCGCATGCAAGGACGACGACATCCAGGCCATGTGCCGCCGCTTGTCATGCGTCTACCCGGACATTTGCAAAAACTTGAACACCGATCACGGGCCGCTGATCCAGCTCTATCGCAAGGCCCGCGCGATAGAGGGCGTGAAGAAAATCTCCATCGGTTCGGGCCTGCGATATGACTTGGCGGTCAAGAGCCCGAAATATGTGAAGGAGCTTGTCACCCATCACGTCGGCGGATACTTGAAAATCGCGCCGGAGCACACCGAGGACGGACCGCTGTCGAAAATGATGAAGCCCGGCATCGGCACCTATGACCGTTTCAAGCAGATGTTCGACCAGGCCGCGCGCAAAGCGGGGAAAGAGTTCTACCTGATTCCGTACTTCATCGCCGCCCACCCCGGCACCACGGATGAGGATATGATGAACCTGGCGGTGTGGCTGAAGAAAAACAACCTACGCGCCGATCAGGTGCAGACCTTCCTGCCGTCGCCCATGTCGCTGTCGTCCGCCATGTATTATTCGGAGCGCAATCCCATCAAACCGATCCACCGGAACAGTGGCGAAGTGGTGCGTACCGCCAAGGGACTCAAACAAAGGCGGCTCCATAAGGCGTTCCTGCGTTATCACGACGCCAACAATTGGCCGCTGATCCGCGATGCCTTAAAACGGCTCGGTCGCGAAGACCTGATCGGGCCATCCAAAAAGCACCTGGTGCCCGCATGGCAGCCGCGCGGCACGGGCCCAGGGACGGGCAGAGGCGAAGGGGCCAGGAGCGGGCGCAAACACGGTGGTCAGAAATTCTTCACCCAACAAGCGGGAGAAGGACGCCGGCCCAAGCGTACAACCAAGTCGAAAAACACCCGGCGAAAGAAGCGCTGAGGTTGTGGCCCGAAAATTGCTTTCCTTTCCATGGGACGAGCTGTGTTTACACGTCAATGCAGCGCCGGAAAGGATTGAACATGGACATCGAAAGCACCCGAAACGCATACGCCGCCGCAACTTCTGGTTTGACGACTGCCGCAGCCAATGGCGCGGAAGCCGCCATCAAAAAGACCGATGAAGACGGCAATCCCACCTTGCTAAGCGAGATACGGGAAAAGGGTTTTCAGGCGTACGCGGAAGAAGAACGCCAAAAGAAAATCGAGGAAATGCGCAAGGAAATCCTAGAGGCCATGGGCCTTACGGAAGAAGACCTGGCAAAAATGCCGCCTGAGCAACGTAGCCAGATCGAACAATTGATCGCTCAGGAAATCAAGGAGCGCATGCACGCGCAAACCGAATTGAACGGCGGCAACGACAAACGTGACGAAGAACTTTTGAAAGCGAAAAAGATGCTCGATCCCGTGACGAGCAGTTCGATGATTTCCAACGAAATGGGCCTTGGGCCGCTGTTGGCGCTGCAAGAAGCGGACGCGGCAGATGAGCAAAAATCGCCGGTCTTGGGTGAAGAAGGTGGGTAATTTTTGCCGCATGGGGCAGGACTAATCACCCAAAACCACCCCTTCGCGCCGCGGATCGGCTCCGCCGACCCAGGTATCTCCGACACGCACGATGGCGTGAATGCCGCTGTTTAAATCGCGCACTTTGACGGTGTGGCCCATGCCCTCAAGAATGGGGGAGAGCGCCTCTGCACCCGTTTCCACATCGACGGTGCCGAACCGTCCAACCACGTGGGGGTGTGAGATGGCGCCTTGCACGTCCAGTTCCCAATCCAACACACCGACGATGGATTGCACCGTGTAGCCGATGATGCGCGATCCGCCGGGCGAGCCCGTCACCATTTTGATCTGGCCGTCCGGGCCGTAGACGATGGTCGGCGACATGGAGGAGCGTGGGCGCTTGCCGGGCTCTAGCCGGTTGGCCACCGGCTTGCCGTCCTTTTCCGGCACGAAGGAAAAATCGGTGAGTTCGTTGTTGAGCAGGAAGCCCCGCACCATCACCCGCGACCCGAAGCCGTTTTCAATGGTGGTGGTCAGTGCCACCGCGTTGCCGTCCCCGTCCACGATGGACATGTGGGAGGTGGACGTCAGTTCGAGCGCTTGGTCCGGCGCGCGCGCCTGCGCCTCTTTCCAGGGTGGCGTTCCGGGCGTGACGTTCTCAGCGGCTGTGGCCGGATCGATCAACGCCGCGCGGGCTTTGAGGTAATCCGGATCCAGCAAGCCCTCGGGCATATCCACGAAATCGCTGTCGGCCATGTAAAGGCCCCGGTCGGCGAAGGCGAGCCGTCCGGCCTCCGCAATCAAATGATGGGCGCGGGGCGACGGCCCGCTGAGGTCGAAATGCTCCAACATGCCCAGCATCTGTCCCACCGTCAGCGCGCCCGACGATGGCGGACTCATGCCGCAGACCTTGTGCGCCCGGTAGGTCACGCACACGGGCGCGCGTTCGATGATGCGGTAATGCGCCAAGTCATCCAGGGACAACAGGCCGGGGTTGTTTGCGGTTCTAACGCTTTGGACGATATCCTGCGCAATGTCGCCCGCATAGAAAACGCCGGGACCTTGGTCCGCGATCAGGCGCAAGGTGTCGCCGTAGGCTGGGTTTTGCAAATGCGTTCCGGTTTTGAGAGGTGCGCCTGCAGCGTCGAAAAAATAGGCCCGCGTGCCGGGTTGGCTGGCGAGGCGCTTTTGGTCTCTTTCGATCAGCCTGGCGAGGCGCGGAGAGACTTCGAAACCGTTCTCCGCCAGATCGATAGCGGGCTGCAGCAGCCGCGCCCAGGGCAGTTTGCCGTAGCGCTTGTGTGCCTCGAACATCAACTTTACCGTGCCCGGCGTGCCAACGGAGCGCCCGCCGACCACGGCGTCAAAAAATTTCATCGGCGTGCCGTCCGGCTTGAGGAAGAGGTCCGGCGTTGCCGCCATGGGTGCTGTTTCGCGCCCATCCCAAGTGGTCAGCGTACCGGCCTTGCCATCGTGGTAGACCAGGAAAGCCCCACCGCCGAGGCCGCTGCTTTGCGGTTCCACCAGACCTAAGACCATCTGCGTGGCGACCATGGCGTCAATGGCGGTGCCGCCTTCCTTCAAGACATCGTATCCCGCTTGCGCTGCCAGGGGATTGGCTGCCGAGATCATGAAGCGTTTGGCGGTGACGCTGGTCTTGCTTTGCAGTCCCGTGGCGGCTTCGGGCGCAATGTCCTGCGCCGCCACCTGTTGGGCGAAAAGTGCGGCGAAACACACGATCATCGGTAAAATGCGGCGCATCCGGCTCTCCTCATTTCAATGTATCTTTGTAACATTTGGGTTTGCGGTGGCGGGAAGTTTATATATAACTAAAAAACTAGTTTTGTTGGGGAGAGTGAACGTGCGCTTCGGGATCGTTTTGGCTTTTGGGCTGATGGTGAGTTTTGTCAGTGGGGCCGCTCACGCGGCTCAATTGAAGGTTCAACACGTGACCGGCCCGGTTTACGCCGTCGTCGGCCCGCACGAACAGCGCAATGCCGCCAACTTCGCCAACAACGCGACTTTCGGTGTGGTGGTGACGGACGCGGGTGTGTTGCTGGTCGATCCCGGCGGCAGTTACAAGGGCGCCGCGCAAGTTCATGACGCCATCAAGACCATCACCGACAAACCGGTGAAGATCGTGATCAATTCCGGCGGCCAGGATCACCGATGGCTGGGCAACGGCTATTGGAAAGAACGCGGCGCGCGCATCATCGCGTCCGCAACTGCGCGCGAAGATCAACAGGCGCGCACCGACGATCAGTTCTTCATTCTCACCAATCTGATGGGCAAGGACGCGTTGGCGGGCACCGACGCGGTGTATGCGGACGAAACGTTCGCGTCCGAACTGGACTTGGCGTTCGGCGGGCACACATTCCAACTCCGCCATGTGGGTTCCGCTCACACCCTGGGCGATGCATTCATCTGGATGCCGGATACAGAGGTCATGTTCACCGGTGACATCGTCTATGTGGAACGCATGTTGGGCATCGGTGCGGCGGGCGATACGCTGAGTTGGACCGAGGTGTTCGAAGCCATGACCGTTTACAATCCCAAGCACATCGTACCCGGCCACGGCCCGGCGACGGACCTGAAACGCGCCACGGCGGAAACCTATGACTATCTGATTTATCTGCGCACCATGGTCGGACGCCTCATCGAGAACGGCGGCGAAGTCAAGGACGCTTACGAAATCGACCAGTCCATGTTCAGCCACTTGGCCGTGTCCGAACAGATTGCCAAGCGCAACGCGCAAGCGGTTTTCATGCAGATGGAGTTCGAATGATGTGCCTCAATCGCAATCGCTGCACGTTTCGCCGTCGTCGTCGCAGATTTCTTTGATCTTGGCTTTTAGGTTGTCTGCGTCTTGAGCATCGGCCTGGGTGCAGGCGTTGTTGGCTTTGGCCTTCAAGACGCTGTTACCGACATAAAAGTTGTAATGCTGGCCGGAATTCTTGCTGTACGTGATCCAGTTGTTGCCACAGTGCAGATGGGGATAGGTGCTGCCGTCATCCGCCCCGGAGTTCGTGTAGTATTCCTGGTTGCTGCAATACTCGGATTTGGCGCTTTTGGCTTCGGCGTTAGTCGCAAAACCCAAAGAACCAGCCGTCAGGAAGGTGGTCAGTAATATAAGATGACGCATGTCTTTAAATTCCTTGTTTATTGGTTGGGTCGTTTGAACGACGCTCTTATCAATTCACCTGTGAAACGAAACGTCATGGAACCGTCATCAAAGCGCGCTAGAAACCGGACATGAGCACCGACATCCGCAATTACGCCCTGGTTACCGCAGCCTACTGGGGGTTCACGCTGACCGACGGCGCGTTGCGCATGTTGGTGCTGCTGCATTTTTATACGCTCGGCTACAGCCCGTTCGAAATTGCGCTGTTGTTCGTGTTTTATGAGTTTTTCGGCATCGTCACCAATCTGGTCGGCGGCTGGATTGCGTCGCGACTGGGACTGAAGGTCACGTTGTTCGCCGGGTTGGCCTTGCAGATCGTGGCGTTATCAGTTCTGGCGCAATTCAATCCCGATTGGCAAGCGTGGGTCGGCGTGGCGTTCGTCATGGGCGCGCAAGCGCTGTCCGGCATCGCCAAGGATCTGACCAAAATGAGCTCCAAAAGTGCGGTCAAGTTGTTGGTCCCGGAAGGGGAGCAAGGCGCGCTGTTCAAATGGGTCGCGGTGTTGACGGGGTCGAAGAACGCGCTGAAAGGTCTGGGGTTCTTCTTAGGCGGCGTGTTGCTCACCGCGCTCGGTTTCGTGGGTGCGCTCTATGCCATGGCGGGCGGATTGGTGGTGGTGCTTGCGGCCTCCGTTCTGATGCTGCCGGGGCAGATCGGTCAAGCCAAGGCCAAAGTCAAATTCACGCAAATTCTGTCGAAAAGCCGCGACATGAACTATTTGTCGGCGGCGCGGCTATTTTTGTTCGGCTCACGCGACATCTGGTTCGTCGTTGGCTTGCCGCTGTTCCTAGCTGCGTCACTGGGTTGGGGCCACGCCGAAATCGGCGCCTACATGGCGATGTGGGTGGTTGCTTACGGCTTCGTGCAGGCGGGCGCGCCGAAGGTGCTCAAGAAATCTCCTCACGCACCCGACGGGCCCTTGAGCCGCCGGTGGATTGCCATCCTGCTGACGGTAACGTTGGTAATTGCCGGGGCCGTGTGGACGGATTTCGAACCGGGGCTGGTCGTGGTGTTCGGTCTGGTGTTGTTCGGCTTTGTCTTCGCCGTCAATTCGGCGGTGCATTCTTATCTGGTTCTGGCCTATACGGAGGCCGACCACGTTGCGCTCAACGTTGGGTTCTATTACATGGCCAACGCAGGCGGGCGCTTGATCGGAACCTTGTTGTCGGGCTTGGCGTACCAGTGGGGCGGTTTGGTGTCGTGCCTGCTCGTTTCGGCGGTATTTTTGGTGGCGTCCTGGCTGCTCAGCCTGCCGTTGCCCGGTTACGCAAGGGCTGCACAGCGCTCCGCCACGCCTCCAGTTTAACCATGCCCCTAAATGGAGGTGTTCTAAACTAAAAAGAACATTAAAAACAGGCGGCTAGCCCCGATGACATCCAGGCCGTAAAAGTGGTACTGTCTGATGCATGGTATGGAAGCGACTCGGATTTCGCGGCAAAGCGACCGTTGTGGTCTCCGCCGGCATTGCGTTGAGCATTGCATTGATCTGGTACGGGATCAGCGCGGTGAATCTTGTTGTCAGCGCAGAGCAAGTCTGGTCCGAATACAATCGCACAGCCACGGCGACCTCGCAGCTGCTCAACCGGATTCACAAAAATCTGGGCTATGGCGGTTTCATCCACAACTTCAAAAATTACGTTTTGCGCGCGCAAGACGCATACCTGACTCGGATCGATGCCGACAAAATCGAGTTGTACGCCGCTATCGCCGAGTACCGCACGCTCAAGATTTCCGATTCGGAACGTGCGGCCTTGTCACGGCTGACCGACGTTTTGGACGAATACGTGGCCAACGTCGAAGAGGCGCGTCTCGGTTTTGCACGTGGGGAAGGCAGTGTGGCTGTGGATCGTGTGGTCAAGGTCGATGATACGCCGGCATTGTTGGCCCTCACGGAGCTCTCCAATGCGGCCTTGGAACGGTCCCGTGAAAGCGAACGGATTACCCGGGAATGGCGCGAAGGCACGGTAACGTTTTTGTCGTGGGGACTGGTCATCGTTCCGCTGGTTTTGTTTTCCGCTGCCGTGATGGTGCGTTTTCTGTGGTCGACGTTGCGTGCAAACGAGGCCGCAGAACAGGCCCAACAGGAAGTCGAAGGACTGTTGCAGACGGCACCTGACGCCATGATTACGATCAATGACTTAGGCCACATCGTGCGCGCCAACCAGCAGGCGGAGAAACTGTTTGGTTACCCGGTGCAAACGCTTTGCGCCATGCGCATCGAAGATCTGATGCCGGAGCGCATGCGCGGCCATCATGTGCAATTTCGCCAAGCCTACTTCATCAATCCCCATTCCCGACCCATGGGCCAAGGCCGCGATCTGGTTGGCTTAACCCGTGAGGGCCGGGAAGTGCCCGTGGAAGTCAGCCTGTCTCATCTGCGTTATCACGGCCAGTTGTACGCCACCGCAACCATTCGTGACATGACGGAACGCCAGTTGGCCGAGCGCATGGTGCGCGAAAATGAAGAACGCCTCTCGCTTTCACAGGCCATTGCCCATGTGGGTACGTGGGACTGGGATATTGCGAGCGGGGACCTGGTGTGGTCGGATGAGATCTTTTCCATCTTCGGCGTTTCCCCCGATGACTTCCAACCGTCCTACGAGCGCTTTTTGGAAATCGTGCATCCTGAAGACCGTGCCATCGTTGCCGCCGCCGTCAGCGATGCTGTGGAGATGAATGCCCCTTACGATGTGGAACACCGCATCGTTATTCGCGATGGTGAGGTGCGCACCGTTCACGAGCGCGGCGAGGTTTATCGCGATCCCAACGGTGAACCGGTGCGCATGATCGGCGTGATCTTGGATGTGACGGAACGCAGGGCCTTCGTTGACGCTTTGGAAGAAGCCAAGGCCGAAGCCGACCGGGCCAACAAGGCAAAAGGTGAGTTCCTCGCCAATATGTCCCATGAAATCCGCACGCCCATGAACGCGATTATGGGCATGGGGTATCTGGCGCTGAAAACCAATCTCAACCGCCAGCAGTCCGACTATATCAACAAGATGCTGGCCTCCGCGCGCTCGCTGTTGCGCATCATCAACGACATTCTCGATTTTTCGAAGATCGAAGCGGGCAAGCTGGAAATGGAAGAGGTACCGTTCTCTTTGTCCGAAGTCATGGAAGACGTTGCCAATGTCATCGGCGTTTCGGCCGGCAACAGGCAGTTGGAGATTCTGTTCGCAACCGATGCGGACGTGCCCTGTTCGTTGATCGGCGACGCGTTGCGTCTGGAACAGGTCTTGATCAACCTGGCGGGCAACGCCGTCAAATTCACCGAGAGCGGCGAAGTGGTGGTCCGCGCCAGCTTGGTCGGCGTGGAACAAGATGGTCACGTCACATTGAAGTTCATCGTGCGCGACACCGGTATCGGCATGAGTGAAGAACAATCACAAGCCCTGTTCCAAGCATTCACGCAGGGTGATACCTCCACCACCCGCCGGTTTGGCGGCACCGGTTTGGGACTGAGCATATCGTTGCGTCTGGTGAAAATGATGGGCGGGGAAATCACCGTGGACAGCACGGAGGGCCAGGGATCGACCTTCACCTTCACCGCCACGTTCGGTGTTCGACATGGCCGCAAGAAGTATCGCTTCGTGCCCAAGGATATGGAGGGCACACCGGCCTTGATCGTCGATGACAACGCGACGGCGCGCGACATTCTTGTGGAAGTTATGCATGGCTTCGGGTTTGCCCCGACTGCGGTGAACTCCGGCCAGGAAGCCTTGGCGGAGCTGCACCGCGTCACAGATAGCGGCCAACCCTTTTACAAGGTGGTCCTGATGGACTGGGTGATGGAAGGCATGGACGGCCTGGAAGCTGCATCCCGTATCCGCGCGGACACATCCTTGCCTGTGACGCCGACCATCATCATGGTCACGGCCTATGGCCGCGACATGGTGCTGGCGCGCGCCAAGAAGGTCGGGTTGGACGGGTTTTTGCTCAAGCCTGTC
Organism: Magnetovibrio sp.; assembly: GCA_028281525.1. Taxonomy (GTDB): domain Bacteria; phylum Pseudomonadota; class Alphaproteobacteria; order Rhodospirillales; family Magnetovibrionaceae; genus Magnetovibrio. The sequence goes on from JANQJR010000024.1 coordinate 36,233, forward strand.
ACGCCATCGGTGCTGTTCGACACCATCATGGACGTTTTGGGGCGCAAAGACGCCCTGGGCATCAGGGAGGTTTTGGAAGCGGCGCATGTCGAAGCCGGCAAAACACTGGAGGGCGCGCGCATCTTGGTGGTTGAAGACAACCACATCAACCAACAAGTGGCCGAAGAAATTTTATTGGATGCAGGGGCGGACGTAGAAGTCGCGTCGGACGGCGATCAGGCTTACCGCCGCATTTGCGTCGACAAGGCGCCGTTCGACGCCGTGTTGATGGATCTGCACATGCCGGTCATGGATGGGTATGTCGCGACGGACCTCATCCGTGAAACGTTCAAACCGGATCAATTGCCGATCATTGCCATGACCGCGAACGCCATGCACAACGAACGCCAGAAGTGCATGGAGGCGGGCATGAACGATTTCGTTCCCAAGCCCATCAACGTCGATGATTTGTACAACATCTTGCGCACATGGATTCCCGAGGACCGCCTCAACAAAACCGATGAGAGCCGTTCAAACCAAACCGGCCCGGAAATCCACGCAGAACCCCAAAACCCGCCCTCTGGTTCGGATGACGAGGAGGCGTCCTTGCCGGACGTCTTGGATGGCTTCGATCTGACGGAGGGTCTGGACCGCATGTTGGGCCGCCCGGAGCTTTATCTTAAATTTTTGTTCAAGCTGGTCGATGGGCATGCGGACGATGATGTGCAGCTTCGCGCCGCATTGCATAAAGGCGATCGCGATACGGCGCACCGGCTCGCGCACACCGTCAAAGGGGTTTCCGGAAATCTGGCCGCACGGGATTTGTATGCGGCGGCGAGCGATCTGGCGAGCGCCATCAAGGCCGGTGAGGAAGAGTTGGACGCGCCCTTGGCCCGCTTTGAGGCCGAACTCAAGCGCGCCGTGACGTCCGTGCGCGCATTGCGCTGTTGAAAGCGGCGAGCGTCCGGCCTGAACAACGTCGCGCCCGGCGTTTTCGATGATTGACATCTTCGATGATATGATATCGCGGTGAACTTGCGTATGGAGGACTGGCCGAATTTTGGGGTGCGCTTGGCGTATGGGGGGATTCGCCGTTTATTAAACTTATTGCGCTAAATTGTGCTCCAATCGCCTTGGGCACGGAGTTTTATGGATATAAACGCGTTACAGGGTAACTTTGGACGATTGCAGAAAATTTTCGCAAATTTTGATCCAAATGTGATGGAAATCACTTTGAGCGGAAGAGACTCCATCTAAAATAATCGTATAAACTGAGCGGTACCCGATGAGAAGCAAAGGGACCTTGACCATGGATGGATGGGCAACCGGCAAGCTGGCCGACCAAAACAGCGGATCAGAAGATCAGCAGGCGATGCACCTGCCGGTGAAGGACTCGCACATCAATATTCCCGGTGGGGATGTCTTCGCGGGCGCGACGTTTGTGCGCGAAGGTTACGACCTGACGGTGCAGGCCGGAAACGGACAGTCCATTGTCGTCCCCGACTATTTCGGCACGGACACGCCGCCCGATTTGCTGTTCGGCGGCACCGCGCTGTTGAAAGCGGATGTGGTGGAGAAACTGGCCGGTCCCATGGCGCCCGCCCAATACGCACAGATTCAAACCGGTCCGGAAATCGCCCAAACCGCGCAGGCGCAAACCTTGGGCGCGGCCATCGGCTCCGTCACCGAATTGGAAGGCATCGTCACCGCGACCCGCGTGGACGGCACCCAGGTGACCTTGGGGGCGGGCGATCCGGTCTATCAAGGCGACGTGATCGAGACCGCGTCCGATGGCACCATCGGCGTGGTGTTTGCCGACGACACCACGTTTTCCTTGGACTCTGACGGCTCCATGGTCCTGGACGAAATGGTCTACGACGCCGACAGCCAGACCGGCGTGTTCGAAGCCACCGTGGTCAAAGGCGTGTTTTCCTTCGTCAGCGGTCAGATCGCCAAAACCGGCGCGGACGCCATGACCCTCAGCACGCCGAAGACCACCATCGGCATTCGCGGCTCCACCGGTTTGGTGAAGACCGGCGTCGCCGAAGAAGAAACCCAAAGCGGCCAAAACGAAGGCGAGACCGCCCTGGGCTTCGCCGCGGGATCCCAGGGGTTCAGCGTTGCGCAGGCCCCGGGGTTGCCCGGCTTTCCCGGCGGCCCCGGTGATCCCGGTTTCCCAGGGGGACCTGGTGGCCCGGGTTTCGGCGAAGACAGAATCACCCTGATTCAGGACGTGGACGGCAACGTCGGCGAACTGGTCATCACCACCCAGGGTGGCTCCCAAGTGCTCAACCAGCCGTTCGCCACCACCACAGTATTCAGTGCGTTCGAACCGCCCGCGCCGGTGGTGTTCGTGACGCAACAGGAAATCCAGCAGGATTTCGGGCGCACCCTGACCACCTTGGTTCGGACCGAAGCCCGAAAAGCGGAGTTGCGGGCCGAGCAGGCGGCGGAAGAGCGTCAGCAGGCGGAAGAACAGGCCGCCCAGGCGGACGCGGGAGCCCAGCAGGCGGAAGACGCCGCCGCCGCCGAAGCCGAGGCCGCCGCCCAGGCCGAAGCCGAAGCCGCCCAGGCCGAAGCAGAGGCCGCCGCCGCCGCCGCCGCCGCCGAAGCTGCCGCTGCCGAGGCCGAGGCGTTGGCCGCCGAAGCCGCCGCCATTGAGGACGCCGCCGCCCGGGCCGCTGCCGAGCAGGCCGCCGCCGAGGCCGCTGCCGCCGCCGAAGCCGCCGCCGCCGAAGCCCAAGCCGCCGAGGCTGCCGCCCAGGCCGAGGCCCAAGCCGCAGCGCAGACCCAGGCCGCCGCCGAACAGGCCGCCGCCGAAGCGCAGGCTGCCGCGCAGGCCGCCGCCCAGGCGGAGGCTCAGGCCGTTGCCGCCGCCGCCGTGGAGGCCCAGACCGCCGCCTACAGTTCCGCCGCGACCGTCGCCGCGGCGACCCAGGAACAAATCTTCAACACCTTCGTCGAAACCGGGGTGGTCAACCCGGCCTTGGCGCCGGGTGCGCCGCAACCGGGCGATCAACCGCCGGAAGGTTTCGACCCCAATCAACCGCCGCAAGGCTCCACGGACCCCGATGCGGGTCCCGAGGGCGACCCGGACGCGCCGCCGCCGGAAGGCGACCCGCTCGCCGATGTCGGAGCGGCTGCCTACGAAGAAGCCCTTGCTTCCGGACTGAGCCCGGCAGAGGCGGAACAGGCCGCTCAAGCCGCCGTCGCCGAGTTCGTATCGCAAAATCCCGAACTCGTGGGTGGGCTCGATCCCAACCAACTTCCGCCGGGTGGGTTACCGCCGGGTGGCCCGGTTCCGCCCGGCGGCACTGGTGATCCCGGTGACCTCGGTCAGGGGCCTGGTCCCGGTGGTTTTGTTGATGAAGGTCTTGGCCCCGTGGACTTCGGCCCCGGTCCTGGCGATTTTGGCTTTGGTGGTCCGGATGTTTTTGGCGTTGGTCCGGTGGGCTTCGACCCCGGAGGCTTTGGTCCGGTAGGCTTTGGCCCAGGACTTGGTTTTGGCCCAGGGCTTGGCTTTGGTCCAGGCTTTGGCTTTGGTCCTAATCCTAATCCTAATCCGGGCCAAGGTGGCGGTGATGAAGGTGGAAATGAAATCGTACTGCCAGGAGGTTTTCCGCAGACCATCGTCGCGCCGCCCAATGGCACGGTTTTGCAGGGTGATGAGGGGAACACGAATTTCCTCTTCATCGAAGGTTCGGTGAACGGTCACTACACCGTCAACGATGCTGGAGGGCTCAATCAGATTTCCTTCGTCCAGGTGCACGATGTGAAGACCAAGGTCGTGATGACTTCGCAGAATGGCGGCACCGTGCAGGTGTGGGATGGATACGGCGCAACGGAATCGCCTGGTGCGGAGGTGGCGACAGTATCGTTCAGCAACATCACTCAGTTCCTGCTGGCGGACGGTCCTGGAACCTCTCTGACGCAAAATAATTTTCAGACCGACCAAACCACGGACATCCTGGTTTTGCCGTCTCTAACCTCGGGTGAAATCGGTTACGTCATCGCGGCCACCAACGGGAATGACAATATTACGGTCAATAACGTCGGCCATGGCGCCATCGTTTTCGGCAAAGGCGGCGGCGATACGTTCGATATGCAGTCTACGGGCAGTATCCATGCCATCGGCGGGATTACCAACTCGGACAATGTCGATGACGGCGCGGATAATGGCGACGGATCAGGTCCCGGCACTGCAAACGATGGCGTTCCCGACAGTGGCATCAACAAGTTCACGTATGCTGCGTTTGGTGCGGGCATAAATGCAAATTTCGACGGCCCGCCCATTGTGGCTGGCGGCAGCGCACGCGTGTGGTCGTCCAGTTATGCGAATATGGATCACGAGCTTTGGGACGTGGGGCACTTCATCGGCTCCAACCATGAAGACGTTCTTTCCTACAACAGTGGGAATTTTAAAATCATCGACGGGGGCGGCGGTCACGATACCATCATCGTGCGCGGCGGTACGAAATTCAAAAGCGTCACGGGGGGCGCGGGCGACGACGACGTCATCGTTTATTCCGACGAAATTGGCGGGTTACATGGAGCCAGTTTGTTAGGCAATATCAGAGGCGGCGCTGCGGGTAACGATATTTTCTTCATCGGCGCCAAGGGCAACGATGATCAAAGCGTTCAAACGCTCACGATGTCGGATGCGGGTTTCAGCACCTATTACGGCGCTGTGGTCGACTTTGAAAAAACCGGTTTGACGGGGGTCAACTCGGTCAGCCAAGTTCACTTCACCGCCGTGGATGGCGTCAATGCAGAATTGGAAGGCAGCTCCTTCGACGATACGCTGATCGGCCAGAACGGCAATGACACTTTGATCGGCGGCTGGGGCGGCGATGATCTGACGGGCGGCGCTGGCGCTGACGTCTTCAGGTACGAAAGCAAGTTCGATGAAGGCGATATCATCACCGATTTCAAAGGCGTACTGGATTTCACGGGCTCCGCTGGCGAGGGTGATAAATTCGAATTCGATGCGATCGAGTTTGGCATCAGCTCTGTCGATTACGAAGAGATTGCCTGGGATGGAACATCTACGGATTTCTTAACGTTGAGCAGCCCTGGGGCCAACGTTATCGTGCTCACGGGCGGGAACGCCGGCACCTTGGCCGATGCTCTGACGGCCTTGGCGAACAGCAACGCAACGGCGGCCGATGCCCTGATCGTGTTCAACGACAGCGATGCATCGGGGTGGGGCACGGTCGCGCATACCGACGATCTGGTCAATGGCGGTACGAACACTCATTCCATGACCCGCTTCCAGGGCGAGAGTGGAGACATGGTCCACTTGAGTGCAGCAGACTTTGTCGTGACAACATAAAAGAAACGGACGTGCGAATCGTCCCACAATTGAATACATCGAAAGCTGCTGCCCAATAGGGGGGCGGCTTTCGTCTTTTGTCTTCAATGCCTTAAAATAATTACGCTTTTTTTAGAATTTTTGCTTTATGTAGGGCATTGGTGTGAATATTGTTGTGTACCACTGGTGCGCCCGACCAACAGGACAAGTCAACAGGGCCGGCCAACAAGGTTCGTGGGGATCGCGTGCATATGCCTATGTCTAAAAAATTCAAAGCTGCGCTGCTCGGCAGTGTTCTGTTCGTCTCCAGCGTGTCCGGGGCGCATGGCGCGGATTTGATCGACGAGCTGAACACGCTTTTGACCACCCACGACCAGATCAAGGCCGCCGAAGCCGACGTCAAAGCCGCCGAGGCCAATGTCGCGGTCGCGGAAGGGGACTACTATCCCACCGCCAGCGTCACCGCCAATTTTGGTCATGAAAAGATCGACACGGCAAACCCCACCAGCACGGCGACGGAATCGGGCATGGCGCAGCGTGAAGTGGATCTCAGCCTGGAACAGACGCTGTATGACTTCGGCGCCACCGACGCCACGGTGGACAGCGCCGCATTGTCCCTCGATCAAGCCAAGGAAACCCTGGAACAGACCCGCCAATCCATTTTGTTGGCGGCGTTGAGCGCCCAGTTGAACCTCGCCAGCGCCAAACGGGTTTTGGACTACCAGATCGAAAGCGAGGCCAGCATCCTGCGCCAGACCGAACTGGAAGACGCCCGCGTGCAGCGCGGTTCCGGTTTTTCGACGGACGTGTTGCAGGCGAAGACCCAATTGGCCGGGGCCCAGGCGCAACGCGTCGCGGCGGAAGGCGCCATGGAGCAAGCCATCAACCGCTACCGCGCCGTGTTCGGTTATGTGCCGGACGATATCGCCGGGCTCGATCGCCCGATCCTTTCGTCGGCCAATCTGCCCACTACCGAAGAGGATGTCGTCGCGGTGGCCCTGGACAAAAATCCGCAGGTCCGGGTTTCGGCCATCCAGGCGGAAATCGCCGACACCGCCATCACCCAGACCTTTGCGACCAACTATCGCCCCACCGTGACCGCCAGCGCGGAGCAAAAATTCAAACGCGACGTCGGCGGCACCATTGGCCGCAAAAACGAGCGGCTGGTCAAAGTCGAGGCGACCTTCGATTTCAACTTCGGTTGGATCGCGGAAAATTCCGTCAAGGCCTCTCAATTCAGCCATTCCGCCGCCGCCAGCCGTCTCAAGGATACCCGCGATCAAATCGAAGAGCAGGCGCGCAATGCTTGGCGCCAATTGATCACCGCGCGCACTACGGCGGAGTTCCGTGAAAACCAGGCCAACATCGCGGGCGAATTCCTCGACCTCGCGCGCAAGGAACGCACCCTGGGCCAGCGCTCCCTGATCGATGTGCTGTCGGGCGAAACCGCGCATATCAACGCTTTGGCCGCCGCCGACCAAGCCAAGACCCAAGCCGATGTCGCCGCGTTGACGGTGCTGAGCATCATGGGGGAATTGGATGTTTCCGTGCTACAGTAAGGCCTGATCCAACGCAAAGCACGGGAGTGCACGGACTTGGGCGAGCTTATCAAGCGCCTCAAAAGCTATCCGCTGGTTACTGCCGAATTGATTGGCGCATCCCTATTCGCCAACCTTTTGGCGTTGGCTTCGCCGCTGTTCGTCATTCAGGTCCTGAACCGATACGTATCGCACGGGGTGGATTCCACCCTGTTCACCCTGACCGTGGGTGTGTTGATCGCCATCGCCTTTGAAGTCGCGTTCCGCCAAATCCGCCTGTCCTTGGCCCATGCGCTCGCCAAGCCGTTCGATCAAGCCTATGCCAATGGCGCGTACGAGGTTTTGACCGCTGCGCGCACGGATGCCCTGGCGCAGATTCCGGCGGGCCAGAAACGCGAAGCCGGGGCTGCGGCGGACGCCATTCAACAGGCCTATTCCGCGCCCAGCATCGCGGCCTATCTGGACTTGCCGTTCGCCGTCGTGTTCCTATCGGCTTTGGTGTTGCTCAGCGCGCCGCTGGCATTGATCGCACTTGTTTTCGTCGGCTTGGTTATCGCCTTGGGCTGGACCGGCTATAGGGCCATGCAGGGTCCGACGGAACGTATGATGGCGCACACCGGCGAACGTCAAGGCCTGCTGGACAGCGCCTTGGCCGATCCCGACACGGTGCGCGCCTACAATGCGCAAAGCTACCTGCGCCGGCGTTGGTCGAAAATGTTCGACGCGCTGGACAGCGCGCGCGGTTTGGCCGCATCCCGCCAGGGCGGTACGCAAAACCTGACCCAGGGTATCCAGGCGTTGCTGTCAACGGCGATCATTGCGGTGGGCGGCATGCTGGTGGTGTCCGGCAGCCTGGACGTCGGGTTGTTGATCGGCGCGAACATTTTGGCCGCGCGCACGCTCGGCCCGGTGATCCGCGTGACGCAGATGGTGGGGCCGCTGGCCAAGGCCCGCAATGCGGAACAAACGCTGGCGAACCTCTCCAAACTGCCCCGCGAACAGCGCCGGGGGGCGGCTCTGGGCGGGTACAAGGGCGGCATTGAATTCAAGGACCTGGGCTTTGCCTTCCCGGGTCAACCCATGCCGTTGTTTGAATCCCTGAACCTCAAGCTGGAGCCCAATGCGCTGTTCGTGGTGTCTGGCGCGAACGGCACCGGCAAGACCACCTTGGCGCGTCTGCTTGCGGGATTGATCAACCCGGTGCGCGGCCAAATCCTCGCCGATGGGGTGGACTTGGCGCAGATCGCGCCCGAATGGTGGCGGCGCCAGATCATCTATTTGCCCCAGGAACCCAGTTTCTTCAGCGGCTCCGTACGCGACAACATTCTGGCCTTCAATCCCGACCTCAGCGAAGAGGGGCTCAACGCTGTGATCCGCAACGCGGGCCTGGAAGGCTTTTTCGCCGCCAGCAGTCAAGGCTTCGATATGAGGCTCCAGCCCGGGGGACGCAACCTGCCGGTGGGTATCCGCCGCCGCCTGGCCCTGGCCCGCGCCTTGGCGTCCGACGGGCGCTTGGTGATCCTGGATGAACCGACGGAAGGCCTGGACAGCGAAGGCGCGCAGCAGATCGGCCGGGTGATGAACGACTTGAGCAAGCGGGGCTGCACCATCATCGCCTTGTCGCACGATCCCAACATCATCAAGGGCGCGCCCCACATTCTCGACTTGAACGCCAAGCCGGTGCCGCGATTGCTGCATGTGCAGGACAGCGAGCTTCAGCACAAGGAGGGATCATGAGAGCGCCGCCGAGCACGCCCAACCTTAAAATCAACCGCCAGACGCACCTGTTCTTGCTGACCTTGATCGGCGCGGTGACGATGTTCGCCATCTGGTCGCTGGTGGGGCGTTTGGATGTGGTGAGCTTTGCGGTGGGCGAAGTGGTGCCGTCGTCGCAGGTCAAAACCGTGCAGCACCTGGAAGGCGGCATCATCGATCAAATCATGGTGCGCGAAGGCGACCGGGTGAAGGCCGGCCAGGCGCTGGTTTCCCTCGAAGCCACCGCCAGCGGCGCGGACGTGCAAGAGCTTGAGGTGCGCATCGCCGCGCTCATCGCCGACGTATCGCGTCTGCAAGCGGCCATCAGCGGCGTGGATCTGGTCTTCCCCGATGGGTATGCGGACGCTCACGCCGATTTGGTGCGCCAAGCCGAAGATTTGTTCGCACGCCACCGCGCCCAATTCGAAAACGACATCGCCACCCAGGACGCGCTCATCAGTCAGCGTCAACGCGAACATGAAGAAATCGCCGCGCGGCTCGCCAACACGCAGAACAAGCTCACGTTGCTTCAAGAACAGGTCGCCATCAGCGAAGAGTTGTTGAAGGACGACCTCACCAACCGCATGCTGCATCTGAATCTGCTCAAAGAGGTGGCGAACCTGGAAGGCATGATCTCCGAAGATACGGCCGCGCTTCGCCGTTTGGAGTCCGCCATCGAACAGGAACGCCTGAACCGCGATGGGATCGAGCAGAAGTTCCGCATCGATGCGCGCGAAGAGTTGGACGACAAACGCCGCTCACTCGACGAATTGACCAAGCGCATGCAGAAATTCGAAGACAGTTTTAAGCGCAGTGTATTGACATCGCCGGTGGATGGCGTGGTGATGACGCTGCACGTGGTGACCAGGGGCGGTGTGGTGCCGCCGGGCGGCTCCGTCGTGGATGTCGTGCCGGTGGGCGACGCCATGGTGGTGGAAGCCAAGCTGCCGCCCCAGGATGTGGGTTATGTGCATGTCGGTCAATCCGCACGGGTGCAGTTGGCGTCCGCCGATGGTGCGCGTTTCGGCCATCTGGATGGGGAGGTTGCTCACGTCAGCCCCGACACCGTCGAAACCAAGGACGGCACGCCGTATTACAAGGTGCGCATCAAAACCGATTACGATTATTTCGAAAGCGATGGGCAGCGCTATCAGTTGGTGCCCGGTGTGCAGGTCATGTGCTCCATCATCACCGGCACCCGCTCGGTGGCGGAATACATCACCTCGCCGTTCCTCGGCAGCTTCACCACGGCCCTGCAGGAACGCTAAGTCAAGTTGCGGGCAACGTGATTAGACGATCGCCTGGTCGCCCACAAAGGGATTGGTGGCGCGTTCCTGGCCAAAGGTGGACGCCGGGCCGTGGCCGGGAATGAAGGTCACACCGTCGCCGAGCGGCCAAAGCTTTTGGGTGATGGAGGCGACCAAAGTGTCCAGGTCGCCCCGCGGAAAGTCCGTGCGCCCGATGGAGCCCTGAAACAACACGTCGCCCACCTGCGCCAGGCCGGCTTTTTCGTTGTAAAACACAATATGGCCGGGGGTGTGGCCGGGCGTGTGAATAACCGCCAGGGTTTCGTTGCCGAATTCCACCGTATCGCCCTCGTTGAGCCAGGTGTTGCCGGTCACGTCGCGCCCGCCGGTGACGCCGAATTCATGGCCCCGCGCCACCACGTTGGATGTGATGAATTCGTCGTCCGCGTGCGGGCCGATGATCGGCGCGCCGGTACGCTCCGCCAAATCCATGGCCCCGCCCACATGGTCGAAGTGACCATGGGTCAGCAACACCTTGTCCACGGTGAATGCGAACTTTTCGACCGCCTCCATCAAGGTGTCCACATCTCCGCCGGGATCGATGACCACGCCTTTCATGGTTTCGTCGCACCACATCAGGGTGCAGTTCTGCTGCAGGGGCGTGACGGGAATAACGGCGGCTTTGAGGCTCATTTCAATTCTCCCCAGAGGTCATAGGCTCCGGATTTGATGATGGTGGCTTTGACCAGATCGCCCGGTTGCAGGCCGGTGGCGTTTTCCAGATAGACGTTGCCGTCGATTTCCGGGCTGTCGGCGTAGCAGCGGCCCACCGCACCTGTCTCATCCACGTCGTCGATGAGCACGTCCAGGGTCGAGCCGATGCGATCCATCAGTTTGCGCTCCGAAATATCCTGGGACAGTTCCATGAACCGCTCCCACCGGCTGAGCTTGTCTTCCGGGTCCACGTGACCCGGCAGGGCATTGGCCTTTGCGCCGTCGATGTTTTCATATTGGAAACAGCCGACCCGGTCCAACTGCGCGTCTTCCAGGAAATCCAGAAGCGTTTCGAAGTCGTCTTCCGTCTCGCCGGGATAACCGACGATGAAGGTGGAGCGGATCGCGATGTCGGGACAGATGGCGCGCCACTTTTCGATCCGCTCCAAGACCTTTTCCGCATGTGCGGGCCGCGCCATGGATTTCAGAACGCCGGGGCTCGCGTGCTGGAAGGGGATGTCCAGATACGGCAGGATTTTGCCATCCGCCATCAGTTCGATCACGTTGTCCACGTGGGGGTAGGGGTAGACATAGTGCAGCCGCACCCAAGCGCCCAAATTCCCCAGCGCGTTGGCCAAGTTGTACATGTCGGTCTTGATCGCGTTTCCACACCAATCGCTTTCGGCGTAGTTCAGGTCGAGCCCATAGGCGCTGGTATCCTGGCTGATCACCAGCAACTCCTTCACGCCGCTTTCGACCAGGCGTTCGGCTTCGCGCAACACATCGCCTGCCGGACGACTGGCGAGCGGTCCGCGGATATCGGGGATGATGCAGAACTTGCAGCTGTGGTTGCAGCCTTCGGAAATTTTCAGATACGAATAGTGGCGCGGCGTCAGCTTCATGCCTTCCGGACCGATCAGGTCCACGTACGGATCGTGCAATGGCGGCACCGCATCGTGCACGGCCTCGACCACCTGTTCGTATTGATGCGGGCCGGTGACGGAGAGCACACCGGGCGCGACCTCGCGGATTGCGCCTTCGTCGATGCCGAGACACCCGGTGACGATTACCCGGCCGTTTTCCGCCATGGCTTCCTGGATGGCTTCCAGGCTTTCTTCGCGGGCACTGTCGATGAAACCGCAGGTGTTGACCAGCACCACGTCCGCGCCTTCGTAGCTTTCGGAAACTGCGTACCCTTCCGCGCCCAGCTTGGTGAGGATGCGTTCCGAATCGACCAGCGCTTTGGGGCAACCCAGCGAGATGATACCGACCTTAGGGGGCGTTTTTTTATCCATCGGGACTATATATGGTCTCGTATCCGGGCTGTAAACAGCATGAAAGCGGCTTTTTGATTGACCGGGTATGCGGTTCGTGGCGTGATTCGATACCGATTGGGATCAGATGTACTTCACGTTCTGGGGAAGAAGGACCTCTCTCATGCAATGGCTCGATCAATACTTTGGCGTGACCGCCAAGGGTAGTTCCATCCGCACCGAATTCCTCGCGGGTTTCGCGACGTTCCTGACCATGGCCTACATCATCGTGGTCAACCCCGCGATCCTGTCCACCGGCGGCCTGGATTTCGGCGCTGTGTTCGTCGCGACCATCATCGCCGCCATGGTCGGCACCGCGATCATGGGGCTGTGGGCGAACTGGCCGGTGGCGATGGCGCCCGGCATGGGGCTCAACGCGTTCTTCACCTTCGGCATCGTGATCGGCATGAAGCAGCCATGGGAAGTGGCGCTGGGCGCGGTGTTCGTCAGCGGCGTGCTGTTTCTGCTCCTGAGTCTCACCGGTCTGCGCGAATGGGTGATCAATTCGATTCCCCGGTCCTTGAAGCTCGGCATCGGCGCGGGCATCGGCATGTTTCTGGCGATCATCGGCTTGAAAAACGCGGGCGTGGTGGTCGACAACGAAGCGACCCTGGTGGGGCTCGGCGATTTCACCAGCCTGCCGGTGATGCTGTTCATGATCGGCTTCGCCATCATGGTGGTGTTGGACAAGCTGCGCATACCGGGCGGCATTGTCATCGGCATCATCGCGGTGAGCCTCGTCGGCTGGCTCAGCGGCACGTCGGAACTGGCGGGCATCGTCGGTTCGGTCCCCAGCCTGGAGCCGACGCTGTTTAAGCTGGATATTGCGGGCGCATTGACCGCGGCGATGATTGGCGTGGTGTTCGCGCTGTTGTTCGTGGATTTCTTCGACACCGCCGGCACGCTCACGTCCGTCGCCAACATTGCGGGCAAGATCGGCCCGGACGGTAAGATCGAAAACATCGGCCGTGCGGTGATCAGCGATTCGGTTGCGACTGTCGTGGGCTCTCTGTTCGGCACCTCCAACACCACGTCCTATATCGAAAGCGCGGCCGGCATCAAGGAAGGCGGACGCACCGGCCTGACCGCTTTAGTGGTCGCGATCTTCTTCCTGCTGTGTCTGGGCTTCGCGCCGCTGGCAAAAAGCATTCCGGCCTACGCCACCGGCGCGGCGCTGGTGTTCGTCGCCACGCACTTCATGCGCAATATGCTGGACATCGATTGGGACGACGTCACCGAATACGCGCCCGCGGTTTTGGCGGCGATCTTGATGCCGTTGACGTTTTCCATCGCCAACGGCATCGCCATCGGGTTCATCACCTATGCGGTGGTGAAGATCGCCAGCGGCAAATTCGACGAGGCCAATCCGGCGGTTCTGCTGGTGGCGGTCTTGGGCGTTTTGCATTATGCGTTTGGATGATCCATGAACGATAAGATCTTCATTTCCGCCAACCAGCTTTTGGAAGATTCCTACCGGCTCGCGCGGCGGATTTTCGACGATGGATTCCGCCCGGATTACATCGTCGGCATCTGGCGGGGCGGCGCGCCGGTGGGAATCGCGGTGCAGGAATGGCTGGCGCACAACGGAGCGCCGACGGATCACATTTCCATCCGTACTTCATCCTACACCGGGATTGGAGAGCAGACACAGGAAATCCGCGTGCACGGATTGCACTACATCGTCGAAAACGCGAATGCCGAGGATTCCCTGCTGATCATCGACGATACGTTCGACACCGGACGCAGCGTTGGCGCGGTGATCGATGCCATCAGGCGCCTGTCGCGCGCCAACACGCCCGGCACCATCCGGGTCGCCACGGTCTATTACAAGCCGACCTTGCGCAAAGTGGATTTCGAACCCGACTACTACATGCACACCACGGATAAATGGCTGGTGTTCCCGCATGAGCTTCAGGGCCTGAGCGACGAAGAAATCGCCCAATACAAACCTTTGGCCGCTTCAACCAAGTAATCCTTTCATGCTACACTGCCCGTCATGGGCAAAATGTTGAATTTATTGAAAGAAGGCGACCGGCGTACGGTGGGCCGTGTGGCCGATGCGGTGCGTTTGGCGACCGGCAACCTTGCGTACCTCGACGAATTGGTGGACCTTTTGAC
>JANQJR010000047.1 GCA_028281525.1 Magnetovibrio sp.
GCGTGGAGCGCGCGGCCATCGGTTTTTTCAGTTGGGCCGCCCTGGGCTACGGCTTCAAGTTCGTGTGGGCGCCGTTGATCGACAAACTGCCGGTGCCGGTGCTGTCGCGTGTGCTCGGACGGCGGCGTTCCTGGTTGCTGGTGGCCCAAGGCCTGATTTTGGCGGCCCTGGCCTGGATGGCGGTGACCGATCCCGTCCAGAACCTGACCACCATGGCGTTGGGTGCGGTGATGTTGGGTTTTTCCAGTGCCACCCAGGACATCGTTATTGACGCGTACCGCATCGAAGCGGCTGAAGAAAACCTGCAAGGCCTGATGAGCGCCGCCTACATCGCAGGCTATCGTTTGGGCATGCTGGTGGCCGGCGCGGGTGCGCTGGAGTTGGCGGGTATCTTGGATGTGGTGGAAGGCTACGATTACAACGCATGGCGCACCACCTATTTCGCGATGATGGGGGTGATGGGCGTGGGCGTTTTGACCACCTTGGTGATCCGCGAGCCCCAGTACCAAAACGGCACATCCGAAAAGCTGCAAAGCACCATGGATTACGTGCGCTTCGTCGCCCTGTTCGTGCTGGCGGCCAGCGCGTTCGTCGCGGTGTTCGTATTGTGGGGGCGCTATGAGGTCCCCGTTAAAGGGTTCCTCGGCCAGAGCGTACGTCTGGGTGTTGCCGTTTTGGCGGCGCTGGTGACCGGCTGGGCCTTGGTGCGTGCGCGCCTGATTTCTCACGGCGTGGCCCAGGAAACCTATGTCGATCCGTTCATGGATTTTTTCCACCGTTATGGCCGCACGGCGCTGTTGGTGTTGGCGTTGGTGGCGACGTTTCGCATCTCCGACGTGGTCATGGGCGTGATGGCGAACGTGTTTTATGTGGACTTAGGGTTCGAGAAGCAGGACATCGGACGCATCACCAAGGGCTTCGGCCTGATCGCCACCATCATCGGTGGCTTCGTCGGCGGGTTGCTGACCGCGCGCTACGGGGTGATCAAGACCTTGTTTGTGGGCGGCGTGCTGGTCGCCGTAACCAACGCGCTGTTCGCCGTGTTGGCGGGCATGGGGCCGCAAATCTGGATGCTCGCCGCCGTGATCGCGGCGGACAACCTGTCGGGCGGGATCGCGTCCGCCGCGTTCGTGGCGTATTTGTCCGGTCTGACATCGAAAGGTTTCACCGCGACCCAGTACGCGTTGTTCAGCTCCATGATGTTGTTGCTGCCCAAGTTGATCGCGGGCTATTCCGGTGTGGCGGTGGAGGTGGTGGGCTACGCCACGTTCTTTATCGGCTGCGCCGCGATCGGGGTTATCCCTTTGGTCCTGATCGTGTTCGTCGCGCGTATCATGCCGAGAATCGCGCCAAAACATTAGGGTTTTTGCATATTAAGGCGGTCATAAAAAACCCGCCAAAGCGCTGGACCTGATGTCTGATCCATGGCATACAGCACCTATTGTGCGGCGCAACATAAACGCCGCATCCCCACGCGATTCAAACACGGATGGTTCAAATGGATATCTCCCAGCTTCCCATCGGCGACAACGCGCCCTACGAATGCAACGTTATCATCGAAGTGCCCATGGGCGGCAACCCGGTGAAATACGAACTGGACAAGGCCTCGGGCGCCATGTTCGTGGACCGCTTCCTGCACACCGCCATGCACTATCCGTGCAATTACGGCTTTATCCCTCACACCCTTTCTGACGATGGCGATCCGGTGGATGCCGCGGTGTTGGGCCAGCACATGGTTGCGCCGGGCGTGGTGATCCCGTCGCGCCCCATCGGCGTGCTGATGATGGAAGACGAAAGCGGCATCGACGAAAAGATTCTGTGCGTACCGGTGGACCGTCTGCACCCCTATTATGAAAACGTCGGCAGCTTCCGCGATATCCGCCCGATCATGCTGGAACAGATCGCCCACTTCTTCGCCCACTACAAGGACCTGGAAAAGGGCAAGTGGGTGGAAGTGCGCAAGTGGGGCGAAGCGGAAGAAGCGTTCGAGCTGATCCGCCAGGGCGTCGAACGCGCCAAGGAAAAAGACAAGGCCGAAGGTTAAGCCTCAACCTTAAACGAAACCACTCGGCAAGGGCGGCGCGGAAAGACTCCGGCGGCGCCCTTTTGCTATACTGCGCCCATGGGAGAGGACCTTTTCGCCCGCTTAAGCGTGATCGAAGCCGACATCACCACCTTGGATGTCGACGCCATCGTCAACGCCGCCAATCCGCAACTGGTTGCGGGGGGCGGGGTGTGCGGTGCGATTCACCACGCCGCCGGACCGGAGCTTTCGGTGGAATGCGGCACCCTGGGCGGGTGCGCCACCGGCGACGCCAAAATCACGCGTGGCTACAACCTGCCGACAAAGTACGTGGTGCATGCGGTCGGCCCCATCTGGCACGGCGGCGGTTCCCGAGAAGACGATCATCTGGCGTCGAGCTATCGCCGCGCCTTGGAAGTCGCAGCGGGGAAGGGGGTGGCGACCATCGCCTTTCCCGCCATCTCCACCGGCATCTACGGTTTCCCTCCGGAGCGTGCGGCCAAGATCGCGGTGGCCACGGTGGCCGATTTTCTGGCCGGGCACGAACTGCCGAAACAAGTGACGTTCTGCTGCTTCGGGCCGGACAGCGCGGATTTGCACGCCCGCGCCCTGGAAGCGCTGAAAAACCCTTGATAAGGTGACGCAAAAGAAACTCACGGGAGGCCTGTTTTGATGACGTTCACCACTTTGCGCCGCGTCCTGTTGGTCAGCGCTTTTGCCGCTGCCGCCATTGCGCCCTTGAGTGCGGACGCCCAGTCCGGGCGCTATTCCACCTGGGCTCCGCCGGGCAGTGGCCAGGCTGCGGACGCGAGCACGCAAAATCTGTTGAAAGATCTGAAGACCCTAGTGGATGAGGCCGAAAAAGCCCGCGCGGCGGACCGTCTGTTTCTGAAAGACCTGCGCGATTTGATGGCGCGCTATGAGCGCCCGTGGTCGGACCGGGTGTTGTTCGACGACTTCATGGACGGCGATTTCACCAAGGCCCCCACCTGGAACCTGATCACCGGCGAGTTCTGGGTGGAGCAAGGCTATGGCCTGCGTTCCAAGGCGGTGGTCGGCGCGGCGGCCTCTTCGGGCGGCGATGGCAAGTTGAGCAAGGAGGAGCTTGCCATCTCGATCCTCGGCGCGGTGCTGCAGGGCGCGAACAAGAACAAATCCCAGAGCCAGCAAGCTCAACCCGCGCCCAAGGCGGAACCGGCCGTGCTAAGCGCCAAGACCCGCATCTCCAACGCGTTTGCCATCACCGCCCAGTTTTCGTCCTGGACCGGGGAAGGCGATTACGCCTTCGCCGTGACCCAGGGGAGCGGTGGCGCGGGCTACCGCGTGGTTTATGCGCCCAAGCAGACCGCGCGCGGCGCGTCCCTGGAACTGCTGCGCGTCACGTCCCGGGGCGAAGGGCGCATCGACAGCGTGAGCATCGACGGGCTGGAGGACCAGAAAGTCCATAGCTTGGATTGGACCCGTGCGAAAGACGGCCGGATGGTGGTGACGTTGGACGGAAAACAGGTGATGCGCGCGCGCGACACCAGCTTCCGCGACCCGTTCGACGCCGTCGCCCTGATCAACGCCGGCGCCGACGTAATCGTCAAATCGGTGGAGGTGCTGGGGGTGAAGTAGGCCCCAGCCTTACCAGCGATGTCATTGCGCGAAACGCGGCGACTTCGCGTGCACCCCTTTCACGTGTGGGTCGTTTGGGGTTTACGGCTTCAACCCCAAGCTCATCATCGCGAAGTACAGGGTTGCGGCCAAAGCTGCGGCGACGGGCACGGTGATCACCCACGCCGCCGCGATGGTCCAGGCATGCTGGCGGCGCACCAGTTTGCGCTTCTGGGCTTTGCGTTCCGCTTTAGAACCTGTGGATTCGGGATCCGTGGGGACGTGCTGCAATGCGGGCGTCACGTCCTCCACCGTGTGCAGCGCCGCGCCCGCACCGGCCTCGGCGGCGGCGAGACGGTCGTAGTGGCGCTGCTGTGCGTGGCGGCGGTTGAGATATTCGCGCAGAAACCCCACACCGAACACGCCGCCCACCGCGATGTGCGTGGAGCTCACCGGCAGACCCAAAGCCGAGGCGATGATCACCGTGATGGCGGCCGAAAGCGCCACGCAAAAGGCGCGCACCGGATTGAGCTTGGTGATTTCCTGGCCCACGGTGCGGATCAGTTTCGGGCCGAACAGCATCAGGCCGATGGAAATGCCCACCGCGCCCACCAGCATCACCCACAGGGGAATCCCCGCCTTGGTGACGATTTCGCCGCTGCCGGACGCGGACACGATCGCCGCCAAGGGGCCGACCGCGTTGGCCACATCGTTCGCGCCGTGGGCGAACGACAGCAGAGCCGCGGATATGATCAACGGGATGACGAACAAGGTATTGACGGACTTGCGCCGGTTTTCCAGGTTTTGCGCTTTGGCCGTGATGCGCGCGCGGGTCAACGCCCAGGCGGCCCCGTAAACCGCGATGCCGGCCAGGATCGTTTCCGTCCAACTGGGCTTGTAGAGCTTCTTGATGCCCTTGGTCATCAGATACATAGTGAACGCGCCCGCCATGATCGCCACCACCACTGGGACCCAGCGCTTCGCTGCCGCGATTTTGTCGTCCTTGAACAAGACGTTGATTTTCAGGAAGTACAAGAACGCCGCGGCGATGACCCCGCCTAAAACCGGAGAAATCACCCAGCTGGCCGCGATCTTCGCCATGGTTGGCCAGTTGACCGCGCCGAACCCCGTCGCGGCGATGCCCGCGCCCATCACCCCGCCGACGATGGCGTGCGTGGTGGACACCGGTGCGCCGAAATAGGTCGCCAGGTTGAGCCACAGCGCCGCGGCCAACAGTGCCGCCATCATGGCCGTCATGAAGGTGGTGGCGTCGGGCATGAGACCCGGGTCGATGATGCCTTTTTTGATGGTCGAAACCACGTCGCCGCCCGCGATCAGCGCGCCGCCGGCCTCGAACACCGCGGCGATCAAGATCGCACCGCCCAGCGTCAGCGCCTTGGAGCCCACCGCCGGTCCGACGTTGTTGGCGACGTCGTTGGCGCCGATGTTCATCGCCATATAACCGCCGATCACGGCGGCGGCGATGACAAACGGGCTTACATGCACGCCCTGATTGGCGGCGAAAATCCAAACGCCGACCAAGAACAACAGGCCGAAGCCGATGCGTGCTGCAACTTGGCCTTGGGTTTGGGTCGCCGCCTCCAAGGTGGAGAGTTTTTTAAGATCCTTATCCAGGGTGGTCTTATGTTTCGCATTGGGTGCAGTTGGCGTATCGGCCATGGATCGAGCTCCCCCCATATCAGCCCCGCACGGATACTTTTATTGTGTCTGCAAGCTATGTAACAGATTTGTTACAATCGGGACAGGTGGGAATCTTCGCCGCGTGTGGGTAACTCTACCCGGCACGAAGGTTGTTTGGGGCTGTAGGGCAGGGCAGACAATTCAGAGACGCCGATCGTCGCCCGGCTTCAGCATCATCAAAGGGCCGGATTCAGTCATCCAGGGGATAGGGCTTGAGCCCATCGATGCTTTGGGCGTTTTTATCCGCCCAGTATTGACGCACGCCGTCGATGCCTTTTTTGTCCCAATGCTCCACCAGCTCTTGGCGGTCGCCCCGGTAGTCAAACAGCGGCACGGACATGCCGCATGAATCCTGAGTTTGGTCCACGTCGATGACCATGACCTGGCGCGCGCCGGGGTAGTCCGGGAACAGCGCCGCAAACCGATGCCATTCGTCGCTGGTTTGCGTCACCACCCGGCCGTGGCCGTAAAGGCGGATGATGCTGGGCGCGCCCTCGAACGCGCAAAACATGAGCGTAATGCGGCCGTTGTCGTTCAAATGCGCCGACGTCTCGTTGCCGCTGCCGGTCAAGTCCAGGTAGGCCACGCAATTTGCATCGAGAATGCGAAAGCTGTCCATGCCCTTGGGTGAGACGTTGACGCAGCCTTCTGTGGCTGTGGGCGCGGTGGCGACGAAGAACACTTTCTGTTCTTGGATGCGGTCGCGCTGTTGGTCGGTGATCGTATCGAAGAACTTCGCCATGAACTTTAGATCGCCCCTTTAAATGGCCCGTTAAATCGCCCGTTAAATGGCATCGTGCGCGGCCAAGGCCGCGAGGTTGACCAGGTCGGACACGGTCGCGCCCATGGGCGCGATCTGCGCGGGCTTGGAAATGCCCAGAAGCAAAGGTCCGATCACCGTGCCGCCGCCCAGTTGCTGCACCAGACCGGCGGAAATGCTGGCCGCGTTCAGGCCCGGCAGCACCAACACGTTGGCCGGGCCCGAGAGGCGCGTGAAGGGATAGACGCGGTGCTGCAGATCGTAATCCAGTGCGACTTCGGCGTTCATCTCGCCTTCGTATTCGAAACCGACGTTGGCGTTGTCCAAAATCCGCATGGCCTCGCGCGCCACCTGGGTGCGTTCGGGCATGGGATTGCCGAAGTTGGAAAAGGCCATCATGGCGACGCGCGGCTCCTGGCCCAGATGGCGGACCTTGGCGGCGGCCTGGATGGCGGTGTCGGCCAACTGTTGGGCGTCGGGCATGACATTGACGGCGGTGTCCGCCAAGAACACTGTGCGGCCTTGGGCGACCAGCAACGTCAACCCCAAGACCGATTGGTCCTCGCACGGGTCAATCACCCGGGTGATGTCGCCCAGTGCGACGTGATAGTTGCGCGTCAGCCCCGTGACCATGGCGTCGGCGTCGCCCTGGGCGACCATGCAGGCGGCGAAGATGTTGCGGTTCTGGTTGACCATGCGCTGGCAGTCGCGGAACAGTTTGCCTTCGCGCTGCATGCGCTCATACATGGCGTCGATGTAGCGTTCCGTCGCATCGGACAGCTTGGCGTTGGTGATCTCCACCCCGTCCAGCTTGGGCAGGCCCAACTCGCGCAATTTTTCGTGTACCTGTTCTTCGCGGCCGACCAGGATGGGAAAACCATAGCCGGCATTGTAGAACGCCACGGCGGCGCGGATGGATTTCTCCTCCTCGCCCTCGGCGAATACCACGCGGCGGGGATGCAGGTGCACATCTTCGAAAATCGCCTGAAGGCTTGGCGCGGTCGGGTCCATGCGCGCGGTGAGCTCGTTCCTGTACGCATCCATGTCGATGATCGGGCGCTGGGCGACGCCCGATTCCATCGCCGCCTGTGCCACGGCGGGCGGTACGGTGGTGATCAGGCGCGGATCGAAGGGTGCCGGGATCAGATAATCCGGCCCGTATTTCAAGTGATGGCCGGAATACGCCATGTCCACTTCGTCGGGCACGTCTTCGCGCGCCAATGATGCGATGGCGTGGGCGGCGGCGACCTTCATGTCTTCGTTGATGGTGGTGGCGCGCACGTCCAAGGCGCCGCGGAAGATATAGGGAAAGCCCAAAACGTTGTTGATCTGGTTGGGATAGTCGGAGCGCCCCGTGGCGATGATGGCGTCGTCGCGCGCCGCCTTGGCGTCTTCGGGGCGGATTTCCGGATCCGGGTTGGCCATGGCGAAGATGATCGGCTGATCCGCCATTTTCTCCACCATCTCCTGGCTCACGGCGCCCTTGACGCTGAGCCCCAAAAACACATCCGCGTCCACCAGGGCCTCGGCCAGAGTGCGAGCGTCGGTCGGTGCGGCGTGCGCCGCCTTCCACTGATTCATGCCTTCTTCGCGGCCTTGGTAAATCACGCCCTTGGAATCGCACATGACGGTGTTTTCCGGCTTCACGCCCAATGCCTGCACCAATTCGATGCATGCGATCGCCGCCGCGCCCGCGCCGTTGACCACCACTTTGACGTCCTCGATGGTGCGGCCCGTCAAATCGCAGGCGTTGATCAGGCCAGCGGCGGTGATGATGGCGGTGCCGTGCTGGTCGTCGTGGAACACCGGGATGTCCATCATGTCGCGCAGTTGCTGCTCGATGATAAAGCATTCCGGCGCTTTGATGTCTTCCAGATTGATGCCGCCGAAGGTGGGGCCCAACAGCTTGACGCAGTTGATGAATTCGTCGGTATCGCGAGTGTCGACTTCGAGATCGATGCCGTCGATGTCGGCGAAGCGCTTGAACAGAACCGCCTTGCCTTCCATCACCGGTTTGGACGCTTGCGCGCCCAGATCGCCGAGGCCCAACACGGCGGTGCCGTTGGAAATGATCGCCACGATGTTGCCCTTGGCGGTGTAGTCGTAGGCTAAATGCCGGTCGCGTTCGATCTCCTTGCACGGTGCGGCGACGCCGGGGCTGTAGGCCAGAGACAGATCGCGCTGGGTGGTGAGCGGCTTGGTGGGGTGGATTTCCAGTTTGCCGGGCCGTCCGCTGGCGTGCATCACCAGGGCTTCTTGGTCGGTGGAGTGATCGGCTTCGTCGTCGGGAATGTTGCGGGACATAAGGGGAGGTCTTTCAAATAGGAGTGATGCGCCAGCCTCACACCGGTCAGGCGGGGCGGCGTTCGTGCATATGTACGTTGGCCCCGTCGAACTGTTCAAGCACTTTCAGGGCTTCGGCTTCTTTGACGCCGTCGGCACACGTCACCCACAAGATCACGCCGCCTGCAGCGAGCGCATTCGCGAAGTTTTCCGTTTGCGGCGTCGCGGTCACTTCGTCGAGCACTTCCTTGGCCGCCACGCCCGCCGTCGCCGCGCCGATCACGGATGCGATCATTGCCGCCGTCGGCCCGCCCGCGAGCAGGATCGCGCCGGAGGCGACCAAAGGGCCTTCATACTTGATTTCGCCGACCAGCGCGGTGAGCACGTCCTTGAACGGCTTGCCGGGTTTGCCCGCCGCGTCCAGGGATTCGTGGCTGTCCAATACGGACAGGTCGGAGCGCTCGAACCCGTTGTCCAACAGGTGGTGCACGGCGGCTTCGAACGATTCGCGGTTTTTGAAAACGCCCACGGCTTCGCGGACGGCGGGTGAGGGATGGGTCAAGGTGGCCTCCAAAAATGACTTTCTTACTTTTATTTTAGGCCCTTAGGGTCTGGACCTATGTTACGTCGCTTCTATCCACAGTCCAACCCCGTTTGACGTGTTGATCGGGGGGCTTCGCGGTGGGTAAGGTGGTCGACCTTTTAGAACCGGATTCCCATGACGCCAAGATGAATTCTGAGCCCGCAAGCCCCAACGCGCCCAAACCCAAGGACAGCGCAGCTACGCCCCAGACCACACCCATGATGGCGCAGTTCCTGTCCATCAAGGAGGCCCATCCGGACGCGTTGTTGTTCTATCGCATGGGCGATTTTTACGAGCTGTTTTTCGACGACGCGGTCAAAGCCGCCGAAGCCCTGGACATCACGCTGACCAAGCGCGGCAAACACAACGGCGACGATATCCCCATGTGCGGCGTGCCGGTGCACAGCCACGAACAATATCTTTCGCGCCTGATCCGCAAGGGTTATCGCGTTGCCGTGTGCGAACAGACCGAAGACCCGGCGGAAGCGAAAAAGCGCGGCGCCAAGTCCGTGGTGCGCCGCGAAGTGATCCGCGTGGTCACGCCCGGCACCATCACCGAAGATTCGCTTTTGGATGCGCGCGCCAACAATTACCTGGCCGCCATCGCCGAAGCGCAAGGCGCGCTGGGGCTCGCTTGGATTGATGTCTCGACGGGACAGTTTTTCGCCCAGGCATCCGGTGCGGATCAACTGGGTGCGCAGTTGGCGCGGCTCAAGCCCGGCGAAGTGCTGCATCCGGACAGCCTCTATGAGCGCGAAACCTTCAAACCCGTGCTGGGCGATTGGCGGGAGGCCTTGACCCCGCAGCCGGTTGCGCGGTTCGACAGCACCAATGCGAAAAAACGCCTCGAAGCGGTGTTCGGCGTGAAGACGCTGGAGGCCTTCGGTGGGTTTTCGCGCGCGGAAATCGCGGCCGCCGGCGCGCTCTTGGATTACGTGGAGCTGACGCAAAAGGGCAAACTGCCACGCATTTCACCGCTCATGCGCATTGCATCGGGCGGTGTGATGGAGATCGATGCTGCGACGCGGCGCAATCTGGAACTGTCCGAAACGCTCACCGGTACGCGCAAAGGCTCGCTGTTGTCCGTGATCGATCGCACCGTCACCGGCGCGGGCGCGCGCGAACTGGCGGAGCGTTTGGCCGCGCCGCTGACCGACGTTCAAGCCATCGAAGCGCGGCTTTGCGACGTGCAGTTCTGCATCGATGAACCGCGCACCCGCGAAGACTTGCGCGCACTTTTGAACCGTTGTCCGGATTTGGAGCGTGCGCTCACGCGCATCACGTTGGCGCGCGGCGGTCCGCGCGATCTGGCTGCGATCAAGGATGGTCTGGGCCTGACGGCGGAAGCACGCGATTTGTTTCAGGGCATGACCATACCCAAGGGCCTTGAAGGCAGTTTGGAAAACTTGGGCGCGCACGGTGAGCTGGTAGGGGAGCTTTCGGCGGCGCTGGACGACGAGCTGCCGGTGCTGGCACGCGACGGGGGCTTCGTGCGCGCAGGGTTCCGTCCCGACCTGGATGAATTGAGGACGCTCCGCGACGAAAGCCGCCGCCTGATTGCGGGTCTGCAAGGCGACTATCAGGCGGACACCGCCATAACGTCGCTGAAGGTCAAGCACAACAACGTGCTGGGATACTTCATCGAAGTGCCCGCCAAGCAGGCCGACAAGCTGATGGCTGAAATCAAGGGTGGGGCCAAGGGGGGCGAAAGCCCCTACATCCACCGCCAAACCATGGCCAATGCGGTGCGCTTTTCCACGGTGGAGCTTTCGGAACTGGAAGGCAAGATTGCGCGCGCCGCCGACGGCGCGGTGGCGCTGGAGCTGGAGGTGTTCGAGACGCTCTGCACCCGCGTCATCCAAAACGCCGACGTCATCGCCTTGGCCGCCCGCGCCTTGGCCAAACTGGATGTGGCGGCGGGTTTGGCCGAATTGGCGGGGGAGCAGCGTTTGACCCGCCCGGTGGTGGATCAAAGCCGCGACTTCGAAATCGGCCAAGGCCGCCACCCGGTGGTCGAAGCCGCCCTCACTGAGCAAGACGGCGAAAAATTCATCGCCAACGATTGCGCGCAAAACGACGAAGCCGGGCGCTTGTGGCTGTTGACCGGACCCAACATGGCCGGTAAATCGACGTTCCTGCGCCAAAACGCATTGATCGCGGTGTTGGCACAGATGGGCAGCTTCGTGCCTGCGGCCTCGGCGCGCATCGGCGTGGTGGACCGGCTGTTCTCACGTGTCGGCGCGGCTGACGATCTGGCGCGCGGACGCTCGACCTTCATGGTGGAAATGGTCGAAACGGCGGCGATTTTGAACCAAGCGGGTGAACACGCCCTGGTGATCCTGGACGAAATCGGGCGTGGCACGTCGACCTTCGACGGCCTGTCCATCGCCTGGGCGGTGATCGAACATCTGCACGAGGTCAACACGTGTCGCGCGCTGTTCGCCACCCATTACCACGAACTGACGGCGCTGCAAGCCAAGCTCGACGGGCTTACATGCCATGCTATGAAAGTCAAGGAATGGCAGGGTGAAGTGGTGTTCCTGCACGAAGTCGGGCCGGGTGCGGCGGACCGCTCCTACGGCATTCACGTGGGCCAGCTTGCGGGCCTGCCGCCGAAGGTGGTGGCGCGTGCCGAACAGATCCTGAAATCGTTGGAGGAAGGGGAGCAATCCTCCACCGTCACCAAGCTTGCCGACGATCTGCCGCTGTTCTCCCATGCGCCCGCGAATCCCGGCCAGCCTCATGGAAGTCAGGGCGGTCCGCGCCAATCGTCCGAAGTGGAGGATGCGGTCAAGGCCGTGCTGCCCGATGAAATGACGCCGCGCGAAGCGCTCGATTTCCTCTACCGGCTTAAGTCCATGGATGCGGACGGCTGAACGTCCGGCCTTGTTTTGACCATATTAAAGTGCTGCGTTACCCTCTCTGCTTCCTTCTCGGATAGGACAGCGTGTCATGGCATTTGCAAAGACGATGAAACTCGCGGCGCTCGGTATTCTTGTGGTGGCGGGCGGATTGGGCGTGTGGTCGTACTCGACCGATACGAATGGCGTTTCCAGTGCCGAAGCCGCCAACATGGTGGTCTACAAATCCCCCACCTGCGGCTGCTGCACGGCGTGGATCGAACACATCGAGGACAGCGGCATCACCGTCGATGTGCGCGACACCTACGATCTGGAGCCGATCAAGGCGCAAATGGGTGTTCCGGGGCAGATGGAATCTTGCCACACCGCGATGATCGACGGCTACGTCATCGAAGGCCATGTGCCCGCTTCTGATGTCAAACGCTTGCTCCAAGAAAAACCCGAGGCCCGCGGACTGGCGGTGCCCGGCATGCCCATTGGTTCGCCCGGCATGGAGCAAGGCGACATCAAGGACCCCTACGCCGTGGTGTTGTTCGGCGAAAAGGGCTATCAAATCTATTCCCGCCACAACTGAGTTCGGCTGAGCATTGCGGTTTTTCGACCCTAGCTCCAGCGAAGCGGCGTGTCCCACAGAGCACGTCCCGTTCGTTCGGCACGCCGCTGGGGCATTCGTACGGCATTCGCGGCCATCATTAATCCAGTGCGGA
The DNA here is from genome assembly GCA_028281525.1 of Magnetovibrio sp. Lineage (GTDB taxonomy): Bacteria > Pseudomonadota > Alphaproteobacteria > Rhodospirillales > Magnetovibrionaceae > Magnetovibrio. Next base: position 12,515 of record JANQJR010000047.1, read on the forward strand.
TCGGACAAATCCAACGCCGCCATATTTTCACGAATTCTTTTTCGTTGACGCCTTTATCGGGCGCATCGAGAAACCACATCGCATTTTTAAAAAATGTAACGACTGTTACATGTAACGTATGTTACACTTCACGAACAATGTCGCATTGAGGATATCCAATCATGCCGATCCCTTCCTCGTCTGCCCCCGCCATGTCGCCCCCTGCTCCCCTTCCCATTCGCCAGGACACCAAGACCCGGTTGTTGAGCGGTGCAACCCACTGGCTTTTGAACCATGGCGCGGAAGCCTTTTCCCTGCGTCTGGTGGCGCGCGATTTGAACACGTCTGCGCGCATGCTGGTGTATCACTTCGGCTCGAAAACCGGCCTGCTGGAAGCGGTGTTGGCGGAAATCGCCCGACGCTGGATGTTGGGCGTGCAACAGTTCGAAGCCGCCGGCCTGGCCCGGCAATTGCGCGTGTTGTGGAGCGATCAATTGATGCGCCCGGACGCGCAAAAGCTGCATGTGCTGACCCTGCAATTGTGGGCCACGGGTCTGACGAGCCGCGACCCGGCTTACAGCCCGTTTGTCAAAACCCTGTCCAAGGGTTGGATCGAGGTGTTGGCGCGCCATTTTTTGACCCACGGCCACGGCGCAGAAGATGCCCGAGCGCGGGCGATGTTGTGCGTCGCGGCGATCGAAGGGCTGTTGCTGCATCATATGAGCGATGATGCCTTGCCTGCCGATGCGGCGTTCCGGCATCTCATGGACGTGGTCGAAGGCTGGCTGCAAAGCTAAGCTGGCGCCGGTGCCCACATCAGCGGATGGCCCAGCGGACGTTCAGCCCTGCACGGCGATCTCGCAAAGCTTGTCCAACTCTTCCGGCACGTCGTCGGGGCACTGCCCGCAGAGCATGTTGGCGGGCACCGCCAGATCCATCTTTTGCGGATAGGGCAAACCCAACTCCGCCATGATCTTGACGAACTCCGCTTCGCCGGTGCCGTCCTTCAAGCGCGGATTGCGGGTGCGTTCTTGGGCGATGGAAGAAACGGAACGCCCCTGATAGTCGTGGCCCGGATAGACCAAGGCGTCACCGGGTAAAGTAAACAGCTTGCTGTGTACAGACTTGTAGAGCACCGCGGACGAGCCGCCCTGGAAATCCGTGCGCCCACAGCCGTCGATCAACAGGCAATCGCCGGTCATCACCGCTTGACCGGCTCCTAAGTCCAGCAGGTACGACAAATGGTGGTCCGTGTGGCCCGGCGTGAACAGGGGCTGGAGCGTGAGTGTACCGACGTTGAGAGGTGCATCCTCGCTGACCAGGATGTCGGCGCACCCGATGGCGGTTTTGGACGGTACGGCGATTTTCGCCCCCGTCAGGGCCTGGAGTTTCAAAGCCGAGGTCAGGTGATCGGCGTGAATGTGGGTGTCCAGCGTGTAGGCGAGTTCCAGCCCCAGGTCCGCCAAGAGATCAAGATCGCGTGCGAAGGTTTCCAGCACCGGATCGACCAGCACCGCCTGGCGGGTATCGCTGCAGCCGATCAGGTAGGTGTAGGTGGACGATTGCGGTTCGAACAGTTGGCGAAACACCATGGGCGCGCATTCCGGTTCCAGTCGGTCAAAAGGGTTCTCTTCGGATGTGGTCCCGAAGCGGGTCAGATCAAGGGCGGACGCCGGCCCTGCCATCGAAGCGCCACAATCAGGGCCGGATGATGGTCTCGGCATCGCCGGGCCGCCAAGGAGGAAACTTATCCATCACGGCGGTAAAGGGCGGTGTGTCGATAAACGCGGAAAGCCAGCGCTGAACGCCGGTATACGGGGTGTCGAAAAACCAATCCCAATCCGCCAAAGCGAATTGGCGCACAAACGGGGCGATGGCGATATCGGCCAGGGTTTGGCGCTCACCCGATAGGTGGGCGGAGTGGGCCAGGATGCCGTCCAGTCGGCGGACAAACTCCTCCCCCGCTTGGCGATGCGCCAGGGGGTCGCTGTCTTCATAGCGGCTGGCGTACTTGTAGCGGTCGAGATGTCCCTTGAAGTCCGCATCGCAGGTTTGCACCAGTTCGCCGGCTTCGGCGGTGGTGTCCAGCCAACCCAACGGATCGTTTTGGCCCAAAGCCCAGGCCATAACATCTAAGCTTTCGTCGATCACGTCGCCGCCCGGCAAAAGCAACACCGGCACGGTGCCTTTGGGCGAGAGTTCCAGCATATGCGCGGGTTTGTCCTTGAGCACGACCTCGCGCAGTTCATACACCTGACCACCGGCCCACAGCGCCATACGCGCCCGCATGGCATAGGGGCAGCGGCGAAAACTATATAAAATCGGTAAATCGCGATTAGGGTCAGGACTCATCATTGCAGTTCGATTGGCGGATTTCTTTCTCGATCCCGGTGAGTATAGCTTATATACAACGCACAAGCGGATTCGCACGCAGGGCTGAAAAGGTTGGGGAACCCTCGGTATTTAGGGTCAGGGCCCATTATTCTGTTGCGTTTGGTTTGCGAAAACCGTTTCCTGACAAGGAAAAGGCACGCCGGAAGTGCGACACCACTTTCAAGTGGTTTTGACGCCGTTCAGGGAGCGGTTTTCGCAAATCCATCGGACGGGGTGCTTTTTCGTCTGGACGTCGTTGCCAAGTCCTTGTCATGGGTGGCATGACGGTGGTCTTGCCGCCTTGTCCAGACGAAAAGTCACCGCCGCCAAACGCATCACAATAATGGGCTCTGACCCTAAGGAGCGCGCATGCGCCGGAACATCAAAAAGCCGCGCGGCGTCATTTGCCGCAAGACCTTCATGGCGGAACTGGACGCCATCGCCGCCGCGCACGGCGGTGGTGCGGCTCTGAAAAAGCCCAAAGTGCGCGGCGAAATCCTCAAAGCGTTCAAGGGCGCTTTGGAAGACGGTCGTCGGGAAATCCGGCGCCGCTTCGAAGAGGGCGAAGCCAAGGGTCCGTCCACGCTGCGCGCGGGCGCGTTTTTGCTGGATCAACTGATCCGCACGTTGCACGAATTCACCATCACTCACATATACGAACTGCCGCTCGAGGCCATGAGCCTGGTCGCCACCGGCGGCTATGGGCGTGCGGAAATCTCCCCGCATTCGGATCTGGACTTGATGTTCCTGCTGCCCAAGCAGTCCGAAGCCGACATCAACGACGCGGTCGAATGGATGCTCTATATGCTGTGGGATATGGGCCTCAAGGTCGGGCACGCCACCCGCACGGTGGACGAGACCATCAAGATGGCGAAGTCCGACGTGACCATCTCCACCAGTCTGCTGGAGGCGCGTTGGATCAGCGGCGATCATGCCTTGTTCCAGACTTTCGAAGAACGCTATGAGCAAGATGTGATCCGGGGGAGTGAATCCAATTTTGTGAAGGCCAAGCTGGAAGAGCGTGACGAGCGTCACGAGCGCATGGGCGACACCCGTTATGTGCTGGAGCCCAACATCAAGGACGGCAAGGGCGGACTGCGCGACCTGCAAACCCTGTTTTGGATCGCCAAGTACATCTACCGCATCGACGATATCGCCGGGCTGGTGGAAAAAGGCGTGCTGCACAAGGACGATGCGCGGCGTTACACCAAGGCGCAGCGGTTCTTGTGGACCGTGCGCGCACACATGCACTATCTGGCGAACCGCCCGGACGAGACCATCAGTTTCGACATCCAAGGCGAGCTGGCGAAACGCATGGGCTATACCGACCGCGCGGGCTCGCGTGCGGTGGAACGTTTCATGAAGCACTATTTCCTGGTTGCCAAGGACGTGGGCGATTTGACCCGCGTGCTGTGCTCGGTTTTGGAACACCAACATACGAAAAAGCCGTTGTTCGCGTTGCCGTCGTTTAATTTCCGCAAGACGCGCATTCCCGGATTCCAAGTCGAGGGTGGACGTTTGACGGTGGAGCACGACCGCGTGTTCGAAGAAGATCCGGTCAATCTGCTGCGCCTGTTCGCCGAAGCCGAACGCTACGACCTGGACATCCATCCCCACGCCTTGCGTCTGGTTTCGCGCAATCTGAAGCGGATCGACAAAACCGTGCGTAGCGATCCGGAAGCCAACGCGCTGTTTCTGGAAATGCTGACGTGGCCCAAGGGACCCAAGCGCGCGCTGGTGCGGCTCAACGAATCGGGCGTGTTCGGCAAGTTCGTGCCCGACTTCGGGCGCGTGGTGGCGCAGATGCAATACGACATGTACCACGTCTACACGGTGGATGAACACACCATCCGCGCCATCGATATCCTGTGGCGGATCGAACAGGGAAAGCTCGCCCAAGACCATCCGCTCAGCACCGAAGTGGTCAAGGACCTGCAATCCCGCCAGTCCCGCCGGGCGCTTTACGTCGCGGTGCTTCTGCACGACATCGCCAAGGGCCGTGAAGGCGACCATTCGGTGGTCGGCGCGGAGATCGCCAAGAGGCTCTGTCCGCGCTTTGGACTCAATGAATGGGAAACCGAAACGGTGTCTTGGCTGGTGCTCCACCACCTGGACATGAACCGCACCGCCTACAAACGCGATATCGACGACCCCAAAACCATCCGCGATTTCGTCGATCTGGTGCAATCGCCGGAGCGTTTGCGTTTGTTGTTGGTGCTTACCGTCGCCGACACCCGCGCGGTGGGACCCAACGTCTGGAACGGCTGGAAGGCGTCGTTGCTGCGCGAGCTTTATTACAGTGCGCAGGAACTGATGACGGGTGGATTGCCGGTACAGCGGCGCGAATCGCGGGCCGACCGGGCGCGCAAGAAGCTCATCGACAAGCTCGACCATTGGCCGACTGAAGAGGTCGATTGGTTCTTGGAGCAGGGCCACTCCAATTACTTCCTCAGTTATGAGCCCGACCAGCTCGTCCGCCACGCCGAAATCGTCCGCGATGCTCAAGAAAAGGGCACGCCGTTGGTGCTCGAAACCCGCTCAGTCGAAAACATCGACGTCACCGAAGTTCTGATCCACACCCACGATCACCCGGGTTTGTTCGCCTCCATCGCGGGTGCCATCGCGTTGTCGGGAGCGAGCATCGTCACCGCCAACATCACCACGTTCGGCAACGGCATGGCGCTGGACACCTTCTGGGTGCAAGACATCGAAGGGCAGGCCATCACCCGGGACGCCAAGCTGGGCCGGCTCAAGGAGCGCATCGAGGGCGTGCTCACCGGACGCATCCGTCCGCATGCGGAACTGGAATCCGAGCGTGACCGCCAGATGCCGTCGCGCACCCGCGTGTTCGAGGTGCCGCCCCGCGTCCTGGTCAACAACGAAGCGTCCCAGTCCTCCACGGTGATCGAGGTCAACGGCCGCAACCGGCTGGGGTTCCTGCACGACGTCACCCGCGCGCTCACCGACTTCGGCCTGCAGATCGTTTCCGCCCATGTCTCGACCTATGGGGAGCGGGTGGTGGACGTATTCTACGTGCGCGACGTGTTCGGCCTGAAGATCGATTCGGAGCATAAGATCGAGGGGCTCAAGCAGGTGCTGATGCGCGCCATTGGCACCGCCAAAGGCGATCCGATAAAAAGTTGAAGCCCTGGTTCTTATAGCCGCCCATTCTATTTTTAGAGTGACGACCGGTCATGCTCTCGTAATAGTAGTGACTCCAATATGTTCATTGCGACAACACTTACGGGAGGGCACATCATGGCACGCAGTACTTTGAGCTTTGGCTCGTTCAATCTTTTCAATCTAAACGAACCCGCCAAGCCGATGTATACCAACAAAAAAGGTTGGTCCAAGGCGGAATACGACAAAAAAATCGAATGGTCGTCGCGTGTGCTGAAAGACATGCCGGCGGACGTATGGGGATTTCAGGAGTTGTGGCACAAGGACTCACTCGATCGCATGTTCAAACAAGCGCGCCTGGGCAGCCGGTACAAGCTGCTTGTACCGAAAGGCCATAATGGCGGCAGGATCGTGTGCGGCGGTGCGGTGCGCAAGGACATTTTGTTGGGCGAGCCGGAATGGATCGAAAAATTCCCCGATAATTTCGTCATGCAGAGTGGTGGCGATGATGCGCAGTCGTCAGACATCGCCGTCCAACTCGACAGCTTTTCCCGTCCGGTGCTGCATTTCCAAATCAAACCCAGTGCGAACAAGAAAGCCGTTCACGTTTTCGTTTGCCACTTCAAATCCCGCCGCCCGTCGAAAATCTATTACGAGTCCTGGTACAAATCGAATAAGGATTATTACAAGAAGCACAGCAATTCGATCGGCTACGCGTTGGCCACCGTGCGCCGCACGGTCGAAGCGGCGGCGTTGCGCATGATCCTCACCGATCTGACGAAGAAGACGGACACGCCGGTGGTGGTGTTGGGTGATTTGAACGATAGCCAACTCAGCAACACGTTGAACATCCTGACCGGTCAGCCGAAATATATCGTATCCGGGCGTAAGGGCGGCAGCGATGCGGCTTTGTATTCTGCCGCGACGCTGCAGGAGTACCGCAGTCTGCGCGATGTTTATTACACGCACATTCACAACAACATCAAAGAATCCTTGGATCACATTCTGGTCAGTGAGGAATTCTACGACAATAGTAAGAAACGCGTCTGGACGTTCGAGGGCATGGACTTCCGCAATGACCACCTCAATGAAGATCATCACAAGGAATACGGCACTTCCGATCACGGCGTCGTACGCGCGACATTCAAGTGATGGGCGTAGCATTTTGACGCCATGCATCCGGTCTGCGCCCGTATGTCACTTGCGGGCCGGGCCTTACTTTCGCCATGGTGGGTGATTAGGGTCCTGACCCTAAGTACCCGCCCCTCAATTCAGCATCCGTTAAGCCCTCGCCGTTATGGTGGGGGCTTTGGGAGTTCGAGGAGCCAGTCCGTGCTTTTGCGCGCCATCGCCACCGTGGGGTCCATGACCCTGATTTCGCGCCTGTTGGGGTTCGTGCGCGACGTCGCCGTCGCGTGGGCCTTAGGCGCGGGGTGGATGGCGGACGTGTTCTTCGTCGCCTTCAAGTTGCCCAACCTGTTCCGCCGCCTGTTCGCCGAGGGCGCGTTCAATTTGGCGTTCGTGCCGATCTTCGCGGGCAAGCTGGAAACGGAAAAAGACCGAGACGCGGAACACGGCGCGGCGACGTTCGCCGCCCAGGCGCAAAGTGGATTGCTGGCTGTGCTTTTGCTGTTCACGCTGGTGGTCGAGCTGGCCATGCCGTGGGTGGTCGCCGCCATCGCGCCCGGTTTCGTGGACGAGCCGGAGAAATACGACCTCGCCGTCGATCTGATGCGCATCACCTTTCCGTACTTGATTTTCATCTCCCTGGTTTCGCTGTTGGGCGGGGTCATGAATTCCCTGCACAAGTTCTGGCAGGCGGCGGCGACGCCGATCCTCTTGAACATCACGCTGATCACGGCGGTGTTCGCGCTCACACCTCTGATGCCGAGTCCCGCGCACGCCTTGAGTTGGGGTGTGGCCATCGGTGGTGCGGTGCAGTTGGCGTGGATGGTGTGGCACACGGCGCGCGCCGGCTGGATGCCGAAACTGGTGTGGCCGAAGTTGACCGACGATGTGAAGCGATTGCTGAAACGCATCGGGCCGGTGGCCGTCGGCGCGGGCATTTATCAAATCAGTCTGTTGATCGACATCATCATCGCTTCGTTTCTGGTGGCGGGCTCCATTTCGTATCTGTTCTACGCCGACCGGTTGGTGCAACTGCCGTTGGGCGTGGTCGGGGTGGCGGTGGGCACCGCCCTGTTGCCGTTGCTGAGCCGCCAGATCAAGGCGGGCCGTGACGAAGAGGCGCTCGACAGCCAGAACCGCGCGGTGGAATTCGCGTTGCTGTTGACTTTGCCCGCGGGTGCGGCGCTGTTCGTCGTGCCGGACACCATCGTTTCGGTGCTGTTCGAACGGGGTGAGTTTTCAACTGAGGCCACGCACAAGACCGCCTTGGCGCTGATGGTGTTTGCCTTAGGCCTTCCGGCTTTCGTGCTGGTCAAAGCGCTTGCGCCGGGCTATTTCGCCCGCGAAGACATGTCCACGCCGATCAAAATCGGCGCTTTGGCGGTGGCGGTCAACGTCATCGTCGCGCTGAGCCTCATGGGACCGCTGCAGCACGTCGGTTTGGCCGCCGCGACGGTGATCAGCCAGTGGCTCAATGCTGGGCTGTTGGCCTATATCCTGATCCGGCGCGGGCACTTTCACCTCGACGGACGCATCAAACGCCGCATGCTGCGCACCATGGCCGCCACGGGGGTGATGGCGGGCGTGGTGTTGGGCGTGGATCATCTGCTGTTCGATCAATTTGCCGGTTGGCTCGGCGCGGGCACAGCGGAAAAAGTCACCGGGTTGGTTGCTCTGGTGCTCGGCGGCATGGCGAGCTTCGCGCTCTCCGCCCATGTCTTCGGCGCGGCGTCCTTGTCCGACGTCAAGGGCTGGATGCGCAAGGCTTAACCCACACTTGACCCATCCCGCGCACCGGTCCATAACCCCTTCACATCCTTGACCATCAACCATCCGGTCCACACGGAAGGACACCTTCATGAGCCGTATTTTTTCGGGCATTCAATCCACCGGCAACCTTCACCTCGGCAACTACCTGGGCGCGGTGCGCAACTGGGTGCAGTTGCAGCACGACTACGAATGCCTTTTTTGCGTGGTTGATTTGCATGCCATCACCCAGTGGCAGAACCCGGCGGATTTGAAGGCGTCCACCCGCGAAGTGGCGGCGGCGATGATCGCTTCCGGGGTGGACGCAAAAAAGCACATCATCTTCAACCAGTCCCAAGTGTCCGGCCATGCGGAGCTGGCGTGGGTCTTCAATTGCGTGGCGCGGCTGGGCTGGCTCAACCGCATGACCCAATTCAAGGACAAGGCCGGCAAAAACCGCGAAAACGCATCCGTGGGGCTGTATGCATATCCCAACCTGATGGCCGCCGATATCCTGTTGTACAAGGCCACCCACGTGCCGGTGGGCGAGGACCAAAAGCAACACCTGGAGCTGACCCGCGACATCGCGGCGAAGTTCAACAACGATTACGGGGTTGACTTCTTCCCCCTGCCCGAACCGATGATCTTAGGCACCGCGACGCGGGTGATGAGCCTGAAGGACGGCACCAAGAAGATGTCCAAGTCCGATCCGTCGGAGCTGTCGCGCATCACCATGACCGATGATGCCGATACCATTGCGAAAAAAATCCGCAAGGCCAAGTCGGACCCGGATCTTCTGCCCGATAGCGAAAAGGGTCTGGAAGACCGCCCGGAAGCGGCGAACCTGTTGGGCATCTATGCGGCTCTTTCGGACACCCCGCTGGACGACACCATCGCCAAGTTCGCGGGCGAGGGCTTCGGCACCTTCAAGCAACATCTGGCCGATCTGGCGGTGGCGAAGCTGGGGCCGATCCAGGGCGAAATGACCCGTCTGATGGATGATCCGGCCTATGTGGACGGGGTGCTCAAGGACGGGGCGGAGCGCGCGCGCGCCCTGTCCGAGCCGATCATGGCTGAAATCAAAGACATTGTCGGGTTCTTGAATGTTTGAAGTGCCCACAAAGCCCGCACATCCCTGCGGGTTGATTGACGGGCCGTTTGCCCCCATATTCCGGGCAACAGAGATTAATCAGCCGAGAGACAGCCTATGTTTATTCAAACCGAAGGTACACCCAACCCGGCAACCCTGAAATTCCTTCCGGGTCAAGTGGTTATGCAGTCCGGGACCGCCAATTTCATCGACCCGGAAAGCGCCGCCAAATCCCCCCTGGCCGTACGTTTGTTCGACATCGAAGGCGTCGATAGCGTCTTTTTGGGCACGGACTTCATCACCGTCAGCAAGACCGATGATGTGCAGTGGGATGTGGTCAAACCGCGCGTCTTGGCGGCGGTGATGGATCACTTCACCCAAGGCCTTCCGGTGATGGAAGAAGGGACGGAAGTGGATACGGACGGTGCGGAAGATACCGAAACCGTCAAGCAAATCAAAGACCTGATCGAAACCCGCGTGCGCCCGGCGGTGGCCCAGGACGGCGGCGACATCGTCTTTCGTTCGTTCGAGGACGGCATCGTCTATCTGCATATGCAAGGGTCCTGCGCGGGCTGTCCCAGCTCCACCGCGACGCTCAAAAACGGTATCGAAAACATGCTGCGCCACTACGTTCCGGAAGTGACCGAGGTGCGCGCGGTCAACTGAGCGCCCACTCGGACATCCACCCAGACAAGAGCGCGAATCGAGCAAATTTTAGATTTTTCCGAAGCCGCCTCCGGCCCGTTTGGCTGGGGGCGGATTCGTTTTTTGTTGGTATTTCAGGACCTTCTAAAATGTGGATAAAAGGGGGTGGAATCCCCCACCGTTTTCCCGTAGAAGAGCGCCTTGTTTCGCCCCCGGCTGCAGACAATCAAGACCGGCTGCGAACGGAAGATCCGTCGATCGAGCGACCCAAAATAAGGGGCCGATCGGGAGGGGACAGGCCAAAATACCACAAGATGTGGTGTGGTCTTAAGACCTTGGTAACGACAGATCGAGACAATAGCGGATATGAAAACGTTTCATTGGAGCTCATTGGGCGTCGCCGCGTCGATGGTGACCATTTTGTTCGGCGCAGCATGGCTGATACCCGCGCCGAGCGGCACGTCGGTCGCGCGCGCCACCTTCCCCGTTTACGACATTGTCAGCGCCGCACCGCACGTGGGCGTGCCTTTGCAACGCCTCCGGTACACGCCGCAGACGGCGGCCGAAACTGATAACGCGGCCTATGAGTTGGCCGACATGGAAACCGCGTCCGGCCATCCCGATGGCGGTTTGGGCGGGTTGCACTCTCTTCTCGACTACGATCTGAACGCCGTGCTGCACGGCGCCGCCGAAGTTCCCAGGTTGACGCTGGTGAACATGCCGGTGGACCTGTCCGCCATCCGCGAAACCGACGAACGCAAGGCAGTGTTCTTCAAATCGGTGCTGCCGTTGGTGCTGCAGGTCAACGAACAGATCGTTCAAGACCGCCAACGTTTGTGGCAGCTCCATGCGGTTCAAGCCTCCGGCGAGGAGTTGAACGCGCTCGACCGTTTGTGGTTGGCGGCGATGGCGGAACGCTATGGCACCCAGCGCGGCGACGTCCAAGTCCTGCTGGATCGCCACGACATCGTACCGCCGTCCCTGGCCTTGGCTCAGGCGGCGTCGGAAAGCGCGTGGGGCACGTCCCGGTTCGTGCGCGAAGGTAACGCCATGTTCGGTGAATGGACCTTCAGCAAGGCCCACAAGGGCATCGTGCCGAACGGCCGGGAGCTGGGCAAACAGCACCGTGTGCGCGCCTTCGACAGCCTCACCGATTCGGTCAAGTCCTATGTCACCAACTTGAACAAGCACCGGGCGTATAAGGAATTCCGTGCCGCACGCGCTGAGATGCGCGCCCAGGGCAAGCCGGTGAACGGCATGGTCCTGGCGGGTGCGTTGCACCGCTATTCGGAACGCGGCGCGGTCTATGTGGCGGAGTTGCGCGCGATCATCTCCGGCAACGACCTCGATCTGCTGGATACCGCCCAGCTCAACGCCGCGGGCGACGTGGAGCCGGTGATTTAAGAGGCCCACTGGTTTTAAGGGCGGGGACCCTTAATTCCCCCAAAATGGAAACGGCAAAAGGCCCACAGAATTGTGGGCCTTTTTGTCGCCGGGATGGCTCTAAAAGATCAGGGGGGAGGGCCTAGGCCAGGGCGAAGTTGGCGTACAAGTTGTCCGCGCCACCGACGATATCGAAGCCGTCTTGGCCGGCGGCCTCGGCGGCGGCCAGCGCGATTCCGGCGGATTCCAGCACCACCCCGGGATCCGCGGGTGCGCGCGAGGTGGGCATGTAGAGCGTCAGGCCCACGCTGGCGGTGTAAGCGCGTTCGCCTTCGGGTGTGGGCAAGCGGCCTTTCTTGCGGATCGTGCGCACGATCTTTTCACCCAAGCCCGGCAACGTGGATGGCATCATACCCGGTGCGATGACGGCGAACCGGCCGTCATCGAGCCCGGCGACGGTATCGTCTGAACGCGAGCACGACGTGATCAATCCGGCGGCCTGTTCGCGCAATGCGTGGCCCAGCGCCGGATCGCCGCCAGTGGCATCCGCGAAACCGTCGATGTTGATCAAGGCAACCGCTATGGGCGCTTTGGCCCGTGCCGCCCGCGCCGCCTCGCGGATGAACATTTCATCGAATCCGGCGCGGTTCCAGACGCCGGTGTCCGTATCGAGCAGGCGGTCACGCTCCGCCGCTTCCAAGGATTTCAGCAAATCCAACTGGGCTTCGCCGAGCTGACGGTTGCTCAATACAATCTCCACCATGCGCCCGAGGTTTTGCAAGATGTCCTCTTCTTGCGCGTCGAGCGTGCGCGGCTGAGTGGAAATGACGCACAAGGTGCCAATGCGGTGCCCATCGTCGTTGGTCAGGGGTTGACCGGCGTAAAAGCGGATTTTCGGCCCCCCGGTGACCAGAGGATTGTCGAAAAAGCGCGGATCCTGGGTGGCGTTGGAAACAACGAAGATATCTTCTTCGTGAATGGCGTGACCGCAAAACGAAATGTCGCGGGGCGTTTGTGGGGCGTCCAGACCACAGCGGGACTTGAACCATTGCCGATTCCGGTCCACCAGGGACACCAGGGCGATTTCGGTGGCGAACACGTGCTGGGCGGTGCGGGTGATGCGGTCCAGATCGGCCTCACGGGCCGTGGACAGCAGATTCATCGCTTCCAGGGAGCGCACGCGCGGATGGTCGTTTTGCGGTATGGGGGCGGGTTTCATCTCACAAACCTCCGATGGTGGGCCGCCGGAGTCTATATTTGTGTGATCATAACTTTTTTCAAGAGGCGTTTAAACCCCTAGAAATGGGGGATCAGTCTTGATTCAAACCCAACTCTTTTTGGCGCTTTTTGGTCAGGTTCAAGGACGCCAGACGGTGAGATTCGGCGATGTGATCCTTCAGTTCGTCATCCGTTAGGCCGGGCTCTTCGAAACACTGAATCCATTTCATGCCGCGCGACGCCAGATAGGGCGCGGGACGCAAACCCGGCGCATCCCGCAGAATTTCGTACGCCAAGTCGGAGACTTTGAACGTGACGGCGGGATATTCGCCCTCATTCCACCCGCCGATGGCGAAGACCTTGGTGTCGACCTTCCACACGTGCGAACCGCCCCACTGCACCACATAGTTGGTGGCGGGGAGCGATCGGCAAAAATCGTTGAACGCATCGACGCTGAGCATGCGGGAAGTATACGTGAAGCGCGCCTTACTTCACATAGAACAACTGGCCGAACCAGAGCCAGCGCCCTTCCAGGCCTTCGCCGGACGCGGGCACGGTGCAATTCAACCGGGTGCGGCCCTGGGGCAGCTTTCGCGTCATGCGCACTTCGACACGGGGGCCTAAGCGTTCGATCTTGAGCTTGCCCTCGTGGTTGGAAAAACATGCCAATTGGTCCGCGCGGGGAAAGCCGTCGGGCAGGGTGAAGCCGACATTGGGCGGATTGGCGCCCGGATCAACCACCGTATCGGCGGGGACCGCGTCCGTGACCGGCAAGGGCAGCGTCCCGGCGGCGGTGCGCAGCCGGCCGACATCTCCGAAATTTTCGTTCATGGCGAAGCGGGGCAGGCGGTAGATGTCCGTCCCCGCGCCGAACGCGCCGGAATGCTGACCGAACCCGGCGATGAAACCTTGGTCTTTGACGATGCGCACCACGTTGTCGGCAAACTCGCCGTAAGGGTACGCGATCAGGTTCGGCTGGAACCCCAACTCTTCGCGGAAGCGCGCGTTGGAGGTTTCCAGGTCTTCGATGTTGCGTTGATCGGAACTGGCGATCATGTGCAGGTGCGTTGCTGTCTGGCTGCCGATGGTGACCAGCGGGTCGGCGGCGATTTCGCGGATCATGTCCCAGGTCATGTAGCGGCCGAGACCCCGGTCCACCGGGTCGGTCGCGACGAACAGCGTGAACGGAATGCCGGCCTTTTTGAAGCGCGGCCACGCTTCGGTGTAGACGGAGCGGTACGCGTCGTCGATGCTGACGCCCACGGATTTCGCGGGAAACCCTTCTCCGGCCTTTAAGCGCTTGACGATTTCCGGCAACGCCAGAACGGTATAGTCGCCCTCATTGAGCGCTGCGATGTGCGCATCCAATTGTTCCAGCGTGGTGTTGGTGGACGGATGGTCCCCTTCGCCGAAGCGGTGGTACATGACGATCGACGCGCCATCTTCCAGCGCCGGTTCTTGGGCCTGCGCCGGGCTGACCGTGACGTTCACATAAGCGGTCAAATAAGCAATGGCCGCCGTCAGCATCGCCGTGCGAATTGAAAAAATCATCGTCTACGTTCCAAACTCTTGATCTGGTGGGCTATTGTTTCCATTTAGTGTCGAAGTACAAGTGATATTCGTCACCGCACACAGACATTTTCAGGGGGCTGTACCATGAATTTCGAAAGCAAACACGTCGTCGTCACCGGCGGAACCGGCGCGCTGGGCACCGCCGTGGCCGGGCGCCTGCTGGACGGTGGGGCCACGGTGCATATTCCCGTTTTCAACGCCGAGGAGGCGAACCGCTTCCCCCACAAGGACCATGACCGCGTGATTTTGGTGGCGGATGTGGATTTGACCGATGAGGCGAAAGTGGAACGCTTTTACCACGCGGTGGGCGACGTGTGGGCCTCGATTCACATCGCCGGCGGCTTCGATATGTCGCCTCTGGTTGAAACCAGTGCGGACGCCTTCGACAAACAGATGAACATGAACGTCAAGACCGCATTCTTGTGCATGCGCGAAGCGGTCAAGGCCATGCGGGGCTTGGGCGGTGGCGGTCGCATTGTCAACGTCGCCGCCCGTCCAGGGGTAGAGCCGCGCCAGGGCGCGGGTATGGCGGCCTACGGCGCGTCCAAAGCCGCGGTTGCGGCTTTAACGCAAGCGTTGGGCGAAGAGTTGGCGCATGAAGGCATTTGGGTCAACGCCGTGGCGCCGTCGATCCTGGATACGCCCGCCAATCGCGCCGCCATGGCGGACGCGGACTTCGACGCCTGGCCCAAGGTCGAAGACGTGGCCGCGACCATCGTGCATCTGGCTTCGCCGGAAAACGGTGCGGCGCGCGGCGCGGTGGTGCCGGTTTACGGTAAAGCCTAGAAACAGGAACCGCGTCATTGCGAGCGAACGCGGTGAGCGCGGCAATCCAGGGAAAAAACGAAGAGTCTGGATTGTTTCGTCGCCCTTAGATTTAAGTGCTCCTCGCTATGACGAATGTTTATGGGCCGCGCGCGCGTTTAAGGCACCGTCATCGGCTTGTTTAGATCATGGCGCCGTCATCGGCGCAGGCAGGTCGGCATCGCCGAGCAGTTCGAAATCGCGCGAATCGAACAGCTGAAAATGCCACCACTCATTGCGGTAGAAATCCCAGCCCGCTGTGGTCATGATACCCATCAATAGCAAGCGATTTTTTTGCGCCAGCGGACTCACATGCGGGTTGCCGTGATGGCTTTTGATATTAAACAAATCGAACGGCGTGCCCATGTCCAGGTCCGCACCGTTGGCCTCGTTGACCAGGGTCAGGTCCACGGCGACGCCGCGCGAATGGGGGGAGCCACGCCGGGGATCGGCCAGGAAATCCGGATCGGGGGTGTGCTTCCACAGCTTCCATTGCGCTTCCGATGGGCGGAAAGCATCGAATATTTTAAGTTTGTAGCCCTGAATTGCGGCCAGATCGCGCGCCACCAACAAAAGTTTTTCCGCTTCGGGGTGCAGGTAACACGCCGCGCGCGCGTAAACCGGCTTGCCGGTGAAGTTGTTGGGCGTCGCGTATTTCAAATCCAACACAACGTCGTGGGTGTGGGGGGTGATTTCGATCAAAGACATGGGGAGGATCTGCGCTCCTGATCTGGTATCGCGGGTTCGCTCAGAGTATAACGGGCCAGGCCTTCAATCCAGGTTTTCAATCCAGGCCTTCAATAAAGGATAAAGCCCATTTCAAAACCGCTCACCCTCTTGGCGTTCGACAGCGCGACCTCCGGCTGCTCCGTGGCGGTGTGGCAGAGCGGCCGGGTCTTGGCCCATGAGGCCCGCGAAGTCGGTCGGGGTCAGGCGGAAGTGTTGCTGCCCATGGCAGGTGACGCTTTGAAGGTGGCGGGGCTCAGCCCCCAAGACATAGACGGCGTTGCGGTCACCCGCGGACCGGGCGGCTTTACCGGCATGCGCATCGGCTTGGCTGCGGCGCGGGGTTTGGCCTTGGCGCTGGGGGTGCCGTGTATCGGTGTGACCACACTGGAAGCGGTGGCGTGGGGAGCGCGTGCGGACGAGCGCCGGGATCATACGGTTTTGGCCGCCATCGAAAGCAAGCGCGAAGACATCTATGTGCAGCTTTTCGATCAGAACCTGGGGGCTTTGACGGAACCCATGGCCGTGACGGGGCCGGCATTGGCTGATCAAGTGCGTGCCTACCCGGCGCCGCTGGCGGTGGGCGACGCGGCGCTGCGCGCCCGCGACATGCTGAGCCAGGAAGGGTTTGATATCGCCATCAGCACCGCCCCGGCCATACCCGACACCCGTCTGGTGGCGGAAATTGCCGCCGGGCGCTTTGATCCCAATCTGGGAACCCCGCCCGATCCGCTTTACCTGCGCCCGCCCGACGCCAGGCTGCCCAAGAATCAGGGCCGGGCCCGGCCATGAGCAAGGCCATGATGGAGGCTTCGGCGGTGCACATCCAAGACGCCGGTCCGGCCCACGTCGAGGCCCTGGCGGCTTTGCACGGGGAAAGTTTCGACGAGGGCTGGAGTGCGGAGTCCATTGCCGCCACTCTGGCGTCTCCCGGTGCGTTTGGTTTTATCGCCACGCAGGAGAGCGGCGGCGAGCCTTTGGCCTTCGCCTTGTTCCGTGTGGCGGTTTTTGAGGACGGCGGCGAAGCGGAGGTGCTGACCATCGCCACCCGCCCCCAAGCCCGGCGCCGGGGCGTGGCGCAGGCCTTGATGGAACGGGTATCGGCCCGGGCGCATGACCAGGGGGCGGAGAACATATTCTTGGAAGTCGCTGCCGACAATGCGCCCGCCATCGGACTCTACCGGGCATTGGGATTTGCGCAAACCGGGGTGCGCCCGGCCTATTACGCCCGCCCGGACGGTGCACGCATGGACGCACGGATCATGCGCAAAAAACTCACACCTTTTGGCTTGTAGAATGTTAATATAATCCCATGTAGACAACCATCAGTAGGCCGTGGCGACATAGGGCCGGGCAAAACGGGGGGCATCACAAAACAGGACGGGGCGGCCATGGGGGCAGGCCGAGCGCAAGAGCTCGCCGATGGATACGCATAACTACACCGATGAGGACTTCTACAATCGCGGCATGAACGCGATTTTGGACGTTCTCAACCGCATTGAGGGTTTGGACCAACTCATCGAGCAGTTCGCCGAAACGGCCTTGTCCGTGTTCGCGTGCGACCGGGTTTTCCTGCTGTCGCCCGTGGACGTTGAAGCCGAAGTCTTCACCATTCCCGTCGAGGCCGCCAAACCGCAATATCTTGGTGCATCTCGAGCCGGAATCAACGTGCCGGTGACGCCGGAACAACGCACGCTGTTCAAACACCTGCTGAAAAGCGATGGCGTTGTGTTGCTCGATCGTGCGCAACTGGAACCGGTGCACAACGAAACGCCGGCGTTCAAGAACAGCACCATTGAACTGCCCAAGTCGGCGATCTTGACCGCGCTCTACCCGCGCATCGGTAAGCCGTGGGCGGTTGGCCTGCACCAATGCACGCATGAGCGGGCATGGAGCGAGATCGAACAAAAGCTCTTCACCGACGTGGCCTTGCGTTTGAGCGAAACGCTTTCGAACCGGTTGCTGTTGCGCCATTTGCAAGACCGCGAGGAAACCCTGAAGGCCAGTGCGGAGCGTTTGCGCATGTCCCAGGAAATCACCCATGCCGGCACCTGGGACATGACCATCGCGACCCGTGAGATGGTTTGGTCGGATGAGCTGTTTCGTCTGCTTGGGCACACGCCGGGTGAAGTCGCGCCGCATTATGAGACCTTCATGAAGTGCATTCACCCAGACGATCTGGAACGGGTGCTCGCCACCATAGATGCGGCGGCGCAGGATGGCGGCGCTTACGACATGGAGCACCGGCTTGCGTGCAGCGACGAAACCGCGCGCACGGTGCGCCAGACCGGACGCACCTACGTCGACAAGGACGGCAAGCCGTACCGATTGATCAGCGTGGTCCAAGACATCACCGACCAGATGCAAAACGAATCGCGGCTGCGCATGCTGTTGGACTTGAACAAAGACGCACCGTCTTTGAGCGAAAATGAAATCCTTGCACGCGCGTTGGACGTCGGCGTCGCCGTGACCAATTCGAAAATCGGCTATTTGCACTTGGTCAACGAAGATCAGCGGACCTTGAAGCTTTCGACCTGGAACGAGGCGGCGCGGCGGCTTTGCTCCGCGGCCTACGACAATCATTACCCGGTCGACCAAGCCGGCGTGTGGGCCGACGCGGTGCGCTTCAAGAGGCCTGTTGTGCACAATGACTATCCAGGACTGGAAGAAAAGAAAGGCTATCCCGAAGGCCACTTTCCGGTGACCCGTCACATGGGCGTGCCGGTGATGGATAGCGAAAAGGTGCGCCTGATCATCGGCGTCGGCAACAAGGACGCCGATTACACGGAGCATGACCTGCTGCAACTGCAGGCCGTCGCCGACGATATCCAGAAAATCGTCATGCGCCGCCGCGCGGATTTGGCGCTGGAAAGCCAGACCCAAGAATTGCAGCGCGCCATCAAGGCGGCCCAGTCGGCCGACCGGGCCAAATCGGAATTCTTGGCCAACATGTCCCATGAATTGCGCACCCCGCTCAATTCCATCATCGGTTTTTCACAGTTGATGGAACTCAAGACTTTCGGTGAACTTTCGGACAAATACGGCGAATACGTTCATCTGATCACCACCAGCGGCCAGCATCTGTTGGAAACCATCAACCAGATTTTGGACCTGTCCAAGATCGAGGCGGGCAAGCTGGAGCTGGACCGCGAGCCGACGTACATCAACGCCATCGTGGCCGAATGCATCGGCATTCTCGATGCCCTGGCCATCGACAACCATGTCAAGGTCACCAACGATTTGAAGGATGCGCATGTGCTGATGGTCGATCCCGTGCGCTTTAAGCAGGTGATGTTCAACATCATCGGCAACGCCATCAAGTTCACACGTGACGGCAAAGTGCGCGTATTTAACGATTGCGACGACCAAGAGCACCGCATTTTGGTATCCGACACCGGCGTGGGCATGACGCCGGAACAAACCGAAATCGCGCTCAAGCCGTTCCAACAGGCGCATGGCAACGCTTACGCGCGCCGCGCCGGCGGCACGGGCCTGGGTCTGTCCTTGACCAATAAGATCATGGAGCTTCACGGCGGGCGCATGGAAATCGCCAGCCAGGTCGATAAAGGTACGGTGGTGCGGCTGATTCTACCGGCCGATCTGGAGCCTGCACCGGACATGATGCCGGATCCCACAGCCTAACATTTACGGATGATGAGAATGTGAGCGCCGTCGGGCGGACCGTCGGGATCTTCAGGGCTCAGCGACACCACCTCGTCGCCGATTTCGCGCACGCTTCTCGGCACGTTTTCCAGCGGTTCCTTGGATTGCAGGCGCACTTGGGCGGTTTCGCCGGGCTGCATCTTTTCGATGAGCAGTTTGGTGCGCACGAAGGTCATCGGACAAACGTCGCTTGTAATGTCCAAAAAATAATCCGGCGTATTCTTGTCTTTTGTTTCGTTCATGCTTGCCCGTGACTTTTTCTTGCGTGAAGGCCCCAGAAGCCTTTATATAAGCGTCAAAATTGTTAAATGAAACTGTTCCTTCCGCCGCCATCCTTAAGTAGCGGTCCAGATATGATTGAGAGATACCCATGACCGAAAAAATGGCAACCGCCGAAGTTCTTGAACTGACCACGGAAATCGTCGCCTCGTATGTCAGCAACAATTCGGTTGCGACCTCCGATCTGCCGGGCGTGATTCAAGACGTCTACAAAACCCTGACCGGGCTGGGCACCCAGGCGGCTCAACCGGATCGCCCCAAGCCCGCCGTACCGGTGAAGAAGTCGATCAATCCCGATTTCATCGTGTGTTTGGAAGACGGCAAGAAGCTCAAAATGCTCAAGCGCCATCTCAAGACAGCCTACAACATGACCCCGGAAGAATACCGCGAACGCTGGGGCCTGCCTGCGGATTATCCGATGGTCGCGCCGAATTACGCCAAGCACCGCAGTTCTCTGGCGAAGAAGATCGGCCTGGGCACAAAACCGCGCAAAACCGCGTCGCGCGCCAAGAAAAAATAATTTATCCGACTTATCCGCTGGGGCTTTACCTTCGATGGTGGGAATGGAAATATAAAGGTGGCGTCCGGTGATGGGTGCCACCAAATCATGAGCATGCGAAACGCGGCCACAAAAAAGCGGACATAGGGGAGGTTGACAAAAATGGAATCCGGTACGCCGTCGCGTATTGAAGAGTTGTGCCAGGAACAAGGCATGAAAATGACCGGCCAGCGCCGGGTCATTGCGCGGGTGCTGTCCGACGCTTCCGACCACCCCGACGTGGAGGAATTGCACCACCGCGCCAGCGCCATCGATGAGAAAATTTCCATCGCCACCGTTTACCGCACCGTGCGCCTGTTCGAGGAAGCGGGTATTCTGGAGCGTCTGGATTTCGGCGATGGCCGCGCGCGTTATGAAGAAGCCGGCGGCGACCACCACGATCACCTGATCGACGTCAATTCGGGCAAGGTCATCGAGTTTCAAAACGACGCCATTGAGGCCTTGCAGGTGAAGATCGCCAAGGAACAGGGCTATAAGCTGGTGGGGCACAAGCTGGAACTGTTCGGTGTGCCGTTGGGCGTCGACGAAGACGACAACCCCGGTGAAGATGCCGACGGGGATTAACCCACGATTGACGGAAGCGCTTGTCAGCGCTAAATTTCGCGGAAATCGGGGGCTTTGGGCCCCTCTTTTCGTTTGTTGAGGACGGTTCGCGTGGCGAAAAAGCTGCACATCAAGACCTACGGCTGTCAGATGAACGTCTACGATTCTGAGCGAATCGCGGAAGTTTTGCGCCCGCTTGGCTACGCGCCCACGGACCGGGCGGAGGGCGCGGACATGGTGATCTTGAACACCTGCCACATCCGCGAGAAGGCTGCGGAAAAGGTCTATTCCGAACTGGGCCGCCTGCGCCTGCAAAAGGATGCCATGGCGGAACACGGCCAGCGCATGGTGCTGGCGGTGACCGGCTGTGTCGCCCAAGCCGAAGGCGAAGAGGTGCTCAAGCGCGCGCCGTTCGTCGACATGGTGTTCGGCCCGCAGACCTATCACCGCCTGCCGCAAATGGTCGCCGAGGCCGCGCGCGCAGCAAACCAGGTGCTGGATACGGACTTTCCCGCGGAAAGCAAGTTCGACGCGCTTCCGCAAGAACGCAATGTGGACGGCGCGGCGGCGTTTCTGGCCATTCAGGAAGGGTGCGATAAGTTTTGCACCTATTGCGTGGTGCCCTATACGCGCGGCGCGGAATATTCCCGGCCTGCTGCAGACGTGTTGGCCGAGGCAAGACGTTTGGTCGGAGCGGGGGCCCGGGAAATCACCTTTTTGGGTCAGAACGTCAACAGTTACCACGGCGAAGCGCCAAGCGGCTCTGGAGGCGGGGCCGAATGGAGCTTGGCGCGCCTGATCTTTGAGGCCGCCGAGATCGATGGATTGGAGCGCATCCGCTACACCACCAGCTATCCGGCGGAGGTCGATGATGATCTGATCCAAGCGCACGCCGACGTGGACAAGCTGATGCCCTATCTACACCTGCCGGTTCAGGCCGGGTCCAATCGTATATTGCAGGCTATGAATCGTAACCACACGGTGGATGCCTACCGCGCACTGGCCGACAAATTGCGCGCTGCCCGCCCCGATCTGGCGCTGTCGTCAGATTTCATTGTCGGTTTCCCCGGTGAAACGGACCGGGATTTTCGCGATACCTTGAAACTGGTCGAAGACGTCACTTTCATCCAGGCCTATTCGTTTAAATATTCCGCCCGTCCCGGCACGCCGGCGGCAAACATGGAGTTTCAGGTGGATGAAGCGCTCAAAGCCGAGCGTTTGGCCGAATTGCAAGCGCTGTTGAATGCCCAAACACTGAACTTCAACAAGGCCTGCGTGGGCCGGCGTATGCCGGTGCTGCTGGATCGAACGGGTAAGAAGCCGGGCCAATTGGCCGGACGCAGTCCGTACATGCAAGCCGTGGTGGTGGATGCATCTGAAGAATTGCTCAACCGCACCGTTGATGTCACCATAATCTCAGGTGGGCCCAATTCGTTGTTGGGCACAGCCGATCCAAAAAATCAGAAAGCGTGCGCGTGAGCAAGCGAACAACAACCAAATCGAAGCCCAAACCCAAAACGCCCGCCGCCAAGGCCCGGGGCAAAACCATGGTCACAGCCACGACCAGGGATAGCGGTGAGCAACAGCACACCGCCAACTTGACTTTCGACGACAACCAGCTGGCGCAGGTGCTGTTCGGCGCGCATTCGACGCATCTGGTGCAAATCGAAACGGAGCTGGGCGTGCAGATCACCACGCGCGGCGCCGACGTGTCCATCACAGGCGGACCCAGCGCGGTGGTCCAGGCCGAGCGCGTGCTTATGGGCCTTTATGACCGCCTCACCCAAGGTGCGGAGGTGACCAACGCCGAAGTGGCCGCCGCGCTGCGCATGGTCATCCAACCGGGCGGCAAGCTCGCGGACGTCAATGTCGAAGTGCGCACCAAGCGCCGTACGATCTCGCCCCGCTCCGCCACGCAAGCCGCGTACCTCAAGGCCATCGATGAGTGCGAACTGGTGTTCGGCATCGGCCCGGCCGGGACCGGCAAGACATATCTCGCCGTCGCAAAAGCGGTCGAACGGCTGGTGCGCGGCGATGTGGACCGCATCATCTTGTCGCGTCCGGCGGTGGAAGCGGGCGAGCAACTGGGTTTCCTGCCCGGCGATATGCAGGAAAAGGTCGATCCCTATCTGCGCCCGCTCTACGACGCGCTTTATGACATGCTGCCCGCGGACCAGGTGGTCAAACGCTTGGAAAACGGTGAGATCGAGGTTGCGCCGCTGGCTTTCATGCGCGGGCGGACTTTGGCCAATGCGTTCGTCATCTTGGACGAAGCGCAAAACACCACGGCGGTCCAGATGAAGATGTTTTTAACCCGTTTGGGTGAAAACGCGCGCATGGTGGTGACCGGCGATTTGAGCCAGGTGGACCTGCCGCGCGGCATCCGTTCAGGCCTGCGCGACGCCTGCGAAATCTTGACCGAAGTCGATGGCGTGGCGTTCACCCAGTTCGATGCGTCTGACGTGGTGCGTCATAAAATCGTGACCCGTATCGTGGATGCTTATGCGGCCGCCGAAAAACGCCGCAAGGCCGCTGCACGCTACGAAAAACAAGAAAGCGGGACATCTTCAAAGCCATGACCAGCCCCCTCCCCGACCTGTGGATCGATATCAACGTCGAAGGTGGCGATTGGACCAAAGCCCTGCCCGATTACCGCAAACTTACGGAGCGCGCCATCCAAGCCGCCGTCGCGGTGGCGGCCGTGTGCGAAGATGAAGATGAATCCCAGTGGGAAATCAGCGTGTTGCTGACCGACGACGCGCAGGTTCAAACGCTTAACCGCGATTGGCGCGGCCAGGATAAACCCACCAATGTCCTGTCGTTCGGCGCCCCCCCTGCGGACGATTTGCCCGAAGGCGTGCCGATGATGTTGGGCGACATCGCGGTGGCGCTGGAAACCACCCAGCGCGAGTCTGAGGAGATGGGCAAATCCTTGGCGGATCATTTTTCTCATCTGATGGTTCATGGTATGCTGCATTTGTTGGGATTCGATCATGAAACCGAGGCGCAAGCGGACGAAATGGAACCTCTGGAAATTGAAATTCTTTCAGGTTTGAATATCGAAAACCCGTATCCCGACCGTGCTTAGCACAGTCTTGTTTGTAAGAAGGACGCAACAGTTCCGATGAACGACGAGGACTCGTCTATCAAGCCGGCGACCGATCAAAATGGCTCGGCGGGCCGGCGCGAAAAGTCCCCCTTTAAATCCATGATCGACTGGCTATCGGGCCGGAACGGCGAAACCGCGCGTGACGCCTTGGAAGAGCTGATCGAGGAATCCGAGGACGGCGAAGCGTCTCTGGGCGCGGACGAGCGCCAGCTGCTGCTCAACATTCTCGAACTTAAGGACCAGACCATCGCCGACGTGATGGTGCCGCGCGCCGACATCGTGCCCATCAAGGCCGACGCCTCCTTGGAAGAAGCCATCGAAATCGTCACCGAAGAAGCGCACTCGCGCATGCCGCTCTATCGCGAGACGCTCGATGATGCGTTCGGCATGGTGCACGTCAAAGACCTGCTGGCGTGGCGGGGCCGGGACGTGGAATTCACGCCGGCCAACATCGTGCGGCCGGTTTTGTTCGTTGCGCCTTCCATGCAGGTTCTGGAATTGTTGTTGGAGATGCGCGCCAAGCGCGTGCATATGGCTTTGGTGGTCGATGAATTCGGCGGCGTCGACGGATTGGTGACCATTGAGGACCTGGTCGAAGAAATCGTCGGCGAAATCGAGGACGAATTCGACCAGGACGAAAAACCGATGCTGGAACGCCGCGCCGACGGCACCTGGGACGCGGGTGCGCGCACGGCCTTGGAGGATTTGGAAACAATCCTCAGCACCGAGTTGTTTTCCGAGGACGAGCGCGACGAAATCGACACCCTGGGCGGTTTGGTGTTTTCCATTGCCGGGCGGGTGCCGTCGCGGGGCGAACTGCTCAGCCATAGCAGTGGGTTGGAGTTCGAAGTTCTGGATGTGGATCCGCGGCGCATCAAGCGTCTGCGCGTGAGGGTCCCGCGTGAGCTGACCCATGGCGTCAGCGATGCCCACGAAGTCGCCGCCGAACAGGGCCTGCTCACGGGCAGCCAAAAGCAAAAAGCCAGCGGGGGCTGAATTTGCTGCAGCGGCTGCGGATCGATCCCGGCAAATTGCGCGCCAAGGTCCGGGCGCTCGGCACATGGCGCGCGCGCGGGCTGGCCTTCGTTCTGGGCTTTGCCGCGGTCGCGGCGATGCCGCCGACTTATCAAATCTATGTTTTGATCCCCGCGTTTTCCGGTCTGTTGTGGCTGGCGGCCGATGCGCCGACCAAGTGGCGTGCATTCGCGGTGGGATGGTTCTTCGGCGCGGGCTTTTTCACGGCGGGGCTGTATTGGGTGTCGTTTGCGCTGTTGGTGGACGCCGCCAAATTCGCCTGGCTCATTCCCTTCGCGGTTCTGGGGTTTGCGTTTGGCATGGGCTTGTTCGCGGCGTTCGCAGCCCTGGCGGTGCGCGTATCCCCGGGACCGCTGTGGACCCGCGCATTGGTTCTGGCGGGGGTTTGGACCCTGCTGGAATGGTTGCGCGCGTGGTTTTTAACCGGTTTCCCTTGGAATCCGGTGGGTAGCGTTTGGGCGGTGAGCGATGTGACCATTCAAGGTGCGGCGTGGGCTGGTGTGTTCGGCCAGTCCCTGTTGACGGTGCTGATCGCGGCCGCGCCCGGGGCGCTGGCGGAACCGGCGCGCGCGCCTAAGGTGCTGGCCGGGGTTGCCGTGCTGGGCATCGCCCTCATGACGGTGGGCGGCATGCACCGCTTGTCCCAAGACGGCGGCGGTGTGCATGATGGCGTGCGCTTGCGCCTGATCCAGCCCAACATCCCCCAGGCGGAAAAGTGGCGGCCTGAACTGCGCGCGCGCAATATGCAAATTCAATTGGCCCTGATGGCCGCCCCGCCGAGGGACGGCGCGCGCGCGCCGACCCATGTGATCTGGGCGGAAACGTCCGCGCCGTTCTTTATCGAAAATCACAAGGCGTGGCGGCGCGTTGTTGCGGACGCCACGCCTCAGGAAGGGTTGACCATTCTGGGCGCGCCGCGGGCGGTTCGAGCGGGCGGTAATGCGGATGGAGGCGTGGACGGGAGAGGGGCCCTTCAAGTCGCCAATTCCCTGTTGGCGTTCGACGGCGAAGGCGCTTTGGCAGGCGTGTTCGATAAATTCCATTTGGTGCCGTTTGGCGAATACGTGCCGTTGCCCGAATGGATGCCGTTGGAAAAGGTCACCCAGGGCGTCGGCGCGTTCACGGCGGGCCCCGGCCCGGTCACGTTGGAACTCAAAGGCCTGCCGCCGGTCTCTCCGTTGATCTGTTACGAAATCATCTTTCCCCATGAGGTCACCGACGGTTCCGGACGTGCGCAATGGTTGTTGAACCTCACCAACGATGCCTGGTACGGAAACACCGCCGGGCCTTATCAACATTTCGTGAGTGCGCGCCTGCGCGCGGTGGAGCAAGGCCTGCCCACGGTGCGTGTCGCCTATACCGGCATCAGCGCCATCATCGATGCTTATGGACAAGTTCAGGGGCGCATTGGATTAAGCGAACGGGGCTTTCTCGACGGCCCGTTACCCAAGGCAATCCAACGCCCTGGGCTCTATGCGCGGTTTGGCAACCCGGTGCCGGTGAGCTGCGCCATGGTGGTTTTGCTGCTGGGTTTTGCGATGGGTTTGAGAGCGCAGAATCCACTTTAAGTCATTCAAAAACATACTTAAGTATTCATACGGTTGAATTGCCCTCCAATCGCGTGAGAGGCCTTGACCTGCCACACGTCACAGGAGTAAGAGAAGGCACAAACGCTATGCAAAATTTAGCGTTATTATAAATAGAAAAGATACACCTCTTGGACGAGAAGGACCCCCCTCTCATGGCTGCCAACGCCAATTTTAAAGACACCCCCGATCGCCCGCCTTTGGGCACGCCCCGTCCCGTCGATGTGCACGTCGGCGCGCGCTTGCGCCAACGCCGCACCCTGCTCGGCATGAGCCAGGAAAAACTCGGCGAAGCGGTGGGCCTGACCTTTCAACAGATCCAGAAGTACGAACGTGGCGCCAACCGTATCGGCGCCTCGCGTCTCTATCAGTTGAGCAATGTGCTCGACGTTTCGGTGAGCTATTTCTTTGAGGAAATGCCCGGCGAAGTGCAAAAGACCCGTGGCGACTATGCTGCGCCGCTTCAAGCCGACGACATCGAATCGGTGCAATCCGCCGATCCCATGGCGCGCCGCGAAACCCTGGAATTGGTCCGCGCGTACTACAAGATCGAAGATCCGAAAGTACGCAAGCGTGTGTTTGAATTGACCAAATCCATCGCCAACGCCGCCGGCGCGGAAGACTGATTGCGTTGAGCGTCGAAAATATGTAACAAGTGCGGGCGCCGGGCTTGAAAACCCGGCGCCCCTGCTTTATGTGCAGGGACCGTGGATGGATTTGGACCGCTTGCCACCACGCTAAAAAAGGCTAAGTGGGCGCGATTAGGCCGTCTTTCAGGTCCAAACGCCCCGGGTCCTTTGAGCGTTTTATGTAGGATCAACTCAAGACGGGGATATAAAACCGTGGCGAAAGACAATTACCTTTTTACCTCCGAATCCGTTTCCGAAGGCCATCCGGACAAAGTCTGCGACCGTATTTCCGACGGCGTGGTCGACGCCTTCTTGGCCGCCGACCCGGAAGCCCGTGTGGCCTGCGAAACGCTGACCACCACCAACCGCATCGTATTGGCCGGCGAAGTGCGCGGTCCGGCGCCGCTGGTCGATGCCGACGGCAACGTCGATAAGCAGCGCATCGAAGAGATCGCGCGCGATGCGGTCAAGGAAATCGGCTACGAACAGGACGGCTTCCATTGGCAGACCGCCGACGTCGCCGTGCATCTGCATGCCCAATCCGTCGACATCGCCCAGGGCGTGGACGCCGGCACCGGTGTGGACACCGAAGAAGGCGCGGGCGACCAAGGCATCATGTTCGGTTATGCGTGCCGCGAAACCGAAATCCTCATGCCCGCACCCATTTTCTTCTCTCATGAAATCCTGCGCTCCATGGCTGATGCGCGCCATTCCGGCGCGGACCGGGGCTTGGGTCCCGATTCCAAAAGCCAGGTGACGCTGAAATACGAAGGCGGCAAGCCGGTGACCTGCACCTCCGTGGTGGTGTCGACCCAGCATGGCGCGGACCTGTCGCGCGACGACGTTGCGGCCATCGTCATGCCGCACATCGAACACGTTCTGCCCGATGGCTGGATGCCGCCGGAAAACGAAATCTACATCAACCCCACCGGCAAGTTTGTGATCGGCGGGCCCGACGGCGACTGCGGTCTCACGGGCCGCAAAATCATTGTCGACACCTATGGCGGTGCGGCCCCGCACGGCGGCGGCGCGTTCTCCGGCAAGGATCCGACCAAAGTCGACCGCTCCGCAGCCTACGTGGCGCGCTATCTGGCGAAAAACGTGGTGGCGTCGGGCGTGGCGGATAAGTGCACCATCCAGCTCGCCTATGCCATCGGCATTTCCAAGCCGCTGTCGGTTTATGTCGACACCCACGGCACCGGCCAAGTGGACGAGGACAAGCTGTCCGACGTCTTGCAGGGCTTGGTCGATCTGTCGCCCAAAGGCATTCGCACGCATCTGGGGCTCAACCGCCCGATCTATGCGCGCACCGCCGCTTACGGCCACTTCGGCCGCCAGCCGGACGGCGACGGCGGTTTCTCCTGGGAAAAGACCGACATCGCCGAGGCGATCAAGGGGGCGTTCTAAACGCCAACCTTTCATGATGGCGGATCAGGACAGCACCGATCCCGGATATTTACGATCGTACGGCCGGCGGCGCGGCAAAAAACTGCGTCCCGGCCGCGAACGTTTGATGGCGGAACTTTTGCCGAAGATTGCCGTCAAGCCGGGCGTGCCGCTAACGGACCAGTTTCCTTCAAACATCCGCGAACTGTGGCTGGAAATCGGCTTCGGCGGGGGCGAGCATCTGGCCGCCCAGGCGGGCGGCCATCCGGATGTCGGCATTGTGGGCTGTGAGCCGTTCGTGAACGGTGTCGCCAAACTGTTGACGCAGATCGACGCCTTAGGTCTGGACAACGTGCGCATCCATGCGGACGACGCGCGCGATATTTTTCCCGACATTCCCGACGGGGCGCTGGACAAGGTCTTCTTGCTGTTTCCCGACCCGTGGCCCAAGGCCAAGCATCACAAACGCCGTCTGGTCCAGGCCCCGTTCTTGGACGACATGGCGCGCCTGCTCAAGGACGGCGGTGAATTCCTCTTCGCGTCAGACCACATGGGCTACGTGCGCTGGGTGCTGAAACGTCTGATCGACCATCCCGATTTCGACTGGATGGCGGAAAGCCCCGCCGATTGGCGTGACCCGCCCGATGATTGGACGCGGACCCGCTATCAGCAAAAGGCGTTGGCGGGGGACGTCATCGTTTATTTGCGCTTTCGCCGCCGCCCGCGCGGGCGGTGACGCCCACGACCCCGGCCAAGGCGTAGAGCAAGGCAGCGGCGGCGATGACGAGGCCGAAGCCGAAATGCACCGCCAGGATCGTCGCGCCGATCGCGCCGATCACCGAAAAACAGCCGTTGACGCCCCAGGCCCAGGCCACCAATCGCGGCGCGTGCGCGTTCACGCGGCCCAGGCCCAACGGGAACGGCATGCCCATGAAAAAGGCCAGCGGGGCGATCAACGCCAGCGACAAGGCGATGCGCCCACCGCCACCCAAGTCCCAGGCGACGGCGAACACCCCCGGCAAAGCCGCTTGGTAGACCAACACGCCGCATGCGACCAGTCCCGCCGCCCAACCGGTGGGACCCAGGGCGCGCACCGGTCCGCGTTTCACCCGTGTTGCCATCCATGCCTCCGCCCACGCGGCAAAACGGGGCGCGATGGCGCTGCCCATTCCGGCGAACACCAGAAATCCCGCCAGCACCACGGCGACGGCGTAAACGGGATGGCCGAGAAACAGGATGAACCGCTGGATGAAGGCGATCTCGACGAACATGAAGGCAAGCCCCAAACAGGTGAAATAGACCATCACCCGCCCCGTTCCGACGGAGGACCGGACGGGACGCCGGCGCAGCCACAAGGGCAAGAGGATCAGCGCCGCGGAGAGCACCGTCGCTTGCACCAGGGTCGCGAACAGCACCGGATAGCCCCACTCGATCATGCCCGCGCCGCCCACGCTGCGCAGGGCCAGGAATTCGCCCAGGCTCCGCCAACGGAAAAAATCGAAGAAATACGGCCTGTCGTCCGTGGCGGGGCGAATGTCGAACTTATAGGCGTTGAGGAACCGCTCCCGTTTTGCACCCACCAGGGCCTGCGTGGCTTGGTGGAAGTAGGGCTCCTGCAGGATGTTGAAACGGTTGGCTTCCTCGGGCTTCATGCCGGGTGCGTAGGCCAGATCGAAAGCGCGCCGGGCGGCGAAGGCGCGGATGACGTCCACGTCCGCGGGCGCGATATCGGCGGCACGCACTAGGATCGTAACGGTGTTCCAGCCGCGCACCATGGCGATGCGCCCGGCGGGTTCCGTGACGCCTTGACGTGTCAAAGCGCGGAGCGCCGTGGCGAACAGTTTCAGGCTGTCGCGCGGTGGCAGTTTGAGCCAGCGGGTCACGGCCAGATAACCGCCGGGTTTGAGGCGGCTGAGATAGGTTTCGAACGCTTCGAGCGTGTAGACGTAGCTTTCGCTGAGGCCGTGCACGCCCGCCGCGCCGGCGGCGAAGGAATCGAGCAGCGGAATTTGGATCAAGTCCCATGTCGCGGAGCTGGCAGTCACGAACGCGCGCGCATCGGCCACGTGCACGCGGACATCGGGCCGCCCGTAGAGATCGCCCGCGAACGTGCGGTGGGTGTCTTGCACCAGCCGCACCACGCCGGGGTCGAGTTCCACCGCGTCGACCGCGTGCGCGCCGTGGTAAAGCGCTTGCAGGACATCCGCGCCGCCCCCGGCGCCCAGCACCAGCACCTCGGGATCGGACAGAAGATGATACGGCAGGGCCGAGGTGGTGTAGCCGAGATACCCGAGCGCGTCGAGGTCCCCGGAAAAGGCGGTGATGGGCATGGGCCCGCCGCCGTCGGCGAAGATGCCGAGTTGCGCCGGGGGTTCGGTCTGGTTGAGGAGGCTGAGCCCCGGCGCATGACGGAACGGGACCGTGGGGCTTTGCACCACGCTCAAGAGGCTCAGGGGGCTTGAACGTTCAGCGATGACCTGCGCGCCGGGCACGTTCAGCGCCATGCTCAAGCTTTTGTAGGGCGACATCACGGGGGCTAGCCATGACGGCGGCAGGACCAGAACCAGGGCCGCGCCCATCACCACAGCAACCGCTACCCAGCCCCGATGGCGCGCCAGCCGCAGGGCCGCGCCCGCCGCCGCCGCGACGCCCAGGGCTGCGACGCCTTTGAGGATGTCTTGGGGCGCGAGGACCATCAAGGCGGCGATCATGCCCAGCGCGCCGAGGCCGGAGCCCACTAGGTTCACGGCGTAGACGCGCCCGATGACGTGGGCGTATCTTTGAAAGGTAAGGCCGATGCAGTTGGCCCCGGCGAAAAACGGCACCGTGAACAGCGCGTAGAAGGCCAGCAGATAAAGCAACTGCGTCGGCCGCCACACCACCTCCAACGGATTGAAAGGCAGGTGTTGGGCCAGTGCGAACCCCGCCAGGCCGCTGATTCCAAAAAACAGCGCATTGACGACGAAGGCGGCGGCGAAGCGGCGTTGAATCCAGGCGCGGGCCAGAAACAGGAAGGTGCCGCTGGCGCCGAAGCCGAGCAGGGCGATGCTGATCGCCATGTAGGCGAAGTGGTGCCACTGCACGATGGCGAACAGCCGCATCAACAGCACTTGGTAGGCCAACACGGCGAACGAGATGGCGAAGACGGCGCTGAGGATGGACGGAGGGACGCGCTTCGGCTGCGTCATGGGGCCCCGCGCACCAGGGGCACGAACGCCACCGGCAGGAGTTGGCGCGTGGTGACCTGACCCGCCGAATCCTTTTCGACCAGGACCAGTTGCTGCGTGACGAACGCCCCTCCCACGGGAATCACCATGCGTCCCCCGGGCTTGAGCTGGCGCACCAGGGGCGGCGGAATGTGGCCCGCGGCGGCGGTGACGACGATGCCGTCGAAAGGCCCGCACGCTTCCCAACCGTAATAACCGTCGCCGATGCGCGCTTCGATATTGGCGTAGCCTTGCCGGCTCCAGGCTTTTGCCGCGGTTTTGCCCAGTTCGGGTATGATCTCGATGGTGCAGACCTTGTCCACCAGCCCGGACAGTACCGCCGCCTGATAGCCCGATCCCGAGCCGATCTCCAGCACCACATGGTCCGGTTCGGGGGCCAGCAGATCGGTCATGAGGGCGACGATGAAGGGCTGCGATATGGTTTGTCCGTGGCCGATCGGCACGGGACGGTCGGCGTAAGCCAGTTGCGCCAAAGGGCGGGGGGACAGTGTGTTGCGGCCCAGGAAGGCGTGGCGCGGCACCGTATGCATGGTCTCCATGATCTGAGGCGACAGGTGCGCCCGCCCGGTGGCCGATGCGGCGGAGCGCGCATGTTCGGCGATGGTTTCGATCATGTCCGCACGCAGCGCGGCGAACGGATCGTCCTGCGCGAGGGCTTGCGGGCCCCAGCAGAGCCCCAGCGCGACGGTAACGAGAACGCCCGCTTTAAGGGTCCGATTCGTCATAATGCCGCCGGTCATGAAACGTGCTCCAGAACGCCGCTTGGTCGGACGGGGATGGATAGAAGACGGTTTCCAACAACCTTAGCACATCTTGCCGCCCGGGTGCGCCTTGCTCATACCGGGCCGATACCGGGTGCATACAGGCGAACCCGACAACAAATCCTTGCGCCCGGGCGTGCTTGGGTGTACAAACCCGACCGTTAACAGTCTCGCTGTCCACAGGATGGACAATGAGGTGGGCGCCCCGGGCTCCCGCCTTTTTTGTTTCCTGTTTTCGGCCCGCAGGCTTAAGGACGATGGAATATGGATTTGGCGAAACGCATCGAAGCGATCATTCAGCCCACCGTCGCGGATTTGGGCTTTGAGATCGTGCGCGTGCAAATCTCCGGGGCCAAGCGCCCGCGCCTGCAGATCATGGCGGAGCGCCAAGACGGCACCGGCATCGACGTGGAGGACTGCGCCGATATTTCGCGCGCCGTCTCCGCGATCCTTGACGTGGAGGACCCGATCAAGGGGGAATTCACGCTGGAGGTGTCATCGCCCGGCATCGATCGTCCGCTGACACGGCTTAAGGACTTCGAAACCTGGGCCGGGTTCGACGCCAAGATCGAACTGTCTTTCCCGCTGGAAAGCAGCGACGGGCGCAAACGCTATACGGGCCGCTTGTTGGGGCTCGACAACGAGGACAAGATTTTGATCGAAGGCGAAGACGGCGAGCAGTTCGCGCTTCCTTTCGAAGACGTACAACGTGCGAAATTGTTGCTGACCGACGAACTGATCGCGGCGGCCACCACGGAGCAGAACACATGAGCGATACCATTCAAACCACCGGCGTGCACGTGCGCCCCGAACTTCTGACCGTCGCCGACACGGTCGCCCGCGACAAGGGCATCGACCGTGACGAAGTGCTGGAAGCCATGGAACAGGCCATCCAGCGCGCCGGCCGCTCGAAGTACGGGCACGAACACGACATCCGCGCGCACATCGACCGCAACACCGGCGAAATCACGCTGGCGCGTTATATCGAGGTGGTCGCGGACGACGCGGAAATCGAAAACGAATACATCCAGTTGCCGGTGTCGCGCGCCAAGCGCAAGAAAGACGACGCTGCCGTGGGTGAATTCATCATCGATCCGTTGCCGCCCATCGACTTCGGGCGCATCGCGGCGCAGACCGCCAAGCAGGTGATCGTGCAAAAGGTCCGCGAGGCCGAGCGCAAGCGCCAGTACGAAGAATACAAAGATCGCATCGGCGAAGTGGTCAACGGCATCGTCAAGCGTATCGAATTCGGCAACGTGGTGGTTGATCTGGGCCGTGGCGAAGCGCTCATGCGCCGCGACGAAACCATTCCGCGCGAACACTTCAACAACGGCGACCGAGTGCGCGCGATCATCATGGACGTGCGCGAAGAGCAGCGCGGACCGCAAATCTTCCTGTCGCGCACGCACCCCGATTTCATGGTCAAGCTGTTTGCACAGGAAGTGCCGGAAATCTACGACGGCGTGATCGAAATCATGGCCGCGGCCCGCGATCCGGGATCGCGCGCCAAGATCGCGGTGCATTCCAACGACAGCTCCATCGATCCGGTGGGTCCGTGTATCGGCATGCGCGGCTCGCGCGTGCAGGCCGTTGTCGGCGAACTGCAGGGCGAAAAGATCGACATCATCCAGCACTCCGTCGATCCCGCGACGTTCATCGTCAATGCGCTCGCGCCCGCCGAAGTGGTCAAGGTGGTGTTGGACGAAGAAAAGAACACCATCGAAGTGGTGGTGCCGGACGATCAGCTTTCGCTCGCCATCGGGCGGCGCGGCCAGAACGTGCGTCTCGCTTCGCAGCTTTCGGGCTGGAATATCGACATCCTGACCGAAGCGGAGGAATCGGAACGCCGTCAGCAGGAATTCCAGGCGCGCACGCAAATGATCATCGACGCTCTGGATGTGGACGACGTGATCGCGCACCTGTTGGTCACGGAAGGTTTCACAAGCATCGAAGAGGTCGCCTTCGTACCGCTGGACGAATTGACCACCATCGAAGGCTTCGACGAAGACGTGGCCGAGGAATTGCGCGCCCGCGCGCGTGCCTATCTGGAGCGCCGCGATGAGGAGCTCAACGAAAAGCGCCGCGAGCTTGGCGTCCAGGACGACGTGCTCGAGGTCGAAGGCGTCGGCGTGGAAATGGCTGTGGCGCTGG
The DNA here is from genome assembly GCA_028281525.1 of Magnetovibrio sp. Lineage (GTDB taxonomy): Bacteria > Pseudomonadota > Alphaproteobacteria > Rhodospirillales > Magnetovibrionaceae > Magnetovibrio. The sequence goes on from JANQJR010000047.1 coordinate 47,227, forward strand.
GCGAACAGGGCATCAAGACCCGCGACGACTTGGCCGATCTGGCCGGGGACGAACTGGTCGAACTGCTGCCGCCGCTGTTGAAGATGGGCGAGGATCAGGCCAACGAGCTGATCATGCAGGCGCGCGCGCACTGGTTCGCGGATGACGAAACCGGCGGCGAAGGCGATGGCGAGGCCGCCGCCGATGAGGCCGCCGAGGGCAAAACGGAGTAAGACGGGAGGCCGGGCCATGACCACCGGCCCCAGACGCCGCCCGGAACGCAAATGCATCGTTTCGGGCGAGACGAAACCGCAGACCGAAATGTTGCGTTTCGTCATCGGCCCGGGGGACCGGGTGGTGTTCGATGCGGCGGGGA
>JANQJR010000068.1 GCA_028281525.1 Magnetovibrio sp.
CGCCTTCCAGCCATGCCTCTTGGCCCGTGGGCGCGCCGTCATAGGTCTTGTTCCAGCAGTCCTGCGTCCATTCCCACACGTTACCGTGCACGTTGTAGAGCCCCCAGGGGTTGGGCTGGAAGCTGTCCACCGGCTCGGACTGGTGGCTGATCTTCGGTGCGCAGTCGCGGCAGTTGGCGCGCTGGGAGCCGATTTCATCCCCCCACCAGTATTCCCCAGTGGTTCCGGCGCGCGCCGCGTATTCCCATTCGGCCTCGGTCGGCAGGCGGTAGGTTTTGCCGGTCTTTTGCGACAGCCAGTCCAGGTACAATTCGACGTCATGCCAGGTGACGTTGATGACCGGGCGGCTGCCCATGCCCCAATTGTGGTCGCTGGGAAACTTTTCGCCGCACGCTCCTTCGTCGAAGCAGGCTTGCCATTGGTCGAACGTGACCTCGTAAATGCCGATGGCGAACGCCTTGTCGATGGTGCGTTTGTGTGCGGGACGTTCGGATTTGTGGCGTGAATTCGTGCCCATGGTGAATTCGCCGGGCGGGATGATGGCAAGCTCTGGACAAACGTCGCAGTCCTGGATGCCGGCGAAGCGCGCGCCTTCATTTGAGGACGCATCCTGCGCGGATGTTGGCCCACCCAGTATGGAAAGGCCGATGATCACAAGCAGGGTGTGGAGCTTCGATATCATGGGTGTGAGTTTAAAAGCGTCGGGTTTCATTCGTCCATAGGGTCTGGGGCCTCGTTCAAATGGCGCCTTTATTCCGCCTGGCAATGTTGACGTTGCGCACGAAAGTTTCCACGCCCGTGCGTTTGATGGGGCTGCCGGAAAAAACCTTGCGGAACGTTTCGTCGTTCAATTCGGCCAGGTCGTCCAGGCGCGGCGCGACCAGTTCGGCGCGCGGCAAAAACGCAGGATCGGTGTGAGGATGAGAAAACTTGTTCCAAGGACACACGGCCAGGCAGTCGTCGCAACCGTAGATGTGGTTGCCCATGCGGTTCGCCAATGCGGGATCGATCTCACCTTTGTGTTCGATGGTGAGATACGAAATGCATTTGCGCGCGTCCATTTCATAAGGTGTGATTGCGCCGGTGGGGCAGGCGTCCAGGCACGCGGTGCAGCGTCCGCAGTGATCCGTCTCGGCCCGGTCAAATTGCAGCTCCAAGGTGGTGAAAACCTCGCCCAAGAACAGCCAGGAACCGAATGCCCGGCTGACCAGATTGGTGTGCTTGCCCTGCCAGCCGAGCCCGGCCAACTGCGCCAGGGGCTTTTCCATCACCGGCGCGGTGTCGACGAAGACTTTGATCTCGCAGCCGTAGGTCTCCACCAGCCAACGGCCCAATGCCTTGAGGCGTTTTTTCACCACGTCGTGGTAATCCTTGCCCTGCGCGTAGACGCTGATGGCGCCGCGGCCGGGCAGCAAATGAATGGCGGTGGGGTCGGTGCGGGGGCCGTAGTTCACGCCCAAGACGATCACGGACTTGGCGTCCGTCCACAAACCGTCGGGGCTGGCGCGCTGGGCTTGGCGGTTCTCCATCCACGCCATGGTGCCGTGGTGGTCTTGATCGACAAAGGTCTTCAGGTTCTGCCCATGGCGCATATCCAGACGCGCGGGCGCGAAGCCGACCGCGTCGAAGCCCAACTCTTCGGCTTTGGTGTGGATGGCGTCTTTGGTGGTGGCATCCGCCATGGGTTGTCTTGCCTCGAACTCAAAAGGGGTTTAAATCCTGGGCCATTGGTCGCCAGAGAGCAAGGAAAGAGGCGCTAAATGACAAAAGGGCCGCAAAAAGCTGTGGTGTTGTTGAGCGGCGGATTGGATTCCGCAACCGTGCTGGCAGGGGTGGTGGCGGAGGGTTATGAGGTCCACGCGCTCAGCTTCCGCTACGGCCAGCGCCACAGTGTGGAGCTGAATCGCGCTCAAGCCATTGCCAAAGCCATCGGCGTGGCCCGGCACGTCATCTTGGACCTGGATCTATCGCAATTCGGCGGATCGGCCTTGACCGCCGACATCGACGTGCCGAAGGGCCGGGATGAGGTGGAGATGGCGGGCGAAATTCCCGCCACCTACGTGCCCGCGCGCAACACGGTGTTTTTGGCGTGTGCGCTGGCGTGGGCGGAAACGCTGGAAACCGGGAACATCTTCATCGGCGTCAACGCGCTGGATTATTCCGGCTATCCCGATTGCCGCCCCGAATACATCGCAGCTTTTCAGGCGATGGCCAATTTGGCGACCAAAGGGGGCGTGGAAGGCACGTTGCCGGTCACCATCCACACTCCCCTCATCAATTTGACCAAGGCGCAAATCATCCAGCGCGGCCAAGCCCTTGGCGTCGATTATGGGTTAACGATGAGCTGTTACGACCCGGATGAAGACGGGGCCGCGTGCGGACATTGCGATTCTTGCCAATTGCGCCGCAAGGGCTTTCGCGAAGCCGGGGTGGATGACCCGACGATCTACCAGAGATCCTAATTTCCTTGAGTTGGGAGCCTATTGGGGGTACATCGGGGCCACTCAATTAGAAGATCAAACGTAAGGTCCCGACATGAACATGTTGTCCCAGTGGCGCTATACCGCGCTCTACATCGCACTGATCGTTGCCGTGAACTACGGCTTCACCGTCATCCATCCCATCCAACTGCCCGGTGGCGAAATGTGGCCGCCCATGTCCTTGTTGGTGGGCTTCGTGTTTATCGTGCGCGATTTCGCCCAGCGCGAAATCGGCCACCGCATCCTGATCGCCATGGCCATCGGTTTGGGCCTGTCTTACGTGATGGCGGACCCGTATGTCGCCCTATGGTCGGCGATCGCGTTCTTGGTCAGCGAGCTGGCGGATTGGGCGGTTTACACGTTTACCAAGCGGCCCATGTCGGAGCGGGTGATCTATTCCTCCATCATCAGCGCACCGCTGGATAGCGCGGTTTTCCTGATTGGGATGGGCTTCGCCACCCCCATCGGCATCGCCCTGATGTCGGCGTCCAAGCTGTTGGGCGCGATCGCGGTGTGGTATTTGATCCGCCGCCGCGAACAGCAAGGCCTGATTTCAGCTTAATCCCGCCAGAGGCCTTCGACGAAATCGATTTCGTCTTCCTTGATGGTCCAGGGCTCGGCGCGTCCGGCCTCAGACCATTCGACCATGGCCGGCAAAACCTGGACGGTTTCCATATAGGCTCGGCAGGCGGGGTTGAGGTCCACGGCGTAGGTGGTGAAACGGCTGACCACCGGGGCGAACATGGCGTCCGCGTTGGAAAACGCACCGAACAGGAAGTCCCCGCCCGCACCGTAGGTTTCCCGGCACTCTGTCCAGATGTGTTCGATACGCCGAATGTCGCGTTCCACCGCTGCTTGGGTCGGCGCGTCCTGGCCGCGTCCGCGCCCCGGATGGCTGGCGCGGATGTTCATGGGCATGTTGGCGCGCATGGCGGTGAAGCCTGCGTGCATTTCGTTGCTGACCGTACGCGCCATGGCGCGGGCTTTGGTTTCTTCAGGCCATAGCCGGGCGCGGGGCCAGATCTCCGCCGCGTATTCCAGGATCGCCAGGGTTTCCCACAACACCAGACCGTCGTGTTCCAAAACCGGCACCGTGCCGCTGGGCAGTCCGGCTTTGTGCTTGGGCCAGTCGTCGTCAAACAAGGGTACGAGCTTTTCGTCGAAATCGATGCCGGAGGTTTTGAGCGCCAACCAGGGACGCAGCGACCACGACGAATAGTTTTTGTTGCCAATAATCAACAGGGGTTTGGACATGAGGACCTCGCGACGTTATGGCGATTATTGTCAGGTGGAATACGCCAGGGGTCCAGAAAAACAATGTTCTAGAGTGCGATCGCATGAGGGTCAGGCTTTTGGCCCTGCCCTCATGCGTGAATCGCCCTCTTAAGATATTTATAGGGACGGATTCACGTTTCAGGCGGGCCCGCGTTGGCGATCCTGCCTGAAACGATCCGGCCCTAGGACAATTTTACTTGGTTGGTTGCGCATTTGCGCATAGCATCCCATGCAACACACGACATGCATGGCGTAGACGTGATGGGGATTTGAGAAGTGACACCGGATCAGGCCGAGCGCGTTCAACAAACCTTTACCGAAGCAACGGGGGCGGACAGTGCATTCGCCAACGGTGTGCTGATGAACGTTGCCGGCGTCAATCCCGACATTGCCACATTGATCGCCAACGCCCCCGGCGATCTGGCCGATCAGGTTTCGAGCGCGTTCTGGCATATCGCTGAGAGGCTCCACACGCCGGACGCCATCGCCGATTATGTCGCCGGTCTAGGCGAAACGCTGTTGGATTATGGCGTTCAAGACGATCACTACACCGCGTTCGGCGCGGGGCTGACCCAGTCCTTGGAACAAACCCTGGGCGATGGCTTTACCCCGGACGTGCGCGAAGCCTGGGATGCCTGCTGGATGATGCTGTCCGGCATCATGCGTGAAGCGGCGTTCTGCAAAGGCGAACCCGCCCCTGTGGCTGCCGCGCCGGCGCCTGACGTTGCACCTAGCGTTGCGGAGCCGGTGGCCGCGCCCGCGCCGGAACCTGAATCTGCGCAAACCAACAATGACGAGATCGCCGCCCAGGCGCAAAAGCTCATCGCGGAGGTTGACAACATCAACGACGTGGCGCGCCAGATTTCCGGCGTCGCCAAACAGACCAATCTTTTGGCCCTGAACGCGCGCATCGAAGCCGCGCGCACGGGCGCGGCGGGCGCGGGCTTCGCGGTGGTCGCCAACGATGTGAAGGACTTAGCGGCACGCTCCAGCGAAGCCACCGACGGCGTGCACGAAGCGGTGCGTGGCATGAACGAACTGATCAACGGCTTGATCGACAGTTTAAACGTCAAGAACGGTGTGGCAGACAGCGCGGCCATTGGTGATCAGATCATCGCCCTGGTTCAGGAAATCGAAAATGCGGGCAGCATTTCGAGGAACATCAGCGCGATTGCCGGTGAAACCAACCTGCTGGCGCTCAACGCCACCATTGAGGCCAACGCCGCCGGGGATAAGGGCCGGGGCTTTGCGGTGATCGCGGGTGAGGTCAAAGATTTGGCCAACCAAACCGCCAACGCCACCCAGGAAATCATTTCCATCGTCGAAAGCCTCAACGAAATGGCGTTGAACCTGGCGGAAATGACGGCTTAGTCCGCAGGGTCAAGTGGGCTCAATTCACGTTGTTGTGGACGAAGATTGAGCATCCATGGCGGCAACGTCGCGAGGATCGCGCTTTCCCACCGTTTTCCATGCCGGTATAGCGCAAAACCGAGACCGACGATGCCGAGCCCCAGCGCAGCAACGATCATGGGGAAAAGCAAGGAGTTGTCGAAAACGCTGACCGCCAAATGGCCGATGTAGAGGCAGATGCCGATTCCGCCAAAGACGAGAAAGATCTTACGGCTCAGAAACACACCGAGGCCGATCAGACCGACATTGACCATCGCGTACATGAATCTGGTGAGCTCGTTATCACGGTCCAGTAGCATCAAACTACCCCAAAAGGATATCAGTCCGAAGAAATAGAACCAGAACGCATAATCCAATTTCGTGCGCCGGTCCACGGCGTAAGCCAGCGTGAGCATACCCGCACCAAAGATCAGCGATACCAGTTTTCGAAAGTCGAAGTGTTCTTCCGCAGAGATAGAAGAGGACCGCAATTCGGCGAGGATCAGCGGTGCAATATCCATGGATAGATACCATAAGCACACCGCCATGGGCATGACGATGAAAGGATATTTATAACGCGCCAGGATCAGGGCCCCCGCGATCAAAGTCCATATTTCCATCTGAAACCACATGCCGCGAACCCAGATGTGAAATTCCCGGTATTCCAGGGGTTTTTGGTCATCGGGCCATAGTTGAAACCACTCTTGAACCGCGTAAATGACGAGTGGAACCATGGCGACAGCCATGGTCGCCACCAGTCCGGCGGGTACTTTGAGGCCGGGTCTACGCGACATCCATTCGGCCAGCATCAGAAAGAGGATGAAATACAAGGCCGCGAAGGTGAAAAGGGCGGATGCGCCGATCAGCGACCAGGCTGTCGTCATGAAGATCGTCATGGCTGCGATGACGGTCAATGCACCGGCATAGTAAAGCACATGCACCATGTCGAACCCGGGGCGGCTCATTGCCCGCTCTTCCAGGCGGTTCCACAGCTTGCTCGCCTCTTCACGGGTCAGTCCGGCGTCTACCGCTGCAGCATGCAGTTCATTCAGAGTGATTTTCATGATGCCCCCACATCTCATGAAGGATAAGGGAACGTTCAACATGGCGCAATATAACGGCCCGTCCGCGTCACCCCCGTCCCCGGTAAGGCGGCACGCCCTGGTCGGGAATCCACACGCCTTCGGGCGGTTCGCCGGTTTGCCAGAACACATCGATGGGAATACCGCCGCGCGGATACCAATAGCCGCCGATGCGTAGCCATTTCGGCTTGGCGGCGTCGACAAACTTCTTGGCGATGGACAGGGTGCAGTCCTCGTGGAACGCGCCGTGGTTGCGAAAGCTGGTCAGGTAAAGCTTGAACGATTTGCTTTCCACCAACAGATCGCCGGGGATGTAATCGATCACCAGATGCGCGAAGTCCGGCTGGCCGGTCACCGGGCACACGGAGGTGAATTCCGGCGCGGTGAAACGCGCCACATAGTCGGTGCCCACCTGCGGGTTGGGCACGGTTTCCAGAACGGCGTCTTCGGGATTGTCCGGAGCTTCGGCCTGTTGGCCGAGTTGGCTGAGAGTTTCGGTTTTCATGTCACTCATGTTTCGTTTCTCAGATAGGTTCGATGTCGCCGAGGTCACAAAGGCGTGCGAATTCGGCTTGGAATTCGGCGAAGGTTCCGGCGGTGATGGCTGCACGGATGCCCTGCATCAATTGCTGATAATAGTGCAGGTTGTGCCAGGTCAAAAGCATCGCGCCCAAAATCTCGTCGGCCTTGTTCAAATGATGCAGGTAGGCGCGCGAATGGTTCCGGCAGGCGGGGCATGTGCACGTCTCGTCGATGGGGCGCGGATCTTCGGCGTGGCGCGCGTTGCGGATGTTGATGGGACCGCGCGGCGTCCAGGCCTGGGCGGTGCGGCCCGAGCGGGTCGGCAACACGCAATCGAACATGTCGATGCCGCGCGCCACCGCGCCCACGATGTCTTCGGGTTTGCCGACACCCATCAGGTAGCGGGGTTTGTCTTGGGGCAGGTGCGGCGTGGTGACGTCGAGCGCGGCGAACATCTTCTCGCGCCCTTCGCCGACCGCCAGGCCGCCCACCGCGTAACCGTCGAAGCCGATGTCGATCAGCGCTTTGGTGGATTGTTCGCGCAGATCTTCGTGCACGCCGCCTTGGCAGATGCCGAACAGGCCGTATCCGGGGCGCTCGACGAAGGCGTCCTTGGAACGCCCGGCCCAGCGCATGGAGAGTTCCGTGGCGCGTGCGACCTCGTCCTTTTCGCACGGGTAAGGCGGGCATTCGTCGAAGCACATGGTGATGTCGGCGTCCAACAGGTGTTGGACTTCGATGGAGCGCTCCGGGGTCAGCGTGTGATAGCTGCCATCGATGTGGCTTCTGAAGGTCACGCCGGTTTCATCCAGTTTGCGCAACTCCGTCAAGCTCATGACCTGATAACCGCCCGAGTCGGTCAAGATCGGCAGGTTCCAGTTCATGAACGTGTGCAATCCCCCTAAGCGCGCGATCCGCTCCGCGCCCGGGCGCAGCATCAGGTGGTAGGTGTTGCCCAGAATGATCTCCGCCCCGGTTTGCTTGACGCTTTCCGGCCGCATGGCCTTGACCGTCGCCGCCGTGCCGACGGGCATGAACGCGGGCGTGTTGATCTCGCCATGCGCGGTGCTGATGGTGCCTAAACGCGCGGCGCCATCGGTCTTCAGCAATTCGAAGCCGAAGGCCGTCATGATGTTTGGTCCTCAAGGGGCTTTTGATCTTCGAACCGGGTGAGCAGACAGGCGTCGCCGTAGGAATAGAACCGGTAGCCCTTGTCGATGGCGTGGCTGTAAGCCGCTTTCATGCGCTCCAGGCCTGCGAACGCGCCCACCAGCATAAACAGCGTCGATTTGGGCAGGTGGAAATTGGTCATCAGCCGGTCGACGATTTTGAAGCGGTAGCCGGGCGTGATGAAGATGTCGGTATCGCCGAGGAACGGCTTCAAAGTGCCATCGTCGTCCGCGGCGCTTTCCAACAGGCGCATTGATGTTGTGCCCACTGCAACCACGCGCCCGCCCGCGGCGCGGGCCTGGTTGATGGCTTCGGCGGTCTCGGCGGTGATTTCGCCCCATTCGCTGTGCATCTTGTGGTCCGTGGTGTCGTCCGCCTTGACCGGCAGGAACGTGCCCGCGCCGACGTGCAAGGTGAGCCGTGCGGTCTGAATGCCATGCTGTTCTATGGCCTCCATCATCGCGTCCGTGAAGTGCAGCCCCGCCGTGGGTGCGGCGACCGCGCCGGGATGGGTTGCGAACATCGTCTGGTAGTCGTCACGGTCGTGTGCGTCGCCATCTTTGGGGCGTTTGATATAGGGCGGCAGCGGCATCACGCCGATTTTTTCCAAGGCGGCCATCAGTTCGTTGTCGGCGCGGCTGAAGGTCAACAATACTTCGCCGCCGTCACCCTTGTCGATCACTTCGCACAGCAGGCCGTCGTCGAAATGGATGGTGTCGCCGACTTTCAATTTCTTGGCGGGACGTGTGAAAGCGTACCATGTGCGGCCGTTGTCGCGTTTGTGCAGGGTCACTTCGACCTGCGCGGCATGGGGTTCTTCTCCACGCACACCGGTGAGCCGGGCGGGGATCACGCGGGTGTCGTTGAAGACCAAAATGTCGTTGGCTTCAAGTTCCCCCGCCAAATCTGTTACGCCCTTGTCGCCCAACGCTTTTTCGCCCACCACCAGCATGCGCGCGGCATCCCGGGGGTGTGCGGGGTGCTGGGCGATGCACGTTTGCGGCAGGTCAAAATCAAATAGGTCGACTTTCAAGTCACAGATCCCATCGCCATAAAAAACTCATGAGGGGTTTTATCCATAAGTCTGCGCGACCGCAAACTGCAAAAATGTGGGCGTGTCCGGAGTGGTCGAAAGCTTCCTATTAATACAACCAATGGAAGTGTATTATGGCCTGCGGTTAGTGCAAAAAATATTGATGGCATAGGGGTGCGAGGGATGACCGACGAACGGCATGAAGAAGGCACAAATTCGCCAAGCGAAAACGTAAGTGCCAAAAAACCACATGGGGGAAATGATTGGCTTTTCTCTAAGTGGTATTCGCAGGTTACCGGTTGGGCTAAAGAGCTTATGGGCATACTCAAGCCGGTCTACATCCCGGTCCAACCCGGCAATGAGCTGTTGCCAAAACGCGTTCGTCAGTGTGAAGAAGACAGCATAAACAAGCGACGTCGTACAATGAACGTACTTTTACGGCGTGACACGAGATACCAACAGGAAGAAGGTGAAAGAGCGGAAGGCGAAAGACATGGTGAGGCCCAGCTTAATCTCCTTCCAAGCTTGCCCGATTCAAGCGATCAGATCAGTGTGCGGCCTGTTCTGGGCTTAGGACTGTCCGGGGGCGGTATACGATCGGCGTCATTTAATTTGGGTGTCATACAGTCTTTGATGCATTCCAAAACGGTGAAGTACACACATGTCGATTACATCTCGTCCGTATCCGGTGGTGGCTATATCGCATCATGTGTGAGCGCTTTGGGAGCGTCAGGGGAGACACATATCGATAAGCTGCTTCATGATGAAGAGTTGGAAACGCCGATAGATTCACCAGAGGCAAAGAAAGAAAGACGATTAATCAAGTTTATGCTCAATCCGTTTCATCACCAGTTTGGTGAAAAGGAAAGCATAATCTTTCAGCATTTGCGGAACTATGCCAACTACCTGATGCCCCCCCACCAGAACAAAGTCACCCGCGCGATGAAATTCCCAATCATCATGGTGCGCGGGATTCTTATCAACCTTGTCATGATCTTCGGTTGGTGCGTTTTGGGTGCTATTGGCGTGATGCTGCTATGGTCCGATCGTGTCAATGAAATGATCAACCGCACCAAAGAAACGATGCCGGAGAATATGTGTTCCCTGTCGGCTATCGACTTTCCTTTCGGTTATCACGCGTTCCTTTTGATCGGACTTTTGCTTGGGATGTTGGCGGTATTATGGCTCGTGGTTCTTTTGCAACAAACCTTCAATCATAAAAGGGCGGGGGCATACGGCAGTTTGTTATGGGGATTTCGCAACGTCTATCTCAATGTTCATGTCATCATTGTGCTGATCGTACTTGTTGCTTTGTTTGCTTACGCTTTGCCGTTTTGCGTCTATTTTTTGGCGGTGTGCACCGGTGAGGATTACACGCGACTTCAATTGTTCAGCGGCGTTGGCACGGCTTTCATTGCAGTGGTCACTTTTCTCATTCGAAAAATCAACCTCGCCGACTCGCCAATGATGAATGCGGCCGCAAAATTCCTTATCAGCATGTTGCTGCCGGTCTCCATTCTTATCCTTGTTTTGGGTTTGGCAAGCATTTTGATCAAGCCACCAGAGGGGTTCGACCTGTTTCAGATTACCTTGTTTGATTACACGTTTTTCGACGTCAAGGCATTAGAAAACGGCGATTATCGATCGGGTTTGTGGGGCTATGCGGGTATCTTTCTTGTCTTGTACTTATTCAAACCTTTCTTTGATGCAAACGAGACATCCCTGCATACCTTTTATCGTGATCACCTCAGCAAGACGTTCTTATTTGATCCCTGGAAAGCAATTCAAGAAAACGAGGTAAATGCCAATGGCGGTAGTGATATGGGGGCTCAGGTTCAGCACACGGACGCGCTGCCATTGACGTTCTTGTCGGAGCATTGTGCTCCCTATCACATCATTAACGCTGCGGTGAACATCCCCAACAGCAAGAATTGGAATATGCGCGGGCGAGATGCGGCATCATTTGTCTTTACCAAGCACTATACGGGCAGCCAAGTGTCTGGATACGCCCGCACGGATATGTTGGGAAAAGTCGACAGGAACTTGACCCTAGGTACGGCCATGGCCATTTCCGGTGCTGCCGTGGCGCCGAATATGGGGCGGAAGACAACGGGGTATTTGCGTTTCATTATGGCGTTCTTGAACTTACGGCTAGGGTATTGGTTGCCCAATCCATCCTCAGTTAAAGGCTTGAATTCCTTGATGTTGAGGCATGGATTTTTGGCAGGGATGCGTCGCTACTACGAGGGGCTGTTCTATAGATCATTTCTTTTGTTGCGGGAATATCTGGGACTGGGACTAGATGAACAATCACGGTACTTGATGCTCAGCGACGGTGGTCATTTTGACAACCTGGGTCTGTATGAACTGATAAGAAGACGGTGCAAGTTGATCATCATTTCCGATGCCGAGGCCGATCCAGATATGACCTTCAACGGTCTTGCCGAAGCCGTTCGGTTGGCGCGTATCGATTTTGGTGTCTTGATCGACATCGATGTGGATCACATCAAACGCAATGCAAACACGGGGCTCAGCGCCAAGCACTACGCCGTTGGCGAGATCCATTATTCAAAGACTGAAATCGGATATTTGCTCTATATCAAGTCGTCTCTGAGTGGTGACGAAAACATCGACATTGATGAATATCACGCCCGCGAACCTAGCTATTCCCACCAGACCACGGCGGATCAATTTTTCGACGAAGTGCAGTTTGAAGCCTATCGTGCCCTTGGCCGACATATTGCGGACGGAGTATTCAACGTTCGTTCCGAACGGATCAAAGGCACCGCCCTGGAGCGCTGGATGCAAGCTGTTGAGGACGTATACATTCAAAAACCAAAGGCTCTTTCCGAAAAATAGCGAGCTGTAGCGGTGTGAGAGGCTCAACGGGTAAATTGCCACAATTTCATTTTTTCATGCGATATATACGCAAGATCTTGGGATTTGGGCGTTTTCAGCGTAAATTGGTGCGAATAACGATGTGCACCGCAGGGCATAACTTGCGGGCAAGGATGGTGTGCTCTGATTTGCGGGTAAACTCTGCATGGCGCAGAACGAAGAAGTCACATATGAACTCCTGGTCTATTCCGGCACCCGCTGGGAGGCGCAGAACACGTACGGAGCGAAAGAGCTGCGTACGGCGATTGCCGATGCCAAGCAGTTGACCAAGGTTTCGACCGTTCAGGGTGTCAAAGTCGTCAAAGAGTTCTTCGACGGCAAATCCAACATGAGCCGCTCCCTCACCGTCTTTGAACACACCCAGAAACAGCCTGCGGTCAAAGAGCAAGTCTCGCCACGCAAGCCGTCCAAAGCCTCCATGAGCGGAGATGCGCGGACCGCCAAGGCGGAGGCTGCGCCCAAGGGGGCCTCGCTCTTCGGCACGGTCGTAAAAATTCTGGTTTCCGTCATGTTCGCACTGGCTGCCGCCATGGTGGTCACGCAGATGGCATCCTTTGCCTTGCGCGGGGTGCATTCCGTCGGTCTTTTGAATAAGGGCGACTTCCTGGTTTTCGTATTCATTTTGGTGTTCGCCATCACCGCGCTGGCGTTGATTACACGCATCCTGATCAGCCTGAAACGCTTAGGGCCCTTTATCAAGTCCCGTCCGGCGGCCCCGGCGCAGCCTAAGCGGCACAGGCGCAATCCGGCATTGACGCCTTCCGTAGATTTGAAGCGAACCGAAAAACAGATCGAGGAAGACGAAAAGAAAAAAGCGGAGGAGGAAGCCAAAAAGGCCGAGGAAGAGGCACGCAAAGCCGAAGAGGAAGCGCAAAAGAAAGCCGAAGAGGAGGCGCGGAGAAAAGCCGAGGAAGATGCGCTCAGCGAAATCGTTGTGGTGAATGCGTTCGCCAAGGATGCGTTGGAGGTCTTGGAAGACGACAAGGACAAACAAGATGCCCATACGGTGTTCGGCTTGGTGCTGTTCCTGGTCGGCGCGGTCCAGGCGCTGCGCCATCATCACACGCTGTCCGATCCCGTCGCCAACACCGTGATCGTTAAGGTGCTGGGCAATTTAGGCCTCAGTCCCGAACGGGCTACGCATTTCATGGAGCACACGGATGAATACCTGATCGCGAACCCGCGCTATTCGCGTATGTTCCAGGATGGTCGCGGCGCGATGAGCGAATATCTGGAACACGGCATTGGCCCGCGCGGCGCACTGGCGGATAGCCTGGGCGAATGGGACAAGCCCAAATCCAACCGCGAAAGCGTCAGCCAGCCCGTCACCGTGCTGTTTACCGACATCGCCGGGTCCACCGCCATGACGCAAAAGCTGGGCGACGCCGGTGCACAGGAAGTGGTGCGCGCGCACAACCGCATCGTGCGCAATGCCATCCAGTCGTTCGCGGGCAAGGAAGTCAAACACACCGGTGACGGTATTATGGCGTCGTTCCCCTCCGCCGCCCAAGGGGTGGAGGCGGCCATCGACATGCAGGCGCAGACCAAGAGCCATAACGCCGCCGATCCCAGCCATCCGTTGGGACTCAAAATCGGGTTGAACGCAGGCGAGCCGATTTCGGAAGAAAACGACCTGTTCGGCACGACCGTGCAATTGGCGGCACGCATTGTCGATAAGGCAGCTGCGGGCCAAGTTCTGGTGTCAGGTTCGGTGTTCGGGCTCAGCCAGGGCAAAACACTGAAATTCGAGCGGTTCGCCGACTTGGATATGAAGGGGTTCGAAGAGCCCATCACGGTCTACAAGGCGTTGTGGGATCCGAGCGAAACGCCGGTGTCTGAACCGCAACCCGAAGCGAAACCGCAATCCGAACCGGAAGCTGCGGCTGCGCAACCCGAAGGCGCGGTTCCCGAGGCATCTACGTCAGAGACACCCGTCCCGGAGAAACCCGCCGAAGACAAGCCCGCGCCAGAGGATGGCGCGTCCCCAGCGCCTGTTCACGAACCCGCAACGGCGCAAACGCCACAATCCGCATCCGAGCCGGAACCCACCTCCAACAACACTGACGAACCGGAGGAGGTGGCAGAACCAGCGCAAACCGAGCAATCCACTTTGAATGCGTCAGACAAAAACCATAATAAAAACAAGGACAAAGATTAAATTATTTTGTTTTCAGATGGTTGTGCGGAAGACTGGAAACTTCCCTGGGGCTCTTCTAAAATCGATGAACTTTGACGCCGCGCGTATTAAGCGAACGTCCAATGTATGCGCCGATCAATTTGCATATACGCAATCCCAAACAACAATGGGGCGCCCATTAAGACCCCGGAGCAGCAGCAATGACCGATAAAAAAATGGTTGCCGTCGATGGCAACGAGGCCGTGGCCTCCGTCGCCCATCGTATGAACGAAGTCATCGCCATTTATCCGATCACCCCGTCCTCGCCCATGGGCGAGTTGTCGGACGCTTGGTCGGCGCAGAACCGCACAAACGTATGGGACAATGTGCCTCAGGTGATCGAAATGCAGTCCGAAGCGGGTGCGGCCGGGGCCGTGCACGGCGCGTTGCAGTCGGGTGCGATCACCACGACGTTCACGTCGAGCCAGGGTCTGTTGTTGATGATCCCGAACTTGTACAAGATCACCGGCGAACTGCTGCCGTTTTGCATGCACGTTGCGGCGCGCACGGTCGCGACCCACGCGCTTTCGATCTTCTGCGATCATTCCGACGTGATGGCGTGCCGTCAGACGGGTATGGCGATGCTGTCCAGCGGCACGGTGCAGGAGGCCCACGACTTCGCCTGCATCGGGCAGGCGGCATCGTATATGTCGCGGGTGCCGTTCATGCATTTCTTCGATGGGTTCCGCACCTCGCACGAAATTTCGAAAATCGAATTGCTGGGCGACGATGTGCTCAAAGCCATGCTGCCCGACGATCTCATTCAGGCGCACCGCGAACGGGCAATGACGCCGGACAACCCCGTGGTGCGCGGCACCAGCCAGAACCCGGACACCTTCTTTCAGATGCAAGAGGCGCGCAACCTCTACCACGATGCCGTGCCGGGTATCGTTGAGGAGGCGTTCGCCAAGTTCGCCGAATTGACGGGACGTAAGTACGAGTCGTTCGAATACCACGGCGCCGAAGATGCAGAGCGCGTGGTGATCGTTATGGGCTCCGCTGCGGAAACCGTGCGCGAAACGGTGGATGTTCTGAATTCGGGTGACGAAAAAGTCGGCGTGCTGCAGGTCCGCCTGTTCCGCCCGTTCAGTTGGGAGAAGTTCTCAGAAGCGCTGCCTCAATCGGTCAAGTCCGTCGCGGTGCTGGATCGCACCAAGGAAACCGGTGCAATGGGCGAACCGCTTTATCTGGACGTGATTGCGGCGCTGAACCGTGCGGGCCGCGCTATGCGCGTCATCGGTGGGCGCTATGGGTTGTCGTCCAAGGACTTCACCGCGTCCATGGCGGGTGCGGTGTTCGCGGAGCTCGCCAAGGACGATCCGAAACACACCTTCACCATCGGCATCATCGACGATGTATCGGGACTGTCTTTGGACTGGGACGAATGCGGGAACTGTTACGAGCCCGGCACCATGCATCGCGCGATGTTCTTCGGCTTGGGTTCCGACGGCACGGTGGGCGCGAACAAGAACGCCATTAAGATCATCGCCGACAATACCGACAACCACGTACAGGGCTATTTCGTCTACGATTCCAAAAAAGCCGGCGCGGTGACCATTTCGCACCTGCGCTTTTCCACCGATCCGATCCGTTCTTCCTATCTGATCCACGAAGCGGAATTCCTGGCCTGTCACCAGTTTCATTTCCTGGAAAGCCTGGACGTGTTGAGCCACGCCGCCAAGGGCGGAACATTCCTGCTCAATGCGCCTTACGGCAAGGACGAGGTCTGGAACAAGTTGCCCCGGTCCGTGCAGAGCCAGATCGTCGAGAAAGATCTCAATTTCTACGTCATCAATGCGCGCAAGATCGCCGAAGATGCCGGCATGGGCAAGCGCATCAACACGGTGATGATGGTGTGCTTCTTCCAGTTGTCGGACTTCCTGGATCACGAACAGTCCATCAAGCAGATCAAGGACGCCATCGAAAAAACCTATGGCTCCAAGGGCCGCAAGGTGGTGGAGATGAACTTTGCCGTGGTGGACGCGGCCTTGGCGCACATGGAAAAGGTGGATGTGCCCAGCGAAGCCACCTCCAACTTCGACGTGCCATCGATCGTGTCGTCCGATGCGCCCGACTTCGTGCAAAACGTCACCGCCAAGATGTTGGCGGGCAAGGGCGACCTGCTGCCGGTCAGCGCTTTCCCTGTCGACGGCACATGGCCGACCGACACCGCGCAATGGGAAAAGCGCAATCTGGCTTCAAGCATCCCGACTTGGATCGAAGAGTTGTGCATCCAGTGCAACAAGTGTGCGCTGGTCTGTCCGCACGCGGCCATACGCGTCAAAGCCTATGACGGTGCAGCATTGGACGGCGCGCCGGAAACGTTCAAGTCCATGGACTACAAGGGCAAGGAATTTGGCGCCCAGGGATTCACAGGGGGCGCCAAGTATTCCGTGCAGGTCGCGCCGGAAGACTGCACCGGATGCAAGCTCTGCGTGATGGTCTGTCCCGGCAAAGACAAGAAAGACCCGGATCGCCTGTCGTTGGAGATGACCCCGCAAGCGCCCTTGCGCGAGGCGGAGCGGGAAAACTTTCAGTTCTTCCTCGACATTCCGGACATTGACCGCACGCTCATGCGCGGCAACGTCAAGATGACCCAGTTCGCCGAGCCGCTGTTCGAGTTTTCCGGCGCCTGCTCGGGCTGTGGGGAGACGCCTTACATCAAGTTGCTCACTCAGCTTTACGGTGATCGCGCGATGATCGCCAACGCCACGGGGTGTTCGTCCATCTATGGCGGCAACTTGCCGACCACGCCGTATGCCTGCGATATCCACGGCCGCGGTCCCGCTTGGGCGAATTCCCTGTTCGAGGACAACGCGGAGTTCGGCTTGGGGCTTCGTCTGGGGTTGGACAAGCACCACCAGATCGCGATGGAGCTTCTGGAAAACCTGCGCGGCGACCTGGACGACGATGAATTGGTCGATGCGCTTTTGAGCGCGGACCAATCGGATGAGGCCGGGATCATCGCACAACGCGCGCGGGTCGATAGCTTGCGTGAAAAGCTGAAAGGGATGAACGGTGAGTTGCCCGCACGGCTGGGCACCATCGCCGACCATCTGGTGAAGAAGACTTTGTGGATTTTGGGTGGCGACGGCTGGGCCTACGACATCGGCTATGGCGGTGTCGATCACGTCTTGGCGACGGGAGCGAACGTCAACATTTTGGTGATGGACACCGAAGTCTATTCCAACACCGGCGGCCAGCAATCCAAGGCGACGCCGTTGGCGGCGGCGGCGAAATTCGCCAGCGCCGGCAAAGCCTTGCCCAAAAAGGACTTAGGCCTCATGGCCATCAGCTACGGTCACGTCTATGTTGCATCCGTGGCCTTGGGCGCAAAGGACGCCCAAACCGTCAAAGCTTTCCAGGAAGCCGAGCAGTTCGAAGGGCCGTCCCTGATCATCGCCAACTCGCCGTGCGGCGAACACGGCTATGAGCTGGAGCATAGCCTGGAACATCAGACCCTTGCGGTGGAAACCGGGTATTGGCCGCTGTACCGCTTCGACCCGCGCCTGGCGGAGCAAGGCAAAGCGCCGCTGCAACTGGACAGCAAGGCGGCGAGCAAACCCGTGTCCGAATTTTTGGAGTTGGAAAACCGCTTCCGCCAGGTCAAACGCAAGGACCCGGAACGTTTTGCCGAATTGGTGAGCATGTTGGAAACGGAACTCAAACACCGCCGCCAAGTTTACGAAGCGTTGGCCACGGTCAAACCCGAACCAGACGAGGCGGAGGCGGAAGGCGCAAGCGCGGCGCAATAACCGGAATCAGAAAGCCCCCGGAAACGGGGGCTTTTTCTTACGGCTTTTTTTAGGTCATTTGCTTTCGACGTAGGTGCCGGTGGTGGACAGCTTCAGCTTGACCTTGGTGCGGAGATTGACCGCGCGGTTGTTCACGTCCCTGAACTTTTTATCGCCCACCCGTTCGGCAAAGCGCGCCTGTTGTGTGAAGGCATTGGTCTCATCCGTGGTGCCGCGCCGGTAGAAGTCGACGGCATGGCCTTCCATTTCGTGGATCAATTGGGACGCGATGTCATAGTCGTTGAACAGATCCGGAACCAACAGCAAAGTTGACGATACCATGACGACGAAGTGCTCCGGCGCTTTGCGCGGCACGAACGCTGCGAACGCCAAGCCGCCGTCGGACGGGCACATGTTGTCGATGATGATGTAGCCGTTCTTTTGTTTCATCGTTTTGGAAATGGCGTCAAACGAATCCGGTGTATACTTTTCGATGATGTCGAGCGCGCCCTTCAGTCGCTTGAAGTAAACCGGGTTGTTGTTCTTACCGGTTTTGATGGGGACCGATTGGTAGGGGCTGCCGACAATGGTGTAGCCCTTGTAGCGGATCACCGGCACACTGCTGATGGGCAGGCGCTTGTGCTTGTTCATTTTGGCTTTTTGACAGCCGTTCATGAAGTCGATGCCATGGGACTTGATCCTGACCTTTTCCAGATACAAGTCGCGGGCGGCGTCCACATGGATGCTGCCGTCACCCTTTTGCAGCAGGGCGAACGCGTCCACGGCCCGGGCATGCTGAACAGCCCCCACCAATACCGCTGCGCAAACGCTCAGCGCCAATCCCGTGCGGATGAAAAGGGTGCGGAAGTTGGCCGCCGACGGTTTCATTGTCACTCCATAGTTGTGCGCCTCAAATGTACGCGCACGTCCGTCCGCGTCAACCGCAAAACACCGGGCCTCAGGGGCGGATCGTCTTAGGTGGACTCACTTTTGTGTTTCCGCCTAAGAGGTAAATCCGCCCCTGATCAATGTATTAGAGGGCGATTCACGGGTGAGGTTGACGCTTATGAGCATCAACCTCATCCGATCGCACTCTAGGACACATCCTTGTTACCTGGGTGGGGTAAGGAACGGTTATGGAAACGCTGCGCATCGCCACCTTCAACACGTGGAATTGCCAAGGTCCGTTTGATAACCGTTTGCCGTCGATGGTGGCAGGCCTGCGGGCTTTGGGCGCCGATGCGATCTTGTTGCAAGAGGTGTTCGCCGAAGTGCCCAGCGGCCTGGACGTGTCCGCACATTTGGCCGGGGCTTTGGGCATGAATACGGTCTATGCCCCTGCACGCAAAAAACTCAGGAAATTGAACGATGTGCCGGTGCTAAGCCATTCGGGACTCGCGGTGCTGGCGCGGGGCCCCATCGGCGCGCACGAAAGTGTGCACTTACCCGACGATGAGCGCGACGGCGAACGTCTGGGCCAGATGGTGCAGGTCAAAGTGCGCGGTGTGGATGTCGTAATCGGCAATGTGCATTTGAGTCACCTGCCGGGACAGGACAATCTGCGCCGCCGACAGTTGGCATGTCTCGCCGACAACCTGAAACGGTTCGCTGGTGGCAAATTGTGTTTTGCCGGTGGCGATATGAACGCGCCGGCCGGTCACGACATCTTTAACGCGTTGGATGACTTCACCCCGTTGGCGGTGTCCGAAGATGGCATGCGGACAACCCTCAATCCAGTGGGTGGCAAACAGCCTCAGACGGGCATCATCGACCACTTATTCGTATCCGACCCCAATGGTCGTGTCAGAGAAGCCCGTGTCCAGGTGGCTTTGCATCAACCCGATGGGGTTCACGGGGTGTTTCCCAGTGATCACAGGGCGGTGATTGCGGATGTCGCTTTGGAATGAACGGTGGGGATGAGCGATGCGTGGACTTCTTCGCAGCCGGGGTGTCATAAATCCGTCACGGGAAGTCCGTAGAAATTTAACGTTTCTGGAAATTGGGGATTGTGTACGTGGGCATTCGTATCGGCATTAATGGGTTCGGCCGCATGGGCCGTTTGGCTTTGCGCGCGGGCTGGGGCCGCGATGGCCTGGACTGGGCGCGCATCAATGAGTTGAACACCGACGCCGCGGGCTCAGCGCATCTTCTGACGTTCGATTCCGTGCACGGCACCTGGGGGCAGGAAGCCACATCGCAAGGCGAACAGGTCCTCATCGACGGCCAGGCCATCGAACACACCTCCATCCAGGACATCGGCGACGGCGATTGGGGCGATTGCGACATCGTGTTGGAATGCACCGGCAAGTTCCGCAAGCCTGCTCAGTTGCAAAGTTATTTCGACCACGGGGTGAAGAAGGTCATCGTCGCCGCACCGGTGAAGGAAGAAGCCCTCAATGTCGTTTATGGCATCAACGACGATCTTTACGATCCCGCCAAACACGATCTATTGACGGCGGCGAGTTGCACCACCAATTGCTTGGCTCCGGTGGTCAAGGTGGTGCACGAACAGATCGGCATCGAGCACGGCGTGATCACCACCATTCACGATGTGACCAACACCCAGGTGGTGGTGGACTTTCCGCACAAGGATATGCGTCGGGCGCGTTCCAGCCTGATGAATTTGATTCCGACCACCACCGGGTCGGCGACGGCGATCACCATGATCTACCCCGAACTGAAGGGAAAGCTGAACGGTCATGCGGTGCGCGTGCCCCTCTTGAACGCATCTTTGACCGACTGCGTGTTCGAGGTGAAGCGTGAGGTGACGGCTGAAGACGTGAACCAATTGTTCCGCGACGCCGCCGCCGGCTCGCTCAAGGGTATCTTAGGCGTGGAAGACCGGCCCCTGGTATCCACCGACTTCATCAACGATGCGCGGTCTTCCATCGTCGACGGGCCGTCCACCATGGTGGTCGACGGCACCCAACTCAAGGTCCTGGCCTGGTACGACAACGAATGGGGCTATGTGAACCGCATGATCGATCTGGCGACCAAGGTCGCCGAGCATATGTAATACACAAGGTGTAAACTGACCGGATGAAACTGGACAGCCGCAATCAGGTCCCTGACCCTACGGTGGGCGCCGCCGCGCCCCTGCACCGCTCGCCTTCAACCGGTGACGGCATGATGGGGGCGCTGTCGCGTGTGTTGCGCGGCCTATTCGGCAAGCCGGGCAGCGGCCACATACCCTCACCGGCCATGACGGAGGACCTGTCCACGCCCACCGAAAGCCTGCCGGACGAAGTGGCGCAAATGGCTGCGTCCCAGGCATTTGCGGAACGGCGCAGCAGTCATGTTTCCGACATTTTGGTGCGTGCGCTCGACGCTCTGCATTGCCCGGTGGTGGTGGTGGGGCCGCACCGTGGGGTGCGCCATGTCAACGCCGAGGCGCGGGAGTTGTTCGGCGACAAGGTAGTGGGGCGCAATTTGGCTTTGTTCTTTCGCGAACCCAAAGCGCTCGAAGCGGTCAGCGACGTGCTCAGCGAAGGTGGAACGCGGACCTTGGACGTGAAGCTCGACGTGCCGATCCAGCGTCAGTACCGTCTGGTGGTCACGCGCTTGGCCCGTGTGCCGGGGGAAGGCCCGCACGCGTCCTTGGAATTTCAGGAAATCACGCTGATCAAACGATCCGAATCCATGCGTTCGGAATTCGTCGCCAATGTCAGCCACGAATTGCGCTCGCCTTTGGCGACCTTGATCGGTTTCATCGAAACCATGCAGGCGACCACGGAAGATCCCGCCAACGTGGACCTCGACGCCCAGGCCCGGTTTCTTGGCATCATGGAAGGCGAGGCGCAACGCATGAGCCGCATGATCGACGACCTTCTGTCGTTGACCAATGTGGAACTGCGTGAACACGAACGTCCCCGCAACCGGGTCGAGCTGGTAAGTCTCATGCGTGAAGTGGTCGACGCCTTGATTGCGCGCGGGCGCAGCCGGGAAGTCGATCTCAATCTCAGCTGTCCGGATGAACTGCCGATGGTGTGCGGCGACCGCGACCAGTTGATTCAGGTGTTTCACAACCTGATCACCAACGCCATCAAGTACGGTGCCACGGGCGGGCGTGTGGACGTAACCGTCGATGCCTCCCGTGACGGTCTGCCCGATGGCGGTGGGTGTATCCAGATCAGCGTGCGCGACTATGGCGAAGGCATAGAAGCGGAACACCTGCCGCGCCTGACGGAACGCTTTTACCGTATCGACAAAGGACGTTCCCGCGCCATGGGCGGCACCGGCCTGGGGCTCGCCATCGTCAAGCACATCATCAACCGCCACCGGGGGCGTTTTCAGATCGAAAGCACGATCGGTGAGGGGTCGACGTTCACCGTCAGGCTGCCGATTTTCAAGGATGACGCGTAGTCCAGCGTACGTTATCCCCAACGTCATAATTCCGTAACGAAATGTACATCAAAGCGTAAGGGGCCGTACCTAGAGTTTCGCGCGTGCGCTGGCGATCCGCGTCAGCGGAGACATGATGATATCATCAGGGAGCCACCCACATGTTCAAGCAAGCCCTAAGCGTTTTTGCAGTCGCTGGTGTTTTTGTTGCCGGTGCCGCGGAAGCGCGCGATCAGATCCGCGTTGTCGGTTCTTCCA
>JANQJR010000066.1 GCA_028281525.1 Magnetovibrio sp.
TGAGCGCTTCGGCCAATTGACGCGCAGGGGATTGGCTGCGGTAGCGTTCCATTACCTGGGCAAACAGTTGTGCTTTGTCGCCGAACGCGTTGTAAAGGCTGCCCCGGTTGAGGCCAGTGGCGCTTACCAGATCCTGAATGGAAGTGTCGTCGAAGCCCTTTTGCCAAAACACAAGCATGGCACGGTCAAGAACATCATCTGTGTCGAACTCTTGTGGTCGGGCCATGGACTTCGCATTGTTTTCCAAATCAACAGATAAATAAATACCGGCTTGCATGCGATTTGGAAAGCCGGAAGCTTAAGCATTCGCTGTATGCGCAATATCCACCGTTTCGCCTTTGGTTTGTCGTTTCACGGCCAGAGCTTTGCGTTTCTGATTTTCACTGTCCGACTTCAGTTGGCCGCAAGCCGCCATAATGTCGCGTCCACGTGGATGGCGGATCGGCGCCGAGTAACCCAAGTCATTGAGAATTTTGGAAAACCGGTGAATAGCATTGTTGGATGAGGTTGCGTAACCGGTCCCCGGCCAGGGATTGAAAGGAATCAAATTGAACTTGGCGTGGACCTTGTGCTTTCGCATCAGCTTGGCGAGCAAGCGGGCGTCATCTTCGCTATCATTCACATCCTTGATCATCACGTATTCCATGGTGATACGCCGGGAATTGCGTGCTCCGGGGTATTGGGCGCAGGCGTCCAGCAGGTCGGCAATGGGGTACTTCTTGTTGATGGGAACCAATACGTCGCGGACCTCATCACGCGCCGCGTGTAGGCTCACGGCCAAATCCACACCCAATTCTTCACCGCAGCGCTGCATCATCGGCACGATGCCGGAGGTGGACAAGGTGATCCGCCGGCTGGAAATGGCGATACCCTCGCCGTCCATAATGATGGTGAGGGCCTTTTTGACGCTGTCGAAGTTCAACAACGGTTCACCCATGCCCATCATCACGATGTTGGTCAGAATGCGCCCCTCCGTGCCGGACGGCCATTCACCCTGGCAGTCGCGTGCGACCAGCACTTGGCCGATGATTTCCGCCGCGGTGAGGTCGCGCACCAAACGCTGGGTTCCGGTGTTGCAGAAATCGCAATTGAGCGTGCACCCCACCTGGCTGGAGACGCACAGCGCGCCTCGGCCCTCGTCGGGGATCAGTACGGTTTCGATTTCATTACCGTCTTCAAGTCGCAAAAGCCATTTCTGGGTGCCGTCCGCGCCGGTCAGGTGGCGCACGATTTCCGGGCGGCCCAGATAAAAGGTCTGCGGCAGTTTCTCGCGTAACGTCTTCGACAGGGTGGTCATTTCGTCAAACGTGCGCGCACCGCGATGATAAATCCAATGCCAGATTTGCTTGGCGCGAAACGGCTTCTCGCCGATACCCGCCAAGGCGTCCGTCAGTTCTTCGCGGCTCAAGCCGATGAGATTGATGCGCTGTCCGCTCATGGGCCCTCATATAAGGGCTATCGGCAAAAAGCGCAAAGATTCTTGGAAGTGGCGCAGGGACTATTTGACGCCGCAGGCCTTGTTGATGGCCCCCCAAGCTGCGGTGAAACCGCTCAGAGAATATGTGTCCGTGGTCAACGTACCACGCGAAGACGTCCCCTTGACCACCATGGTGTTGCCCGCGCGCATGGCCGTCGCCAATTCCTTGTCGGCTTGGGCGTCATAGGCCCAGGCGTGCCCGCCTTGCGTGAAGAGCTGGAAGGTCTTGGAGCCGTCGATGACGACACTCGCTTCGGAGCCTTTTTGGAAGGTATAGCCAGCCTGGAAACCCACTTCGCCGATCCGTTTTTCATGGGGACGGTGAGAGACCATGGCCAGGATGGTGCCGCGTCTGGTGTAGTTGCCTTCGTCCTTATAAGGCTCGGCCGACATGACGCACACCGGGTCGCCGCCTTCCAATTCCTTGATCGCCTGCCAAGCGCCTTTTTCCAAAAGGGTTTCGGCTTGTCCTGGCTGCGCAGCCAGCATGGGCAAGCTTAGTGCAAGAACGGTATTGAAAAGAAAGCGTTTGCGAATCATGCTCACAGTGTACCCGGCACGGTGCGGCGGGCAACCCCCAGCCTCATCCAATCCGTTGAGCAACCGGGTCAAAGGGAGCGCCATTCCATGTCTACCGCCAATCCCATACTGGTCGAAGTCACCCGTGGGCAAACTCAAGATGGGGCGCTCGCCGAAAGCTGCCATCGCGGCGCCGCTGCCGTGGTGAATTCAGCTGGTGATGTCGTGCATGCCTGGGGGGATATCGATGCCTTGGTGTATCCGCGCTCCACGCTCAAACCGGTGCAAGCCCTACCTTTATTGGAAACCGGCGCAGCGGACCACTTTGGCATTGGTACGCAAGAAATCGCCCTGGCATGTGCTTCACACAACAGCGAACCGATACATGTCGCGCGAGTGCGCGCTTGGCTGGGCCGCATCGGGCTTGGCGTCGACGACCTGGAATGCGGCCCCAGCGGTGGGGGAACGTGCGAATCCATATCATTGGAGGTCACCAAAGCCATGAGCCGTGCCGGTGAGACCTTCACACGCGCGCACAACAATTGCTCGGGCAAACACACGGGCTTTCTGACAACGGCCTTGCATATGGGTGAACCAACCCAAGGCTACATCGGACGCGATCATGCCGTGCAACGTCGTGTGACGGATGCACTGGAGGAAATGAGCGGCGAAACGCTGGATTATGCCCCTTGCAGTTCCGACGGTTGCGGCATACCGGTGTTCGCCTTTCCTTTGGTGGGATTGGCCCGCGCTATGGCGCGCATGACGTCGGACCGTTTGGGTCGGACGCGAGGGAATGGCGTCAAGCGGGTTCTGGACGCCATGACGGCTCATCCCGACATGGTCGCAGGCGCCAAGCGGTTCGACACCCGCATCATGCAGGCCTGCAAAGGCACGGTCTTGACCAAAGTCGGTGCGGAAGGCGTGCATGCGGCGATCGTTCCAGGCAAGGGATTGGGTGTTGCACTGAAAATTGATGATGGTGCCACGCGTGCTTCAGAGCTTGCTATGGGGTGTATTCTAGATGGGCTTGGGGCGCTTGATGATGTGGCTCGTGCGACGATAGCGGATTTGATTGAAGCCCCGATCCGAACCACATTGGGCGAACGAGTGGGAGAGGTGCGCCGGGGCGTGGACCTCAAGTTCGATTAGGTGCCTAGGGTCCTGACCCTACACCCTAGAGCGCGATCGACTTAATCTGCGTCGCTAAAGCGATTCAGGTTAAAACGATCCGGCTCTAAGTGCTAAATCCCTCCGGATCGAAACCGTCGCCGACCGGCGGATCTTGGCGAAATTTGTCCAGGCTGCGCAAGACCGGGCCGCCATGCTGGTGTTCGGGCCGGTTTTCCACGGGTCCGCCTGCACGCACGGGGCGCTCTGCGAAACGGCCCAAGGACAATGCACGATCATACATCACAACGGCGGCGGCGACGGATACGTTGATACAAAAGCTCGTGGGAATTTTCACCACGAATTCACATTTTTCGACCATTTCCGGGGACAGGGAACCGCGTTCCGGTCCCAAGATGTAGGCACATTGGCTGGGATGACGAAAGCTCGGCAATTCGATGGACTCATCGGTCAATTCCACGCCAACCAGACGGCAACCTTCGGGCAGAAGCATGTCTGCGATGGTGGGAAATCCATAAAACGGGAGATGCTCCAAAGCGTTAGAGGTGTCCGCCAGACTGCCCATCTGACGTTGGTATTGAGCCGCCACAGTGAACACGAAGCTCGCACCGAACGCGTGCGCGGTGCGAAAAATCGCGCCAGCGTTCATGGATTTGCTGATACGTTCGACGCCGACGCCGAAATAGCCTCTCATGGTGGATGCCGCCTTTTTTATGCGTGTTGAGACGCAAAATGGCGCAAACCGCATGGGGTTTCAAGCATCCTGCCGGTTGGGCGCCTTGAAATGCTCCGCCTTGACCAACACCAAGACATTGCCGCACAGCACCAAGATCACGCCCGCAACGGCGATGGATGTGAAAACGTAATCTTCCAAAATCACCGACAGACTTAAGGCCACCAGTGGAAACAGAACCGTAGCGTAGGCCGCACGTCCCGCACCGATACGGCCCAACAGCGTGAGGTAGGCGCCAAACGCAAGGATTGATCCGAAAACGGCGAGATAGAGCAGTGACGTGACATACGTGACGGAACCATCCCAAGAGAATTGTAACCCGGTCCACCAGGCATAGAGGGCCATCATCGCCGCGCCGTAGGCCATGCCGTAAGCATTGACCTGTAATACGGGCAGGCCGTGGAACTGGTTGCGCGCCGAAACCATGTTGCCAAGGCTTGCCAACATGGATGCGATAATGCTGAGCGTCAGCCCCCACGCGGCATCGTCGCGCAAATCTAGGTGAGACACCTCCGGCCAGAACACCAAGGCCAAACCGACGAAACCAAATCCTGCGCCCAGGATCATCCGCCACGTCACGGGGGTTTTGAAAAACAACCATCCAAACAGGATGTTCCAGGCGACGATGGTGGAAAACACCACGGCGATGAGGCCCGTGGTGACCAAGCCCGTGGCGGCATAGAAAACAGCGTAATTGGCGCAAAACAGAAATAGCCCCTGCGCCGCCATCCACACATGATCGCGGGCCGTGTATTGCATGTCCTTTTTGCGGATCAGACACCACGCCCATAGCAAGACGGCGGCGATGGCGAAGCGGTAGGCGACCGAAACCTCAGGTTCGACCACACCCAATTGCAATTTGATGGCGTACCACGTAGAACCCCAAATCAGAACCGTGGAGACATATAAAGAAAGCGTGCTATTTAGATGCATCTTGGCCTTGTCTCCAGATTCCGGGCGCGCGAAATTTGACAACTCCGGACGCACAGTTTAGGACCCGTGAGAGAAAAGCGAAAGCTCCACCCCACCGAATTGGGTAACACATGATCAAAACCATTCTCGACAAACTGCCGCCGGGTCCGACCATGTTTTTCGGGGCGCTCTACTTCATCATGCCGATCGTGCCGGAACCGCATTTGGTGCAAAAAGCAAAAATGTTGGCCAACGACATACCACTCGCACCGCTCGATTGGTTCGATGTTTTCGCCCACATTTTCGGCGGTGCTTTGGCGGTGGCGATGTATTTGCGTCAGCGCGAATTGAAAGCCGAGGCCGCCAATGCAAATCCGCAAGGCGACCGGACCAAAGACGAAGAAGACCCGGCTTGAGCCATGTGTCGTGCGCGGCGCGCATGCCTGGTATCCGCCGCACCCACTGGTGCGCCATAACGAATGCCCATATGGTGAACGGCTCGCGTGTTGATGTAAGGCCGCGTCATGTCGCCAAAGGACCTGCAAGCTCGATTTTTGGGATTGCCTTGTGCCGTTGTTGGCGCGGGATGGATGATTGTGGCCGCGTGTTTGTTAGGCGTCCTGAGCGTTTTGGTGCGCCATGTCGCGCAGGAACTCCATCCTTTTGAAATCGCTTTTTTCCGCAATGGCGCACAACTGATTCTGATGTTGCCGTGGCTTGTTGTTGCGGGACTTTCGGTTGTTCGCACCCAACGCAACTGGGCACATATGCGCCGGTCCCTATTTGGCATTTGCGCCATGTTGACATGGTTTTCGGTTCTGACCATGTTGCCCATTGCCGAAGCCACGGCCATCACCTTTGCCGCGCCGCTGTTTACCACCGCAGGCGCAGCTCTGTTGATGGGTGAAAAAGTCGGTGTTCGCCGCTGGAGCGCCACCATGTTCGGTTTCATCGGCGTGTTGCTGATTATCCGCCCAGGTTTTCAGGAAGTCGGTCTAGGCCATGGCTTGGCGCTGTTGGCGGCGGTTTTGATTGCGGCCGCCATGTTGACGAACAAATCCCTGGCCCGCACCGAACATCCCAACGCCATGGTGCTGTGGATGGGCATTTACATGACTGCGTTTTCGATCATGCCCGCCGCTTCCGTGTGGACTTGGCCGACGGTGGATGCGTGGCCGTGGCTCGCTGCCATTGGCTTGGTGGCGACGGCGGCGCACTTGGCGCTCAGCCACTCATTTTCCGTGGCGGATGCGTCCTTTGTCGCACCTTTCGGGTTTACGCAAATTCCCTTCATCGCTGTGCTGGGGTATGCCGTCTATGGCGAAGTGCCGGACTTGTGGACCTGGGCAGGGGCCGCAGTGATTGTCGTTTCCGGAATTTATATTGCGCGCCGCGAAGCAAAAATCTCAAAAGCCGTCGCCACTCCACCAGCCCCGGGCGTCGTTTCTGTGGCGCGCGAAGGCATGGGTCCGAAAGGCTGATCTATTCCAGGATTGAAGGCGGTCGCTCTATTGCGCCATTGCCGGTGCCGTAGATGTTTTGCGGAATATCCGTGCCACCAGCCTCGGTCGTGATCTCGCTTTCGAGGGTGGTGGATGCAGTGGTGGGTTGCGCGCCCGCACCCGGTGAGCTTTCACCACTTTGGTCTGTATAGCTCTGGATGGTGATTTCCACACGGCGATTCTTAGAGCGGTTTTCCGGGCTGTCGTTGGGCGCCAGCGGGCGCGAGTCGGCAAAGCCCTGCACGGTGATGCGCCCGGGACCGATATCGGTATGCGCAAGAATGTAGTGCGCAACCGACCCGGCGCGGCTTGACGACAAATCCCAGTTTGAGCGGTACTGACCGCCGGAAATGGGAACGTCATCGGTATGGCCGGAAATGATGATCTGGCCTTGGGTTTGCTTTAGAACCGCCATGAATTTCTCGAGGACAGGCAGGAATTCGTCCTTGAACTCGCCGCTGCCGGACGGGAATGACACCTTGTCGGGGAAGCGCACCACGGTGGTATCGCCCGCGCGGATGAGGGTCATGGCGTCGCTGGCGATTTCGCTGGCCATGATGGTTTGGATGTCGTTGAAGGTCCGACGGGCTTTTTTCTGCCTTTCGTCCGGCGCCGGCGGCGTGGGTTGGTCCTGGTCCGCTTCCGGCTGTTCTTCGTTCTGGGGTTCAACGGTTTCGATTTCCGGAATGGGGATCGGCACCATGTGTTTGGGCGTACTGCCGGCAATGGAGCCGTCCAGTTCGATGATGCCGGCTTTTCGGTCCACGGATTGCAGGCCGAAAGCGTCGCTCATGGCGCCTGCAATCTTTTTGAACCTATCGATTTCCATGACCGAAAAAGACAACAGCAACACGAAGAACGTGAGCAACAGACTCATCAGATCGGCGAATGTGACGATCCAGGTCGGCGCGCCCGTCTCGCACTTTTTGGATTGAGCGCCCATTATTCGTAATCCTCGTCTTCGTCATCAGCGCTGCGGCTGCGTTGGTTTTCGGGCAGAAAGCCTTCCAGGATGTCGGCCAGGATCATCGGGCTTTGGCGGGCATGGATCTGGGTGACGGATTCCAAAATCAGTTCCTTGGTCAAACGTTCTTCCGCAGTCTTGCTTTCCAATTTGTCGGCAATGGGAAGAGCCACCAAATTGGCGATGACCGCGCCATAAAGCGTGGTGAGCAACGCCACCGCCATGGCCGGGCCGATGGATTGCGGATTGGACATGTTGGCGAGCATCTGCACCAACCCCACCAAGGTTCCGATCATGCCGAACGCAGGCGCGCTGTCGCCGATGGCTTTGAAGATGTGGGCACCCTCTTCGTGGCGGTGGATGGACAGTTCCATATCGCGCACCAGGGCGTTTTGTACGACTTCCAGCGGGTGACCATCGACGCACAACTTGACGCCGCGCTTGAAGAAGGGATTGCTGACCTCCGTGCCCTCCAACGCCAGCAGGCCATTTTTACGAGCCATTTCCGCCAGCTCCAAGGAAACCTCGATCAGTCCACGTGGGTCTTCATGGACGTTTTTTAACGCCGTCGATGCGCCGATCTTGAAGGCGGAGAAAACGTTCTGCAGGGGAAACTTCACGAATGTCGCAGCCAAGGTGCCGCCGACAACAATGAGAAAACCGGGAAGATTGAGAAACAAATCCAATCCCGAGCCCACCAGGATGGCGCCGATCACGACACCGATACCCACCACCAAGCCGATCAGTGTGGCAAAATCCATTCCGTACCCCATGCCCTCATGCCGCGTCTGGGCTCAACGCGGCTCACGCCCGTAACTATTATTATATTATTTTATGTACTGTGAGTGAACTGCCATCCACGCGCGCAGATCGTTTCGTCGCGCCAAGAGGTTGCAGGCCGGGCGGGCAATTCTATAAACGGGTCATTTTACAAAATGCCGTCCATGGCTTGGGCCAAGGCAAAATCCTTGGCCGTTAGCCCACCGGCGTCGTGGGTGTTGAGGCGGACTTGCACGCGATTGTAGACGTTCGACCAATCGGGGTGGTGGTCGAGTTTTTCCGCAATCAGGGCGGCACGTGTCATGAAGGCGAAGGCTTCGGTGAAATCTTGAAAGACAAAGCCCTTTTCGATGGCGCCACCATCCTGCGCCAGTTCCCAGCCTTGCAATTGGCCGAGCTCTTGAGCGATCTCGTCGGTGGTGAGTTTGGCGGTCATATCCGTTCTCCTGTTCGGCGGCGGGGACTGCCCATGCTTTCCATCACGTGGCTTCTCTTGGCGTCCGGATCAAGGGGTTGTAGGCTTTTGTCATGTCACAGATTTTTTCCATACCGCCGAGCTTGGCCGATTTCGACGTCATGGCACGCGAAATCTACGCAGCCCTTCCCAATGAATTGATCCAGTTCGTCGATGATGTCGTCATCCGCGTCGATGACTTTCCCGACGTGGACGTCGAACGTGAAATGGATCTGCACAGTCCGTTCGACCTGTTGGGCCTGTATCAAGGCGTGGCGTTGGGCGACAAAAGCGTTTCGGATACGCCTGCGGGGGTGGACATGATCTTTCTCTATCGTCGTCCGATCCTCGATTACTGGTGCGAGAGCGGAGAAGATTTGCAACACTTGATCCGCCATGTTTTGATCCATGAAATCGGTCATCATTTCGGTCTCAGCGATGCGGATATGGAGCGCATCGAAGCGGCTGCCTAAATCAAGACCTAAAACAAAATGAAACCGCCAGGGGGACTTGACGTGAATGCAACCATCGAGCCGCTGAAGCCACAAGCCCTCTACACCCCGTGTCCGGATGCCGCTCTGGACTTCGAGACCACCCAGGATTTAAAGCCGCTCGACGGCGTGATCGGGCAAGCACGCGCCCTGGAATCGATCCGCTTCGCCATCGGCATGCGCCATGAAGGCTACAATCTGTTCGCTTTCGGTCCGGAGGGCACGGGCAAGTCTTCGACGGTCATGCGCTTTCTGAGCCACGAAGCCGAATCCCAACCGCCGCCCCTGGACTGGTGCTACGTCAATAATTTCGAAGAACCTCACAAGCCGCGCGCCCTGTCGCTGCCCGCAGGCAAGGCGTGTCCTTTGCGTGACGATATGGAGCAATTGGTCGAGGAGTTGCAAGGTGCTCTGCCTGCTGCTTTCGAGGGCGAAGAATACACCCAGCGCAAGGAAGCGCTGGAAGAAGAACTCAAGACCCAGCATGAAGGCGCATTTTCCAAACTGCAGGACCAAGCCGAAAAAAGCGGCATCGCGTTGATCCGCACACCCATGGGGCTTGGCCTTGCGCCGGTGCAAGATGGTGAGGTTCTGTCTCCCCAAGCTTTCGACGATCTGCCGGAAAAGGATCAGCAGGCGCGCCAGGTTTCCCTTGCGGAACTGCAACAGCAACTCGAGGATATTCTCGCGCAAATTCCGAAGTGGGAAAAAGAACACCGCGAAAAAATGCGCGAACTCAACCGGGACGTCACCAAACGCGCTGTCGGCCATTTGATCGAGGAGTTGGAAAAACGTTGGGAAAGCGAACCCAACGTGATGGCGTATCTGGAAGAGGTGCGCGCCGACGTGGTCGAACACGCTTCGGACTTCTTACCGTCCCATGATCAGGGGCAGCAGCAAATCATCGTTGTGGGACAGCGCCGTCCGGCGGGTGGCGGCGGACCGGGTTCGTTTCGCCGCTATCAGGTCAATGTGATCGTTGATAATTCCGACAGCGTCAATCCAGATATCCCACCCAATGGTGCGCCGGTGATCGAAGAGGAACATCCCACACACCCGAATTTGGTCGGGCGCATCGAACACTTGAGCCAGATGGGCGCCTTGATCACCGACTTCAATCTGATCAAGGCCGGGGCGCTTCATTGCGCCAATGGTGGTTATCTGGTGATGGACGCGCGGCGTATTCTCCTGCAACCGTTCGCATGGGAAACCTTGAAGCGGGCCCTGCGTGCGGGCCACATCAAAATCGAAAGCCCTGCCGAATCGATGGGCTGGGTCAGCACCGTGACGTTGGATCCGGAACCCATTCCACTTGATGTCAAGGTGGTGCTGCTGGGCGAACCGATCATCTATTATCTGCTTAGTCAGTACGATCCGGACTTTAAAGAATTGTTCAAGGTCGCCGCCGACTTCGTCAACACCATGGACCGCGACGACAACGGCGTTAAGGATTATGCCCGCCTGCTGGCCGCCCAGGTGGAACGCGAAGGGCTGCGTCATTTGGACAAAAGCGCGGTGGCGCGCATCATCGAACAAGGCGCGCGCATGGCCCAAGACGCGGAAAAGCTCACCACCCATATGGCATCCGTCGTCGACTTGGTGCGCGAAGCCGACTATTGGGCCGAGGTGGAAGATCACAAAATCATTTCCGCGCGCCATGTGCAGGAAGCCATTGATGCGAAAATCTACCGCTCGGACCGCTACCGGGAACGCCTGCAAGAGGAAATCCAGCGCGGCACATTCGTGATTGAAAGTGAGGGCGAGCGGATTGGCCAAATCAATGGTCTTGCGGTTTTGCAGCTGGACAGTTTCATGTTCGGCAAACCGTCGCGCATCACCGCCAACGTCAGCTTGGGTAAGGGCGAGTTGGTGGACATCGAACGCCAAGTCGATTTGGGCGGGCCGCTCCATTCCAAAGGCGTGATGATCCTGGAAAGTTTCCTTGCCCAGCGTTTCGGACAAGACGGGCCGTTGGCGCTCAGCGCGCGCATCGTGTTCGAGCAGTCTTACGGCGGCGTGGACGGCGACAGCGCATCCTCGACAGAGCTTTACGCCCTGCTATCCGCCATCGGTAAAATCCCGTTGAAGCAATCCATCGCAGTGACAGGGTCGGTCGATCAAATGGGCCGGGTCCAAGCCATCGGCGGCGTCAACGAGAAGATCGAAGGCTTTTTTGACATCTGTGTGGAGCGCGGTCTTACCGGCGATCAAGGCGTGCTCATTCCCGGCGCGAACGTCAAGCATTTGATGTTGCGCGATGAAGTGGTCGATGCGGTCAAGGATGGCCGGTTCAATATCTGGGCGGTGGACCATATCGACCAAGGGATTGAAGTGCTGACCGGCCTTCCCGCGGGTGAAATGGGGGCCGGTGGTGAGTATCCCATCGGCACCGTCAACCGGGCGGTGGCGCGCAATCTGCGCCAGTTCGCCGCCAAGGCCCGAGCGTTCAGTGCCGGACCGCAGCAGCCCGTGCCGACCAATGCCGTCATCAAGGTCGAACCGAGCCGCTAACCGGATTTTATCAAGATACCGGGGGTGTGGATGACGTTTGGGTGGACGGCTGAGCGGCGTCCACGAGGGCGTTCATGAACTTCAGGACGTCGGGGTTTTCGCTGAGGAACTGAGCCAATTGCGCGGCGTCATGCAAAACCGACAAGGTGTCGGACCGATCTCCTGCGTTCCCGTGTGCAGATGTTCCCCCGGCTTGCGCAACGTTTTGACCGGTGTGATCAGGGACGGGCGGAACATCGGATGCGGCGGCGGGCGCTTGGGTGTGGTCCGGTACTTGGGAGGCATCCACTGAGGGTGTATCGCTCGGCTGGGCAGTTGCTTCGCCATCGCCCGTTTGCGTTTGGTCCGGAATCGGAGGAATCTCCGGTGTTTGGTCGCTCATCAGGGTTTCCTCCCGGCTCGGTGGTTCATCGTTGCGGGCGGTACCGTCCTGAAGGGTGTGCAACAGCAATTTCGCCAACTTCTCGGTACGCGCCCAGTCCATGCGATTGCTTTCGTCTTGCCTGCGGCTTTACGGTGAAGACGCAGGATGACGGATTTTGTGAAATCTTGTGAAGATTGTTGCGCGCTCAGGCGTCAAATCTTTCTCAACGGTCTTGATTTTGGAACTGTACGACGCCTAAGTAAGCGCGGTATGGTCTTGCTATGACATTGAATTCAAACCCTTGTCCATGGGGGATGGATGTCGCATGACCGCTCGCAACGTATTTAGCCGTCTGGGCGCGCTGATGGTTGCGCTGGGTGTGGTGGTGGGCTTGCTCTTCCCCCCTGTGATTACGGCTTTGGGCGTACCTCAAGACGTAGCGTTGCGCGTGCCCGTGTTCGCGCTATCGGCTATCTGTGGTGCGGTTCTGGGGTTGGTCAATCTGGCCCTCGTCAGGGTTTTCGTCAGAAGACCGGTGCAGATGCTCACGGGAGCCGCCGAGGATTTGGCGGACGGCCGTGTTCAGCCGCAAGTACCCCTTGTGGAAAACACCGGCATCTTCGGTGAGTTGGCCCGTGCGCTGGCGACCCTGGGCGAACGGGCTGCAGAGCAGGCGCACGTGGACCAGCCTCAAGATGGGGCCGTAAGGGATGCGGAGCGCAAGGTCGAGGAGCGTGAGACCCTGGCTTCTGAATTCGAAACCGGCGTCAAAACCGCCATGGCGGGTACCCAAAAAGATACGCAATCCCTACAGGATGCCGCCCGGGCCATGGGCGAAAGCGCGGAATCCAGTTTGGAAAAGGCGCATGCCGCGATCGAACTTTCAGAGGCTGCCGCCCAAGGTGTGGGCGCTGTTGCGGCGGCGGCGGAAACCATGTCGCAAAATGTGCGCGAATTGAACGCACAGATGCAACTTTCCAACACCAAGTCCCAGGAAGCGGTCGATCGCGTTGGTCAAGCCGAAGCCATGGTTAAGGAACTGGGCCGCGCCACCGGCAAGATCGAAAGCGTCGCGGAGCTGATCATCGATATTGCCGATCAGACCAATATGCTTGCGCTCAACGCCACCATCGAAGCAGCACGCGCGGGCGAGGCGGGTAAGGGGTTCGCCGTGGTTGCAGGAGAAGTCAAGAACCTCGCCAACCAAACCGCCAAGGCCACCGACGAGATCACCGCCAACATCACAGAAATCCGCACTGCGGGTGAACGCGCGCGCAACGCCATGGTGGAAGTGTCCAAAACCATCGATGAAATCAGCACCATCGCCGGTGAAGTGACCCAGGCAGCGGATGAGCAAAACGCCTCCATCTCCGATATCTCCGTCAACGCGCGTGAAACGTCGGACGCCACCGGCCAGTCCGTGGCCTATATCCGTGAAGTTGGCGACGCCATTGAAGAAACCGGTTTCGCCGCGCATGAAATGCTTGCGACCGTGGACGATCTGGCGCGCCAGATCGGCAAGCTCGCCGAAAGCGCCGATGTGTTCGTGAAACGCGTGCGCGAAGGAAAAGGCTGCCAAGCCGAACAAACCGGCCCTGGGAATGGCCAGTGCTGCTCGGAGGTGAACTCAATTCGCGAAGCGGCGCGGCGGCGTGCGGCATCTCGGTATATTTTTCGAGCCGGTAGGCTCCCTCCGGGGGATTATTTCCGGTTGTCCTATGAAAAATGGCTCAGGGAACCCCCTGAGCCATTTTGAGGACAACCTCGGAATAATGGTGGAGCCGATCGGGATCGAACCCTTCGTCGGCGCAGCCGACAATCAAAAAACTCGTCGGTTCGTCATAAAGACACAAAAAACGCCGCCATCGTTTTCGACGGCGGCGTTTGAATTGGTGGAGCCGATCGGGATCGAACCGACGACCTTGTCATTGCGAACGACACGCTCTCCCAACTGAGCTACGGCCCCATAAGGTCATTATACCGCATGCGGTGCGCGGTGCGGGATATATGCTTTTTGCGGGTGCGTCTGTCAAGTCTGCAAACCGCTCATTGTATTCACGATATTGCGTTTCAGGCCCTTGCGTGCGCGCACGGGTGCGCCTAAGTTTGGGTACCTTTTCATTTGTGTGAGCGGTGGCCCAACATGGACGTGGTTCTGATCCCCCTTTTGCAAGTCGTCTCCATTGCCATCGACCTGTATATCTGGGTCGTGATCGTGGGCGTGATCTTGAGCTGGCTGACGGCGTTCAACGTGGTCAACACCTCGAACAAGGCGGTCTATATGATCGGTGATTTCGTTTACCGCGTGACGGAACCGGCGTTGCGCCCCATCCGCAAAATCATGCCGGACCTGGGCGCTCTCGATTTGTCGCCCATCATTCTGATCTTGGGACTGATGTTCCTGCAAAACGTGCTCACCCGTTTGGTCTATTCGGTTGTCTGACACCGGTCCGGTTTTTCTTGAAAACACACCAGACGGTGTGCGCATCCGCATCCGCCTGACCCCATCCGCCCGGCGCGGCGGCGTGGACGGCGTGATGGTGAGTGCGGACGGTTCCGGGGTTCTCAAAACGTCCGTCACTCAAGCCCCGGAAGGCGGCAAGGCCAATGCAGCTCTCGTCAAACTGTTGGCGCAGGAATGGAGGGTTGCGAAATCCGTCATCCAAGTTATACAAGGCCGGACCAGCCGCAATAAAGTTCTGGGCGTATCGGGGGATACGGCGGCTCTGCGGAAAACCATCGCCCGGTGGGCCCGGTCCCGGGGGCTTGTTTAGAGGAGGCCTTTTCATGTCCGAAGCCAAACGTATCGACGGCAAGGCCTTCGCCGAAGGGCTGCGTGCCCGTGTTGCCGCCAGGGTCCAAAAGCTTAAAGAAGATCACGGCGTCACCCCCGGTTTGGCGGTGGTTCTGGTGGGCGAGGACCCGGCATCCCAGGTCTACGTGCGTAACAAGGGCAAGCAAACCATCGAAGTTGGTATGGAATCGTTCGAGTTCAAACTCGACGCCACCGCCACCGAAGGTGATTTGTTGGATGTGGTGGAGGAACTCAACGCCGACCCCAACGTGCACGGTATTTTGGTGCAGCTTCCCCTGCCCGATCACATGGACGAAGCCAAGGTCATCAACACGATTTCGCCCGACAAGGATGTGGACGGCTTTCATGTCATCAATTCCGGCCGCTTGATGACCGGCCAGGAAGCGATGATCCCGTGCACGCCGTATGGCTGCCTGATGCTGATCAAAGACGCGCTGGGCGATAACCTGTCGGGTAAGCGCGCCATCGTGGTGGGACGTTCCAATATTGTCGGCAAGCCCATGGCGCAATTGCTGCTGGATGCGCATTGCACCGTAACCATTGCGCATTCGCGCACCCGGGATTTGGCTGGGGAATGCAGCCGTGCCGACATCGTCGTTGCCGCCGTGGGGCGCGAGCGCATGATCAAGGGCGATTGGATCAAGCCCGGCGCGTGCGTCATCGATGTGGGCATCAACCGCATCCCCGCTCCGGAAAAGGGTGAGGGTAAAACTCGGCTGGTGGGCGATGTGGACTTCGACGAAGCGGTTCAAGTCGCGGGCGCCATCACCCCGGTGCCGGGCGGTGTCGGGCCCATGACCATCGCGGTGTTGCTGGCCAACACGGTGACCGCGTGTTGCCGGAGCCTCGGCATTCAAGAGCCGGACGCCTAGGGGCCCCTCATGGCTGAGGTTCTGGGCTTCATCCCGCCTTTCGGCCAAGGCGTGCGCGATTTGATCGTGCCGATTCAGCAAGACGAGTTCGGTATCGACATCACGTATGATGACCAGCCGGATTTGCAGGACATTCCCGGCTTCTATCAAAATGGAACGGGAAACTTCTGGGTGGTGTTGGACGACGCACACGTGGTCGGCACCATCGCGCTCAAAGACATCGGCAACGCCCAGGGGGCGCTGCGCAAGATGTTCGTCGCGTCCAGCCACCGGGGTGCGGACCCCAAAACCGGTGGGAGCGTGGCGGCGGAGTTGCTGAATACGCTCCTGGGTCACGCGCGCATGGTGGGCCTACGTGAAATCTTCCTCGGTACCACCGCCCAGTTCAAAGCTGCGCACCGGTTCTATGAAAAGCATGGGTTTGGCTTGATCGATGCGGGCAACCTGCCCGAAGCCTTCCCGCGCATGGCCGTGGACACGCGGTTTTACGTGTTAAGGCTAGGTTAGGGCATCGCCATGGCCGAATTGCTGATTAGCCTCGGCGTGTTCATCGCGTTTCATATCGTGCCTGCGATTGCCCCGGTGCGCCGGGTGTTGGTTTCGGCAGTCGGGCTCAAGGTTTACATTGTCGGCTATTCTTTTTTGTCCCTAGCGCTGCTGGCATGGGTGTCGTGGGCCTATGTGAATGCGGATACGACCGTGCTGTGGAGCCAATGGCCGTGGACCCGGTGGGTGCCCGCCCTTGTCATGCCGGTTTCGTGCTTGATGCTGGTGAGCACGCTTTCGGAACCCAATGCGCTGTCGGTGGGCGTTAGGGCCGACCAGTTTGATCCGGCCCGGCCCGGCATCGTGTCCATCACCCGCCACCCGCTGATTTGGGCGTTGGCGTTGTGGGCGCTGGCGCATTTGGCGCCCAATGGAGATACGGCAAGCTTGCTGCTGTTCGGTCTGTTTGCGGTTTTGGCCCTGTTTGGTCCATGGAGTCTGGATCGCAAGAAACGCCGGGAAATGGGAACGGCGAAATGGTTGCATCTCACGCAGTTCACGTCATCCGTGCCCTTTTGGGCCGTTGTGCGCGGACGCGCGCGGCTGGATTTGCGGGGCATCGGAGGAAGGCGCGCGCTGGCGGCCGGGGTTCTTTATCTGGTGTTGTTGCTGGGCCATGAGTGGGCCATCGGCGTTTCACCGTTTCCTTGAAACCATCATATTTTCAGTTGCTCAGAGTCCAAAATACATGGCGGGCGTTGACTCCCTGATGAGAATAGGGTTTTAATGATATAAATAATTCTGAGAATAATTCGCAATCTCATATTAAAAATTATAGATATAGGACCTAACGCCTTATGAATGCAGCCAATTCTAAACTATCGGTCGCTTCGGATGTGGCAAATCTCGAAGCCTCTGCGCACAAGGCGTTTCCCATCGCTCTTGCTCAGGAAGACGAAACCGTACGCATCATGGCGTGCCGTGCCGGTAAAGGCGTAGAGCGTAAATTACGCGACATGGGCTTGCCCATTGGCGCCGAAGTGCGCGTGGTGCAACACAAAGGCTCTGGCGTGGTTCTGGCCGCCAATAGCACGCGCATTGCCTTGGGCGTGACAGCGGCACAGCAGGTTTATGTTGAACTGGTTGATGGTCAAAAAGATTGCAGTGCGGCGCAGTGCCGGGTCCTCACCAATGCGAACGATGGCGAGAGGCAGGCATGAGCAACATCACCATCGCTGTCATCGGCAATCCCAATAGCGGCAAGACCACTTTGTTCAATGCCTTGACGGGCGCGCGCCAGCGGGTCGGCAACTGGCCGGGCGTAACCGTGGATCGCAAAGTGGGTTCCTACGAGCACCAGGGCCAAACGGTCAAAGTCGTGGACCTGCCTGGCGTCTATACTCTGGGCGGCTTGCCTGGTGTGGAATCCATGGACGAGACGGTGGCGTTGGAATACGCCTTGTCCGAAGAAGCGGACGTGTTCGTCAACGTGCTCGATGCCTCCAACCTGGAACGCAATCTCTATTTGACGGCGCAGATTTTGGAATTGCGGGTGCCGTTGGTGGTGGTCCTGAATATGGCCGACCTGATGGAAAAGGGGGGCAAGCGCCTGGACGCCGTGGCGTTGTCGCAGCGCTTGGGCTGTCCGGTGGTCACCACCACAGCGCGGAAAAACGAAGGCATCACCACGCTGAAAAGCGCCATTGCCCAGGCCGCAGCCGAAGCTTTACCGCCTAAGGCGAACGTCACCTATAAAGCGGTGGTGGAAGACACCGTTCGACATCTAGAAGCTGAACTGGCTGAAGTCGCCCAAAATAATAAAGTGCAGCCGCGTTGGTTGGCGGTAAAGGTGCTGGAGGAAGACGTCACCGCGCGCACTTTGATTGGACCGGCTAAAGTGGCGCACATCGACGATCACTTGAGCGATATTGAAGCTCTGTCCGGCGATGACGCGGACACCATGATCGCCGATGGCCGCTACACCTTCTCTCACGAATTGGCGCATATGTGCACCGGTGGTGGTGCGCTGTCGGCCTCACGAAAGGCGTCCGATGCGATGGACCGCATCGTATTGAGCACCTGGTTGGGTGTACCAATTTTTCTCGCGCTCATGTACTTGATGTTCACGTTCACCATCAATGTCGGCGGTGTGTTTATAGACTTCTTCGACATGGCCGCGGGCGCGCTGTTCGTCGACGGCCTGGGCTGGGCGATGGAAGCCATTGGTGCGCCGGTGTGGATGAAAGTGCTGCTGGCCGATGGCTTGGGCGGCGGCATCCAAGTGGTGGCGACATTCATACCCATTATTGGGTTCCTGTATTTGTTCCTCTCGGTGCTGGAGGATTCCGGTTACATGGCCCGCGCTGCGTATTTAATGGATCGCTCCATGCGCGCCATCGGTTTGCCGGGCAAGGCTTTCGTGCCGCTGATCGTCGGTTTCGGTTGCAACGTGCCCTCCATCATGGCGGCGCGCACGTTGGAGCAGGAACGCGACCGCATCATCACCGCGATGATGGCGCCGTTCATGTCGTGCGGCGCGCGCCTTGCAGTGTATGCCCTTTTCGCCGCTGCATTCTTTCCCGTCGGCGGGCAGAATGTGGTGTTTGCTCTCTATATCATCGGTATCCTGGTGGCGGTTGCCACCGGGTTCATCTTAAAGAAAACCGTTCTGATGGGGGCCTCGACACCGTTTATCATGGAGCTGCCGCCCTATCATGTGCCCCAGGTGACGGGAGTCCTGATCCACGCCTGGACGCGTTTGAAAAGCTTTCTGTTCGGTGCGGGCAAGATCATTGTCATAGTGGTTATGGTGCTGAGCTTTCTAAATTCCGTCGGTACCGACGGGTCGTTCGGCAATGAAGACAGCGAGCAGTCTGTTCTCAGTGCGGTGGGGCGTACCATCGTGCCGCTCTTCAAGCCGATGGGCATTGAAGACGACAATTGGCCTGCCACGGTCGGTATCTTCACCGGTATCTTTGCCAAGGAGGCGGTGGTTGGGACCTTGGATGCGCTCTATTCGTCTCTCGACGTCGCATCCGATATGGACAGCGAGACCGGTGCCCAAACGGAAGAAGGTTTCGATCTTCTGGACGGCTTGGGTGAAGCGTTCGCCACGATTCCGGAAAACCTTGTTTCACTAGGTTCACTGCTCACCGATCCATTGGACCTGGGTTCCGTCGAAGTGGATGATCTGGGCAGCGCCGCAGAAGCGCAAGAGGTCTCGCTTGATACCTTCGGCGCGATGGTCAACCGGTTCGATGGTCAGATCGGAGCATTTGCCTATTTGCTTTTGATCTTACTCTATACCCCGTGCGTGGCGGTTATGGGGGCGATCAACCGTGAACTGGGGTCTCGTTGGTCGATGTTCGCCGCAGTATGGACATCGGCCATGGCGTATATCGTGTCGGCGGGCTTTTATCAGGCCGCTACGTTCAGCCGCCATCCAGGCACATCGGCGGCATGGCTTGTGGGCTTTGCGGCGGCGTTGGCGCTGGCCATTTTCGTGATGCGCAGGAAAGGCCAACGCGATTTGATTACAACTGCCGAAACCGTGCACTCCGTGCCCTGAAGTATGGAGGATCGGTTGAAATGTTGAGCGAAATCCGAAGCTATCTGCGTGAACGTGGCCGTGCGCCGTTGTCGGATATGGCCGCCCGTTTTGAATCCGATCCCGATGCGCTGCGCGGTATGCTCGATCATTGGATCACCAAAGGCCGCGCACGTCGCTTGGAAGGACCGCAGGTTAGCTCGAACTGCGGTGGCTGCCGTAAGTGCGATCCCACCACCTTGGAGATCTATGAGTGGCTGGGATGAGGCCGTGCCAAGCCTGCGTTTTGGGGCTTTGCAGTTGAGCCGACGCAAAAGCACGCAATAAGAATATATTTTCATTATATATCGTTCATAAATTGCATATGTATGCGTGACGGCATATGATTTTTGCCTTCAACATGCCGTCACGCGTCGCCGAAAGACGGCTTTTGCAGAGGGGAAGATATCATGGCATTCCGGGTCCGATTCATGCGTGACGCCGCCACGCCGCTGAGCCGTGTGCGGGTGCGTTACCGCCGCACACCGACCAGCGCAGCGATGGTCAACGCCTATACCGATGAGGACGGTTTTATCACCATCAATCGGCGCAATCGGCGGCGACAAGGCGTACGGGCGGACGTATTCGCGCAAAATCCCGTGCTGACGATGGTGACGGGGCCGATGAACGAAGCGGCGTTCGTGCGCACCCGGGTTCGCGAAGACGATGTGTTCACCATTCCCGCCAACGCCACGCAGTTCTTCGATTTTGCCGAGACGGCGCGCAACGTTTACGATAAAACCTACCGCCCTTTCCGCCCGTTCGGCGACGAAGCGCCGCACGGCAACGACAAGCCCACGGCGCGGCGCAGAATCCGCGCGGTGTTTCCTGATCGCGTGCCCGGCAATGCGTCTTTTTGCGATCCCCATGCGCCCAGGTTTCAGTTCCCCTTGATCCACTGGGAAGCTGGCGTGATGACCGCGGCGGGCACACCGAATGTCACCACAGTGGCGGCCGAAATGGCTCACGCCGTTCACTTCGGCACGCTGCCCGCCTTGCGTCGGCGCGAATTGCGCGCGCGTTATACGGCCAGCCTGATCGGGGAAGGCATCCGCGATTTCGCCGACGGCACGGACATCGGCCGCTGGTCGCCAAACGATGAAGTCTCTCCTTTGATGGCGTTTGTCGAGGCGTTCGACATCTTTGGCACGACCTTCAATGCGGCTGCCGGTGCGACCCACGCAGCCCATCTGGCCGATTATTTCGCCAATCAGGCGCCTGCCGTGTTGGGCGGCTTGACGGCGTCGGGGCGTGACGTTCCGGGCGCGGTGTTCGGCACCATTTTCGTCGACTACGCGCAAAGCCCGGGGTTGAGCCTCGATGATGCGGTGGAGCAATATATCAATTCCCGGGCGTTGACCTTCGGTGCTTTCCGCAACCGGGTGCGGCGGCGGTTCGGTGCGACTTCGAACGAGGCGGTGCAACTGGACGCGGCGGCGACGGGGCGGGGCTTGTTGTAACGTTCCATGTTTGAGATCGCGATGCATGCCGGCGGGTGTGCAATCGCGGCTTCTCAAGCCCCTCAAGGGGTGCTAAAAGCCCCGCCATGACCGATCTCAAGCACATCCGCAATTTTTCCATCATCGCGCACATCGACCACGGCAAGTCGACGCTGGCGGACCGCCTGATTCAGCACTGCGGCGGCCTGGAAGACCGCGAGATGCAGGAACAAGTGCTCGACAATATGGATATCGAGCGCGAACGCGGCATCACCATCAAGGCCCAGACCGTGCGCCTGAATTACAAGGCCCAGGACGGGGAGATCTATCAGCTCAATCTGATGGACACGCCGGGGCATGTGGACTTTGCCTACGAAGTCTCGCGATCGCTGGCGGCGTGCGAAGGCGCGTTGCTGGTGGTGGACGCAAGCCAGGGTGTGGAGGCGCAGACGCTCGCCAATGTCTATCTGGCGCTGGACAACGATCTGGAGATCGTGCCGGTGCTCAACAAGATCGACCTGCCGGCGGCCGAGCCGGAACGGGTGCGCGGTCAGATCGAGGACGTGATCGGGCTGGATGCGTCGGAGGCCATCGAGGCCTCCGCCAAATCCGGCATCGGCATCGAAGACACGCTGGAGGCCATCGTCACCCGCCTGCATCCACCCGAAGGCGATCGTAATGCGCCGCTGAAAGCGTTGTTGGTGGACTCCTGGTACGACCCGTACCTGGGCGTGATGATCCTGGTGCGGGTGGTCGACGGCACGCTGAAAAAAGGCCAGAAG
This sequence comes from Magnetovibrio sp., assembly GCA_028281525.1. Classification (GTDB taxonomy): domain Bacteria; phylum Pseudomonadota; class Alphaproteobacteria; order Rhodospirillales; family Magnetovibrionaceae; genus Magnetovibrio. The sequence goes on from JANQJR010000066.1 coordinate 21,819, forward strand.
ATTCGCATGATGTCCAGTGGCGCGACCCATCAGATCGACCAAGTGGGCATCTTCACACCAAAGATCACCAAGCTGGACGAACTTGGCCCCGGTGAGATGGGGTATTTGACGGCCAGCATCAAGACCGTTTCCGAGACCAACGTGGGCGACACCATCACCGACGACCGCGCGCCCGCCGAAGAGCCGCTGCCGGGGTTCCAGCCCAGTGTACCGGTGGTGTTCTGCTCCCTATTCCCGCTGGACGCGGCGGACTACAACGATCTGCGCGATTCCATGGGCAAACTCCGTCTCAACGATGCGAGCTTCGAGTTCGAACCGGAAACCTCCATCGCCTTGGGTCAGGGCTTTCGCTGCGGGTTTTTAGGGCTCTTGCACCTGGAAATCATTCAGGAGCGCCTGGAACGGGAATTCGATCTCGACCTGATCACCACGGCTCCCAGCGTGGCCTATAAAATCCATCAGACCGATGGTGCGGTGATGGATCTGCACAATCCCGCCGACATGCCGGAGCCGACGCTGATCACCGCCATCGAAGAGCCGTGGATCAAGGCCACCATCATGGTCCCGGATGAATACCTTGGCTCCGTTCTTTCGCTGTGCACGGACCGGCGCGGCGAACAGGTGGAACTGACTTATGTGGGCAACCGCGCCATGGTGGTCTACCGCCTGCCCTTGAACGAAGTGGTCTTCGATTTTTACGACCGGTTGAAATCCATCACCCGGGGTTATGCGTCGTTCGATTACGAAATGGACGGCTACGCCGAAAACGACTTGGTGAAAATTCAGATTTTGGTCAATGCCGAACCGGTGGACGCACTGGCCTTCATCGCACACAGGAGCCAAGCCGAAAGCCGAGGCCGCCAAGTGTGTGAACGCTTGAAAGAACTGATCCCGCGCCAGCTTTTCAAAATTCCCATCCAGGCCGCGATTGGTGGCAAAGTCATTGCTCGCGAAACCATTTCCGCCATGCGCAAGGACGTCACCGCAAAGTGTTACGGCGGCGACATCTCGCGCAAACGCAAACTGCTGGAAAAGCAGAAGAAGGGCAAAAAGAAAATGCGCCAGTTCGGTCGTGTGGAAATCCCCCAAAGCGCGTTTATCAACGCGCTCAAGATGGGTGACGATTAACGTCCTGACCTTAGGTCACCGACCTAAACCATGCGGATGTGCGCCAGGGCTTCTTGAATGCGGGGTAAAACTTGCTCCACGTTCAGGGGGCGCAAGACCGTGCCGGTCTTGCCGGTGTGAGTCATCGCATGAGGTTCATCGTCCAGGCCGCTGAGACTCAAAATGCTCAACTCATCCGCATTGATGGGGTCAGCCAAGTGTTGGAGAATTTCCGTACGGTGCGCCAAGGTGGTTCGTGCGTCCAAGATCAATAAATCGAACCGCCATTTATGAAACAACGCCGGAACTTGGCGGGGATCCGTGGTGGTGCGCACGTGGGCATACCCCGTCGCGCGCAACAAGGATTCCAGAGCTTGAGCGTCGAGGGGATTCCCGCTGGCGATCAGGATGCGGTATTTCGTCAAGGGTGCCGGGTCAAGTTGGGCAATGTTCATGGGAATATCTGATTAAATTGTCCTCGACACCAGAATGCAGAGTGCGTGCCAAGCGGGCAAGAATCTTAATGATATGAAAAAAAAGGATTTTTGTAACAAGGCGCGCCCGATATCATACACAGGTATGCATTTCGGGAATGCATTTTGGGATTCTCAGTCTTTTTTCGCGGGTGTGCCCGGTTTTGTATCGCTTAACAGAAAGTCTCGATCAGAGATGGTTAGGCCGCGAATGGGATCGATGGCGTAATGCTCCTCGGCCGGCACCGTGTCGGTGGGGTCGCTGGGTGCGAGATCGTGGGGCAGGCCATCGAAACCTTCCTTTTGCGCCGCCGCCGCCAGTTCGTCGTAGAGGTACAGGCTTTCCTCGTGATCGCGGGCCTGTTGCGCGCTCGGCGAGTCGGCGCCGCGCTTGCGAAACAGGATCGCCAGCGCCATGCCCGGTGCACCGAACAACAGCCAACCCGGCAGGGTCAAAACTCGGGAGAGAATCGGCCAATTGTCGTCCGCTTGCAGGGCGGCGAAGCTGCCCGGCGCAACTTCGGCCCATACCTTGCCCAAAGGCATGAGGAGGGTGCTGGGGGCTTGTTCGCCCATTTGCAGCGCGCGTGCGGCCAGTTCCGCGCCGCTGCTCAAGAGCGCCAGCGTCAGCAATCCGATGCCAACCAAAAACGCGAATCGTTTCATAATCTCCATCTTAGGCGCGCACCAATGCGTGGTCATTGACAAAGCGCACACCCCTGAGAAATTCGATCGCCACTTCCGCTTAAGAAAGGCTTGTCAATCGCCTTGCCCTTGGTTAGGTTGCGCCCGCACATATGGTGAGGTGGCCGAGTGGCTGAAGGCGCACGCTTGGAAAGCGTGTATGCGGGAAACCGTATCGAGGGTTCGAATCCCTCTCTCACCGCCAATCAAAAAGCCCGGTCCCACTGAAGTGGGGCCGGGTTTTTTGCTTCGGGGATGAGATCGGTGAACGAACCCTGGGTTCGGCGAAACGCCGCAGGAAAGGCGTTTCGCGACGCCGAGGATCGAGGCGGTCCGCAGGCGCAGCCAAGGATGAAAAGGCGCGTAAAGCGTCTTTTCACAATCCCGATGTGTCACTCTCTCTACCTTCTCCGATTGCCCGCCCGCTACCCGTGGCAATCAAAAGCCCGGTCCCACTGAAGTGGGGCCGGGTTTTTTTTGATGAGTGAGATGATATCGGTGCGTGGAGACTTGCGTCATGTATGGGCGCAGCTATATCCAGTGGCGCTGCATCTGGCGGCGCAGTAGACTCATTGTATAGGCCTTGACCGCATTCCAGGATTTCCACCCATGCCCCATTGCTTGATCGATCCGTCTGACGACGCCCTGCCTGTGACCGCGCTTCGCGAAGAGGAATATGAGGTTTGGTTTGATGCCCAGGACGAGAATGTTCGGGGGTGGCTGTCCGCGAACGGCTTCAAGGGTCAAGGCGGCCAAGGTATTTTGCTGCCGAGCCAGTCAGGCGCGCGCGGCGCGCTTTATATCGTCGGCGGCAGCGATGGGCGCGGTAATTTGTGGGACTGGGCGGGTCTGTATGGCGCGTTGCCCGAGGGTAAATATGCGCTTGAAGGTGAACTGAACGGGGACGACGTTCATGATGCGGCGCTGGGTTTCGCCTTGGCGTCGTACACATACAATCGCTACAAAAAAACTGCGGACGGTGAAGACGAGGATACGCCCCCCGACGGTCCCCTGTTGGTGTGGCCGGAAGGATGTGATCAGGGCGCGGTGCGTGGCGCGTACGGTGCAACCAAGCTGGTGCGGGATTTGATCAACACCCCGGCGTCCGATCTAGGGCCTGCCGAACTTGCCGCCGCCGCCAAGGATTTGGCAGAAGCGTCGGGGGCCAAATATTCGGATATCGTCGGCGTCGATTTGATCCGCGAGGATTTTCCCGCCGTCTACGCGGTGGGCCGGGGGGCGGAAGAGGCCCGCGCACCACGTCTGATCGAATTCACCTGGGGTGCGGAAGACGCGCCTAAGGTCACACTGGTCGGCAAAGGGGTGACGTTCGACACCGGCGGATTGGACATCAAACCGGCATCCGCCATGAAGCTTATGAAAAAAGACATGGGCGGTGCGGCGCACGCCCTGGGCCTTGCATCCATGGTGATGGCGGCAGGATTGAACGTGCGGTTGCGCGTGATCATCGCGGCGGTGGAAAATTCCGTCTCCGCCGCGGCTATGCGTCCCCAGGACGTGATCGCCACGCGCAAGGGTTTGAGCGTCGAAATCGGCCATACCGACGCCGAGGGCCGGGTAATCCTGTGCGATGCGCTGACCTTGGCGTGCGAGGACCGGCCTGACGTGATTTTGGATTTCGCGACGCTCACGGGCGCTGCGCGGGTGGCGTTGGGCACCGAGGTTCCGGCGCTGTTTTGTAACGACAACGACTTGGCTCAGGACATATTGGAATGTGGAACGGCGGTGTCCGACCCGTTGTGGCCGTTGCCGCTGCATGGTCCCTATAAAAAACAGACCAAAAGCAAAGTTGCGGACTTAAAAAACGATACCGACAGCCCCTACGGTGGTGCGATCATGGCGGCGTTGTTTCTGGAGGCTTTTGTGGACAAAGGCATCTCCTGGGCGCACGTGGATTTGATGGGATGGAACGCCGTTGCGCGTGCGGGCAAACCCGAAGGCGGTGAAGCCATGTCCATGCGCGCCATGTTCGCGGCGCTGAGCCGCCGGTTCGGCGGTTAGGGTCAGAACCCATTAATCTATTGCGTTTGGTTTGCGAAAATCGTTCCGTGCGGTTTGGGGGGTTGCCCACATTGGCCCTGTCGGTTACAAATAAAACGCTTTCGTAACGATTCGCCCAGCCATTTGCCATCAAAGGAACCGTCACCGCCATGTCCATCGAACTGTCCGAACTGGATGCCTTGGATTTGTGGCGGCGCGCCATCGTCAGCAGTGTGCGCCTTGATGCCCCGGATTTGACGGCGCGGCAAATGTCATTGCTGTTGACCGTTTATCTGACTCCGCCGCCTCACACCGTGCGTGGCTTGGCCGACGCGTTGAAGGTTTCCAAGCCCGCCATCACCCGCGCGGTGGACCGGCTGAGCGACATGGAACTGGTGCGCCGCAAGGTCGATGACGAAGACCGCCGTTCGGTCTTGATCCAACGCACCGTCAAAGGATCGGTGTTCCTGCGTGAATACGGTGAACTGATCGTCGCCGCCGCACGCGGCATTGGCAATACTGTGGACCAGTCCTGATCCGGCCCACCCGCCAAAGCAAAACCGCGCCCAGACCTGACTTAAACAGGAGCGCGGTTTTTAATTGCCGGCTATTTTATCTTAAGCCTCGCGGATGCGGGAGCGCCGACCCGAAGGTGGGCGGTAGGCCGTGAGATAGGAAAGCTCCGCTTCGATGCCACGCGGCGTGATGCCCAAATCTTGAGCCACCGGATTGTCGCCGCTGAGCACGTTGTCGGTGCGCAGCAGTTTGACTTGGTCGCGGGTCAGCGGCTTGCCGGGTACGAGTTCCATGAAAAAGGCCATGATGGTGGCCATTGCGAAGGGGATCGGCATCAGAATGCGGTCACGCTGGATGGTTTTGAGCATCAATTCCATCAATTCGCGGAAGGAATAGATCCGGGGTCCGCAAAGCTCATAAATCTTGCCCCGTGCGCCTGGGTTCCCAAGTCCCTCAAGCACTGCATCGGCCACATCGCCGACGAAAATCGGCTGGAATTTCGGTCCGCCGGAATCACAAAATTCGTAATTGATGTTTCCGTAAGCCGAGCCTTCGCTGGATTTCATGCTGACACGGGGAAAGAGCGAGCAGCCGATGACCGGCAGCGCCGGGCTCAAGCGCGCCATGGCGGCGAACATGTTGAAGAAGTTGTCGTCCGGGCCGACGATGATCGAGGGACGCAGAATCACGGCCTCGGGAAATGCGGACAACACCGCCTGTTCGCCTTCGGCCTTGGTTTTGGCGTAAACGGCATCGGACTGGGCATCCGCACCCAGGGCGGAAACCTGAACCATGGCCGTTGCCCCCGCCGCCTTGGCGGCCTTGGCGATGTTACCCGCCCCCTCGACATGGGCGCGCTGGAAGGTGTTGCGCCCGAACGGAGCCAGGAGGCCGACGCAGTTGACCACCGTGTCGGCATCGGCAACGGCGCGTTCGACCTCTTCGATCACGGCGACATTGGCCTTCACGGTGACGATCTGGCCGGGGTCGCCCAGGGGCTTCAAAAAGATCGCGGCTTCTGGGTCGCGGCAGGCAACGCGCACCCGGGCGCCTTGTTGCGCCAAGCGTTGCACGATGTGTCTGCCGACGAAGCCGTTGCCGCCGAAAACGGTGACCAGACGTCCAGGCATGATGTCCCTCCAATAGATAAATATGTGCCTCTCAAGACCCGATATTCGCGCCCTTACGCGCGCCTCGCAACCCCCTTGTAGTGATAAGTCAGCAGTTTTGGGCCCTCCAGATAACCGGTTTCCAAGCTTTCGATGTCAAACCCCGCGGCTGCGATCAGGTCATCCGGGCGGCGGTTGAGCTGGCACCCCCCGGCGATGCACGACCAAGCCCCGGTCAAGCGGTCCTGCCAACGGCCCAAATGTTCATCCGGGGCGCGGCCGTGTTCGACGAACAGCAGCTTGCCACCGGGCTTTAGGACTCTGTACATTCCTTGCAATGCTTTTGGGGGGTCGGGGATCGTGCACAGCGTCCAGGTGGTGACGACCGTGTCCACGCTGGCGTCTTCAAGCGGGATGTCTTCGCCCTTGAGGCTTAAGAATTCGACTTCAAACGGGGTATTCTTGGCCTTGGGTTCGGCTTTGCGCACGAGCTTATCATGGGGTTCCAGCGCATAAAGCTTGTCGATGTCGGCTGAGTAGTAGGGGATGTTTAACCCTGAACCTGCGCCGATCTCCAACACTGCGCCCTGGGCTTGGGGGATCACTTGTTCGCGCTCCCGGCTCGCCATCGGTGCGCGCATGGCGAGGTCGAGCAAATGCGGCAGCACGTGCCGGTCGTAGTGGTCTCTCAATCCCATGATCCAAACTTAGGGTTTTTGCCGCGCAACAAAAGAAAAAAAGCAGCGATATCCGGTTGACATCCAAGGCCCGGCGCTTTAGTTCATGCGCCGGACGTGCCGGACTGTTTGGCCGGAACGGGCCAGCCTCCCCTGTGCCCAGGTGGCGGAATTGGTAGACGCGCAGGTTTCAGGTACCTGTGGCCGCAAGGCCGTGGAAGTTCGAGTCTTCTCCTGGGCACCACTCCTTTGATACGCTATGGTTGATATTCCAAGGTAGGGGGGCCGGATCGCCAGATCGCCGGAATTTACGCGTGGCAGGTACGCGGCTCACCGGAAACGGATCGAAAGGCCGCACATTCATGAGCCCGAACGCGAAAGCTCCGGAAATCAACCTGTATAAAAACGACCTGCCCGATGGCCTCGTCTTTCAAGACGCCATCGCCGTGGATTCGGAGGCCATGGGACTCAACCCGTATCGCGACCGCCTGTGCGTGGTGCAGTTGTCGGGGGGTGACGGGGTTTGTCATCTGGTGCAGATCGCGCCGGGGCAGACCGAAGCGCCGAACCTGAAACGCCTGATGGAAGACGAGGGCGTGGTCAAAATCTTCCATTACGCGCGTTTTGATGTGATGATCTTGAAGTATGCCTTGGGCATCCGCACCAATCCGGTGTTTTGCACCAAGATCGCGTCCAAATTGGCGCGCACCTATACCGACAAGCACGGCTATAAGGACGTCTGCAGAGAATTGGCCGGGGTGGAGATTTCCAAGGAACAGCAGTCCTCGGATTGGGGACACGATACGCTGAGCGAAGAGCAACTTATGTACGCCGCCACGGATGTTTTGTATCTGCACACCGTGCGTGAAAAGCTGATCGAAATGCTGGCGCGCGAAGGCCGGACCGAACTGGCGCAGGCGTGTTTCGATTTTTTGCATACCCGCACGGATTTGGATTTGGCGGGTTGGCCCGAAGTGGATATCTTCGCCCACAAGTAACGTGTATGGCGAGTTCAGGTTTGAGCCTGTATTGAGGCCATATGTTATTGATTTTAAGGGGCTGGAAAGACTTACGGGTTAAGATGGCCCCGTTCCCGGGACCCGCCCTTCGGGCTCGTTTTGAACAGTGGAGCACCGCCGCACATGGCGCAGACGAAAAGCCAGGACATCATGAACGCGGATTTGGATACGGCGCGTCGCGTGCTGAAGACCGAAGCGGACGCGCTCGACGCGCTGGCCGTCAGCCTGAACGGCCCGTTCACAGATGCCCTGGATATGATCAGCGCGGCATCCGGCCGGGTGATCGTCACCGGCATGGGCAAAAGCGGCCATATCGCCAATAAAATCGCCGCGACCCTGGCTTCGACGGGCCAGCCGGCGTTCTTCGTTCATCCCGGCGAAGCCAGCCATGGCGATCTTGGTATGGTGCGAACCGACGACGTGGTGTTGGCGCTCAGCAATTCCGGGGAAACGTCGGAACTGTCCGACATCATTGCATTTACCCGGCGCTATCGCATCGGTCTGATCGGTATGACTGGTGGTGCGGAATCCACTCTGGCTACGGCCTCTGACGTGGCTCTGGTCATTCCCAACAGTCCCGAAGCCTGTTCCATCGGCATGGCGCCGACCACATCGACCACGGTGATGTTGGCGCTGGGCGATGCGTTGGCGGTGTGTTTGCTGGAACGCAAGGGCTTCACCGCCCAGGATTTCCGCAATTTCCACCCGGGCGGCAAACTCGGTCAGCGCCTCTTGCGCGTCGCGGACTTGATGCATACCGGAGACCAGTTGCCGCTGATCGCTGCGGACACGCCGATGTCGGACGCGCTGATCGAAATGACCCAGAAAAGTTTTGGCGTGGTCGGCGTGGTTGCGCCGGATGGCAAGCTGCAAGGGATCATTACCGACGGCGATTTACGCCGTCATATGAGCAAGGACCTGATCGACCAGGTTGCGGGAGAGGTCATGACCCAAGGTTGCGTCTCGGTTCAGCCCGCGCAAATCGCCAGTGAAGCCTTGGCGGTGATGAACGAACGCAAGATCACGTCGCTGTTTTGTGTGGAAAACGATCAACCGGTGGGCATTTTGCACATTCACGATTGCCTGCGCGCCGGGGTGGCTTGAGCCATGAGCATCGGTCCCGGCCCCCAGGAACCGGCGTCCGGCGAACTGAGCGACCCGGAAAAAAGCGCCAGCCCACTTGCTGCCAATCTGGTCGGTGGCGAAGAAGCGCGCTCCGTCGCGGGCAAAGACGCTTCGGTGCGTCCGCATGCGCGCGCCGGCGGCGGCTATTCCCGCTTTGTCGTCTGGATGAAATACCTATTGCCGTTTTTCGCCATCGCCGTGATTGCGCTCATCATCATATGGCCGCGTTTGAAAAGCGAAGATACCTTCCGCATTGGTTTTTCGTCGGTGCGTCTGTCGGGTTCGGCGGAGCCTGGGGTGGACAATGCGCGCTACATGGGTACGGACGAAAACCGCCGCCCCTATTCCATCACCGCCGATTTGGCGCGCATCGAACAGGAAGGCGAATACAGCCTGGAGATGCCCAAGGCCGATTTGACCATGGAAGACGGTACCTGGCTGGTGATGACTGCCGACAATGGTCGGTTCTTTCAAGACCGCCAGGAGTTGGAGCTGAGCGGTGCGGTCAACCTTTTCCATGACACCGGCTACGAAATTTCCACAGAGGAGTTGATGATGGACTTGGCGCGCAACAGCGCCGAGAGCCACACGCCCGTATCCGGACACGGCCCTTTCGGTGAATTGCGTTCCCAAGGTCTCAAGCTGATCGACAAGGGCCGGGTCATTTATTTCACCGGGCCCGCGGAATTGATTCTCTATCCGGCGAACAGCGCGGAATGATGCCGCATATGGCAGACAAAGAAGAAGACAGGCAAAGAAAAATGGGCATGAAGATATTTATCCCCTGGGTCGTGATGGCGATAGTCAGCTTGGTGTGGGCCGCGCCGCTACAGGCGCAAGGGCTCGATCTCAAAAGCGAGGATGGCCAACCCATCGCCATCGATGCGCAGGGTGGGATCGAGTGGCGCCAAGACGACCAAGTGTTTATCGCCGCCGGGCCGGCCACCGCAACACAAGGCGATTTTGTCATCGATGCGGACGAGATGCACGCCTACTATCGCGACGCCGAAGACGGCGGCAGCGAAATTTTCCGCCTGGACGCCATTGGCACCGTCAAAATCACCTCGCCCGGTCGCGTCGCCACCGGCGGTCACGCCATCTACGACGTCGATAAAGCCGTGGTGGTGCTCAAAGAAGGCAATCCGGTGAAGATGATTTCCGGCGGTGATGTGATCATCGCGCGGCAGCAATTGGAGTTTTGGGAAACACGCCAATTGGCTGTGGCGCGCGGCGGTGCGCAGGCCGCACGGGCCGACAAACGCATCCGTGCCGACGTCATGACCGCGCACTTCAAGAAGGACGAATCGGGCAAATCCAGCGTCGAACTGATTGAAGCTTTTGACAATGTTCGCATTGACACGGCCGAAGAACAGGTATTTTCTGATCGTGGTGCATATAATGTGCCAACTGGACTTGCTCGGCTCACCGGTTCGGTTAGAATTGTGCGGGGCACCAATCAGATTAATGGCTGCAGCGCGGACATCGATCTGAACACCGGCGTCAGCCGGCTGAACAGTTGCGAAGGTGCGCCCGTGCAAGGCGCCACAGCCCCCCGCAGCGTTCCGGGCGCGGCCCCCGCAACTCCAGGCCGGGTCCACGGCGTCTTGAGCCCGAAGGACCAGGAATAATCCGCCCATCTGGACGGGAACGTGTGTGACTTGAGGTAACAACGCATATGGATGACAGCCGCGATAATCAGGCCCTGCCCGCTATGAAAGTGGTCGCGGACGCCGATGCGGAGTCCGGGCGCGGGTTGATCGCGCAAACCCTGGGCAAGCGCTATAAAAAACGCCCGGTGGTCTCGGACGTTTCGATGACCATCCAGCGCGGCGAGGCGGTGGGCCTGCTGGGGCCCAACGGCGCTGGCAAAACCACCTGTTTTTACATGATCACCGGCTTGGTTCAGCCCGATTACGGACGCATCGTTCTGGACGGTGAAGACATCACCAACTTGCCCATGTACCGCCGCGCGCGTCTGGGCATCGGGTATTTGCCCCAAGAAGCGTCCATCTTCCGGGGCTTGAGTGTCGAAGACAACATCCGCGCGGTGCTGGAAGTGGTCGAACCCCAGCGTGAAGCCCGTGAAACCATGTTGGATTCCTTGCTGGCTGAATTCTCCATCACGCACCTGCGCCGCACGCCGTCCCTGGCGTTGTCGGGTGGGGAGCGCCGCCGCGTCGAGATCGCGCGCTGTTTGGCGTCCAACCCGCATTTCATTTTGCTCGACGAACCGTTTGCCGGAATCGACCCCATCGCGGTGGGCGATATCCGTGATTTGGTCGGCCATCTCAAGGACCGCGGCATCGGCGTGTTGATCACGGACCACAACGTTCGCGAAACCCTGGATGTGATCGACCGGGCCTATATCATTCACAATGGCATGATGTTGATGGAGGGCGCGCCTTCCGACATCGTCGGCAACGAAGATGTACGGCGCGTATATCTTGGTGACCGGTTTAGCCTGTAGCACACGCGCGCGCGCGAACACCCGAACATCGCCGTCCGTCCCCACGGGTAAGGCGGGGAGCTGCCGCCTATGGTTTTAACCCCCAGGCTCGATCTCAGACAATCCCAGTCGCTGGTGATGACGCCGCAACTGCAGCAGGCGATCAAGCTGCTGCAGTTGACCAACATCGAGCTCAGCGCTTATGTCGAGCAGGAACTTGAACAAAACCCATTGCTCGACCGGGTCGAACCGGGTGCGGCGGATGCGGATGAAATCCGCGCCGAAGGCGTGGCGGAGCAAGCCTCCGACGCTTTGCCGCAAACGGAAATCGCCGAACAGGCTGGCGCGGATACCGCGGAGACTTTGCTGCGCTCGTCCGAAACGGGGGAAAATCTGGACACCCAGCAGTCTCTGGACGCCGAAGTGGACAACGTCTGGACCAACGACGCCAATACCGACGCCCCCGCCGCGCCGGCAGCGGACGGAGGTGATGGGGCCTATGAATCCTGGGGCGGCGCATCCGGATCCAACGCCTATGGCGACGACCTGCCGGGGATCGAACAGACCCTGGCGGACGAAGAATCCATGCGTGAGCATCTATTGGGTGAATTGGGCATGCTCGTCGAGACGCCGATGGAGCGGCTCATCGGCGCGCACCTGATCGACATGCTGGACGAAGCGGGTTACATCCAGGGCGGTTTGGCTGAACTGGCGGAACGTTTGGGTTGCGGCGTGCAAGACGTCGAAGCGGTGCTAAGCCGGTTGCAAGGTGTCGAACCTCCGGGCATGTTCGCACGCGATCTTGCGGAGTGTTTGGGCCTGCAGCTCAAAGAGCAGGGCCGTCTGGATCCCGCCATGCAGGCGTTCCTTACGAACTTGGATTTGTTGGCAAAACGCGATCTCAAGGGCCTGATGAAAGCCTGTGGTGTCGATGAGGAAGATATCCAGGACATGGCCCAGGAGGTCCGTTCCCTGGACCCGCGTCCAGGCCGCGCCTTCAATCACGATGTCGCACAGCCGGTGATTCCCGATGTGCTGATGCGTTCCGGCCCCGACGGCGGCTGGCTGGTGGAGCTGAATTCTGAAACCCTGCCACGCGTATTGGTCAATAACATCTACTACGCCGAAATCAACAAAAGCGCCAAAAACGACCAGGATAAACGCTACATCCAGGATTGCCTGCAGACCGCCAACTGGCTGGTGAAGTCGCTGCACCAGCGCGCCACCACAATCTTGAAGGTGTCCAGCGAGATCGTACGCCAGCAGGACGGCTTTTTCCGCCATGGCGTGTCGGCCTTGAAACCACTGGTGCTGCGCGATATCGCCGACGTCATTGAAATGCACGAAAGCACGGTTTCGCGCGTGACGTCGAATAAATTCATCGCCACGCCCAGGGGCATTTTCGAGTTGAAGTATTTCTTCACCTCTTCCGTTGGCGGCTCAGGCCTGGGTGATGGCCATTCATCGGAAGCTGTGCGCCAGAGAATCAAGGATTTGGTCGATGCCGAGGACCCCAAAAAGGTCCTTTCTGACGATAAAATCGTCGTGATTTTAAAGGCCGAAGGCATAGAAGTGGCCCGCCGAACAGTGGCTAAGTATAGAGATTCATTGGGAATTCCATCTTCGGTCCAGAGACGGCGCGAAAAGTCTTCCCAACTTTAGCGCAAATCGCGCAAAATATGGGCTCAAGACAGGGGACTTGCCCCCTTGACTTCGCCTTACGGGAGAACTAGTTTCCGCATCTCTTCGGGTCATCGACGAATTGGGTGGCCCGGGCCGTAAGGGGTTGAGACCAGGTATTGAATCCCGGCGAAACCTCCGGGCCAAAAAGATGGCCCCCAGAGAGCTGGGCCGAGGGGAATTAACCCGGGGACCAGAGTACAACCGAATTGAATTGGATGCGGGTGCGCGGGGCTTCATCGCGGGCCGGCACCCCTGAAAAGAACGCTTAAGGACCTGCTTTTCAATGGACATCACCGTCAAGGGGAAACAGATGGACGTGGGTGACGCATTGCGCACCCACACCGAAGAAACCCTCTTAGCCGCCGTTACCAAGTATTTTGACCGTGCGTTGGACGCCACCGTCGTGTTTTCGAAGGTGAACAACGGTTTTCACGCCGACATCACCGTGCACGCGGGCCGTGGCATTACCGTGCAGGGCCAGGGTGAGGCGGGCGATGCCTATCCGGCTCTCGATGCCGCTCTGGAACGTATTTCCAAGCAATTGCGCCGCTACCATCGCAAGCTGGTCAATCACCACGCCAATGCGGCACACGAAGTGATGCCGGCGGCGTATTCGATCCTCGGTCAGATCGAGGACGAAGAAGTTCACGAAGAACACCATCCCGCCATCGTTGCCGAAATGCCCCACGAAATCGCCACCATGAGTGTGAGCGAAGCCGTGATGCGTCTCGACCTCGGCGACCTTCCGGTGGTGATGTTCAAGAATGGCGGTCACGGCCGTCTGAATGTGGTTTACCGCCGCCAGGACGGTAATGTGGGTTGGATTGACCCGCAGGCCGCCGCCGCGGAATAACGCAGCCGCTTAGACAGCGATCGTTTAAGGAACCGGCCATGGAAATCAGTGACCTGATCACGGTCGAAGGTGTGGAGGCCAATCTCCGCGTCACCAGCAAGAAGCAGGCGCTGCAGGAATTATCCAAGCGCGCCGCTGAAATCACCGGCCAACACGAGCGGGCGATTTTCGACGTTTTGATGGAGCGCGAACGTTTGGGCACCACCGGTGTGGGTAACGGCATCGCCATTCCCCACGGTAAGCTGGCTTCCCTGGACCGTTTGCACGGTCTGTTCGCGCGCCTGGAAACCCCCATTGATTTTCATGCCATCGATGAACAGCCTGTGGACTTGGTGTTCTTGCTGCTGGCGCCGGAGACCGCGGGCGCGGATCATCTGAAAGCGTTGGCGCGGGTTTCGCGGCTGTTGCGCGACGCGGGCGTTTGTGAAAAGCTAAGAGGTACGGACGAAAACGAAGCGTTGTTCGTCCTGTTGACGGAATCCAGCGCCTCCCAGGCGGCCTGACACACAGGCGGAGCCGGGGATGGCCAGCCCCAATTAAAGGGGTCCAAAGTTTTCGGGGGAGGTTCCCACTTTTGTGGGAACCCCAAAAACTAAGGCATGTGCTTCGGCACATGCCTTTTTTCTTGGCCTTTTTTCTTGGTTGCCGCAGTTATGCGGCCAATTACGCGTCGCCGAACACGTCAGCCATGACTTCCAGCGCGAAGCGCGCGTGTGCGGTGGCCGGGCCGCCGCCCATTTCGATGCCGACTTCAATGGCTTCGAGCAGTTGTTTTTGATCCGCTCCGGCCTTTGCGGCCTGTTCAATGTGCCACTGCATGCACGATTCGCAATTGATCACCACGGAAATGCCGACCGCGATCAATTCCTTGTGCATTTTCGTGAGCGCGCCATCGCCGAATGTGGCGGCTTCCATGTCGAGGAAGGCTTTGTAGACGGGAGATTGGAGTGCGACCATCTTGGTGTGCGCGCGCTTGCGCCGGTGGGTCATGTCGCGGAGTTTGCTCATGGATGTTCTCCCCTGCCGGTTGATGCGGCATTACAGGGATTTTGGCCGCGCCTTCGTCGCATAAACGAAAAGACCGGTGCGGTTGTGCGCCGGAACGCCGGTTTAGTGGACGCTCAGGGCTTCAAGCTCATTTTGGCGGATGGTGACGAACGCTTCGTCACGGCTTTCTACCGTGGTGAGCTCGGTGCCGTCGGCTGCGAAAATGCCATAAACTTCTTCGCCGTCATATTCGACGGCTTTCACATACGCCACATCTTCGATCCCCCAAGAGGCGAGATCGAACTGCGTCATCCAGTTTTGTTCGGTTTCGATGCCGACTGTGGCGTAGGCGGTGTTCGGATTGCGGGTCATTTGTCCATGCTCCGTGTTTGCGCCTTATGAATCCAGTAGACGCTGTTTTCCCTAACACACGGTTAAGAGGGAATGGGAAATCTCAAGTCAGCGGAACTATTCGCTTTCCACATCGATGGTCTTGGCGTTGCCGTCCGTTTGACCACTGGCTTTGTCGATCTTGATGGTGCGCACTTCCGGCTCATGAATGGGGCGCTCCAGATCGATGTGCAAAAGGCCATTGTCCATGGTCGCGCTCTGAATTTCGATGCCTTCGGCCAGCACGAAACTGCGCTGGAATTGGCGTTTGCCGATGCCCCTGTGCACGTAGATGCGCTCCTTGTCGTCTTCGGAGGGTCGTCCGCGCACCACCAGTTGGTTGTCCTCGACGGTGACCGAAAGGTCATCCATGGAAAACCCGGCCACGGCCAACGTGATGCGCAGCTTGTTTTCGGCGGTCTGTTCGATATTGTAGGGCGGATAGCCTTCGGCGGACGCCTTGGCGGCACGGTCGAGCATTTGTTCCAGATGCTCGAACCCCAAAAGAAACGGGCTGTTGAAAGCGATATTGCGGGACATGGTTCGCGTCCTCCTTCGTGAGCGATGCGATGGCGTTGAACGACTTTCGGCCCCCTTGTGCGGGGCGCCTGCGGCACGGCCCGTAGGGCACCATGCCGTCCAGGGCTAAATGTGGGGTCCAAATGGTGAGCTGTCAACGGCCCCATCAATCGCCCCGATTCGGTTCAGTGGAGCGCGCCAATCACCAGACATGGACGTCACAAGAAAAGGCATGACGCCCGAATCCGATGATGGAGACGGCAAAAACCACCGGCCTTGCATTGCGCCGGTGCGGCTTTAGGTTTTCTGCAAAACCTGCTTCAGTAAACGGAAGTTGTTGATCAAGGCTGGCGGCAGGGCGGCCAATGCGGCGGCGAACAGCACCGTGATGTATGCGGGTGGGTTGGAACTGAGGACCTGCGGGGTGGTGTAAGCCAAGACACCGATGGCGAGAATACCCAAAGCCATAATGCGCACATTGGAACACGTTTGGCAGGATCCGGTGCGCTGTACCCGATCATGCAGGGTTTCGGTCCTAGAGGGCTTCAGAGAAGTCGAGGTCAGGGTCGAATTCATGGGGGAGGTCCGCTTTCTCCGGGAACGGTTGTATATGGTTGCATGTCATTCCTTATTGCAATGCAGCATACAATTCTTGGCCGCCGAAGTCCACCCAAAAGTGTAGGTCTCGACTGAGGCTAAAATGCTTCTATATCAATATATTACAATGCTTCTCACATTTATTTGAACATTACTGGTGTTGGGGGCTTTTTATCCTTACCCGGCGTTTTTGGCCAACAGGCTGAGGCCCTGGCGCACATGTTCCGCCAAACGGCTGGGTCGGGTCAGGTTGCGCCAAACCGTACGAGCCAGGAATTTGGGCCGCAGGTAGAAGCGTCGGTTGAAGCGTTTGCGGAGGCGAACAATCTCGTCCGGCGATAAGGTGTCGCTGGACAGCACTTGGGTCTCGCCGCTTTGATCCATGCCCGCCAGCTCTTCGGATACCAAGCCGTCCGCGACCATCTGGCGGCGCAGCTCGGTTCCGGCGCGCGGGATGGCGGTGTGGACGGATAAGTAATCCGGGTCCAGGCCACAGACGAAATCCATGGTGGCTTCGATGTCTGCCGCGTTTTCGCCCGGCAGGCCGACGATCACGGTCGCCACCGTTTCCAGGCCCGCGCTGCGGCATGCGGTGAAGGCCGCCTTCATTTGCGGGGTGGCGAAGTCCTTTTGAATGGTGTCGAGCGTTTCCGCCTTGGCCGTTTCCACACCCATGATCACCGTGTGACAGCCTTTGTCCGCCATGGCTTGCGCCAAGTCGTGGTTGATGCAATCGGGCCGGGTAAAACAGGTCCAACCGAAGGCTTCCCGTCCGTCCGGCAGGATCTCCAGAAATTTCAATGCGCGGGGGCGGCTGACGGCGAAGGTCTGATCCCACAGGGCGAACTCACGAATTCCCAGTGCCTTCAAATCATCCAGCTCCGCGGCGATTTCGTCCAGGGGGCGGGCGTGATAGGTCAATTGCGCCATCACACAGAACGAACAGCGGTACGGGCAACCATAGTCGGTGAGTAGACTGGCGAACGGGGTCGAATAGGCGAAGGGGTAGCGATACGGCTGATCGCGAAACAGATCGTGGGGCGGGCGCCCGATGCTTAAGTTCTTACCTTGGCCAGTGGGGCCTTCCTGGACCGTATCCCCATCCCGGTAGATCAGATCGCTCAAGCCTTCCCGTTCGCCTGTACAAAAGTGCACCGGCGCATCGGACGTGAAATCCAGCGCCGCCGCGTCCACCAAGCCCGCCTCGATCCATTGGTGCGCGTGTTCGCGCAACACGTCGCCGCTGCCTATGATGGGCACGCCGGGTAGGCGGTGCCTCAGGGTTTTCAGGAATTCTGCGTCTTCATCGACGCTGACCGCACCAACCAAGGTAAAGATGGCGTCCGGGCGGGCGGCTTCGATGGCGTCCAGGGTTTGCGTCACGCTCAAGCCCTGGGCGATGGCGTCAATGGCTTGGCAGTCCCAGCCCGCCGCGCGAAAGCGTGCGCCTGCGTGCAACAAATCCACCGGCGGGAAGCTGTAACCCGTGCGAGACAGTTTGCTACAGTAGTAATCCCGGATATAAGTTTCGCGTCCCGGCGGATTGAGGAGCAACGAGCGGCGTGTCGAATTCATCTCATAAGTCCCGCAACAAGAAGGGCGTCAGCCTCACGTCGCTTCAGTACATCGAAAAGATTTTCGGCAGTATAGTTTGCGCGCTGCTGCACTTGCCAGCCCAATTGACGCCCAAGCCTCGGAACATGGATCCGGCGGGGGTGAAACAGCTTCTGATCGTCAAGTTTTTCGGTATCGGCTCCCTGGTGTTGGCCGAACCCCTGGTGCGTACCGCGCGAAACCTGTTTCCCAACGCGGAAATCCATGTGCTGACACTGTCCAGCAACGCCCAGGTGATGGAGATGATTCCCGGTGTGGACCGGGTGCATCTGGTCGACTTGGGCGGCAATATCGCTGCGGCCGTTCTGGCTTACCTGGGCACCATGTGGACGGCGTTTCGGGGGCGCTACGACGCGGTATTGGATTTGGAATTCTACACTCGCGCCTCCGCCGTGGTATCCCTGGCGTCCTGGTCGCCGGTACGGGTGGGGTATCACGCCCAAGGCATTTACCGGGGTGACATCCAGAACTTCAAGGTGCCGTTCAACGCCTATTGGCATGTCTCGCGAAACTTCCTGAGCCTGCTGGAACCGTGGGGATACGACCCGTCCCAACCGCCACCGGTACCGGAACTCGTCGTACCTGAAGACGGCTTGGAAGATACCCGCAAAGTTTTGCATGCGTTGGACGACCCGGCGCGGTATGTGGTGATCAACGTCAATGCCGGGGAACTGGCGTATGAGCGCCGCTGGTTCCCTGAGCGCTTTGCCGAACTTGCGGCGAAGCTGACGGCAACCTACGGGGTGACGTGCGTGTTCATCGGTGCGGCCTCGGAGCGCGATTATGTCGAGGCCGTCGTGCAAGACGCCCGTACCCAAGGGGCCAAAGCCGACAACAGTGCGGGTGAACTCAGTCTTGCCGCCATGGCGCAGGTCTGCCGGAATAGTCTTTTGGTGATCACCAACGATTCCGGGCCGCTTCATGTAGCGGCGGCCTCGGGCGCGACGGTAGCGGGGTTTTTCGGCCCGGAAACGCCGGTGCTGTATGGTCCGGTCGGGGATGGGCATCTGGTGTTTCACCAAAAGCTTGCGTGTTCGCCCTGTATTCATATCGAGCAGGGCAAGCAGCTTCATTGCCTTTATCCTGTGCCGAAGTGCCAGGAGCAAATCGCGGTCGAAGATGTGTTCGCGCAAATCGGGGACACATACGGGGAAAAATTGCGAACCACGTAAGTCGATCCTTCCGGGGAATGATTCTCAGATATCGCCTCAACGAAACCGCCCAGGCTCGGTAGTGACCCGGTCCCATGCGCCGATAAGCGTCGCGGCGGGCGAAACCTTTGGCGCCATTTCCACGGAATACGGACAATAATTATATTTTTCAAAAACATAATAAAAAATTATCATAAATAGTATCAGTATAAATAAATATTGCACTGGGTGAAATTAACCATATCTGCAACATGGTGAATACATATATAAGTATGTATTTCTTACTTTTCTCTAGAATAATCCTTATGTTGACTTATATCAGTATTTGATCGTGCCACGGGTTGTTTTTTTGAACACAAACTCGACCGCACGTAATCACGTCAGCAATAACCACCGCAAGACATGAAAGGTCTTGATGTCAAATCGTTGTACTGACGTGAGGGGGGTGGACCCGTCACGAAAGGGATACGTCGATGACAATCTCGACTCGCATTATCATTGGTTTTGCTGGCGTCCTCGTTTTGCTGACGCTTGTTGCCTTCATCGGTATTCGTGCACTGGATACGGTCGGAGACGGCTTCACGGAATATCGCGGCCTTGCGCTTCAGACCAACAACTCTGGTCGTGTCCAAGCGAACATGCTCACCGCCAGGCTTGGCGTGAAAGACTATTTGACCGGTGCCACGGATGAAAAGGTCGCAACGGTTCGAGCGCGCGCCGCAGCGACCTTGGAGCATGCGCAGCAACTCATCAATTCCGTTGATACCGATGAAAAACGTGCGCTCGTCGAACAAATCCGCACGCAACTGAACGCATACAGCCAAGGCTTTGAAGCCGTTGTCGGCTATCAAAACCAACGCAATGATCTTGTGTTCAATCAACTGGACTGGATCGGCCCGCAGATCGAGCAAAAGCTCTCGCAAGTCATGCGCAGCGCCATGGAAGACGGTGACGCCGAAGCCGCTTACAATGCCGGCCAAACGTTGCGCGAATTGCTTTTGGCGCGCCTCTACGTGATGAAGTATCTGTTGAACAACAATCAGGAAGCTTACGACCGGGTGCAGCAAGAGCTCAGCGCCTTCAAGGTCAGCGAACAAAAACTGCTTGATTCGCTTCAAAACCCAACGCGTCGCGCACTCACGACTGAGGTGATGTCGCTGACGGAGAGTTATCAGGAGGCGTTCCAAAACATCTATGAAGTCATCGAGGCGCGAAATGCCATCGTCACCGGCACCTTGGATCGGATCGGGCCTCAGATCGCCGGGGATATCGAGGCTCTCAAGCTTGAGGTGAAGGGCCGGCAGGACACGGTCGGGCCGGCCATGGTGGAGACCGTTGACTTCCAGTCAACGCTTGCGCTCGCCGTCTCGATCGTTGCGATTCTGATTGGCGTTGCAGCCGCCATTTTCATTGGTAGGGGCATCGCACGGCCGGTGGTCAAAATGACCGGAGCCATGAAGGAACTTGCAGATGGGCACTTGGACATTGAGATTCCGGGACGCAATGCCAGTGGCGAGATCGGCGCGATGGCCGAGGCTGTTCAAGTTTTCAAAGACCACGCCAACAAGGTCAAGGAAATGGAGGCCGAACAGGCGCGCTTGGCCGAACAAGCGGCCCTTGAAAAACGTCGATCCATGATGATTTTGGCGCAGTCGTTCGAACAGAGCGTCGGTGGCGTGGTGTCCAATGTTTCCCTTGCCTCGACGCAAATGCAGAGTTCGGCCGTTGCGATGGCGGAACGAGCGCGCGACACCAGCAAACAGTCCACGAACGTCACGGCGACATCCCACCAGATGTCGATGAATGTGCAAACCGTGGCGACCGCCACCGAAGAGTTGTCGGCCTCCATCAACGAAATCAGCCGCCAGGTGTCTCAGGGCACGGAGGTCGCCGGATCGGCGGTGGCTGAGGCCGAGGCCGCGCGCCGGGGTATCGAGGGGATGGTGTCGACCTCTGAAAAAATCGGCGAAGTGGTCGAACTCATCACGGCGATCGCTGAACAAACCAACCTTTTGGCCCTGAACGCAACCATCGAGGCGGCGCGGGCGGGAGACGCCGGCAAGGGCTTTGCCGTGGTTGCGTCGGAGGTGAAGGACCTCGCCAATCAGACCGCGCAGGCCACCGAGGAAATTGCCTTGCAGGTGGGCAGCGTTCAAGATGCGACGCAAGAAGCGGCGCAATCCGTTGACAGGATCACGGATGTGATCGCTACGATGAACGAGATCACCACCGCCATTGCTTCCGCGGTCGAAGAGCAAGACGTTTCGACCCGGGAAATCGCCGCGAACGTGCAGCAAGCCGCCCAAGGCACCCAGGATGTCAGCGATCACATTGGACTTGTCAGCCAAGCTGCCAACGAAACGGGGGATGCGGCCAGTGAGATTCTGGGCGGCGCGGAAGGCCTGACCAAAGAAGCCGACACGTTACGCACAGAGGTCGAAAAATTCCTGAACGAAGTTCGTGCGGCCTAGGCTCATAATGTGGTAGCTCGACCCTCGGGCGCGACGGTGGCCGCGCCCGAAACGTTGGTGCTGTATGACCCGGCAGGCGGCGGGTGTCTGGTTTTTCACCAAAAGTTCGCGTGCTCGCCCTGCATCCACATCGAGCAAGGCAAGCGGCTTTATTGCCTTTATCCGATACCGAAGTGTCAGGAGCAAATCGTGGTTGAAGATGTGTTTGCGCAAATCGCGGGCACATACGCAGACAAGCTGCAGCTTGCGTAAAGCCAATCCCTTCAAAGGCATCGTCCACTCCGGGAGATCGGTCTCGCCGCCGATCTTGCGCCCTGGTGGGCGCACGGCGGTTGCATCTTCGATCGCACTCACCCAAGGGCTCGCGCGTCTGCGGCAACGGCGGAGTCGTTTATGTCTACAAGGTGAAAGATACTTTTAGCTAAAATTGGAAGTATCAATGTCTGCTGAAGGGAGCCAAGCAGGCGTTTTTTCGGCCATCTTTAAAATACCGATTCTGACCCGAAGCTGACGATCAATTTGTTGGCAACATTAACCAGCATGTCAGAGTTAAAAAGGTTTCGCGAGCCGACGATACTGCCTGAGTTATCTCTGTTTCAGAAAATGAAGCGAGGTTCAACGCGTGCGTAAACTCATTCCAATATTGAGCTAGATTCGAAGTATGCGGAATATAAAAAGTCCGACATTCTTCTGGGATGACATTCGCATTCGAAAGAGCTTTGTTGATCAGGGCTCCTCCCATCTGCGAGCCTTGGTAAACATACAGCATCCCTACACCTTGCGCCGCTGTCGTAATATCGGGCAACAGCATGCATTGAGAAATGCCGCATATGTCATCTTCCGAATAACCCAGCTTTATTAAATCATGGTGTAAATGATGTGCCCTGCTGACCCAGGGAATAGACAGATCTATGGATTTTAACATGCGCTCAGCGGGTTGCCAGAAGCCATAAAATAATGAAGTGAGTTGTTTATATTGTTCCAAACAGATGGTGCCCTTGGAGAGTTCAGTTAAGACTGGGACTGTTTCAATGGTATCGTGCAGCGCAGACGTTTTTTCATTTAGCGTTTGATACAATGACATATTTGCAACCGAATCTACCTGGATGGCTTTCTCTCATCAAACTTGGCTCACCATCCATTCATTTGTTATGGGATATCAGGACATTGGACCGGAAAAAATCAGCTACCATTCTTGCTTTTGATGGCCACCCTTCGCTCTGGGCGGAGGTGTGCTCTGTCCAGACCTCAAATGATTTGCGAGGAGACAAGATGGCCTGGCTCGTATCAACTGAAACCCTCTTATCGGGGTTGCCACCCCAATTGACGATTTGTTGGACCTCAGGGCGGAACCAATAAAAACGCGGCCCTGTGAAACCGAGTTTGGATTGAGGCAACTTAATGCCAACCAGGCCGCTCGCCTTGTCTTTCCAAGTCCCTGCTTCAGGATAGTGATCGCTCAATTTTTGGGTGATGAGTGTTCGCTCTTGGCAATGATCCACAAACCAAGCGTCGATCTTTCGGATGGCCTCTTCTGGCGGTGCTATGCCGAGCGAAACCATGGATTGATCGTCAATAAATGCACAAGATGACGCTCCGATGAGATCTAAAAAAGTATTGTCACTCTGCTGTATCCGCTTAGCCAGCGTATCCTCAGGTCGACTTTTGGAAAAAGCTTCCGATAAAGTTCTTTTGAGGGAATGAAAAAATATCGTCCGCGCTTCTGCCCGCCAGGAGGAGAGCGATAGAACGTAATTTTTGACCGTCTCCGCGCATTGGGCGCGTGTCGCCAATGGTAGATGACGAGGGGTGGTGTGATGACACGCAACCAGTCCCCAAAGCTTATTGCTCAACATGATTGATAAGGAGAAAGACGCCCCAACGTTCATATTCTTTAAGTACTGGATATGAACTGGTGAAACACTGCGCAAATCAACATGGGTAAGATCAAGCCGACCGTTTTCCTCTTCTCCCAAGATCGGGACCGGAGAGCACGAAACATCGGATATCAACCGATAGGCGGTCTGTTCGTATATCCGGCGTGCAATCTCAGGAATGTCAGAAGCTGGAAATCGTAGTCCAAGGTAGAGGTCTAAGTTGTCTCCTGTGGCGACTTCCTCAATCACCTCACCCGACCAGTCGTCGTGGAATTGATAGACCATGATCTTTTCGAATCCGGTCTGTTGCTGAATGGTTTCGGCCAATTCCCTATGAAGGTTTTTTTCCTCTGCCTTTGTCTTTGGCATACGAAAATGGAAACTCTGCAAGGGGAAAGATGGTTTCGCAGTGGCAGAATCGTTGCAAGGCTCCAACTGAATCAACGCGTGTGTGTCTTGTCTGATGACCATAACTTCACAATCTAATCCCGTGGGAAGAGTGCGAATGCAGGGGGACGTCCGGGTATTGGATTGGTCATTCCAACCAGAAATGTCTGTGACGTCGAACCCAAGAATGTCAGATGCTGTTGCTCCAAAGATATTGGGCAAAGGTTCCCCCAAAAGATCGGAAGCATTTTCACTGGCGTGAGAAATACAGCCGCTATCTATGTCTATGGCAAGTAAAACACCGAAAGGCTGGATTGCGGCAGAATGCTGTAGTTGCTCTTTTTCACATTCCTTAAGCAACGTGTTTAGAGATGTTCCTTCGTTCATTGGAGACCTCGAAAAAGGGTGATTCAAGGGATAACGAAATGATAAATAATCTTTATGTTATAAACTACCATTGTGCGGTTTGATTTATTTTTTACTATTTAAAATATGATGACTTCAGCAAATGGCTAAACCCTGCCGTTTACTGTGTCCACAGAACTTTCCTGTAAAGCCCCCATGTCATGTACCAGCCCGTAAAACGGCATTTTGGGTAAACCGGATCAAATGGGATGTGCCGCCGTGGGAGGTGCAGGGCATCCTGGGCCATAAACAGGGCGGCTATCGCATCACGGAAATGTATGCCAAATACGACCCCGATTATCTGAGCAAATCAACCCAGGCGATCGATGACTACATGAACGAAATTTTGCGGCGGGTGAAGCGCCCGCTTGTTCCAACCCGCTTGAAAACGTTGCGTTTGAGTTGCGTGCGAGCGGCGGATAAATGCAAAGGTCCGGGAAAGGCAAAACCCCCAGGTTTCCCAGAGGGTTTCGCCAAACAAAACAAAGCCGTCGCGAATAGCGACGGCTTTGAGGAAACTGGTGGAGCCGAGGGGAATCGAACCCCTGACCTCTACAATGCCATTGTAGCGCTCTCCCAACTGAGCTACGGCCCCTAAGGAATTTTTGCGGTCCCCGGTTGGGATGGCGCGATTGCGCAGCGTTCCGGGTGGCGCGTGCGGCGGGAACTTAAAGGCGCGGTTTCATTTGCGCAAGGGGAAAATGACGATTGTGCGACATTTTCCCCGGGACTTGACGCGGGGATGAAATGCGACCGGTTCGGTGGCGATCAGCTTTCGTCTTTACCGTCGCCGGCGCCGATCACGCCGATGTCGTCATCACCGCCCAGGTCGGACGCATCTTCCATCAGATCGTCGTCTTCGTCGTCGGTTTCGAGGTCGTCGTCGACGTCCAGGTCGACGTCCAAATCGACGTCGTCGGTCGCGACTTCCTCAACGGCGGGCGTTTCTTCCTCGACCGGTTCCGGCACAGGCTCGGCCTTTGCTTTGGCCTTCCCTTTGGCCGTCTCCAGAACGGTGGAACATTTCGGACAGGTGGGCGGCAATTTGCCGAGATCGAAAAACCGCGTTTCGCAGTTCGGGCAGACGTGTTTGTCACCTAGGTTTGGCTTCCCCACGGGCTGGTCTCCGCACTTCTTTGATCCTACTAAAGTCGATGCATTGGCAATTGCCACGTTCCGCGGGTTCTGTCAAAAGGAAAAACGTGCTAGAGACGCTTCGCACCGAATTTTTCATTTCTTATTGCGATTGCGAACGAGGCCCATAACCGTGCCGACCCTGACTTCCCGTAAATCCGCCCCGCTTGCGGGCAAAGCCCGTGTTCCCGGCGACAAATCCATTTCCCACAGGGCCTTGATGCTGGGCACGGTGGCGCTGGGCGAAACCCGCATCAGCGGGTTGCTGGAGGGCGAAGACGTGCTCCGCACCGCGGCTGCCATGCGCGCCATGGGGGCAACGGTGATCGCGCCCGAAACGCCGGGCGGCGACTGGGTGGTGCACGGTCTGGGTGTGGGCGGTCTGCTCGCGCCCCACGAAGACTTGGACATGGGCAATTCCGGTACGGCGGCCAGGTTGCTTTTGGGGCTCATCGCCGGCCACGATTTCACCGCGCGCATGGTCGGCGACGCGTCGCTCTCAAGCCGGCCCATGAAACGTGTGACGGATCCCCTGTCCCAAGTCGGCGCGACTTTCAAGACGGCGGACGGCGGGCGACTGCCTTTGCGCATCACCGGTGCGCGCGACCCCATGCCGATCGCATACGAACTGCCGGTGGCGTCGGCCCAGGTCAAGTCGGCGGTGCTGCTGGCGGGGCTCAACGCACCCGGCGAAACGGTGGTGGTCGAGCCCAAGCCGACGCGCGACCATTCGGAAAAGATGCTCACGCACTTTGGCGGCAAGGTCCGGGTCGAGGACTTGGGCGACGGCGGACGGCGCATCACGCTCAATGGCCGTCCGGAACTCAAGGGCCGTGACGTGATCGTGCCCGCGGATATTTCCAGCGCTGCGTTTCTTCTGGTGGCGGCCGCGATCGTGCCGGGCTCGGACATCACCGTGACGGGTGTCGGGCTGAACCCGCTGCGCGCCGGTGTGATCGAAACGCTGAAGGATTTGAGCGCGGATATCGAGATTTTGGACCAGCGCACGGAAGCGGGTGAAATGATCGGTGACGTGCGCGTGCGGGCCTCGAACCTCAAAGGCTGCACCGTGCCTGCATCGCGCGCACCCGCGCAGATCGACGAATACCCGGTGTTGTTCGTCGCGAGCGCGTTTGCCCAAGGCGACACCCGTTTCGAGGGCCTGGATGAGCTGCGGGTCAAAGAAAGCGATCGGCTGTCCGTGATGGCCGAAGGGCTCAAGGCCTGTGGCGTCGATGTCGAGGAAGGCGAAGATTGGCTGGTGGTGCACGGCGTGGGCGGCACGGACAAAACGGTTGCAGGCGGTGCGGAAGTTCGCTCGCACCTGGATCATCGCATCGCCATGTCGTTTTTGGTGTTGGGCTTGGCGAGCGAAAATCCGATTACGATCGATGACGCATCGCCCATCGACACCAGTTTTCCCGGTTTCCGCGCGCTGATGGAAAGTCTTGGCGCGTCTTTTGAGTGAGGTAAAGCTTATGTCCATCGTCATCGCCATCGACGGTCCGGCGGCGGCCGGCAAGGGCACTCTGGCCCGCCGGCTGGAAGAGCATTTCAAGCTATCTAAACTGGATACGGGTCTGTTGTACCGCGCGACGGGCTGGAAAGTGGTCTCCGGGGGCGGCGATCCGGAAGACCCGGACGTGGCGGAAGCGGCGGCGTGCGCCCTCGATCCGGTTGAATTGAGTAATCCCGATTTGCGCTCCGACGCGGCCGCTCAAGCGGCCAGCAAAGTCTCCGCGATTCCCGGCGTGCGTGCGGCGCTCCTTGATTTTCAAAGGAATTTCGCGAAAAACCCGCCCGTTTTGGCGAATGGTGAACCTGCCCAGGGTGCGATTCTGGACGGGCGCGACATCGGCACCACGGTCTGTCCCGACGCGGATGCCAAACTGTTTGTGACCGCTTCTGCGGAAATCCGCGCAAAACGGCGGTTTTTGGAGTTGCAGGAACGGGGTCTTGACGCTATATATGCGCGCGTTCTGGAAGACATGAAGGAACGCGACGCCCGCGATAGTGGGCGAAGCGCTTCGCCGCTGGCCGCCGCAGACGACGCTTTGCAGCTGGATACCAGCAATATGGACGCCGATCAGGCCTTCGCCGCGGCGCTCGACTTCATCAACGCCAAGAACCTCTTCTGATCTAAGACCATCTGGTTTCAGGAGTGCCCCAGGACTGGGGAATTTTCGTTCCGTGCCTGCGAAAACGGAGGTGCGGGTTGTTTGGTCTTAAAAAAGGCCGTCAAGACCGCCGGAACCAACCGGCAGGCCAGAAAGTGAAAAAAGGAAATACAAGCTTATGGCTACTGAAAATTTTGCGGACTTGCTCGAAGAGTCCTTTTCCCAAAATGCACTGTTTGAAGGCAACGTCGTCACCGGCACCGTGCTGCGTGTGGACGGCGATGCCGTTTTGGTCGATGTCGGCCTGAAGTCCGAAGGCCGCATTCCGATGAAGGAATTCGGCATCGGCCCCGACGCCCCGGCCATCACGTCGGGCGATCAGATCGACGTGTTCGTGGAACGCTACGAAGACCGTGACGGTCTGATCAAGCTGTCGCGCGAAAAAGCGCGCCGCGAAGAAGCCTGGGTCCAGCTCGAAAAGCTGTTCGAAGCGGGCGAGCGCGTCAACGGCACCATCTTCGGCCGCGTCAAGGGCGGCTTCATCGTCGATCTTAATGGCGCCGTGGCGTTCCTGCCGGGCAGCCAGGTGGACATCCGCCCGGTCCGCGACGTGACCCCGCTGATGAACATGCCGCAGCCGTTCCAGATTTTGAAGATGGATCGCTCGCGCAACAACATCGTGGTCTCGCGCCGCGCCGTTCTGGAAGAAACCCGCGCCGAAGCGCGTTCCGAGCTGATCGGCAAATTGGGCGAAGGCGATATTCTCGAAGGCGTGGTCAAGAACATCACCGACTACGGCGCATTCGTGGACCTGGGTGGTGTCGACGGACTGCTGCACGTCACCGATATCGCTTGGAAGCGCATCAACCACCCGTCCGAAGCGCTGCAGGTCGGCCAGACCGTCAAGGTCCAGGTGATCCGCTTCAACCCGGAAACCCAGCGCATTTCGCTCGGCATGAAGCAACTGGAAAGCGACCCGTGGGAAGGCGTCGACGCCAAGTACCCGGTGGGCGCCAAGCTCAAGGGCCGCGTCACCAACATCACCGACTACGGCGCATTCGTCGAACTGGAAGCCGGTGTCGAAGGCTTGGTGCACGTTTCCGAAATGTCCTGGACCAAGAAAAACGTTCATCCGGGCAAGATCGTCTCCACCTCCCAGGAAGTGGAAGTCATGGTGCTGGACGTCGATCCGGACAAGCGCCGCATCTCGTTGGGTCTCAAGCAGTGCGGCGACAACCCGTGGGATGCGTTCCTCGCCACCCACTCCGCCGGCACCGAAGTCGAAGGCGAAATCAAGAACATCACCGAATTCGGCCTGTTCATCGGCTTGACCGAAGAAATCGACGGCATGGTGCACCTGTCGGATCTGTCTTGGGACAAGTCCGGCGAAGACGCCATCAAGGACTTCAAGAAGGGCGATGTGGTCAAGGCCAAGGTCTTGGACGTCGACGTCGCCAAGGAGCGCATCTCGCTGGGCATCAAGCAGCTCACCAAGGATCCGTTCGAAGAAGGCCTGGCCGGTCTCAAGCGCGGCGACGTGGTGACCTGCACGGTCACGCAAATCACCGACGGTGGCATCGAAGTCACTGCCGGCGAAGGTGTGCCGGGCTTCATCCGCAAGGCCGAACTGAGCCGCGACCGCTCCGAACAGCGCCCCGACCGCTTCGCCGAAGGCGAAAAGGTCGACGCCAAGATCACCCAGATCGACGCTGGCAACCGCAAGCTCACCTTGTCGGTCAAAGCGCTGGAAGTGCAGGAAGAAAAGCAGGCGATGGCCGATTACGGCTCGTCCGATTCCGGCGCGTCCCTGGGCGATATCCTGGGCGCGGCCTTGGAAAAGAAGAAGGAAGGCGGCGACGAATAAGTTCAGCCTCCAGCCTCTCAGCAAAACGCCCCCGGCTTGATCCCGGGGGCGTTTTTTATTGCTCAAATTCAACTAGGGTCGGGGTGGGTGCCGCGATGGACTAAGGGCAATGGATGTATTGAAACGTCGGACCATCTCTCTGAGTGTCTCTTTACTGACGGGCCAAGTGTTCAAGTCGTTCAAATCGAATTTACGCCCACGCCATTCATGGTAGACCTCGATATAGGTGTTTTTATAGCGCCGGATGGTTTTCAGCAGCACTTCGCCGACACCGGGTCCATATCCTATTTTTGGATCACCCTTAGGCGAGTCCGCGCAGATCAACAACAACGTTATTTCCTCTTCGGAGGACGACAGAATGTCGGCAGTAAGGTTCTGTTCTCCGCAAACTTTCAGATATGGGTCAAGCGTTGAATTGGCCATGAGCTCTAAGCTCAAAGATTTTTCGGGAAGATAGTATCCCCGTATGGCCAGCATCTTTGTCCAGGTTTCGAATTTTTCGCCTTTGGGGATGAATTCGATCAAAAACATAGGGCCATTTTGTTTGCGGTGGGCCTCGAATTGTTCGGTGATGTTTTCGGACGTGATCCAGCTGGCGACAGGATACTGCACCACGGCCTCGTATATGTTCACGATTTGCGTGATCTTGTCGGGATCAAATGTGTCCTGGGCCTTTGCACCGGAGTAGAGCGCCAAGAAGACACCAGCCGTAAACATGAGCGCTTTAAACCAAGATGACATATTTGAATCCCCCTTAACTTGATGCAGGGGAGTTTAGACATCTTTTGACGCAGCAGGTAGCGCAAATGAATTTTCATCTTGCTGTCCAGTTGCTTATGCTAGACTGCGCGCCGTTTGAGATGGCTCAACAACAAACGGGTAAAGCCCATATGTCCCTGGATACCGATAAACTGATGGAACGCCGCCGCCAGCGCCGCAGCGCGCTGTTGTGGAAAGTCGTTGCCGCCATTGCCGCCACAGCCTTTTTCGCCGTTCTGGTGATGCGCACGGTGGACACCGGCGACGGCCTGGGCGAAGGTCTGGGTGCGGGCGGACTTTTGGAGGAGGAGCGCATCGCGCGCGTCATCGTGACCGGCATGATCGTCGAAGACCGCCACCGCGACGAATTGCTCCAAGACTTGAAAGACGACGATAACATTAAAGCCGTGATCGTCGAGATCAACAGCCCCGGCGGCACCGTGGTCGGCGGCGAAAACCTGTTTCTGGGCCTCAAGGACCTCGCCCAAGAAAAGCCGGTGGTCGCGGTGATGGGTTCGACCGCGACGTCGGCGGCCTACATGACCGCCATCGGCGCGGACCGCATCTTCGCGCGCCGAGGTACCATCACCGGCTCCATCGGCGTGATCATGCAAACCGCAGACTTGACCGGCATGCTGGAAAAAATCGGGGTGAAGCCGGAAACCATCAAGAGCGGCGCGTTCAAGGCCCAGCCCAACCCCTTGGAGCCTCTGTCCGAAAAGGCGCGCGAGCAGATCGAAATCGTGGTGATGGATATGTACGCGCTGTTCGTCACCATGGTGGCCGAGCGCCGCGCCATGGAGCTGGAGCAAGTGAAAGAGCTTGCCGACGGGCGCATCTACACCGGTCAGAAAGCCCTGGACGTTGGGCTGATCGACGCCATCGGGGGAGAGGCGGAAGCCGTCGTTTGGCTGGAAGAAGAGAAGGGCCTGGAGGCCGATTTGCCCGTCACCACCGAGAAGCCCAAGTACCCGCGCCCGGATTATCTCGAACGGATTTTGGGGGCGTTCGGAAAAGCGCTGGTTTCAGAAAGACTTAAACTTGACGGACTGCTTTCGGTTTGGCACCCTGAGATGTAGCCGCCGGCCAATAGGCAATTGGGCCTGGTAACGGGGGGCGGTCTAAGTGCATTGAAAGTCCAGACCAAATAGGGGGCCAAACCCCGACGCGCTTGGGCCATCGCCATCAAGGGGAGGACCGGTAGGAGGTGAAAGCATGACGAAATCCGAATTGATTCAAAAGCTTGCAGAGGCCAACCCGCATTTGTATTTGCGCGATGTGGAACGCATCGTCACCACCATCTTCGATGAAATCACCGATGCGCTGGCTGAAGGCGACCGGGTGGAATTGCGTGGCTTCGGCGCGTTTTCGGTGAAGGAGCGGGGGTCTCGTACGGGCCGCAATCCGCGCACCGGCGAAGCCGTCGACGTTCCCGCCAAGTACATCCCTTATTTCAAGACCGGCAAGCAGCTTCGTGAGAAACTGAACGCTGGCTAAAATAGGGGCTGGTCGAGCGGAACCTTCCGCCACCGTGTTTTAAAGACTGAGGAGCAGGCTCTTGCGGCGTCTCATTTCGTGGTTGATCATGGTGCCGGCGGCGGTTGCCGTCGTCATCTTCGCACTCAACAACAAAGCGCCCGTGGCGCTCGACCTTTGGCCGTTCGCGATGACGGTCGAGATGGAGCTCTATCTGGTGCTCACCGCCGTGTTGGGTGTGGGCGTGCTGCTCGGCGGCGTGGCGTCCTGGGCCGGCGCGGGGCGATTGCGTTCGGAACTGCGCAAGCAGTCTTATAACGGTGAAGTGGCGCGTCGCCAGCTCAAATCCGAGCAGGAACGCGCTCAGCAGTTTGAAGCGGAACTCAAGGTGCTGCGCATGCAGCAATTGCACACGCCTGCGCCGCAGCCGGGCGACGACGCTAAAACCATCGAACACGCACCCAGCGACGGGACGGGGCAACTGCCCAAGCCGCAAAGCGCGGCATAAATCGCAATTCTTTGCAAATAAACCTTTGTTGCACCGCACGAGCGGGTTACAAAGATTCCCATGGTTGGGATCAAACACGCTTGGCAGCGCATTTTTGTTGCGCTCGACACCACCGATGTCGGACGCGCGGTGGAGCTTGCCAATGGCTTGAAAGGCAAGGTCGGCGGCGTGAAGCTGGGCAAGGAGTTTTTCACCGCCCACGGCCCCGATGGTGTGCATCGCGTCACGGAATGCGGCATGCCGCTGTTCCTCGATCTTAAATTCCACGACATTCCCAACACGGTGGCAGGCGCTGTGCGCGCGTCCTTGGCGTTGGATCCGTTCATGGTCAATGTGCACGCCAGCGGCGGGCGACGCATGATGGAAGCGGCCCGTGCGGCGGCTGATGAAGCCGACGTGGGCAAACGTCCCAATGTCATCGCGGTGACGGTGCTGACCTCCATGACGCGTGACGACCTAGTGGAAGTGGGCCTCGACGAAGAACCCTTGGAACAGGTCCTTAGGCTCGGCCGCCTGACCCAAGCCAGCGGGCTGGACGGTGTGGTCTGTTCGGCCAAGGAGGTGGTTGCCTTGAGGGGGGCCGTGGGGCCGGACTTCAAGCTGGTGGTGCCGGGCATTCGCCCCGAATGGGCTAGCCTGGACGATCAACGCCGCGTGGTCACGCCCAAGGACGCCGTTGACTTAGGCGCCGATTATCTGGTGATCGGCCGGCCCATCACCGCGCACGACGACCCGGCCGAGGCTGCGCGCCTGATCGCCGAAGAGATGCCTTGAACCTCTCAAAGACCCTCGCACTTTATGACCTAGCACCGGCACCTCTTATAGTGCGTGCGGGCTTAATCCATGCCGGGGGGCAGCATGAGCAATTCTGAAGCAACCGAATCCGCGCCGAAACTCAAGATTTGGGGGCTGGTAAAAGAAACGTATGGCACGCTGTTTCGTGATTTCATGGGATTTGTGCAAACCATTTGGCTGCTTGTGGGTTTGAATGTCGCTTTTGCCATTTATCAACTCACGGCGGGCCAAGAAGTGATGCTCAAACAAATGGCTGAGGTGCAGACCAGCCAGGACCCAGCAGCGTTCATGAGTACCTTTTTCACGGTGTTCTCCATAGGCATCATCATAACGTTTGTCTTCATGTTCCTGATGGGCTGCGTTGGCGTTGCGGTTTATCGCCTTGTTCTTCTGCGAGAAAAACCATCGATTATCGGTTTTCGGATCGGTAGGCGGGAAGTCCGCACCTTCGGGTACTTGCTGGCATTCATGGTGTTGGGTTTCTTGTTGATGCTTCCGGTGATGATTGGAATGGCCCTGTTAGGCGGTCTCTTCAATGCAATCGCTTCCGACACAGGCGCCATGTCGGGTGTCTTTCATTTCGCTATGATGTTTATCGTTTTTTCGTTGATGATCATGATTTCCATCCGCACGGTTTTTGTCTTGCCCGCCCTTGCAATGGATCAGCAAGGGGGGCTATGGCGGCGAATCGGCGCGGCGTGGCGAAGCGCCAGGGGTAACACCTTTCGTATGTTTCTCGCCCTGGTCGTATCTCAGTTGCCGATCATTTTTTTGAACTTCGTAATGATGACCGTGTTTGCGATCACAGGTCTTCAAACAATAAAAAAAGCTGTTGAAAGCGGGGGCGATCCAAACATGATGATGGAAACCGTGGGCGCCACCGAAATTATCATGGGGATCCTCATGTGGCTGAGTATGTTGCTATTTTGGATTATGTTTGCGATTGCATACCGCAAACTCACCGCCCATGATGGGGATATACTCCAACAACCGGCGGAAGCATGACACCTGACAAATCCGAAGAACCGCGCCATTACCGCAGCTTTTCATACCAAGCTATCCAGACTCTGGGGCGTGCCTATCCGGTGATCCTGCGCGCGGCGCTGCTGCCGTTTTTGCTGTCGGTGGGCGTGGTGGTGCTGGCGCGCATGGTCGGCGCACCGGAACGCTATGTCTTGGACGGGCTGCACGGGGTGTTGGTGATTTCTTATCTGACCTCCGTGATCCGTATCGCGGCTGGCACCTATCCGGGACCGGGGCTGTTGAGCCTTGCGGTGCCAAAGCCAAGCTGGCCGGGGCTGAGGCCGATTTTGGGTATGCTGGGTGAGGCGTTGCTGCTGGTGTTGCCCACCGCCTTGTTCCTGTTCGTGTTGTTGATTTATTTTGGCCCCACGCTCGCCGCGGCGCTCACCGTTTTGGACAGCCAGGTGGTTTTCATCGCCGTGCAACTGGTGCCGGAATTCATCCTCACCACGCTGTTGGGCTTGGTGCTTGGCCACGGCATGGCTAAGATCGCCGCCGAACGACAAGATTGAGAGCATGCCATGCCCGTCGACGTCAAAATCTGCGGAATCCGCACCCCTGAGGCTTTGGACGCCGCCGTGTCGGGTGGCGCCAAAATGGTCGGCTTTGTGTTTTTTCCCAAATCGCCCCGCGCCGTGACCCCGGTGGAGGCCCAGGCCCTGATGGCGCGTGTGCCGGACGGCGTAACCAAGGTTGCCCTGCTGGTGGACCCCGACGACTATGAAGCCCGCGCGATCTGCCGCCAATTGCCGGTGGATGTGGTGCAGCTTCACGGGTCCGAGACCTTGGAACGCGTCGCCGACATCAAGGCCGTTACCGGCAAACCGGTGATGAAGGCGGTCGGCATCGCGGGCCCGGACGACATCGCCCGCGCCCATGAATACGAGGCCGTGGCGGACCATGTGCTTTTGGACGCCAAGCCGCCGAAGGACGCGGACCTGCCGGGCGGCAACGCGTTGAGTTTCGACTGGACCTTGATCGCGAACGAGGCATGGCGTGTACCTTGGCTGTTGGCGGGTGGATTAAACGCCGGAAATCTGGCTGAAGCGGTGAAAACGTCCGGTGCGGGCTTCGTGGACGTCTCCAGCGGCGTCGAGGACGCGCCTGGTCAAAAAAGCGTACAAAAAATCCGGGAATTTCTGGAACTTGCCCGCAGGCTCTAAAGTCATCTGAAAGCCACGTTTGGAGCCTCAAATCAGTGGCGTTCAGGCGTGGAGCTTGCTATGGTCCGCGCTCAATTGTTTCAGATGTGTGCACACCGATGAGCAAGCCCAACACCTACCGCCCCAACACATTGCGAGACGGTCCGGACGAAACCGGCCATTTCGGCATTTTCGGCGGCCAATTCGTCGCCGAAACCCTGATGCCGTTGGTCCACGATGTGGCCAAAGCTTACGAAGCCGCCAAGGCCGACCCGGAGTTTGAGGCGGAAAAGGCCTATTACCTGAGCCAATACGTGGGCCGTCCGAGCCCCTTGTATCTGGCTCAGCGTCTGACCGACCATTTGGGCGGCGCGAAGGTGTACCTCAAGCGCGAGGACCTGAACCACACCGGGGCGCACAAGGTCAACAACACCATCGGCCAAATCCTGCTCGCCAAGCGCATGGGCAAATCCCGCATCATCGCCGAAACCGGCGCGGGTCAGCATGGCGTGGCGACCGCCACCGTATGCGCCCTGTTTGACATTCCCTGCACCATCTACATGGGCACCAAGGACATCGAGCGCCAAGCGCCGAACGTGTTCCGCATGAAGATGCTGGGTGCGGAGGTCAAACCCGTGACCGTGGGATCGTGTTCGCTCAAAGATGCGCTCAACGAAGCGATCCGCGATTGGGTCACCAATGTGGACAGCACGTACTTTCTGATCGGCACCGCGGCGGGCATGCATCCGTTCCCCATGATGGTGCGCGATTTCCAATGTGTGATCGGCGATGAAGTGCGCGAACAGATCATGGAAGCCGAAGGACGTCTGCCCGACACCTTGGTCGCGTGTATCGGCGGGGGATCGAACGCCATCGGCCTGTTCCACCCGTTCCTGGACGATCAAGATGTCAAGATTATCGGCACCGAAGCGGCGGGCAAGGGGATCGAGACCGGTGAGCATGCCGCGTCGCTCACGGCCGGCTCGCCCGGCGTGTTGCACGGCAACCGCATG
The DNA here is from genome assembly GCA_028281525.1 of Magnetovibrio sp. Lineage (GTDB taxonomy): Bacteria > Pseudomonadota > Alphaproteobacteria > Rhodospirillales > Magnetovibrionaceae > Magnetovibrio. Next base: position 57,741 of record JANQJR010000066.1, read on the forward strand.
TATCTGCTGCAAGACGACGACGGCCAAGTGCAGGAAGCCGACAGCATTTCGGCGGGCCTGGATTACCCCGGCATTGGGCCGGAGCACTGCTGGCTGCACGATATGGGCCGGGTCGAGTACGTGCCGGTCACCGACACCGAAGCGCTCGATGCGTTTCATGCGTTGACCAAGCTGGAAGGCATTATTCCGGCGCTGGAAAGCTCCCATGCGTTGGCGCACGCGATGAAGATCGCGCCGGATTTGCCCAAGGACCACATCCTGGTGGTGAACCTGTCCGGTCGGGGCGATAAGGATTTGAACACCGTTGCGCATGCCATGGGCGTGGACATGGGGGTGAACCTGTGAACGTGATCAACGCAAAAGCCGTGACCACACGTTTGGCGAAAAGATTCGCAGACTTGAAGGCTCAAGGTCGAGGCGGTTTGGTGACCTATGTCATGTCCGGCGATCCCGATCTGGAAACCGGCCAAGCGATCCTCAACGGCTTGCCGGGTGCGGGTGCGGACATCATCGAGTTGGGCATGGCCTTTTCCGACCCCATGGCCGACGGCCCGTCGATCCAGGCCGCCGCGATCCGCGCCCTGGATGCGGGTGTAACCCTGAAAAAGACGCTGGACCAAGTGCGCACTTTCCGCATAGAGGACGACGAGACCCCGATCGTGCTGATGGGCTATTACAACCCGATCCATCACTACGGGGTCGAAGCCTTCGTTCAGGACGCCAAGGAAGCCGGCGCGGACGGTTTGATCGTCGTGGACCTGCCGCCGGAAGAAGAAAGTGAGCTGTGTATTCCTGCGCTGCAAGGCGGGCTCAACTTCATCTATCTGACCACGCCAACCACAGACGACGGCCGTCTGCCGCGTGTGGTGGAGAAAGCGTCGGGCTTCGTTTATTATGTCTCCGTCAAGGGGACCACGGGCGCGGGCTCGGCGGCGGTTTCCGACATTGACGCCGCTGTCAAACGCATCCGCAAACACACCGATTTGCCGGTGGCCGTGGGCTTCGGCATCACCACGCCCGAAGCCGCGGCCGATGTGGCGGCCGTCTCCGATGCGGCTGTGGTGGGTTCGGCCCTGGTCAACCGGGTGCGCGACAATTTGGACGCGGACGGAAAAGCCGGACCGGGTCTGGTGGACGAAGTGTTGGGCTTCGTGGGAGACCTCGCCGCCAGCGTCCGGAAAACGCAGAGCAAAGGATAACGCATGAATTGGCTCAAGGATTTCGTCAGGCCGAAGCTCAAGGAACTGGTTGGGGCAACCAAGGACATCCCCGAGAACCTCTGGCACCAGTGTCCGAGTTGCGAGCAGATGATTTTCCACCGCGATCTGGAGGCGAACTTGAACGTTTGTCAGCATTGCGGCCATCACATGCGTATCGGTGTCGGCAAGCGTCTCGAATTGCTGTTCGACGGCGGCGAGTACAAGACCGCGCAGTTTGCGTCCCTGGTGACCGATCCGCTGAAGTTCCGGGACCTGAAAAAATATTCAGAACGTTTGAAGGATTCCCAGGCCAAAACCGCCGAGGAAGACGCCCTGATCGTGGCGCACGGCAAGATGGGTGGGCAAAACGTGGTGATCGCCGCGTTCAATTTCGCGTTTATGGGCGGCTCCATGGGTACGGCGGTGGGCGAAGGTTTGGTCACCGCGTCGCGCTTGGCGCAAGTCCAGGATGCGTCCCTGATCGTCATTCCGGCGTCGGGCGGCGCACGCATGCAAGAGGGCATCTTGTCCCTGATGCAAATGGCGCGCACCACCATCGCGGTGGAAGAGGTCAAGGACAAGGGTTTGCCGTATATGGTGCTGTTGACCGACCCGACCACCGGCGGCGTGTCGGCGTCGTTCGCCATGCTGGGCGATGTGGCCATCGCGGAACCCGGTTGTGTCATCGGCTTCGCCGGACGGCGTGTGATCGAACAGACCATCCGCGAACAGCTGCCCGACGATTTTCAATCCGCCGAATACCTGTTGGATCATGGCATGGTGGACATGGTGGTCGAACGCAAGGATTTGCGCTCCACCATCATCCGGGTGCTGTCGTTGTTGCGCAACACCGGCGCGCCTGCGGACGTGGTCGAACTGGTGGCCGAACCGGTGGTGATGCCCGAAGACAAACCCGAAAAGAAAACCGACAGTCCGGTTATCGACGCGCCGATCCCGCACGGCGCGCGGCCGACCGAAGACGAGCCCAAATCCTAAATTGACGCGCCCCGGTCGCATTCCCACATCAGGCCCATCATGAGCACCGATACACAGACGGATTCCATTTTGGCGCGCTTGGTGGCGCTGCACCCTAAATCCATCGATCTCAGCCTGGAGCGTCTGGAGCGCCTGCTGGCGGCGCTGGATCATCCGGAACAGATGCTCCCGTCGGTGGTGCACGTCGCGGGCACCAACGGCAAGGGCTCGACCTGTGCGTTCCTGCGCGCGTTCGCCGAGGCTGCGGGCTTGCGCTGCCATGTCTACACGTCGCCCCACCTGGTGCGTTTCAACGAACGCATCCGCCTGGGCGGACAGCTGATCGGGGATGCGGAGTTGGCGGCGGTTTTGGAAGAATGCGAAACCGCAAACGCCGGGCACCCGATTACGTTTTTCGAGATCACCACGGCTGCGGCGTTCCTGGTGTTTTCCCGCCATCCTGCGGATCTGGTGATTTTGGAAACGGGCCTCGGCGGTCGTCTGGATGCGACCAACGTGATCGAAAAGCCCCGACTGACCTGCATCACGCCGGTGTCCATGGATCATCAAAATTTTCTGGGCGACACCATCGAGGACATCACCGCTGAAAAAGCCGGGATTCTAAAGCCGGGCGTGCCCTGTGTGGTCGCCGCCCAAGGCACGCGCGCAGGCGAAAAGGTGTTGCGCAAGGCGGCCAAGGAGGTCGGCGCGCCACTGGTCTGGGAAGGCAAGGATTGGTTCGCCCGATCGGCGGGCGGGCGGCGCTCCCAGTCCGAGAGCGGCTTTCTTTACAAGGGCGGCGCGACCAGCCCGCAAGGCGAGACCGAGCGCGCGTTTCCCTCGCCCGCGTTGGAAGGCCGTCATCAAATGCGCAATGCGGCGTTGGCCATCGCATGCGCCGAAGCGCTTGCAAGTGGGGATGGGCCGGATTTCGACATTTCGGACGCCGCCATCAAGATGGGTCTCAAGGCCGTGGAATGGCCGGGTCGCTTGCAGCGCCTCACCACCGGCCCCCTGGTTGATCAATTGGGCGGCGGTCAATGGGGTGAGGGCTGGGAGCTGTGGCTCGACGGCGGGCACAACCGCGGCGCCGCGGACGCCATCGCCCAGCATTCGCGCGGCTGGCGGGGTCAGGACTTATGGCTGGTGTACGGTGCGCTTAACCAACGCCCACCGCTGGAGTTCTTGAAACCGCTGGAAGGCAAGGTCCGTGGCGTGCGCACCGTCGCCATTCCCGATCAGGAAAACAGCCTGAGCGCCGAAGAAAGTTGTGAAGTCGCCAACCAACTGCACATGAACGCCGCCCCGGCCGGGTCTGTTGCGGATGCCATCCGCTCGATTGTGAACAATGGGGGCGGCGCGGGCGGGCGCATTTTGATTTGCGGCTCGCTCTATTTGGCCGGTCATGTGCTGGCGGATAATGGTTGATCAGCTGCACTCTTTATCAAGGTCACAGCATGAGCGGATTTGCGGATGATCGGCGCAGCAATCGTGCAGCAAAAAACCGATCATCTGCCCGATGTGTTTGAAATTCGCCCGATACATGACCTTGCGCGATTGTCGTTCCGATGTGATCACACCGGCGTTTTCCAGTGCCGAGAGATGAAACGACGCCCGCGAAGAGGCCGCGCCGACATGCGTGCCGACGTCACCGGCGGATGCGCCCTTTTCGCCACGGCCAATCAGATACTTAACGATGCGCAATCGGGTTTCCTGGGACAGCGCGCCGAGGATGGAAAGGACCTGTTGCTCATTCATACTTCAATATCTCTTGAAATGTTGAGATGTGTATTGTATATCGTCCATCAACACCGTCAAGGCCGTTACATGCGCCTTGCAAGAGCCTTGGAGTTTCGCCCATGAAAATCGTCAGTCTCAAGATCTGCCCGTTCGTTCAACGGATCACGGCTTTGCTGGCGGCAAAAAGGATCTCTTACGATCAGGGGTTCATCAGCCTGAGCGGCAAGCCGCAGTGGTTTTTGGATATTTCCCCCCATGGCCAGGTCCCTGTTTTGATCACGGATACCGGCACGGCGCTGTTCGAATCGGACGCCATCGCCGAATACTTAGAAGAGGTCTATCCCGCCTTGAACCCCGGCGAGTCTCCTGAACAACGCGCACTCAATCGTGCGTGGAGCCATCTTGCGGCCAAAAACTATCTGGTTCAATGCAGCGCGCAGCGCAGCCCGGACCGCACCACCTTGATTGAGCGGAGCGAAAAACTTTCGCAGGCTTTTGACAAAATTGAAATCGCCCTGGGTTCGTCGACCTATTTCAATGGTGAGACCATCGGCATGGTCGACATCGCCTGGTTGGTGCTTTTGCATCGCGCGCATATTATTGAAAGGCACACGGGTTTTGATTTCATCGGCGAGCGTTCGAAACTGAAAACCTGGCAAAAGACGTTGATGGCCTCAGGGCTGGCCGAAAAATCCGTTGCGCCTGATTTTGAAGCGGCGTTTGCGGATTTTTATCTGTCAGATGAAACGTACCTGGGGCGCGGGTACGATGTACACAGTTCCACAGCCGACCATATTTGTACCGTCGGCGCGTGCTGCTAAAATAAAAAAAGCCCCGCCGGACCAGGAAGATCGGTTGGCGGGGCTGGTCCATTTTGGGGATGCGGATCAGATCGAGTTTTCGATCCATTCCTGCAATTTGTTCTTCGGCAGCGCGCCGATTTTCACTGCGGCGGGTTGACCGTTTTTGAAGATCATCAGGGTCGGAATGCCGCGCACGCCGTATTTGGACGGGGTCATCGGATTGTCGTCGATGTTGAGTTTGGCGATGGTGACCTTGTCGCCCATTTCACCGGCGATTTCTTCCAACGCCGGGGCGATCTGTTTGCACGGTCCGCACCATTCAGCCCAGAAATCGATCAACACCGGGGTGGTGGACTGCAAAACGTCGGCGTCGAAACTGTCGTCGGTAATCTCTTTCATGTGTGCGAATCCCAGCGGAAATTGTCATTAAAGCGTTGACCAAATCTAAGGACGCCCAGCGGCGGCGTCAAGCTACCCAAAGGCTGTAGAGTTTTCGGGCGTATAACCCTTTAAAAGCGCGTCGTTTAGCTCCATCACGTGGGGGCCGTCGGTCCACAGCAGAATGCAGCGCACCCGTTTGTCGGGATAGATTCGGCAAAGCAAAGCCCGGTACGTCGCCATTTGCTTGAGATACGCCTCCGCCACATGGTCCGGGTCCTTTGGCGCGGGCCGGTTGGTTTTGTAGTCGATGACGAAGACTTCCGTTTCCGTGACCGCCAGACGGTCGATGCGTGCCGAGACCACCTCCCCGCCGATCACGCCGGAAAGGTTCACTTCGGCCAAGCTTTCCGGCGCGAACAGGTCGGCGAAATCCGGGTTTTCCAAGACGCGCAAGGTTTCCGCGGCGATGGCGTTTTGGGCGTCTTCATCAAGGTCATGAACCGGCTGCGCCAGCCAGCGCCGGGCGGCCTCAGTACGGTTTTCGACGGGCAAGTTGGGCAGGGTTTCCAACAGCTTATGCACCAGGATGCCACGTTGGAACCGGCCACGCCCGTCATCTGTGAAAGGCGACAGAGCGGGCGGTGCGTCCGGCTCAGACCTGGACGGGATCAAGGGTCTGGGCGGGCTTTCTTCCGCGGGGGGCGGCCGGGTGGCCCAGTCCGGCAGGCTTGATGTGGATGGGGAGGGCGGTTCGGCATCCCGGTCCCGCATTTCGGTCTCCTGCGCGGTTTCGTAGCGCACAATGCCATCGCCCGCGTCGATGCCGATATCCTCGACGATGGGCCGGATCAGGTCGTACCAGCAGCCATCCGCGCGGCCGCGTGAATCTTCGAACCCGGTGATGTACAGACGGTCCCTAGGCCGTGTCATGGCGACATAGAGCAGGCGGCGATACTCCCGTTCGCGCTCAAGCCTTTGCGCCTCGGTCAGGTTCTGAAAGGCGGCGCAGCGCGCTTCCTTGTGAGGGGCCCACAGCACGCCCGGCGGCGTATCTCCGTCGGGTCCGCCGATCCACTGCACCTTGGCGTCCAGCCGTCCGTCGGGCTTGGTGCAGGTGTCGGTGAGGAACACGACTTCCGCTTCCAGGCCCTTGGCGCCGTGCACGGTCATCACGCGGACTTCATCTCCCTGGGTTTCCATGTCGCGTTTGATCTGCTGGGCGCTGGCAGTAACCCAGTGCAAGAAGCCTTGCAGAGATGGCGTGTGAGTGCGTTCGAATTCCAATGCAAGCCCTAAGAACTCGTCAATGGGATCTTCGGCGTCCGCGCCCAGGCGCGCCACCAACGCACGGCGTCCGCCATCGCGCAAGAGGTCTGCGAAAAATTCGTAGGGCGGCATGAAGTCGGCCCGCGCCAGCAGGTTGGACAGCACCGCGTGGGCGTGTGTAAAGGCCGGGGTTTCATCTCGCCGCCGCGACAATTCGGTCCACAAGCTGCCCTTGCGGCCATGGGCCAAATCGAACAAGGCCTCTTCGCCCAAGCCGCCCAGAGGGCTTTTGAGCAATGCGGCACAGGTCAGGTCGTCTTCGGACAGCACCGCGAAGTTGCCCGCCGCCAGCAAATCCATGACGGCCAGTTGTTCGGTCAGCACCATGCGGTCCGCGCCCGCCACGGGAATGGCGCGTTGTTTCAAGGCGCGCACCATTTCTTCGGCGAAGCGGCCCCGACGGCGCACCAGGATCAAAATATCTCCTGGCTCTATGGGGCGGTTCTGCGAGGTGAGGATTTCTTTGTCGTCCCGCCATCCCTGGATGGTGTCGGCGATTTTTGCGGCCAAGCGCATGTCCGGGCGTTGTTCGTTGACATAATCCAGGGGTGCGTCCCAGGGGTCGTCCGGGCTGGCTTCTACGGGGGCCAGAGTCGGCCACACCTCCACCAAACCCGCTTCGCCGCTGCGATGCGAATCGTGCACCACCCGTTCGTCCGCGAAGGTCAAACCGTCGGATGCGGTGGGGTGGGCGAAGACGCGGTCGACCACGCGCAGCACCGCGCGGGTGGTGCGGAACGATGTGGTCAGCGGTATGGAACTGAACGTCGCGCCCGCGCCCCGGATGCGGTCCTCGAAGTAGGCGCGCATGCGTCCGAACTCGAACGGGTCTGCGCCTTGGAAGGAATAGATGGACTGCTTTTCGTCGCCCACGGCGAAGACGGTTCGCGGTTGCGCCTCGTGCTCTCCGTCTGCGCCGAAGTCGTCGTGTGCGCCTTCGCCTGTGAAGAAATCGGATGCCAATGCGCGCACCACGTCCCACTGGGCAGGGCTGGTGTCCTGGCTTTCGTCCACCAGGATGTGATCGATGCCGCCGTCCAGTTTGAAGTGCACCCAGCTGATGCCGCCTTGGTTCGACAACAAAGCACGCGCCTTGTCGATCAGATCATCGTAGTCCAGATGCGCGCGCACGGTCTTGAGCCGTTCGTAGGCGTCCAGCAGCACCCGCCCGACGCTGAGCAGGTGCAGGGTCGCATCCGCTGCGGTGCGGGCCTTGAGCTTTTCCAGAATCCCCAACACCCGGGCCTGTTCCGCGCGCAAGATGTCTTCCGCCCCTTCCGCATTTTTGGTGGTGAGCTTCTTGCGCGGATCGCCTGCGCCCGTGATAAACAGGGGGGCGTAGGCCGTTTGAAACATTTGGGCCCGGTTTGGGGCTTGGATGTAGGCGTGCAGCTTTGCGGCCATCTCCCGGCTGGTTTTCGCGCCATGTTCCAGGTCCGCCGCAGCGCCCAGCACAGTTTCTGTCTCCAAGGCTTCATCGGCGGCTCTCAGGATGGCTTCTGCGCTGCCTTCATCTCCGCTGAGCCCGACCAGCCCCGTGATCGCCGGACCGGGGCCGCCTTGGGACTCAAAAGCAGACAGGGTCGCCGCCAGTTCGCTGCGGTGCCCGGCGAGGTTTTGCATCAAATCCGCGAAGTCGTCTTCATTCACCAGTTCGGCAATGGCTTCAAGCGCCCGGGCCACGTCGCCATCCGGGGCGCGCACGGTTTGCTCCAGCATGCGTTCGCGCGCTTCCGCCATCAACTCGGCGGCGGTGCGCTCGTCGACCACGGAAAAGTGCGGCGCGACTTGGGCCTCCAACGGAAAGCGTCCGATCAGACCTTCGCAGAACGCATGGATGGTGCGGATTTTCAAGCCTCCCGGCACATCCAGCACCCGCGCGAACAGGCGCCGTGCGGTCTTGAGCATGTCTTTATCGGGTTCGGACTGGGTAAGCAGGCGCAAGTCTTCGATCAGGCCCGCCTCGTCCATCACCGCCCACGCGCCCAGTTGGGCGTTGATGCGTTCCGCCATTTCCGCCGCGCCGGTTTTGGTGAACGTCAGGCACAGGATCTTTTCCGGCCTCGCTCCATCCAGCAACAATCGCGCGATGCGATCCACCAGCACGCGGGTCTTACCGGTGCCGGCGTTGGCCGACACCCACACGGAGCGTTTCGGTTCTGCGGCGGCGTATTGACCGGCGGTGCGTTTGAAACCGGCCATCAGCCTTGCCTCCCGCCGGACCACTCCTTGACCCGCGCCAAGTGGTCGAAATCGCCAAAGCGCCGTTCGAACATGGGGCGTGGACGCGACAGATAGGGTGTCTTTTCATCAGTATATTTGCGCACCAACTTGAGCAGCCCTTCATAGGCGTTTTGCGTCACTTCGCCCGCGTCCAGTTTGACGGGTTTTTCCTCGCCCGCCACGCGTCCGCCCGACAAACGCAGGTACAAAAGCCCGGCGATATCGTCGTGCGGTCCATCCAGGCCGTTGAATGCGCCCCGGCGGGCCAAAGCGGCTTCCAGCGGCAACTGTGGGGTGAGCCCCGCTTCCACCTGAGCCGTGGTAGGCGGCTGTCCGGTTTTGTAATCGATGATGGTGAGCGCGCCGGTGGCGGCCCGGTCAATGCGGTCGGCCTGGCAGGCGAGGGCGAATGCGCCGCCCACTTCGGGCAGGGCGAGTTTGCCGCGCCCTTCGATCAGCACCGGCTCGAAGCCCGCTGCCCGTCGTTTCGCTTCGAACGCTGCAAACCACGCGGCGATGCGTTTGAAACGCGGCCACCAGAACGCCCGTACGCTGGGGCTGGCGATGAATTCATCGAAGACCTGCTGACCGATTTTCAAAAGCTCCGCTTGCGGATCGTCGGGCAGGGCCTCCATGTACCGCGCAACGAAGCGTTCCAACGCCGTGTGCACGACGATGCCGCGGTCGGCATGGCTGGCGTCGGCGTCGATGGCGTCGAGCGGCTCCAACCCCAGGATCTTGCGCGCGTATATGGCGTAGGGGTCGCGGATCCAGGTTTCCACCTGGGTGACGGACAGGCCCTTAGGCCTGGCGCTCACAGGGGGTGTCGGGCGGGGCGCAGGGCAAGGGTTTGCGTCGCCTTCGGGGCGGGTGAGCTGCTGCGCCCAGTCGAGCCATTGTGGTGCCGGGGCGGGGCCGCCGTCCCCCAGCAACGTTTCCAGGCGCACCAGCCAGCGCGACGGCACCTGCGGGCTGCCACCGTCGCGCTGGGAACGGGTGAGGTAGACTTCCGGCGCCGACGCCGCCTGGGCGAAATCATGGGCGCTGAGCCCGATGCGCCGTTCCGGTAGCGGCAATCCAAACGCCTTCATCATCGGACGGCTCATCCACGGGCTGGCTTGAGGGTCCGCAGGCCACGTGCCTTCGTTGAGCCCGCCCAGAACGATGGTATCGGCATGTTGCAGGCGTGCTTCCAACGGGCCCCAGATGAACAGGCGCGGATGACGCGCATAGCGTGGGCGCACCGGGCGGTTCGCCATCAGGGCCTGAATCAGCGCCGGGTATTGGTCGCCGCGGATCGGCTCCAGCGCGCCCAGGGCGTCGAAGGCCTCGGATATGAAAGCGCTGAGCGCCTCGCCCGCGTCCCCGGCCCACAGGCGGCGCTCGTCCGCTTCGTTGGAACGCTCCGCCAGACGCGCCGCCGTGGCGGCGTGATGCTGCAAAATGGCTGCAGCATCGGTGTTTTTTTGCTGCAGCATGGTTGCAAACGGCGAGACCATGTTGCGCAGCATTTCCAGCACCCGCTGGATGTCTTTTTGCGCCAAATCAAAGCGTTGAAAACGTCGGGCGGCATGCGGATCGTGCAGGAACACGCGCAATTGATCTTCCAGTCCGGCCAAACCTTCGCCCGGGCGTGGTCCGCGCAGCAACGCGATTTCCAGGGCGCGCACAGCGGCGCGCAACGCGGCTGGCTCCATGCCCCCCGCCGCCAGGGGATGCTTGAGGCACGCCAACATGGACACGGGCGAAAAGCCCTCGCTCGCCATGTCCGCGACCAGATTGAAGAACGCCCCGGGCGGGGTCTGGTCCAGTGGCGTGCCCGCGGAATCGTCGATCTCGATGCCCCAGCGCCCCAGCTCTACCGAGACGCGGCGCGCGAGCCCCCGGTCCGGGGTGATCAGTGCGGCGGTCTTTTCTGTTGCCTTTTCATCACCTAGAACGCCCCTCAGAATCAGAGCGATGGCGGCGGCTTCTTCGCGGGGCGTGGGCGCGTCGATGCGGTGCACGCGTTCGAAAGCTTTTCCTGGCTTCATGTTCGCGTCGCGCCACAGGTGTGTGGCCTCGGCGGGGACCAGGGCGTGGGCGAGAACGCGTGCGCGGACGCCGTCTTTAAACGTACCTCCCCAGGGTTTCACATCGCCGCGCGTTGCGCCCAGTTTGTCCAACAAGCGCGCCATGCCGTATTGCGGATGGCTGGCGTCCAGGCTCGACCAAACTTCTTCGGGCGCATTCAGGTCCAGACCCGGCAGCACCAGCGCGCCCTGGGGCAGGTGGGCGATGACCGACAACAATTCCGCCGTGGCCGGGATGGTGCCGGTGGAGCCCGCCGCAATCACCGGCGTTTGCGGCGGGTTGGCGGCCCAGGCGGCTGCACGGGTGCGCAGCAGTTGGTCACGGCGCTGAGCCGGGTCCATCAGACCCAGTTCCGCCAGCACTTGCGGCCACGTTTGTCCCAGGATTTGCAGGAAATCGACGGTCTGCTGCCAGTGTTCGGACAAGTCCGCGCGGCTCACCAATTCGGGCAGACGGCTTAAGTCCAGCCCTTCGGTGTGCACTTGGTCCACCAACCGGGCCAGTTCCTGGGCCAGTCGCACCGCTTGGTCGGGTGTGGTTTGTGTGTCTTTCGCCATCACCAGACGCGCCAACAAGGCCACCCGTCGGGTGGTGCCGATGGCGGGCGGCAGGTCGAGTTGGTCTTCCAGCCCGGACGTTTCCAGCGCCAACTCGTCTTCGTCCACGTCGCCCAGCGGCGTCATCACCGGCAGCAGTTGGGGCGCGCCATCCGAGAGGCGCAAAAAAGCTTCACGAAGCGAGCGGCACGCGCGCCGCGTGGGCAAAAGCACACGCATTCGGGCGAGGTTTTCAGGTTTTTCGCCGGTGCGCGCCACAATGCCGCGCGCCAAATGGTCCACGAAGGGTCGGTCAGGGGCGATGGTGTAGAGCTTGGGCGCGCTCATCCAGGCATCCCCGGTTGAAATCCGAAGCCGTGGTCCAGCAGCCATGTTTCGGCCGCGTCCCGGGCTTCGGGCGTGCCGACATGGAACCATTCGCCGTCGTGGACCAGCCCGTAAATCCGCCCCAAAGCCAAGGCCCGGTCGTAAAGCACGTTCAGGGAATAGGTTCCGCCCGGTGCGTTTGCGAACAGGCGGGGGTGCAGCAACTGTACCCCGGTGAAAACGTAAGCTTTTTGATCCGGCGCGGCGGCGCGGCGCGTCAATTGTCCATTGCTTGCGATGGAAAAGTCACCGACCCCGTCGTAGCCCAAGGCGTGGTCCGGGTCATGCAGCAACAAGATGGCGTCCATGGCTGCGTTATCCCAGGCTTCGGCCAGACGCACCATGGCGTTGGTGTTCCCGCCCGGCCCTGGACCATCCAACCAAAGGCCGTCCGAATTGCACACGAAAAAGGGCGCCGCGCCCAAGTGAGGCAGCGCATTCTCGATTCCCCCGCCGGTTTCCAGCACGGGATCCTCGTGGGTGAAAACGATGTTGGGGGTGGCACGGTCCTTCAGGTGGTCTTCGATCTGCGCACTCAAGTAATGCAGGTTCACCACGGCGTTTTCCACCCCGGCGTCTTGGACGCGCGCCAAAGCCCAATCGATGAGCGGGCGGCCCGCGACTTCGATCAACGGTTTGGGTGTGGTTTCGGTGATCGGACGCATGCGCAGGCCCAGGCCCGCGGCAAGAACCATAGCGAACTTTGGTTTTGTGGGGCTTGGGGGACTCATCCAAAGGCCTCCGGCGCGCGGCGCTTGTCATGCGCAATGTGCTCATCCATCCAGGATTTGAGGGAAGCCAGGTCCGGATGGTCCAAGGCGGCTTCGAGCAATCGCCACAACCGGTCGATATGTTTCAAGTAGACCGGTTTGCCGTCGCGCCGGTCCAGGCGGGTGAAGATTCCGATGACCTTGGCATGGCGCTGCGCGGCCAGGATGGTGTAGGCGCGTTCGAAATCCGTGCGCGCCGCGCCTGCGATGTCCAGGGCGTCGCAGTATCGATCCAACATGTCGGCTTGAAGGTCTTGGGGAATATCACGCCGGGCATCCTGCAACAGGCTCATCAGATCATAGGCCGGGTGACCCGCAAGCGCGTCCTGGAAGTCCAACAGCCCGCAGGCTTTGATCCCGTCCCGCTCCCCCAACCGCATCAGGTTGTCCACGTGGTAGTCGCGCAGCACCAGGGTATGCGGTCCGGCGTGAACATGGGTGAACAGGTCGTAACAGATCCGCTCAAACTCTGCGCGGGCGTGGGTCGGCACTTCGATTCCATGCGCCGGCATGAACCAGTCCAACAGCAATGCCGCTTCGTCGCGCAGCTTGACGTCGTCATAGGGCGCAAGCCAGCCGGGGATGGACGCAGCCTGATCCAATGCATGCAATGCGATGAGCGTATCGGTGGCGAGCTGATACAGCGTTCGTTCGTCCGCACCGCTTGCCAGCAGGTTGGTGAAGGTTGCGTCGCCAAAGTCTTCCAGCAGCAAGAAGCCACCCTCCACGTCCTCGGCAAAGATCTCCGGCGCGCTGAGGCCCAACAGGCGCAAATGCGTGTCCACCTGAATGAAGGGCCGCACATCTTCATGGGGCGGGGGCGCGTCCATCACCAGCGCCGACTTGCCGTCGAGCGTCAAACGGATATAGCGGCGGAACGAGGCGTCAACGGATAAGGGCGCACGTACGGCCGTTTCCCATCCGGCCCCTTCCAGAAAAGCGTTGAGTCGGTTTTGGCGCGCTTCACCCATGCCCGCACGCTCTCAAGCGTTCGGACCAATGGGCGTCGTGCGGCACCAGTTCGGCCTGACGGTGGTTTTTACCCTTGGTCACCGTGAGCACGATTTCGAGACGGTCGCGGGGAATGTAGGTGCCCATCCGGTCCGGCCATTCGATCAGGGAAATGGCGTCCGCGAGCGCATCTTCGATGCCGAGTTCAAACACGTCCTCGGGGTGTTCCAAGCGGTAGAGGTCGAAGTGCCAAATTTCCGCCGCATCCGCTTCGTAGGTTTGCACCAGCGTGAAGGTGGGGCTTGGCACGTCTTCTTCCGGGTCGGTCAAGGCGCGGATGAAGGCGCGGGCGAATTCCGTCTTGCCCGCGCCCAGGTCGCCCGAAAGTGCGATGACGTCGCCGGGTTTGGCGACGCGTGCGAGGTTCTGGGCCAAATCCCGGGTCGCGCCCAGGCCCGCCAGTTCGATGGTCACGGTTTCGGTATTCTTGTTCATCGCGTCCTTGCGCTTGTGTGTTGCAGGGTTCCCACGGAATAGGGTTGGGTATTTTTGCGTTAACCCGGTCCCCGAACCTGTTATAACCCAAATGAGAATCGCCTAAATAGTTTAACGCGCAATCACCGGGAGAGACCATGCCCAACGCCCCTATTTCCCCCCCCCTGACGACAGACGTCGCCATTATCGGTGCGGGTCCGGTGGGACTGTTCGCCATATTCGAATGCGGCATGTTGAAATTGAACTGCCACGTTATTGATGCGCTCGACGAAGTGGGCGGGCAATTGTCGGCACTCTACCCGGAAAAGCCCATTTACGATATCCCCGGCTACCCCGCGATCCTGGCGGGTGAACTGGTCTCCATGCTCGAAGCCCAGTCCCAACCGTTCGCGCCTACGTATCATCTGGGCCAGCAGGTGACCGGTCTGGAAGCGCAAGACGCCCCGGGTAAGGAAGGCCGTTGGTTGCTCACCACCACCAAGGACACCCGGATCGACGCGGGCGCGGTGATCATTGCCGCCGGCGTCGGCGCGTTCGGCCCCAACCGTCCGCCTCTGGATGGAATCCAAGCGTTTGAGGGCATGGGCCCCGGTCAGGGTGTGAATTACCTGGTCAAACGGCGCGACGATTTCCGGGATAAGAAAGTGGTCATCGCGGGCGGCGGCGACAGCGCGGTGGATTGGGCGGTGTCGTTGTCCGAGGTTGCCGAAAGCGTGAAGGTGGTGCACCGCCGTCCCAAATTCCGCGCCGCCCCGGAAACGGTGGAAAAAATGAAAGCCCTGGCGGATGGCGGCAACGTGGAGCTGGTGGTGCCGTACCAATTGGCAGGTCTGGAAGGCGACGCGGATGGTCTGAGCGCGGTCCAGGTCGCGGACCTGGATGGCAACAGCCGCACGCTGGAGGCCGATGTGTTGCTGCCGTTTTTCGGGCTCTCGCAAAACATCGGCCCCATTGCGGAGTGGGGGCTTGAGATCGACCACAACCACATCATTGTGGAGCCGGGAACCATGGGTGCCGGGCCCGCCGGCGTTTATGGCGTCGGGGATATCATCACCTATCCCGGCAAACTCAAGCTGATCTTGATGGGGTTTTCCGAAGCCGCCGTCGCGGCGCACAGCGCGCGCGATCACCTGCACCCCGATGAAGCCTATCATTTCGAACACTCGACCACGGCGGGCGTGCCGGGCAGCGCCAAATAACGGGTTGGACGGAGACGATATGAACAGACGCGCACGGTTTCGGCTGGTGATTCTCGCCTTGACGGCGGTGGTTGCCGGACCCGTGCCGGGCTTCGCGCAAACCGAACAGCTCACCACGGTGCAGATTCAGGTCCAGGACGCGCTTGAGGCCTGTTATCAGTGCCACGGACCGGGCGGGGTGAGCGTCATTCCATCGCGCCCAACCATTGCCGGGCAAAAAGCGGAATATATCCGCCGCCAGTTGGCCGCGTTCCGCGCGGTGGCGGACACCACGGACCTCGCACAAGGCAATGACACCAAGAACGCAGATGCGGCGACGCATATCCCGAAACGCACCGATCCGGTGATGGAGCATATGGCCGCAGGTTTGCCGGAGCATCTGATCAAACCCATCGCGGATGCCATTGCCAGCCTACCTTGTGACGGGGGAACGCCGAAACCACCCGCCGTCAAGGCCCCCATACGGCCCCAGGCGGCGGACGCTTGCGTCAGTTGCCACGGTCAAGACGGCATCGGCGTTCAGCCGCACATTCCCAATCTCGCCGGTCAGCGACGTTCATACCTGCGCCGCCAGTTGTTGTTGATCCGCGAAACCGCGTGGGGGGCGCAACCGCGTAAAGGCGAGGCGTGGCGCACCCACCCGATCATGGAAGCCCAGGTGGCGCGGATCAAAATCGTGGATGTGGACGCCATCGCGCGTTACTATTCAACGCTTGATTGCCAAGGGGAAAGCGCAAAATCCAAAACGGACGCGCAGCAATAGATTTCTACGTCTTTTCAATGTTGGGGATCATTGGATGGCAAATCGCGGTTTTGTATTGATCGTCTCCCTGTTCGGAGCCCTGGGGCTTGCCGGTCTGTCTGCCCAAACCGAAGCGCAGGGGGTCACGTCCAAGGTCGATCCCCACAAGGTGCGGGAAACCCTGGACGTTTGCTTCGGGTGCCACGGTCCCAAGGGCGTCAGCGCGTCCGGTGCGTTCCCGACCATTGCTGGACAGGACAGTGCGTATCTCCTGAACCAGTTGATGACATTCAGGCGCATCTCCCATGGCGCGCCGGCAACGCAAGACGCAGCCCAATTCGCAACGGTGCGCAAGGGCCTGCCGGGGCGCAGCAGCAACGAGATGGCGGAGGTCGTCAAAGGTATGGATGACGATCTGGTCGTTGCCGTGGTCAAGGTGCTCACCGACTTGCCGTGTGATGGGAAGCCGCGCCAACGGACCCAGCGCATGGAAACCCTGCCGCCGCCTGCGCAGGTCAAGCGCTGCACGGTCTGTCACGGCGCGGATGGGGTCGGCCTGCGGCCCGGCGTGCCGCGTCTGGCGGGCCAGCAGCGCGCGTATTTGCTGCGCCAACTCAAAATGCTGCGCAATTCCGCCCGCAGCAAACCGCATCCGCCGGGGGAAGCGTGGCGCAGTTCGCGCATCATGAACACCCAGGCTTTACGGCTGTCGGACGCCGATATCGATGCGATCGCACACCACTATTCGGAACTGAACTGTCACGGCAACGTGGGCAGCTAGGTCACCGACCCATAAATGGCATGGAAATGGTATGAGCGCATGTGCTTGCCTGCGAGGCGCAAGGACGCAGGAAACCTGGTTGGTTTTCAAATCCTTGCAACGCGGCAGGCGGACACATGCGCCATATCCTTTGGACGCCGAAACGGCTTTTAACCGCGTTGTCAAAGCCCTTGGACGGGAGTTCCGCCCCGCCCCGCAGGCTTTTCCTTGCGGTTCTTGGCCGTTTGAGCGCCATTTCTCATGCCATTTATGGGTCGGTGACCTAGGGTCCTGACCCTAAAATTATTCCGCGCTGTCGATGAAGCCGGAGAACAGGTCCGGCTGCAAGTCCGTATCCGTCTCCCCTTCCATGGGCAGGCGGCAGGTCACGGTGGTGCCGTGACCGGGACGGTTGGTAAGTTCCACATCGCCGTTGTGCAGCTCGATGAACCGCGCGATCAACGCCAGACCCGGTGGCACGTCCTCTTCACTCAAGCCCGTGCCCCCGTCGGTGACGCGGAACATCACGTCACTTCCTTCGCGTGCGGCGCTCACGCTCACTTGGTTGCCGGGCGGCGTGTTGGACACGGCGGCGCTCAGCAGGTTGAACAGCACCTGTTTCAAGCGCTTCTCATCCGCCACCACCCAGCCGATGTCGGCGGGGCTGTCGAATTCGATCTCCACATCCTTGCGCCGCGCTCGCTCGCGCACAAGGTTCATGGCCGTGACCAGCAAGGAGTTGACATCGACAGTGTCGACATCCAGCGTCATCAAGCCGGCTTCCACGGATGCTAGATCCAGCATGTTGTCGATGATGCTGATCAGTTCTTCGGCGCTTTCGGAAATGCCGCGCGCGTACTCTTCTTGCCGTCCGTTAAGCTCGCCGAAGTAGTTGTCGGTCAGAATCGAGGCGAAGCCGATGATGGCGTTCAAGGGGGTGCGGATTTCATGGCTGATGCCGGCCATGAATTCGGATTTGAGCACGTTGGCTTCCGCCATGGCATGGGCGCGTTCCAGCAGCGCCGTTTCGACCCGTGCGCTGTCGGTGACGTCCAGATAGCTCAAGAGAACCGCGCCGTCGGGAAGCGGTACCTTGGCGTAATCCAACACAGCGCCGTCGGTCAGGCGTATCCGGCCGCGGTCCGAATCGCGGCTCATCAGTTGCGCGGCCAGATGGATGGTGTCGAATGCGCCCTCGCCCCCCTGGTGCTTATCGTCTCGTTCGATGAGTGCGCTGATGTGTTTGACGAAGCCGCTCATGCGCAACGGTTTGCCGTCGTCGGGTGTCGGCAATTTCCAGATGCGCGCAAACGATGGGTTCATCAGTTTGACTTGGCCATCCACGCCGAACACCGCGACGCCTTCATAAAGGTTGTCGAGCGTCTCGCGCTGCACGGCGGACAGGGTCTTGTAGTTGCGCTCCAAGTCCAAATGGTCGGTGACGTCTTCATAGGCGAACACCAAACCGCCCAAGGGATGGGGGCTTGCGACAGAGCGCAGCGTCGATCCGTCGGGCAAATGCAACATGGTTTCCACCGGTCCGTCCAGCATGCCGAACATGCCGGTCTGTTCGGCTTTGAAGGCTTTGAAGTCAGCGACTTCGGGCAGGCGGCGCTGTTCGCGCAGGCGCTCCAACACCTCGGCGTAGGTGGGTTCATCCTCCAACCACGACGCGCTCAATTCCCAAAGCTGGGCATAAGCGGAATTGAAGAAGCTCAATTTTTGATCGGCGTCGAAAATGGCGATGGCTGTCGCAAGCGTTTCCAGAACCTGATTTTGCGCCTGAATATGACGGTTGAACGCGCTTTCCGTTTCCTCTGCGTGGGTCAGATCTTGCGCGAGCCCAAGCGTTCCACCGCCGGACAGGGGCGCTTCGGTGATGTCCAAGAGCCGGGGTTCGCCTTCGTCCGAGGTTGAAAGATGGCGCTCGTTGACGGGCTTTTTGCTTCCAGCCGCACGCTCAGCCAGGGGTTTGCCGGCCTCCGCCGCGCCGAGCACGCGCGCGGCGTTGTTCATCGTCTGGACCCCCAGTTTGGCCCCGCGCAGCCACGCCGGCAGCGGCATGGCTTCGATGATTTCGCGGGCACTGATGCTGGCGCCTTCGGTGGGCGGAGCCAGGTCCGAGACGTCGCGCATCCACAACACATCGGCCAAGGATTCATCCGCTTCCCCGCCGCTGATTTCGCCCACACCCGCGCGCACGCCGACCACCAGCAGGCGGCGCTGTCCGTCCTTGGTGGTGACCACGCATTCGAACGGCTCACCCTCGCGTCGGAGCTTATGGGCCGCGCCCATCAAAACCTTGGCGTCGTCGCCGGTGAAGCATTCCATGACGGAACGAAAACGGGACTGCACGCCGTCGCGCAGCCCCAACAGCACCGCCAAACGCCGCGAACAGGCTTCGGAATTGTTGGCGGTGACCCACAGAAACAAACCGTCCGGTGCGGTGGCGAGGATTTCGTGGCTGATTTCGGCGTCGGACAGCAGGCGTTCGTGGGTCAGGCGCAGACGCTTGAGTTCGTTCCTTTGGCGGAGCGCAAACACCACCACGCTCACGGCAACCACAGCCATGACCAGCGCCAAGACGGGGGCCAGGGCGTTCAAATCCTGCGGCAGGTGAAGAGCGTCCATGCTGCGCGAAAAGTCCCTAGGGTGACAGTGTGTTACCGGCCTCTGGCGATGTTAGGCCCCAGCACCGTCCGGGGCAACAAAAAGGGCGCTCATGAGAGCGCTAACAAATTCAGAGAGTTATTTGCTGATTAAACCACCAATATAACCAATTGTTGCAACACCTATAGCGCCGAGAATATTCAGAACATCAGGGCGTACATTCTGATCAACTAGCATTAATGTTCCTAATAGGCATAAAATAAGAATCAATATGGCACTAGCTATATATAAAACTGCATTTTCTCTTGATCCCAGAAAAACCCCTATCATCCCCATATTCTGAGCCTCTTGCTGCAACTCAGAATTTGGGCTTTTATGTGAGTCTCTCCGAGTGCCATACTTGCTCATTGCTCAGAGTCCTGTATGTACTGACGAACTGTTTTAATATTTAAGCCAGTAATATTAGATATGTTTTGAATTGTTTCCTTCTTAATCTTATGTAAGTAAACAACTTTTTCTTGTAGGGAATCGTATTTCGTTGATGCAAGTTTTTCAGATATTGTGTTTACGAATTTATCAACTGCGGGTTGGCCTCCAGTTTGGTAAGCGTCAAGAATGGCTTTAGGGCCACCAGGTATATTTCGGTAGATTGCGGCTCGGCTAACCCCGACAAGCTTTGCAACTTCACTTATGTTCATGCCATTCAAGAATAAGGTAGCCATCATTTCTACCTTATCTTTAGTGATCAATCTTTTTCGGCCACCAACCCGCCCGGCTTTTTGAACCGCCGCTTTCAGACCTGCCTTAGTGCGAATCCCAACAGCTTTTTGCTCAAAATCACCTGCATAACCAACAAATTCAATGAATTTAGAAAAGTAAGGATCGCTAGTATCAATTTCCTCATCTAACGATTTTATATATGCCCCTTTTTCTTTAATTTCCCTAAGAGCAAGAACAAACTGTTTTAGAGAGCGGCCAATTCGGTTGAAATCACGTACTACAAGCACGTCACCGGCCTGTATTTTGTTTAGACAATCATCCAGTTTTGGGCGCGTCGAATTTCGAGGTCCTAACTTGTCTAAAAAAATATTGTCGTCAGGTATGCCGTGCTGTCTTAGCGCATCAATTTGAACTTCTGCACCTTCATCTTCCGAAACCTGTGCATACCCATAGGTGACACCAAGCGTAGATATTTTGCCATCGTGCGTTCGTGTTACGTTCCTTTGATTCGCGATTTTGCTTATCTTGTCAAGATATGGGGCAATGTCATTACCATCCCAAGGAACACGCCACTCCTCTAAGATATTGTCGTAAGTGGCGTCTGGGATAACCTCCTGGAAAGCAATGATATGTTCTGCGTCATTTGGCGCAGATATGAACAGTTCGCCTTTGCCGATTCGTGAGAAATATGGAAGGTCTTGAGACATTATCTGTAGTGTTCAGCTATATAGGGTTTGTTACCTTATACGATAAATAGACTGTCTCATTTGTAATGTCAACGAACATTTGTGAGACACATTGAGGCGCAAAAAAAGGGCGCTCATGAGAGCGCCCTTTTCTTAAGTTTCGAAGCTCGCCTTAGTAGCGGTAGCTGTCCGGCTTGTACGGCCCATCGACCGTCACACCGATGTAATCGGCCTGTTCCTGGCTGAGCTGGGTCAGCGTCGCGCCCAGTTTGTCCAAGTGCAGGCGTGCGACCTTTTCGTCCAGGTGTTTGGGCAGCACGTAGACGTCGTTCTTGTATTTGCCGTCTGTGTTGTTCTTGAACAGTTCGATCTGCGCCAGAACCTGATTGGTGAACGACGCAGACATCACGAAACTGGGGTGCCCGGTGGCGCAGCCCAGGTTCACCAAGCGGCCTTCGGCCAGCATGATGATGCGGGTGCCGTCGGGGAACTCGATTTCATCGACCTGCGGCTTGATGTTGGTCCATTTGAAGTTCTTCAAACCGGCGATTTGGATTTCGTTGTCGAAGTGGCCGATGTTGCACACGATTGCACGGTCCTTCATGCCACGCATGTGATCGACCGTGATGATGTCGAAGTTGCCGGTGGTGGTGACGTAGACGTCGCCTTCGGGCAGCGCCTGTTCGACGGTCACCACTTCGAAGCCTTCCATGCAGGCCTGCAGCGCACAGATCGGGTCGACCTCGGTGACCAGCACGCGGCAGCCGGCGGAACGCAGACTTTCGGCGGAGCCTTTGCCGACATCGCCGTATCCGCACACCACCGCGACCTTGCCTGCCAGCATCACGTCGGTGGCGCGCCGAATCCCGTCAACCAGGCTTTCGCGGCAGCCGTACTTGTTGTCGAACTTGGACTTGGTGACGGAGTCGTTGACGTTGATCGCCGGGAACATCAACGTACCCTTTTGCGCCATCTCATAAAGGCGATGCACGCCGGTGGTGGTTTCTTCGGTCACGCCTTGGATGTCCTTGGCGGCCTTGGTGTACCACTGGGGGTCTTCGGCCAAGTGCGCCTTGATGGAGGCGAACAGCACCTCTTCTTCTTCCGATCCCGGATTGTCCAGGACCGAAATATCCTTTTCCGCGTCCTTGCCCAGATGCAGCAACAGCGTCGCATCGCCACCGTCGTCCAGGATCATGTTGGCGGCCTTGCCCTCACCCCAGGTGAACAGTTTGTGGGTGTAGTCCCAATACTCTTCCAGGGTTTCGCCCTTTTTCGCGAACACCGGGGTACCGTTGTCGGCGATGGCGGCGGCGGCGTGGTCCTGGGTGGAGAAGATGTTGCACGACACCCAGCGCACTTCCGCGCCCAACGCTTCCAGCGTTTCGATCAGCACGGCGGTCTGGATGGTCATGTGCAAAGAGCCCGCGATGCGTGCGCCCTTGAGCGGTTGCTCGTCCTTGAGCTCTTCACGGATGGCCATCAGACCCGGCATTTCGGTGTTGGACAGGTCGATATCCTTGTGCCCCCATTCGGCGAGGCTGATATCGGCAACGATGTAATCTTGAGCGTCACTCATGGACGTGTCTCCTGGGATGGAAAATCGCGGAAGTTCGGGAATGCGTTGAAGCGGGTTTACCAGCCCCCGAACGCCTTAGCAAGCGCAGAAATGTCCCGTTTTTGGGCGGGGAAATTGTCCCGACCATTCGGTGTCCTTTTGCACGCACGCAAAAAGCTTAGCGGACATGCGGGGTCATGTGGTGGGTGCTTACTTCGGTTTGACCGACGCCATGCGTTCGGCGCGCAGGTTGTCTTTGGTTTTCTGGACGCCGGCGCGGACTTTTTTGGAGGCTTCGGCCTCCATGCGGGCCTTGAGCCGGGGACTCACCCACATTTCCTTTTGCTCGCCCTTGCCGGAATTGGGGATTTTCAGAACTTTAACCGCGTCGAAATCCGGGGCCTTGTCCAGTTCTTCGGCGAACATCAGGGCGCTGCCAAACATATCGTCCTTGAATTTGCGCTGAGGCGTCCATTTACCGTCCTTCAAGCCTAAGACACCAATAAAAAAATCGTCGTTGTTCGTCTGCTCCGGCATCGTTCCCATAACCCGTGTTCACGTGAGTCTAGATCTTAAGTTTCGATGAAACAGGCGGGCGAAGACAAGTGCAAAAAAGTATAAATCGTGTGTCCGGACGCGAGCGTTTGGAATTTCAAAGATTTAGGTCGGATGTTCAACGCATAGGCGCTTAAACCAAGGTATTGAAGTCATCCAACAGCATGGCGATGCGTCCTGAATCGGTTTGGCCCATGATCACGGTGGCGCGGTTTTGCGCGGCCGCCAGATCGATTTCGCGCACCCGCTGTTTGACCGGCCCCAAGGCGTGGGCGCTCATGGACAGCTCGCGGATGCCGATGCCGAGCAGCAACGCGGTAAAGCGCGGATCGCCCGCCATTTCACCGCATACAGAAATGGGGATGCGTGCGCGCAGCGCCGCTTCGGTGGTGAATTGGATCAGGCGCAGCACGCTCGGATGCAAGGGGTTGTAAAGCCCCGCGACCTGTTCGTCGGTGCGGTCCACGGCCATGGTGTACATGGTCAGGTCGTTGGATCCGACGGCGAAGAAATCCGACACCGAGGCCAAGGCGTCCGCCGTGAGCGCGGCCGAAGGCACCTCGATCATCACGCCCACGGGGGGAATGGGATCGGCGATCTTGACCTTCTTGCGCTTGAGCTTTCTGACGAGCTTTTTCAAAACATCGCGGGTTTTGCGCACTTCCTGCTGGGTCGCGACCATGGGTAGCAGGATGCGCACCGGCCCGTGCGCGCCGGCGCGCAGGATGGCGGTGAGCTGATCCTCCAACAGGTTCGATTTTTTCAAGGACAAGCGGATGCCGCGCAAGCCCAGCGCGCTCTGCGCGCTTTCGCCGATGTCCTGGGTGATGGACTGGGCCAGTTTCTCGCCGCCGATGTCCAGCGTGCGGATCGTCACCGTTCGCCCGTTCATGGCTTTGACGATGTCGCGCAGCGTCTTGTACTGCTCGTCCTCGCTGGGAACGTCGTCTCTGTTCATGAACATGAATTCGGACCGCAACAAGCCGATGTTCGACGCGCCCGTATCCAGCACACCCGGCATCTCGATGGGCAATTCCACGTTGCAGCCCAAGGAGATTTCCGTGCCGTCGCGGGTCACGGAAGGTTGGCGGCGCAAGCGCGCCAAGCGGCCCAAGCGTTTGCGGTGCGCGCTTTGCTTGGCTTCGAACGCGGCCAGGGTCGATGGCTTGGGATTGATGACGATGCGCCCTTGGTTGCCGTCGACGACGATGGTGTCACCGGTCTTGACCGCGCCCAAGAGGCCCGGTGCACCCAACACCGCGGGCAGACCCAGCGCGCGCGCCATGATCGCGGTGTGGCCCTGCGCGCCCCCCAAAACGGTGGCGAAGCCCAGAACCTTCTTGGGATTGAGTTGTGCGGTGTCGGCGGGGGTCATATCTTCGGAAATGATGATCGAGCCTTTGGGCACCGTGTTCAAAGGTTTGACGTGCGATTGCGTCAGCGCACGGATCAAACGGTCCGCCACTTCGCGGATATCGTCCATGCGCGCGGCGATATAGCTGTCGTCCAGTGCCGCAAAGCCCCGGGTGATTTCGTTGATTTCCGCCTGCACGGCGAATTCGGCGTTGATTTTGTCCTCGCGGATGCGGCGGAACGCACCGCGCACCAAGCGGGAATCTTCCAGCATCTGCTCGTAGGCTTCGAGCAGAAGACCCATTTCCTCCGCCGCAGCCGGGGGAAGATTACGCGCTTTGGTCTTAAGCCGGCCGATCTGACGCTGGGCGACTTTCAACGCGTCCTCCAGACGCGTGCATTCGGCTTCGATCTTGGCGCCCTTGACCGTATATTCCGGCACCAAGATTGCGCCTGATTCGCGCACGTGAACTTCGCCGATGGCGATGCCGGATGACACGCCCAGGCCTTCGATCACGATTTCTTTGGCGGGGCTCACGCGCAGGTCTCCATCAGCATTCCTCACCGAACTTATTGTCGATCAAGGCGGCGATGGCGGCCATGGCGGCTTCGCATTCGGCGCCGGCGATCGACACGTCGATGGACGAGCCGATGCCCGCGGCCAGCATCATCAAGCCCATGATGGAGCCACCGGAAACCGACTGACCGTCCTTGGTGACGGTGATTTCGGCGTCGAACTCCCCCGCCAGTTTAACGAACTTCGCGGCCGCGCGGGCGTGCAGCCCCCGTTCGTTGCGGATGGTGAGGGTGGATTCGATGGGTGTGCTGGTCACGGTTGGGCTTTCCGTTGTTCTGGGTGCCGCCACTTAGCCGTTTTGGGGGCTGAGCAGTTCTGAGGCGATGTTGATGTACTTGCGTCCAGCGTCCTGGGCCTGGGTGGCGGCGTCCTTCAAATCACCTTCGGCACGCACGCTGGCCAGCTTGATCAGCATCGGCAGGTTGACCCCTGCGATCACTTCAACGTTGGCTTTTTCAATCACGGAAATGGCGAGGTTCGACGGCGTGCCGCCGAACATGTCGGTGAGCAGGATCACACCCGGGCCGGCGTCAACCCTGGAAATGCTGTCGAGAATCTGCTGACGGCGTTCTTCCATGTCGTCGTCGGGGCCGATGCAGATGGATGCCACCGCCTCTTGCGGGCCGACCACATGCTCCATGGCGGCGACCAATTCTTCGGCCAGACGGCCATGGGTGACGAGCACAATACCGATCATGACGTTTATCCGTCCCTCTGTTACTTCTTCTCGCCCGCTCTTGGCGCGGGCATGTCGCGGTGCGCCAAGCGGATGCGTGCGTGTTTGGTTTTCAGCCACGCCGCCAGTCGTTCGGCGACGAAAACGGAGCGGTGTTGCCCGCCGGTGCAGCCCACCGCGATGGTGAGATACGATTTACCCGACTGGGCGAAACGCTCCACCATGCTCTCCAACAAATGCGTCAGATTGGCGAAGTAGTCTCTAAAACCAGCGTCTTCTTCGATGTACGCTTGAACCTCCGGCGCTTGTCCGGTCAGCGGTTTCAGCCGGGGATCATAATGGGGATTTCGCAAAAAGCGAACATCGAAGACGAAATCGGCGTCGCGCGGCAGGCCCTTGCGAAAGGAAAAGGAAGTGACGAACACCGCCATCGCGCCCTTTTGCGCACCACCGCTGAAGGTATGGTCGAGAAACGCTTTGACGTCGTAGCTGTTGCGCCCGGTGGTGTCCAGTTGCACGTCGGCGACGTCCAGGAGCGGCGAGACCAGCTGGCGTTCCAGCCGGATTCCATCCAAAACCGGACGGTCATGGGCCAACGGGTGGCGGTGGCGGGTTTCGTTATAGCGGCGCAGCAGTTCCTCGTCGCCACAGTTGACGAACACCACCTGGGCATCGACGTTCGATTGGGCGCGCAACGCTTTGAGTTGGCCGATGAAGGTTTCCGGGTCGAAGTCGCGGGTGCGGATATCGACGCCGATGGCGATGGGCCGAACTTCGACGGCGCCCTGAAGCGGGGCGGTGACATTGGGCAGCAGGAACAACGGCACGTTGTCCAATGTCTCGTATCCCAAATCCTCGAACGCCTTGAGCGCCGTGGTCTTGCCTGCGCCGGACATGCCCGTGACCAGGACCACTTGGTGGGGTGGGGGTGATGAATTCATGGGCTTAGGTCACCAACTGATAAATGGCTTGGGAATGGTATGAGCGAATGCGTTCGCCCACAAGGCGGAAAACGGCGGGAAATTGGATTGGTTTTCTAGGGTAATCCGTGAATGTTACGAAGGCGAGACTTGATCCCGCAGGGGACGTGTTAGGGCCAGGATCCATTATTGTGATGCGTTTGGCGGCGGAGATTTTTCGCTTGGACAAGGCGACAAGGCCGCAGTCATGCTATTCATGATAAGGGTTTGACAACGACGTCCTGGCGAAAAAGCACCCCGTCCTGCGGATTTGCGAAAACCGCTCCCTGAACGGCGTCAAAGCCGCTTGAAAGTGGTGGCGCACTTCCGGCGCGTCTTTTCCTAGTCAGGCAACGGTTTTCGCAAACCAAACACACCAGAATAATGGGTCCTGGCCCTAACCGGTGTGAAACAGGTTTTCCATTTGCGCCTTCAGCGCCAAGCGCACCTTGGCGGTGGCGGATGCGTCAAAACCGTGCAGGCAATAGCGCGGGATGTCGACCCCGCATAAGGTTTCGCGCATTGGTTCGGGCAAGCGTTCGATATCGCTCAAGGCAACCAGGTCGAAAAGAGCCGCAATGTGAACGCGCGGCACACAGCCGATTTGCACAACGCCGACGCCGCGCACTTCCAACAAGCCTTGGATCGCGGCGGGTGCTGTGGCGTAAAGCCGGCCGTCCTTGGCCGCAAGCTCGGTATAATCGTCCGCCACCAACCCCGCACCTTCGTCGATCAGGCGCAACGCCAAATCCGATTTGCCGGATCCCGGTTTGCCGCGCAGCAGCATGCCTTGACCCTTGATAACGACACACGTGGCGTGAATGCGTTCCATATTCTGAGCGTGAAACGCACCCCGCCGGGAGTCAACGAATTTAAAGGCTGGAAGGTAAATTTACGCCGCCGGCAAACACACGGTGAAGCGCGCGCCCAACGCTTGACCGTGATCGGATCGTACGGTTTCGGCGGTGATGGTGCCGCCGTGCGCTTCGACGATTTCCTTGGAAATGGACAGCCCCAGGCCGGAATGGCGGCCGAAGTGCTCCGTTTCCGGGCGTTCCGTATAAAAGCGGTTGAAGATGTCGAGTTCCTTGCCTTGTGGAATGCCGGGGCCTTGGTCTTGGACGTAGGCGATGATCATGCCTCCATCTTGATGCGCGGACAGGCGGATGGAGGCGTCGTGGCTGGGGCTGAACGATATGGCGTTGGTGATCAGGTTGCGAAACACCTGGACCAGGCGGTTTTCGATGCCGTTGACCATCAAGCCGTTGTCGACATCGACGATCAGTTCCGGTGCGCCGTCCTGCGCGGTGTGGCTGTGGATGTCGGCCAGTGTGGCGATCATCCGGCCTACGTCCGCCGGTGCGATCTCGGCGCGCGACAGCTCCGCATCCAGACGCGATGCGTCGGAAATGTCGCTGATCAGCCGGTCGAGCCGTTCCACGTCTTCCTGGATCACCGCCATCAGTTTGCGTTGTTGTTCGGGATCTTTGAGGCGCGCCGCCGTTTCCACCGCGCTTTTAAGGCTGGTGAGCGGGTTCTTGATTTCATGGGACACGTCCGCGGCGAACGCTTCGATGGCGTCCATGCGCTCCCACAGGGCCTCCGTCATGTCGTTGAGTGCGCCCGCCAGTTCGCCGATTTCATCGGACCTGCCGCGCATACCGGGGATGGTGTGTTGACGGTGACGGCCTTTGCGTACGCGATCAGCCGCGCGGGCCAATATCCGGATTGGCCGCGCGATGGTGCCCGCCAGATAGAACGATACCAGCACCGTGATCACCAAGGTGAAGGCGAAGACGCGCAGGATATCCAAACGCACCTCGAACAGCGCCGCGTCAATTTCGGCGGACGATTTTGACAGCATCAATGCGCCGAGCGTCTGTTTGTAGCGCGTCACCGGCATGGCGACGGACAGAATCAAAGAGCCATCCGGCATGGAACGGCGCGCCACCCACGTTTCACCGCGCATGGCGCCCATGACTTCCCGGTAGTCACCGGCATACTGTTCGACTTCTTCGTGATAGGCCGGGTATTCTTCCACCCCCGGCAGCCACATGTAGGCCCTGTCGAGCGCTCGGAACACGCTGGTTAGCGTGCTTTGCTTTTCCTCTTCGCTCATGGGTGGGGGCAAGGTCTGCTCTTCCACCTCGCCGCCAGGTTCCAACAGGATGCGGGAGTCCGCGACCAATTCGCCATCGAAAGCGAACAAACGCGCACGGGTTTCGGCGGTGAACGCCAGGCGGCGCACGATTTGCGACGCCAGGTCGGGGAGCAATTGTTGGCCGGCATCCGACACCGCCGTTTCGCCCAACGCCACGGCGAAGATTTCCGCATGCGTGCGCAACGCCGACAATTCCGTGGCGATCAGGTTGTTGCGATATTCGCCAAGATAAAATAGGCCCGCCACCAGCAGCGCCGGGGCCAACAGGTTCACCGCCAGGATGCGCCGGGTCAACGGCGAAAACCGCCGGGTCAGGGTCGGCGGCGTTTCCGGTGGGCGCGGGCCCTGCCCATTGGACGGGGTTGGGTTCATGCAAGATGCCTACTCATCGATAATCGTTTCTAAACCCATATCGCGCTTAATCCCTGCGCACAACCCGATGGGGGGGGAATTTGACCACCACTTCCGTGCCGGTATCGATCTCGCTTTTGATCAGAATGGAGCCCCCATGCAGTCCGACAAGCTTTTGACAAAGATACAAACCCAATCCGGTCCCTTCTTGTTTTTGGGCTTGGTTGCTATTGACTTGTTCGAACGGTTGCAAGGCCTTGGCGATGTCATCTTGGCTCATACCCTGGCCGTTATCCGAAACGGAGATGGATAAATTGCCTTGTGGTCCGATCCAAGACCGAATTGTGATGCGGCCACCTTCAGCGGTGAACTTGATGGCATTGGACAGCAGGTTGTTGAGAACTTGGGTCATGACCCGTTCATCGGCGTGCAGAATCGGGGGTCGGCTGGCGTGCTCGAGAACCAGGGTGATGTTTTTCTCTTGAGCCAGCGGTTGGGTCATATCGGTCACATCTTCGAAGAACACCTTCATATCGATATCGTGTTCACTCAGCACGTACTTTCCGGCCTCGACCTTGGACAGGTCCAAAATGTCGTTGATCATGCTGACCAGAAAGGTTCCGCTGTCGTGGATGTCCTTGGCGTATTTTTCGTAATGCGGATCACCCAATTCGCCGAAGGTGCGCATCTCCATCATCTGCGCAAACCCCATGATGGCGTTGAGCGGCGTGCGCAAGTCATGGCTCATCGCCGCCAAAAATTCTGATTTCGCGCGGTTGGCGGCTTCGGCTTCATCCTTGGCCAACGCCAACGACATTTCGGCCCGCTTTCGTTGCGTCACCTCGCGGCGCAACGTGGCGTTCCAGGTAAAAAACAGGAGTATAAATACCCCACCGGCACCCAGGGTCCACCAGATCCATACCGGGATGACGTTTTTCTCTTCCTGCTTCAGGCCCAGCCAGCGATCCAGGGTTTGAAAGTAAAAACTGTTTTTGTCCTCCCGCCACGCCGCCAAATGGCGATCGACCGCAGCCGTGATGTCGGCGTTGCGCGCTTCGGGAACCGCGATCTGCAATCGGAAAGGGCTGAACACGATGGAGCTGCGTTCCGCGGCATAGTTCGTTTCACGGGAAAAACCTAAGATGGAATTGACCACCGCCCCATCCGCCAAACCGTCGTCGATGGCTTGTAGGGCATGATCATAGGAATCCACGGGTATGATCTGGCAAGTCACATCGAAGCCCTTGCAAAGTTTGTCAAATGCACGCCCGAGAATACCATCGCGCAAGACCGTGACGCGGGTATCTTGCATGTCGAGAATGTTCTGCGGCGAGAAATCTGGCCGCACATAGAGCTGCGCCCAGACCGAAACCACGGTTTCTTTCGAGAAATCGATATACTCGTCGCGATCCGGCGTGGCCGCGATGGACGTCATCACGTCGATTTGCCCATTGCGCACCGCGTCCAGTCCGCTGGCAAAGGTGCCCGGCACGAACTCCAGCCGCCAGTTTTCCAGGCGCGCCACTTCATTCAGGATATCGATATAGATGCCGCGCGGCGCACCGTCGTCTTCGATGAACACCTGAGGGGCGTTTTGATAGACGCCGACGCGCACCAAGCGTTCATCCGACTGCGCCCAAACGTAGGTCGTCATCACGACAAACATCAAGAACAGCGAGCAAATTCGCAGTAAAGCCCGTGCGGTTGCCGTCGTATTCAAGTTCCACCCTTCTCCATCAAGAGGGTAAACACTTCGGTCGATCAGCTACAGCGGCTGAGCCGGATTATGATTTTTGTGCAGGTTGAATGTTTGACCCTGGGCTTAGATTACATCACTCGCCGGAATAACGGTAGCCCACGCCGTAGAGCGTTTCGATGGCGGAAAAGTCACTGTCGACTTCGCGGAACTTGCGCCGCAGCCGTTTGATGTGGCTGTCGATGGTGCGATCATCCACGTAGATGTGCTCGCCGTAAGCCGCATCGATCAGTTGATCGCGGCTTTTCACATGGCCGGGTGTGCGCGCGAGCGCTTGCAGCAACAAGAATTCCGTGACCGTCAGATTCACCTGTTCCCCCTTCCACACACACAAGTGGCGAGTGCTGTCCAACGTCAGATCGCCGCGTTGAATGACTTCGTTGGCGGTCGACTGCGGCTCGCGCCGGCGCAACACCGCACGGATGCGCTCGATCAGCAGACGCTGGGAAAACGGTTTCTTGATGTAATCGTCCGCGCCCATGCGCAGGCCCATGGCCTCGTCCAATTCATCGTCCTTGGAGGTCAGGAAAATCACCGGCAGATCGGAGCGTTTCTTCAACTCACCCAGCAGTTCCATGCCGTCCATGCGCGGCATCTTGATGTCCAGCACCGCCAGGTCGGGGGGTTTGCGCGTAATTTCGCGGAGCGCTTCTTGACCGTCCTTGTAGGTGTCGACGTCGAAGCCTTCGGCTTCCAGCGCCATGGAAACGGATGTGAGAATATTGCGGTCGTCATCGACCAGGGCGATGGTTTGCGTCATGTCGAAAATCCGGACATCTGAAATTTGCGGTTGAAGTGTGTTTTTGAGCATTTTAGCCCCAAATGTGGATTGAAATCGCAAAAAAGTGCGCTTTTTCACGCATAGTCAATTGACCTCTGCTTTGTGGCAAAATTATAGTTGGAACAAGGCGCAAGCGGGGCGTGATGCCCCACAATGTGACGCCTACCGGATCGCACGATTGTATTGCAGGCATTTCAACGGGAGTGGACCGAAACATGCTGAACGGCTATCACGACAACCCCAAAGGCGGCTATGCGCGCCAACATTCCCAAACCAAAGCCCGTGCCGTCGAAGCGTCTGTTTTTGAGCCGCTCCTCATCGCCGTGGGCGCGCTGAGCCTGTTTGCGGCGTTGCTTCTTTCCGCCCAACCGTTTTAACGCTTCCGCCTTCAAGCCACGGATGAGCGAACCGGGTTTTCCCGACCACTTTCTCATACAGCGGAAAACGGGACGCTATAGCATTGGGTGAATTCCTGAAAACCGCCAAAGGTCTGGCCCGGTTGTTGTTGGGCGCTGGACGCGATCTTGCACCGATCGTCGTGGTCATCGCGTTTTTCCAGATCGTCGTTATCCAACAGCCGTTTCCCAACCTGAGCCAAATCCTGATCGGCACGATCTTGGTGGTCCTCGGCTTGGCGTTTTTCGTGCGGGGGTTGGAAATGGGCCTGTTCCCGTTGGGTGAAGCCATGGCCCAAGCGTTCGCCAAAAAAGGCTCCGTACTGTGGCTGATGGCGTTCGCGTTTGCCTTGGGCTTCGGCACCACGGTGGCGGAGCCGGCGTTGATCGCGGTCGCCGCCGAAGCCGCGAAAACGGTCGCGGAGGGCGGCCTCATTGCCCGCGATGAAGAAACACTCGGACATTACGCCTATGGATTACGTATGACGGTGGCGCTGTCGGTGGGGCTGGCCATCGTCATCGGCGTGCTGCGCATCATCAAAGGCTGGCCCATTCAATACGTGATCATCGCGGGCTACATGGGCGTCGTCATCCTGACCTTCTTCGCGCCGCCGGAAATCGTCGGCATCGCCTACGATTCGGGCGGCGTCACCACCTCGACCATCACCGTGCCGCTGGTCACCGCCTTGGGCGTGGGGCTCGCGACGTCGATCCGCGGACGCAACCCCATGACCGACGGCTTCGGCTTGATCGCGTTCGCCAGCCTGACGCCGATGATGTTCGTGATGGTCTACGGGATGGTTTATTGATGCTGGAGCTCTTACACCATATCGCGATGACCGCTTGGGCGACGGTGTTCGACGTCGCGCCCATCGCCGCGATCTTGGTATTCTTCCAAGCCGCCGTCATCCGCCGCGTGCCGCCCAACCCCAGCCGCATCGCCATTGGCTTTCTGTATGTGCTGATCGGTTTGACGTTGTTTCTGGTGGGACTGCAAACGGCTTTGTTCCCGCTGGGCGAGACCATGGCGCAGCAGCTCACCGATCCTGAATTCATCGGCGGGGATGCGCTCAAAGGCATCGTCAACTGGAAAGATTACGCCTGGGTCTACGCGTTCGCCGCCGCCATCGGGTTCGCCACCACGGTGGCGGAGCCGTCCCTGATCGCGGTGGCGCTCAAGGCCGAACAAATTTCGGGCGGTGCGATCAATGCCTGGGGGCTCAGGATCGCCGTTGCCATCGGCGTTGCGGTGGGTGTATCGCTGGGCGCGTACCGGGAGGTGTCGGGCACGCCGCTGCACTGGTACATCATCGCGGGTTACGTGGTGGTCATCATCCAGACGCTGTGGGCGTCGAAATTCATCATAGCCTTGGCCTACGATTCCGGCGGCGTCACCACCTCCACGGTGACAGTGCCGGTGGTCACGGCGTTGGGGCTGGGTTTGGCTTCGACCATACCCGGGCGCAGCCCCTTGTTGGACGGTTTCGGGCTGATTGCATTTGCGAGCCTTTTCCCCATTATGGCGGTGCTGGCATACGCCAATATCGCCGATTGGGTTCAGGCGCGAAAACGCAAGAGGGATCAAGAGACGGATCAAGCGGGTGACAAGGAGACAAGCCTATGAACCTGAAAATGATTATGGCTCTCGTTAGCGACGAGCTCACGCAAACGGTCATCGACGCCGCGCGCGACGCCGGGGCCACCGGCGCCACGGTGATCACCAGCGCCCAAGGCGAAGGCCTGAAGAAGGAAAAGACTTTCTTAGGGTTGGATTTGGCGGCGCAGCGCGACATCGTGCTGTTCCTGGTCGCCGAACCGAAGGCGCGCGAGATTTTGGAAACCATCGCGCGCGCAGGCCGTCTCGATGAAGACCCGGGCGCGGGCATCGCATGCCAGATCGCGCTGGAGGACGCCGTCGGATTATCCTCCCAATTGCCAACCTTGATTGATGAAGTCGAGAAAGAGCTATGAGCGAAAGAAGCTATGTCAAAGTCGAAGATGTGATGTCCGTGAACATCGCCACCATCGACGCCACCGCCACCGTACAGGACGCGGTCAACAAAATGCGCGACGCGGGCGTGAGCTCCCTGGTCGCGGAGCGGCGCGACGAAGCGGACGAATACGGTTTGGTGGTGGTCTCCGACATTGCCAAGCACGTCATCGCACAAAACCGCGCCCCGGAACGCGTCAACGTCTACGAAGTCATGTCCAAGCCGGTCTTGACCGTGGCCAAGGACATGAACATCCGCTATGCGGTGCGTCTGCTGGTGCAGTTCGGTCTGTCGCGCGGCTTGGTGGTCGACGAGAGCCGCTCTCCGGTGGGCATCGTTACCTTGCGTGATATGGTCCTGCGCCATGTGGATTGAGCCCCTGCGGACTGGGCCCCTGCGGACTGGGCCCACGTGCACTAGGACCATGTGGACTGAGTGGTAATCGGATGAAAAAAAGACCGCCCGGAATCGACCCTAAAGTCGCCGCCCGCGCCGCCCGTTTGATCGCGCGCGGCGCGCTCAAAGGCGCGTTCGCCACCAACCGCCGCGCCGCCCGTCCGTCTCAACAACACCATCCTTATGTCTCCAAGGTCGGTGTGGCGCTGGATTTGGACGGCGCGCCGTTGTTCTTGTTCTCCACATTGTCCGCGCACA
This sequence comes from Magnetovibrio sp., assembly GCA_028281525.1. Lineage (GTDB taxonomy): Bacteria > Pseudomonadota > Alphaproteobacteria > Rhodospirillales > Magnetovibrionaceae > Magnetovibrio. Next base: position 92,084 of record JANQJR010000066.1, read on the forward strand.
CCCAGGACGTGTTGGCGGACGCGCGCGCCTCGATCCTGCTGGAGGCTCCGGGCCATGCCGCCAACCCGCTGGAAGACGCACGCTGCACCTTGAGCGGCACGGTGCGAAAGCTGGACGAAGCAGCGGCGGATGCGGCGCGCGGCCTCTATCTGGCCCACCATCCGGGTGCGGCCATGTATGCGGGGTTCGGCGATTTTGCTATGTGGCGCATGGACGTGGATAAAGTGCACTACGTTGGTGGTTTCGGCGCGGCGAAATGGGCCAAGGCGTCGGAGTATTTGACCCCCGCCCCGGATTTGGCGGTGGCGCATGATCGCTTGTTGGCGGCGCTGAACGGCGAAAAACAGGACATGGTGCGCGCCGTGTTCAAAACCGTTTTCGGTAAGTCGGGCCGGGGCTGGAACGTGGTGGGGCTCGATCCCGACGGATTGTCCTTGGCCGGTCCCAAAAGCGTCCAGGCGCGCCTCGATTTTCCGTCACCGGCGAAGGATGCGCGCGCATGGCAGGCCCGGTTGCGGGCCATGGTCAAGCGGGCGGGGTTTTAAGCTGTGAACCCCTGCTCATTTGAATATATACCTGTGGGTTAATTGCTTTTCCCCCTACACCGCCCCGGCGTTTTTTGGTTGAATGGTTTGCACGCGCTCCGCCATCCGGCCGGGGCGCGGCCGCAAACCACTTCAAACCGCACGTCAGTCCATGCTCAGCATCATCATCGCCATTCTCGCCTTTTTCATCGCCATGGTCGCCCTGTGGCTGACCAGCGAAACCGCCAAAAAGATCGAAAACCAGAACGAAAAATTCGTGCGCGCGCATGTCAAAACATTGCGCGAGGAACTGCGCGAAATGGACAAAAAGCTGGATAAGACGTCGCGTATGATGACGTCCAACGACGAAGCCCAGTCCGGCTTGGACAAGCGCATCAACGAGCACACCGAAGCTCTGAAACAGCTCCGCACGCACCTTGCCCACCTATCGGAGCAGGTGGACCTGCTCGACCGCTCGATCCCGTCGCGCTACCGCGTGCGGGTTGCGAAGGATGAAAGCAAAACACCTCAAAAGCCCAGCATTCAGTAACCGCTCCGGCAAAATGAAGGGCCGGATTTGAGGCGTACGTCACGCCAGAATCGGCGCATCGACCACCCCGATCGGGTGGTTTTTTTACGGTCTTGTGACGAAAATCTTGTGGAAAGTCCAAAAACCGGCTTTTAACAGCCTGGAATCCCTGGCCTTTTCGCACCTGCAAAAAACTTTTGACGCACACGTTTCACCCGTTAATCTTATGCCCCCCCAGGGAACTCGAAACTCGTCAAAGGACCACAACAGATGCTCAACACTGCGGAAGCGCCCAAAGCGCACGCACAATTGCAGGCTTGGATCGAAGAGATCGCGGCACTGACCAAACCGGCGGCCATTCACTGGTGCGATGGCAGCGAAGAGGAATACAACCGCCTGTGCGCCGAAATGGTCGACGCGGGCACGTTGAAAAAGCTCAACGACGCCAAGCGGCCGAACAGCTACTTGGCCTGTTCCGATCCGTCCGACGTGGCGCGGGTCGAGGATCGCACGTTCATCTGTTCCGAACGTGAAGAAGACGCGGGCCCGACCAACAACTGGATGGCGCCGGGTGAGATGCGCGAAAAGCTGAACGGCCTGTTCGACGGCTGCATGGCCGGGCGCACCATGTACGTGGTGCCGTTTTCCATGGGGCCGCTGGGCTCGCCCATCGCACACATCGGCGTGCAGTTGACCGATTCGGCCTACGCGGCGGTGAACATGAAGATCATGACGCGCATGGGCTCCCAGGTTCTGGACGTTTTGGGCGAAGACGGCGAGTTCGTGCCCTGCGTGCATTCCGTCGGCGCGCCGCTTTCTGAGGGTCAAGAGGACGTCGCCTGGCCGTGCAATGCCGAGAAGTACATCGTGCACTATCCCGAAACCCGTGAAATCTGGTCCTTCGGCTCCGGTTACGGCGGCAACGCGCTGCTCGGCAAGAAGTGCTTCGCGCTGCGCATCGCCTCTGCCATGGCGCGCGACGAAGGGTGGCTGGCCGAACACATGCTGATCGTGGGGCTCGAGAGTCCGGAAGGCGAAAAGACCTACGTCGCCGCCGCGTTCCCGTCGGCGTGCGGCAAGACCAACTTGGCCATGCTGATCCCGCCCGAAGGCTTCGAAGGCTGGAAGGTCTGGACCGTGGGCGACGACATCGCCTGGATCAAACCGGGTGAGGACGGCAAGCTCTACGCCATCAATCCCGAATACGGCTACTTCGGCGTCGCGCCGGGCACGTCCATGGCGTCGAATCCGTCGGCGATGCATTCGCTCAGTGAAAACTGCATCTTCACCAACGTCGCCGAAACTGATGACGGCGACGTGTGGTGGGAAGACATGTCCGAGCCACCCCAGCACCTGACCGACTGGAAGGGCAACGATTGGACCCCCGATGCTGAGACGCCCGCCGCGCACCCCAATGCGCGCTTCACCGCGCCGGCTTCTCAGTGTCCGACCATCGACCCGGCTTGGGAAGATCCCAAGGGCGTACCCATCTCCGCGTTCATCTTCGGCGGACGTTTGTCGAAGACCTTCCCGCTAGCTTACCAAGCGTTCGATTGGAATCACGGCGTTTACATGGCCGCGACCATGGGCTCGGAAGCCACCGCGGCCGCCGTCGGCCAGGCGGCGATCCGCCGCGACCCGTTCGCCATGCTGCCGTTTTGCGGCTACAACATGGGCGATTACTGGCAGCACTGGGTGGACTTCGGCGCGAAGCTCGAAAACCCGCCCGCGATCTTCCGCGTCAACTGGTTCCGCAAGGACGAAAACGGCAAGTTCATGTGGCCGGGCTTCGGCCAAAACATGCGCGTTCTGAAATGGATCGTCGACCGTGTGAACGGCAACTCCGGCGCGGCTGTCGAAAGCCCCATCGGCCTGATGCCGACCCACGAGGACATCACCTGGGACGGCCTGGACTACGCCAAGGAAACCTTCGAACACCTGATGGAAGTCGACAAAGCCGGCGCCCTGGCCGATGCCGAGGACCAGTCCGAACTGTTCGGGCGCTTCGGCGATCATCTGCCCCAGGAAATGGAAAACCAACGCCAAGCGCAAATCCAGCGCTTGCAAGATGCGCCGGAAGTATGGAAGCTGCCGGACTGAGCTTTACACTCTCAGAAAACAAAAAACCGCCGCTGGAGTGATCCGGTGGCGGTTTTATGGTTGCAATCTAGGGAATTTCTAAAGCTCTATAAATAAAAGAATATTTTTATCAGACGGTGAATTAACGACCCATTGCTTCATTTATTCGCGCATCAGCATTCCTGTACAAAGATGCGCAAGGTTCAGCGTATTTTTGCAAAAGAATAGAATAATTCACGAAATTGTCGTCCATCATATCCATCATTGAATTGAAAGACATTTTTAGTCGAGTTGACATGGCGTCTTCATTCATGCCGATATCCCTCCCTATCATATAAGCCATAATGAATAGCGTGTCTTTCATATGCGCGGATTGTTGGCTGCTTTTTAACGCATCAGCCGAACCATTTTTTTTAAAACCCTTTTCAGAAATATTGTAAAACATCGCGCACTCAGACAGTTCGTGCTGAAGGTTGTTTAGAGCTTTCCTCTGTGGCTCTGAAATATCCTGAGCAAGGGCGTTCATAGCCGTGCAACAAAAAATGATAACCAATAGTAATCGCATAGCTCGGCCTCTCCGGTAGAACCACCATAACTCGAGAACTAGACTCACTACTCTTCTTTGATGGGCAATTATTTCTGGTTCGCAAACGCTATTAATCCAGCACCAACGACACCAACCCATCCGCCAGTTTCGGTTCGAACCAGGTTGATTTCGGCGGCATGATCTGGTCGGCGTCGGCCACCGCCATGAGATCGCCGAGCCCCGTCGGGTACATGGAAAAGGCGCAGGCCCACTCGCCGCTGTCGACCCGTTTGGCGAGGCCGTCCAGCCCGCGCGCGCCGCCGACGAAATCGATGCGGTTATCGGTGCGCGGATCGCCGATGCCGAGGATCGGCGTCAGGATATGATCCGTGAGCAAGCTGACGTCGAGGCGCTGGACCGGGTCCGCGTCTTCGCCCGGCGGGGTTTTCAACACCAACACATACCAGCGCCTATCCACATAGAGGCCGAAGGATGCCGGGTGCTCCGGCCCCACGGGTCCATCCACCGGGGTGATCTCGAAATCGGCTTCCAGTTTGGCGAGGAAGCCTTGGACATCCATCCCGTTCAGGTCTTTGACGACGCGGTTGTAGTCGAGGATCAGCACTTCGTCGTCGGGGAAGCTGACCGTCAGGAAACTCTCGTGCGACGCGTTCGGATCGGCGTTGTCGCCGCGCCGGTTGGCCGCGACGCGCAGCGCCGCAGCGCTCCTGTGATGCCCGTCCGCGACGTAGAGCGCGTCCATGTCGGTGAAGATGCCCAAGATGCGCTGGATGGTGTCCGGCTCATTCACGCCCCAAACCTGATGCAGCACACCGTCGCCATGGCCGGCTTCCAGCAGCGGTGGGTTGGCGGTGATGTCCGCATAGATGGCGGCGAGATCGGCGTTGGCGCGGTACGTCAGGAACACCGGGCCGGTCTGCGCGCCCACCGCTTCGATCTGATTGACGCGGTCGTCTTCCTTGGTGGGACGGGTCAGTTCGTGCTTTTTGATGCGGCCGTCTTCATAGGCGCGCACGCTGGCCCCGCCGACGATGCCGGTCTGCACATGGTCGCCCATGGTGGCGCGGTAGACGTAAAACTGCGGCTCGACTTCGCGCACCAGCAACCCGGCGTCGACCATCTTTTGCAGGTTTTCGCCCGCCTTGGCGTAGACCGCGTCGCTATAAGGGTCCGCGTCTTCGTCCAAATCGATTTCGGCACGCGACACATGCAAGAAGCTCCACGGTTTATCCGCCGCCATCTCCCGGGCCTCCGCCGTGTTCATGACGTCGTAGGGCGGGGCCACGATTTCTCCCTCCCGGCCTTGGGCGGGGCGCAGCGCGCGAAAGGGGCGGAGCAATGGATCGTTGAGTTGGTTGGGCATTCTGGTCCTCATCGGATTCGTTTGCGCCCAAGTATACATGCCGATCCCCTTTGGACCATGGCTGCTTTCGCCGCCATTTGGCAGTCCCGCCGAAGCATTTATATGCGATTGATAATCATTTGCATATTGTCATGGGGCGTGTTACGTCTCTCCACCGTTGGAGGCCGGTTGTCGCCCGTTTTCGGATCGCCCTGTTCTTTGGGGCGTTCGTTCCGGGATTCGATGGGCGTCGAGCCAGGTTATTTTTTTGTGGGGACACTTGATGAGCGTAACGCCGATCAGCATGTTGCCGACATGCTTGGAAGACCTTCCCTTTAGCGAGAAACTGATGGTTTGGGCCATGCGCACTTGGGTATGTGCGTGTCACGAAGGCCAAAATCCAGTTTCGCAGTTGCATGCGGGCTTTCGCTTGGCCCATGCGCGACCCGTCATGACGGATGTGGCGCGGGTGATGGGGTTGATGTCCGCCGAAGGGGCGGAGCGTTTGCACATTCGCGCCGTTCTGCACAGCCAGGTCTCTTTGGGCGAACAGCGCGTGCTTGCAGCGCTTGCGGCCTATCAACACGGCGCGCGCCACACGGCGGCGGATTTGTACCTGTCCTGGTGGTTGGCGTTGCCGACCATCCGCACCTTGCGCGATCCGTTGTGGCGACTGGCCGAAGCCCTGGGACAGGCGGGATTGTTTCTCCGCCCGCGCCGGGGCATTCGCATTGACGACAAAGCCCTGGCCCATGCCCAGCAGTTGCGTGAAACGGGTGCGGTGCATCCGCCCGCAGAGGTTCACACGCTGTATCCCCGCAATAATGTGCAAGACGAAGACACGTATCGGCAACCGGCTTAGGTGGGCGTTTTATCAAGTCAGAGCCGATTTTGACGCTGCACTTGACGCTTTGCTTGACGTTCAACGGTGGGGCTTGGTCAAATCGGAGTCCATCTGATTCCCAGCGGACCCGACCGATTGCAAAAGCTCCTCCTCGCCTCCTATTTCGCTTTGCTTGCGCTGAGCGTCCTGCCGGTCCTGGCGTTCGCGTATCCGCCGCTGGTGGATTATTTGAACCACTTGGCGCGGCTGCACATCATCTTGAACCCGGACGATCCGGTTCTGGGCCAGTTTTACCGGATCGAGTGGCGGTTCCTGCCCAATTTGGGCATGGATCTGTTCGGCTTCGCATTTGGCGAATGGCTGGGGGTCGGAGGCGCGGGCAAAGCTTATCTGCTGCTGGTCGTCGTGGCGTTCACCAGCGCCGCGCCGTTTTTGAGTTACGTGCTGTTCGGGCGCGTCACCGCCGCATCGCTGGGCGGGTTTCTGGTGCTTTACAACTATGCCCTGAACCTGGGCACCTTGAATTACCTGCTGGCCTGCGGTCTCGCCATCTGGGCGTTCGGGGCGTATCTGTTGCTGGTGCGGCGCAGCCAATATCTGCATGCCGCCGTTGGCACGGTGATGGGGCTGGTGCTGCTCACGGTGCACCTTTATGGCCTGGGGATTTACGCGGTTCTGGTGGGCATGCAGGCCCTGAGCGAACTCAAGTGGACCCAGTTTCGTGAACTGGCGGTCCGCGCCAGCCAGTTCGTTCTGCCACTGGGTGCGTTTTTTTTCTTGTCACCCACCGCCGGGGGCGAGAGCCCGGGTACGCCATACCTGTTCGATTGGACTTGGAAGGTCTTGAACTTAGCCCACCTGACCATGTTCGACGGGCCAGCGGTGCGGGCCGCCGTGTCTGCTTTGGTGCTGTTCTTGATCGTACTGGCGCTGCGCCATTGGCGCACCGCGTTCCACAAGCATATGACCGCGGCGGTGTTCGTATTGCTGGCGCTTTACATCCTTGTGCCGCCGTTTTTGCTGTCGGGCAGCAACGTGGATTGGCGGTTGTTGATTCCGCTGGCTTTGGTGGCATGCGGGGCGCTGGCCTGGACGCCCGCCACCCGGCGCGGTGAAGTGGCGCTGTTGGGCTTTTTGGTTTTGACGGTCGGCCTGCAGTCGGTCTACGTCCATCAGCGTTGGGCCCGCGCCGACACCCACCAGGCGCATGTGGCGGCGCTGCTCAAAGCCTTGCCCGAGGGCTCCAAAATCTTTCCCGCCTTTTTCGGCGGCGGTTGGAAAGAGGCCGAAAGCCCCATCCCGTGGCCGCACTTGAGCGCAGTGGGCGTGATCGAACGCAACCACTTCCTGCCGTCCCTGTTCGCTTTCAAAACCCAACAGCCGCTCAATTACACTCCGGCCTATGGGCCCGTCCGTCAAAACACCCGCCGGGTCGTCTACGGCGATCCGGCCCATGTCGATTGGGCCACGGTCGCACGGCATTTCGATTACGTTCTGGTGATGGATCCGCATGGCGCGGCGCAAACGTGGCGCACGGCCATTCCGCTCGAAACGCAGGTTTTGGACGCCACCGATCCGCACGTCATGTTGATGGCGGTGGTGCGCTAGTGCGGCTTGCGTCCTAGAGTGCGATCGGATGAGTTGATGCATATGAGCGTCAACCTCATCCGTGAATCGCCCTCTAATACATTAGTGAGGGACGGATTCACGTCTTAAGTGGAAACACGAAAGTGATCCCACTTAAGACGATCCGACCCGAAGGGGGCTTATTGCTTGTGGCGTTTCCAGGTGAATGCGCTGGTGGTGGCGTAGTTCCACACCGCACCCGCCACCGCGCCGGTGAAACCCGCTAAGGCCCACAACGCCAGCATGTCGAACACGAACGCCGCGACGGCGAAATTCACCACCGCGCCCAAAGAGCACGCAACGTAGAAACTCAGCAACCCTTTAAGCAATGCCGCGCCGCCCACCAGGGGGCTGTCGCGGAAGGTGACGATGTTGTTCAAGAAGAAGTTCGATGTCATCGCCACCCAGATCGCGAGGATTTGTGCGATGTTGAACGCGAGGGCGAAGCCTTCGATCGCAATGCCCAGAACGCCCAGGTGCACGCCGACGCCGATCGCGCCGACAGCGGTGAACAGGATAAATTTGACCGGGACGATGCGGCCCACGGTGCGCTCCGCCAGCAACTCGACCAGCTCCAGACTGACGCGCACGTCGAGCTTGCTTTCGCCCATGTGACGGGGACGGAAGGTGAAGGGGACTTCCTGGAACACCAAGGGACGGTTCGCGGACAGGAAAAAATCGAGCAGGATTTTAAAACCCGTTCCGGAAAGTTTCGGCCCCACCTCTTCGAAAACTTCGCGGCGGATCATGAAAAAGCCGCTCATGGGATCGGTGAGTCGGGGCGTGCTTTTGAGCACCAAGTTGGTGAGCCCTGTCGCCGTTCGCGAAATCATCCGGCGCACCTTGGGCCAACCCTCCATGCCGCCGCCCGCCATATAGCGGCTTGCGGCCACCAACTCCGTGCCGCCTTGTTTCAGCGCGTCGAGCATCTTCGGCAGAACGGTTTCGTCGTGTTGCAGGTCCGCATCCATCACCGCCAGATACGGCGCGGTGGTCTGTTGCATGCCCTCGATCACCGCGGACGACAACCCGCGCCGCCCGATTCGCTTGAGGCACGCCACACGGGGGTTGTGTTTCGCGATGGCGTCGACGGCCTCAGCGGTTCCGTCCGGGGAATTGTCATCGACGAACAGCGCCGACCAGTCAAGGCCATCCAGCGCCGCAGCCAGACGGTCCACCAGCACGGCGACATTGTCGCGCTCGTTATAGGTCGGCACGATGATCGTCAGGTCGGGCACGCTGTCACCGGTTGTTGTGCGGGCTTATTTGGCCTTGGGATCGGATTGGAGCAAGTTGTCGCTCATCACCAACAGCATTTCCATGAGCTGCTTGCGCTCTTTTTTCTTCAAGCCGTCGAGCGCTGTTTTGTTGACGCTCTTTGCGCCCTTGATGAGCTTTTCTTCGAGCTTTTTGGCCATGCCGGTCAAATGGATGCGCATGGAGCGGCGGTCCGCCGGGTCCGGCTCGCGATAGATCAAGCAGTCCCGTTCCATTCTTTTTAAGGTGTTGGACATGGTCGCCTGTTCGATCTTGACCCGTTCATAAAGTTCGCGCTGCGTCAGGCCGTCTTGTTCCCACAGGCACATCAGCACCGGGAACTGGCCGGGCGCGACGCCGTGGCTTTTCAGTTCGTCATTGAGCGCTTGGGTGAGTTGGCGGGATAGGCGATTGATGACATAGGCCAGCGACTTGTCGCGATCCATGGACATGATGGGGTGGTCCTTCTCAAACGGTCAATCCTAAGCAGTTGAGTTGGAGTGTACACAATATAGCCCACTATGGGTAATGGAATTGCGAACTTTTTAGATTTCTTCGCTTGGCCGCGCAGGCAGTTTTTCTTGGGTATGCAAAGACTTGCCGCAATGCGGGCAGACCCCCGGGGCTTGCTGAGCCTTCTGGTGCTTGACCGCGTAGATCACTGCATTGGCGTCGACGGTGTTGAGATTCAGATGGCGCACCAATTCTTCCAGGTCTGCTTGTTCTTCGTCGCTGATCTCGCCGTCGGCCAAGGCGGCGTGAACCTTTTCTTCCAACATGGCGCGCCGTCGGTGGAGTGCATTGTCGAAGCCCGAGGCCAAAATGCCGGCAGGCAACGCCACCATCCCTAAGCCGATGACCCCGATCATGGCGCCCAAGAACTTACCCCAAGGCGTGACCGGCACCACGTCGCCGAAGCCCACCGTGGTCATGGTGATGACCGCCCAGTACATGGCGGCGGGAATGGAGGAGAATTTGTCCGGCTGGGCCTCGTGCTCCGCGATGAAGGCGAGGGATGAAGCTACGAACAACATCAACACCGAGACGAACATGGCCGCGCCGATGGTGCGCGATTCTTCGCGGAACACCTGAAACAACAAGGTCATGGCGCTGGAATAGCGGCTCAGCTTGAAGATGCGCAACAAACGTAGCGCGCGCAGCACGCGCAGGTCGGCATCGATGAAGAAGCTGAGATAAAATGGCGCGATGGCGATCAGGTCGATCAATGCCATCCAACTGAGCATGTATTTGATGCGTCCCTTGATGGGATGGTTGTGCACGGGTTTCCACGGATTGTCGATCACCGACCACACGCGCGCGACGTATTCGATGGAAAAAACCGTCACGGAAAAGATTTCGAAATAATGGAAATAATCGCCTGCCGCGCGGTGGATGTCATCCACCGATTCCAGCACCACGGCGACGATGTTGAGCGTGATCAACACGATCAGGCCGATATCGACGTAGCGCGAAAGGGGGTCGTCCTTGCTGACCGTGAACAGCAAGGCGGCGGTGCGCGCCCGTGCGCGGCGGTAGGGGCTCAGCGATTCCGTCCCGTCCATGGACGCAGCATAACGCCAAAGGGGTTAAGCAAAAGCGAACGAAGCCGTTAGGGTTGCTTGAGCCGAAATCCGCCGGCTACGGCCAAAATCACCCACGCCGCCATCATCGCCATGCCGCCGATGGGCGCGGCGCCCTCAAGCGGGATGGTTCCAAATTGGCCGAAGATGTAAAGCGTGCCGCAAAACAAAACAATGCCCGCCATGAAAAGCACGCCGGCCGCATGCAGCGCCTGTACAGTGCGACGGCTGGCTGCCGCGTGCATCATCAGGCCCGCGCCCAGCATCCCCAGCCCGTGCCACATCTGGTATTGCGAGGCCATCATGAACATGTCGTCATTGGCCAGGGCGTGCCAGCCGTAAGCGCCCGCCGCCACCGCGAGGCCCGCGTTGAAGCCGCCCAACAAAATCCATATGTTTTTGGGCCAGATGTTCATGGTTTGCCTTCCTTTAACCGTATCTTGAGCGTTTAGGTGTAGCACCGTTACATGGTCTTGCGAAACGCCCTGTTCGTGTTGCTGTTTCCCATCTTGATGCTGCTTTCGGGCTTGGCGGTGCTGGCGGTGGGCCCGATGGCGGATCTGCCGGTGCCCATGGTGGTGTTGGCGGGCGCGGCGCCGTACGCACTGTGCCTGTTTGCAGGGCTGACCGGGGCATGGTTCAAATGCCCCCGTGTGGTGCTGATGGCGGCGTTGGTGTTGGGTGCGCACTGGGTCGTGCAAACTTTCGTCGCCGGAACCAACATTTATGCCCGCGAACCGGGGCTGACGGTTGTTTACGCAGCCGTGGCGGTGTTGTTTCCGCTCAACGCCTTGTTGTTCGCCATCAAGACGGATCGGGGCCTGCTGTCCCAAGGCATGATCGGGCGGGTGCTGCTGTTGGTGTTGCAGAGCGCAGCGCTGATCGTGGTGTGGGACGGCGGCGATTTGGCGCGTCAGGCGGTGGACGATCTGACGCATGTACGCATTTTCGACAAGGATTTCGACGCCTGGACCTTGTTGCCGCAACCGGCCTTGATCTTGTTTTTACTGGCCTCCTTGGGGCTCTTAGCGCGCGCCGCCTACAGCGGCGGGGCGCTCGACGGCGGGCTGTTCGGCGCGGTGGCGGCATCCGGCTTGGCGCTGCACAGTGCGGGCGACGGGGCGCTTTCGGCGGCCTTATTCGCCTTGGCCGGGGTGGCGCTGCTGGTGTGCGTGGCGCAGGAAAGCTACCGGCTGGCGTTCCTGGACGAACTCACCGGGCTTCCCGGACGGCGCGCGCTGATGCACGATCTGAACGCGCAAAGCGGGGCCTATGCGGTGGCCATGCTGGACGTGGACCATTTCAAAAAGTTCAACGACACTTACGGCCACGATGTGGGCGATCAGGTGCTCAAGATGGTTGCCGGGCAGATGCTGCGCGTCAGCGGCGGGGGCCGGGCGTATCGTTACGGGGGCGAGGAGTTCACCGTGCTGTTCGCGCGCCGCGATGCGCGTCACGCGGTGGCGCATCTAGAAAAGCTGCGCGCCGCCATCGAAAATGCGTCGTTCAAGCTGCGCGCCGAGGACCGCCCGGACGTCAAGCCCACGGGCGTGAAGCCGCGCCAACTGGCGAAACGCAAAGCCGCCCATCAAGACACCGTCAGTGTCACCATTTCCATCGGGGTAAGTCAGCGCCAGGATGGAGAGGAGCCCGATGAGGCGCTTAAGGCTGCGGACCAAGCGCTGTATCGCGCCAAGGACGGCGGGCGCAACCGGGTGGCGGTTTGATCGGAAATATTGCTGCATGTCCGTTCACTGGCGGCAACTCCCGTAGTCGGGAATTGCGAAAGAGAGATGAAAAGCTCAACATTCATTGCCTTATGAGCCGGGGGCGCGCTTCAATTTTTTCCGAATGCAATCGTTGGCAACCTGCTTGATGGTTCGAGGCGTCAGGCCAATAACCAAATACGGGGTGAGATTACGGCCTTCTCTTCGTGGGTGCTCGTCGCTGTCATCGTGACGGCGTTCCTTCTATGGAAAAAGCGCAAGCAGTGGAGCGTGGGGCTTTGTCGTTGGGGTGGTCTGTAGAATTGCATTCAGAGCTCAGACGTTAAACCTGCTCCAACAGGTGTCCACGGAGCCGTCCGAAGCTTTCCATTGATTTGCACAATGTAGATTTTTCGTATTTTGCGTCGCACCATTTCCACAACCTATTGCCGTACCTTGCATTAGCAAAATTGCATAAAAAAGCATTTTGAGGCGTTTAGACGGTGGAAATTATGTGCGCTAAATGTGGAAAAGAAACCGTTGTCCGGCCCCAGATGTGGTGGCACGATTTCCTCAGATCGACGGGGGATGTCGAGGGGAAATTCGGGGTCGGCCTTCGGGCTTTCTTGGCGAGTTTCCATCCAGGCATCGACCGCCGGTCGGGAGCTGACCGGCTCTTGGTTTCAGGCTCTAAGACCGCGCGCCTTCGGGCCCGCCCTCTGACCTGAATCAATCCGGCCATGCTTCCGCCGTACCGATCTGCTTTTGCGTCCCTTCGGGGATGCGCCGGTCACCAGCGAAAGCCCGGTTCTCAAGAGACTCGTTCTCTCAAGGACGGGGTGGGCCAAGGAAACCGGTGGCAGATACAAGCGGCAACCCCACCCAAGGAGGTTTTCGTGTCGTGAGATACGGGCCGTCTTGACGGGGGAGGTCTTGACGTTTCGGCCCGCTGGCGGGTTTTGTGACGGTAGGACCAACCGGGACGCTCGGCTCAATGAAGGCGCTCTGGCTGACTGCATGTGGGTTTGCCGCCACGTTAAACAACGGTCGATGCGGAAAGCTGAAGTGGTGGAGAGCAAAGCGAACCAAGCCGCCTGGCCTTTCGGGCCGTGAACCGCGCCTCTCAGAGCTGCGGCTCCGACCCGGAAGACTGGACGGGGGCCGGCCTCCGGCTTTTCGGGTCATCCACACCTCGGTAAGGATGGATACGAAAAAACGGTCGCCTTGCCAAACGCGGCCCTTCGGGATCGCTGTCTGGGAAGGGGGGAACGGGCCAGCTGCCGCGCCTGACGGTCAACTCAGGTGTCCGGCCATCTGGTTGGGCCCGCGCCGGGGTTGGGCGCTGCGACCAAATCCAGCCAAGTGGGGGAAACTCCGCGCCTGATGGAAGAATTCGGGAGCGATCCGAGTGTTCGGCCAGCAGGTTTCGCCACGTGGATGCGACTGGGCCTTCGGGTTCAAATGGGTCTTCGGACTTGTGGCGCATCGGCGATGAGCGATGAGAACGGGAGAGAGCTACGGCTTTCTCCCGTTTCATTTGTGCGTTCCGGATTTTGAGTCCCCTGCGGTGCCGGCGCATGGTGCCCCCATGCGTGGCTCTGGAATTTCCGTGACGCTTGCCCATATGAGAAAGAGTCGATTGTCGAAGGGATGCGCCAAGGGGGAACATAAGCCCATTCAGGGAGGTCGAGCATGACACCCAAGGCCATATCGAACATCATTGATGCCGTTTTGTCCTTTTGGTTCGGTGATCCCGAAGACCCCGGCTACGGCGAAAACCGGGAGGCCTGGTTTAAGAAAGACCCGGATTTCGACCGGGAAATCGAAACCCGTTTTGGCGCACTGATCGCGGATGGGGCGGCGGGCCGTCTGGATTCCATGGCCGAAAGTCCGGAAGGTGCGGTGGCCCTGGTGATCATCCTCGATCAATTTCCACGCAATATTTATCGGGATGATGCCCGCGCCTTCGCCCAGGACGCCAAGGCTCGCGCCGTCGCGGAGCGGGCCATTGCGCGTGAGTTTGACGCCAGTCTCATGTCGGTGATGCGCAAGTTTTTATATCTGCCGTTTGAACACAGCGAAGATTTGGCCGATCAGGATTTGGCCTTGAAGCTGTTCGCGCCGTTGGGGGCGGAGGATTTGGAGTGGGCGGAGAAACACCGTGACATCATCGCCGAATTCGGCCGCTTCCCGCACCGCAACGCCGCGTTGGGGCGGGTGAGCACGCCGGAGGAAGAGGCCTTCTTGACCCGGCCCGGCTCGTCCTTTTAACAAAAACTTCACATTCCAAACGGCGAATTCGTCCGTTTGTGCGATACCCTTCTCGCGTGTCGGGAGATAAAATGCCTCTTGGTTGAATGATGGGCGTCAGTCGACCAAATTGAGGGAAAACAATGGCCAACTCTCAAAAGGCCAAGTCCAAAAACGCCAACGACAACGCCAAGACCACCGGTGCGAAAGCCGGGGTTAAACCTGCTCAAAAATCCACCAAATCGGTCTTGGAGGCCGAACTCAGTCCGCATGAAAAGCTGTTGTGGTCCAGCCGTCCGGGCGCGTTCGCGTTCGCCATGGCGCACATGCGCGGGGTGTTCTGCGGCATGCCACTGATCATGCTGGCGCTGTTGTGGCAAGGTGTGGCCCTGAAGCTTTATGCTTTGCCTTATACCGGCGTGCTCACTTGGGTGTTCGCCGTGTTGGGCGTGGCCTTGACGGCGGTTCCACTGGTGGCGCTGCTGCGCGGCAAAATTTACGTGTTTTACGCGCTGACGAGCAAACGTTTGATGATTTTGAGCCTATTCCCCAAACACGAGGTCAAGAGCTTCGCGTTTTCGTCGCTGGCGGGCGTGTACACCAAAGACATCAATTTCGGCAAGGGCACCTTGGTGATCGAAGCTTCGGGTGCGCACACCGCGAACCCGCTGAAAGCCCATGCTGCGTTTTACGGTATTGACCAAGTGCGCAAGATTGAGGATGCCGTCAACATGATCCTCAATTCAAAAGCCGCGCGCCAGGCCGGAGCGCAGCGGGCCCGTATTCAACAGCTTCAGCAGCCGCAAACCGGCCGACAGTCCGCAGTCCCGAAGGCGGCGGACCAACCGTCTTTCGTGCCGTCCGCGTCGCCGTCCACGTCGTCGAACCCCAGTCCATCAAACTCCAGTCCCCCAAGTCATGGCGTCGCCCAGCCCGTAGCGTCTCAGGGTGCGCCGGTCTTGGCGGGGGAATGAATCAGTCGGCTTAATTTCCTCCCCCCCCCCTCCCATCTGGGATGGATGGGAAACCGCTTTCGGCCCCTTGTTTTTTGACGGGGGCCTGGAGGCGGTTTTCCGTTGAGGCTCCATTATCGGTTGCTATGATTGCGAACCAGAAATGTTTTGCATAGGAGGGCGCATGAGCCAAGAAGCGGATCAAGAGGCGGAGAAGAAGCCAATTCCGGAATCGACCATAACGACCCTTAAGATCATTGGCGGGTCCGCCTTTCTTTCCATGTTGGGTGTGGCTGTATTGTTGTGGTTTCTCATCCCTGAGGTGCTTGCAGATTCACCATTTATTCTTCCGGGGATCGTCGTTGTGGCGTTTATGGATTTAGGCGTGTTCTGGTATATGGTCCGCCAACAGCGAAAACATAACGCAAGCCTGTCGCCGGAGCCGGTCTCGGCTGTGCAACGGACAAGCCGTTAGCCCACTTAAGGCCTTCATCGCGCATGCACCGCAGCTTATTGCCGGGGGTATGGCTCCTAAAGAAAAGGAGCTAGCAAGCTCAGGCTTTCAGGCCACAAGCCCCGTTGGCGCAACCGCCCATCGCCGGGCAGGCGGGGATGTCGGGTGCGGTCTGGCCGCTGACATTGGGGGCCGACAAGCCTTTAACCAAATTCTTCGAGCCGCAGGTCGGGCACTTCAGCTTCTTGGCTTTGAGCTGCGCCATGCAGTCGTCGTAGTTGTCGAAGCTTTCCGCGAATTCGTGGTCCTTATCGCAGATCAGGGTGTAGGTGATCATCTCTGGATCCTATTTCTAGTCCATTGAAATCAAATAATTGCTGCGCAGCATTTTTGCAGCATAACCTGCTCATGTTACGCAGCATTGGGTGCAGCATTTAGCGTGGCAATTCGGTCGAACCCATCAAGAACTCGTCCACCGCACGCGCAGCTTGGCGGCCTTCGCGGATCGCCCAGACGACCAGCGATTGGCCGCGGCGCATGTCGCCGGCGGCGAAGACCTTGTCGATGGAGGTCTGGTAGTCGTCCGTGTTGGCTTGCACGTTGCCGCGGGCGTCCTTGTCCACGCCCAATTCATCCAACATGCCTTCGTGCACCGGGTGCACGAAACCCATGGCGAGGAACGCGCGTTCGCAGGGAATTTCGAACTCGGAACCCGCGATTTCCTGCGGGCCTTTGTCCGTCCATTCGACCCGCACGCACTTGGCGGCCTTGAGGTTGCCGTCCGCGTTGCCGACGAATTCCTTGGTCATCACGTTCCAGTCGCGCGCGCAGCCTTCTTCGTGGCTGGTCGAGGTGCGCAATTTCAGCGGCCAGTCGGGCCAGGTGGTGAGCTTTTCTTCCTTTTCGGGCGGTTTCGGCATGATTTCGATCTGGGTGATCGAGGCCGCTCCCTGGCGCGCCGAGGTGCCGACACAGTCAGACCCCGTGTCGCCGCCGCCGATGACCAGCACGTTCCTGTCCGTGGCGAGGATGTCGCCGACGTTGATCAACTCGCCCCCGTTGCGACGGTTTTGCTGGGTCAGGAACTCCATGGCGAAGTGCACGCCGTTGAGCTCGCGCCCCGGCACCGGCAGATCGCGCGGTTTTTCCGAGCCGCCGGTGAGCACCACGGCGTCATAGGTATCCAAAAGGTCCTTGGCGGAAATATCGACGCCGATCAGCGTGTTGGGGCGGAAATCCACGCCCTCGGTCTGCATCTGGCCCAAGCGGCGGTCGATGATGGACTTTTCGAGTTTGAAGTCGGGAATGCCGTAACGCAAAAGCCCGCCAGCATGCGCGTTCTTTTCATAAAGCGAAACCTTGTGGCCCGCGCGCGCCAACTGCTGCGCGGCGGCCATGCCGGCCGGGCCCGCGCCGATCACGGCGACCTTCTTGTCGGTGTGGTGCTTGGCGATCTTAGGGATAACCCAGCCTTCTTCCCAGCCCTGATCGATGATGGCGCATTCGATGGTCTTGATGGTCACCGGCTTGTCGTCCAAGTTCAACGTGCACGACGCTTCGCAGGGTGCGGGACAGATGCGGCCCGTGAATTCCGGGAAGTTGTTGGTCGAGTGCAGGACCTCCAAGGCTTCGCGCATGTCGCCGCGGTATGTCAGGTCGTTCCATTCCGGGATGATGTTCATCACCGGGCAGCCCTGGTGGCAGTAGGGAATGCCGCAGTCCATGCAGCGCGCACCCTGCTCTTTCAGCGCATCTTCCTTGAGCGGAATGATGAACTCTTCGTAGTGGTCCACGCGGTCCTTGACCGGCGCATAAGCGCGGTCGTGGCGGTCGATTTCCAAAAATCCGGTTGGCTTACCCATATCTCAAATCCTCTCCGCCTCAGTTGCCCACGGACGTTTCCACACCGTCGTGTTCGGATGCGCGGTCCTTGGCCTGCATTTCCTGGAGCGCGCGGCGGTATTCCACCGGCATCACCTTGACGAACTTGGGCAGGTATCGGCCCCAGTTGTCCAAGATTTCCTTGGCGCGCGGGCTGGCGGTGTAGTGATGGTGCTTTTCGATCAGCGTTTTCAGGCGCTGCGCGTCGAAGCGGGTCATGTCGTGGTTGATGTCGACCAGGCCGTGGGCTTCCAGATCGCCGCCCTGGCCTTCGATTTCCTCCATGACGCGCTCTTCCGCCGCGATCGGTTCCAGATCGACCTGCGCCAGATTGCAGCGCGTCTCGAAGTCGCCGCTTTCATCCAGCACGTAGGCGATGCCGCCCGACATGCCGGCGGCGAAGTTGCGTCCGGTGGAACCGAGGCACACCAGGATGCCGCCCGTCATGTATTCGCATCCGTGGTCGCCCACGCCTTCGACCACGGCGGTCGCGCCGGAATTGCGCACGCCGAAACGCTCGCCCGCGACGCCTTGGAAGTAGGCTTCGCCCGCCGTTGCGCCGTAAAGGCAGGTGTTGCCGACGATGATGTTGTCGGTGGGGTCCTCGATGGCGGCATCGTGGGTGGGACGGATGACCAGGCGGCCACCGGCCAGGCCCTTGCCGACGTAGTCGTTGGCGTCGCCTTTCAGATCGATGGTGATGCCGGGGCTCAGCCACGCGCCCAGCGATTGGCCGGCGGTGCCGGTGGCGTCGATGTAGATGGTGTCGTCGGGAAGTCCGGCCTTGCCGTACTTTTTGGCGACTTCGCCCGACAGCATGGTGCCCACCGTGCGGTTGACATTGATCAACTGTGTCTGGATGCGCACCGGCGTGTCCTCGTTGAGGGCCGGCCCTGCCTGTTCGATCAGGGTGTTGTCCAGCGCCTTTTCGAGGCCGTGGTCCTGGCCTTCGCAGTTGAACACTGCGACGTCCGGGCCGGCTTCGGGCTTGTGCAGAATGCCGGAGAAATCAAGCCCCTGGGTTTTCCAGTGGTCGATGGCGTCGTTCATTTCGATGGTGTCCGAGCGCCCGATCATGTCGTTGATCGTGCGGAAACCCAGTTCCGCCATCAAAACCCGCATTTCTTCGGCGAGGAAGGTGAAGTAGTTGACCACGTGCGCCGGTTCGCCCGGGAACAGCTTGCGCAATTCCGGGTTCTGGGTGGCGATGCCGACCGGGCAGGTGTTCAGGTGGCATTTGCGCATCATCAGGCAGCCCTCAGAGATCAGCGCCGCGGTGGCGAAGCCGAATTCGTCCGCACCCAACAAAGCGCCGACGACAACGTCGCGCGCGGTGCGCAACCCGCCGTCAACCTGCACGGCGATGCGCCCGCGCAGCTTGTTCAACACCAGGGTCTGGTGCGTTTCGGCCAAGCCCGTTTCCCACGGACCGCCCGCGTGCTGGGTGGAGGTCAGCGGGCTCGCGCCGGTGCCGCCATCGAAGCCGGAAATGGTGACGTGGTCGGCGTGCGCCTTGGACACGCCCGCGGCCACCGTGCCGACGCCCACTTCGGACACCAGTTTGACCGAAATGCGGGCCTTGGGGTTGATGTTCTTCAAATCGTGAATCAGCTGGGCCAAATCCTCGATCGAATAGATGTCGTGGTGCGGCGGCGGTGAAATCAGGCCGACGCCGGGCGTCGAGTGGCGCACGCGTGCGATCCATTCATCGACCTTGTGGCCGGGCAGTTGGCCGCCTTCGCCGGGCTTCGCGCCCTGGGCCATCTTGATCTGGATGTCGTCGGCGTTGACCAGATATTCCGCCGTCACGCCGAAGCGTCCGCTGGCCACCTGTTTGATCGCCGAGCGCATGGAATCGCCGTTTTCCATCGGTTCGAAACGCACCGCTTCCTCACCGCCTTCGCCGGTGTTGGACTTGCCGCCCAAACGGTTCATGGCGATGGCGAGCGTGGTGTGCGCCTCCCAGGAAATCGAGCCAAACGACATGGCCCCGGTGGCGAAGCGCTTGCAGATGTCTTCGATGGGTTCGACCTCGTCCAGCGGCACCGGTGTGCCGGTGCCCTTCAGCTTGAAGAGGCCGCGCAGGTTCTTGAACTTCGCGTCGTGGTCGTTCATCACCTGCTCGAACTTGCGGTACGTTTCGCGGTCGCCTTTGCGCACCGCGTGCTGCAGCAGTTGGATCGTTTCCGGGGTCCAGCAGTGCGTTTCGCCGCGATGGCGCCACGCAAGCTCGCCGCCCACGTCCAGGTGCTTGTGGTAGATCGGGTTTTCGCCAAAGGCTTCCGCGTGACGGCGCACCGTTTCCTGGGCGACTTCGTTCAAGCCGATGCCGCCGACTTTGGATGCGGTTTTGGTGAAGAACTGTTCGATGAAACCGTCGTTGAGCCCCACGGCGTCGAAGATTTGCGCGCCGCAGTAGGACTGGAACGTGGAAATGCCCATCTTGGAGAAGACCTTGAGCATGCCCTTGTCCACCGCCTTGATATAGCGGCTTTGGGCCTCGGCGACGCTCAGGTCGTTGGGCAGCTCATCGGTCATGTCGGCGATGGTGTCGAACGCCAGATAGGGGTTGATCGCTTCCGCGCCATAGCCGCCCAACAGGCAGAAATCGTGCACGCGCCTGGGTTCGCCGGATTCGACGACGAGGCCGACGGAGGTGCGCAAACCCTTGCGGATCAAGTGATGGTGCACACCCGCCGTCGCCAGCAGCGCCGGGATGGCGATGTGATCCACGTCGAGTCCGCGGTCCGACAAAATGATGATGTTGTAGCCGTCCTTGACCACTTCTTCGGCCTTGGCGAACAGCTTTTCCAGTGCCGCTTCCATACCCGCCGCGCCGGCATCAGTGGGGTAGACCATGTCGAGCGTATAGGCCTTGAACGCGCGGTCCACGTGGTTTTCGATGTGGCGGATCTTTTCCAAATCCAGGTTGGTCAGGATCGGCTGGCGCACTTCCAGGCGCATCTTCGCGCCCGCGTCCTTGGGATCCAGCAGGTTCGGGCGCGGCCCGATCAGGCTCACCAGGCTCATCACCAGCTCTTCGCGGATTGGGTCGATCGGCGGGTTGGTGACCTGAGCGAAGTTCTGCGCGAAGTAGTCGTACAGCACCTTCGGGCGGTCGGACAGCACCGCAATCGGCGTGTCGCGGCCCATGGAGCCCACCGGGTCCTGACCCGTGGTCGCCATCGGTTTGATGAAGTGCTTCAAATCTTCCTGGGTGTAACCAAAGGCTTGCTGGGCATCCAGCATGGTTTCGTGATCGGGCGCCATGGCCGGGTTTTCTTCCGGCAGGTCCTCGACATGAATCTGCGTTTGGTCCAGCCACTCTTGGTAGGGATTGGCGCCCGCCAGTTCGGCCTTGATTTCCTGGTCGTCGATGATGCGGCCCTGCTCCAGATCGATGAGGAACATCTTGCCCGGCTGCAGACGCCACTTTTTGACGATCTTGCTTTCCGGAATCGGCAGCACGCCGACTTCGGAACCCATGATCACGAAATCGTCGTCGGTGACGACGTAGCGCGCCGGGCGCAGCCCGTTGCGGTCCAGCGTCGCGCCGATCTGGCGGCCGTCGGTGAAGCACACCGCCGCCGGGCCGTCCCACGGCTCCATCAAGGCGGCGTGGTATTCGTAGAAGGCCTTGCGGTCTTCGTCCATCAACGGGTTGGAATCCCAGGCTTCCGGGATCATCATCATCATCGCTTGGGCCAGCGAGTAGCCGCCCGCGACCAACAGTTCCAAAGCGTTGTCGAAGGTCGCGCTATCGGATGCGCCGTCGCCGATCAGCGGCCACAGCTTGTCCAAATCGTCGCCCAAGACGTCGGAGCGCATGGTCGCGCGGCGCGCCGCCATCCAGTTGATGTTGCCGCGCACGGTGTTGATTTCGCCGTTGTGGCAGAGATAGCGGAACGGCTGCGCCAGTTCCCAACTCGGGAAGGTGTTGGTGGAGAAACGCTGGTGCACCAACGCCAGCGCGGATTCGGCGCGCTCGTCCTGCAAGTCTTTGTAATAGTTCTGCAGGTTCCCCGACAGCACCATACCTTTATAAACGATGGTGTGGGTGGACAGCGACGGCATGTAGAAGTTCGCGCGCGAATCGGCCGCATCCCAAATGGCGTGGTGGACCTGCTTGCGGATCACGAACAGCTTGCGTTGGAACGCGCCCAGATCGAAACCGTCGCCCTTCTTGATGAAGACCTGACGAATCATCGGTTCGTCGGCCTTGACGCTTTCGCCCAAGCACGAATTGTCCACCGGCACGTCGCGCCAACCGAGAAGTTCCTGGCCTTCGGCGGGGATCACGGATTCGAACGCCTCGATGCAAGCCGCGCGGGTGGTGTCGTCTTGCGGCAGGAACACCTGGCCCACGGCGTACTCGCCCACGGCGGGCAATTCGAAGCCCAGCTTGGCGCAGTCTTCGGCCAGCAGGCGGTGCGGAATCTGCATGATGATGCCCGCGCCGTCGCCCGCCAGCGGATCGGCGCCGACCGCGCCACGGTGGTCCAGGTTCACCAGAATCTGCAGGCCCTGGCGGATAATTTCATGGCTCGGCTGGTTCTTGATGTTGCAAATGAAGCCAACACCGCAGTTGTCGTGCTCGTTGCTCGGGTCGTAGAGGCCCTGCTTCTCGGGCAGTCCGCTTGCTTTCATGCGTCTATTCCAGTCTGTAACGGCCGCGGGGTCGGCGGCTTAAAAACGTGTGAGTTCAAGGCGCTAATAGCGCGTCCGCCGCCAGTATCCCCCCGGCGCGGCCAACGCCTTTAGCATCTTGTCAGAAACTTTGGAGGCGCGACATTACTCGAATTGGGCGCAAAAGAAAAGCCCGGGGCGGCAATTTTTGAAACACTCTGAAACGCCTGGAATTCCGCCGATTTGGGCCGGTCCGGGACGGTTCCGAAGCGGGACTTTTTTGCGTTTTGGGAGTCGCGGGGTTTTGATCCAAAAAAGGGGCGCGGAATCAGGGCGTTGAGTTCGCTCCTTGGTTGGTGCGTTAAGCTTCTGTCAATTCTAGGTGAGATACTCTGGGGCGGGTTTTTGAGGTTTTCATATATACATAAGGCATAACAGCCGTGCCGACCTTGCATATCGTTCTCTTGGCGCTGGTCCAAGGCGTCACCGAATTTCTGCCCATCAGCTCCAGCGGGCATCTGGTTTTGCTGCCTTGGTTCGCGGGATGGCAGGACCAGGGCCTGACCTTGGACGTTGCGGTACACGTGGGTACGCTCGGCGCGGTCGTTGCCTACCTTTGGCGCGACATCGCGGACATGCTGAGCGGTCTGTGGCGCGCCCTCAAAGGCAAGGGCGTGGGCAAGGACGCGCGCCTGGCCTTCTATCTGGTGTTGGGCACGCTGCCGATCATCGGGGCCGGATACGCCATGAACGCCTATTATCCCAATGGCCTGCGTTCCGTCGAGGTGATCGGCTGGGCGACGCTCGGCTTCGGCGTGCTGTTGTGGCTGATCGATCGCTTTTCGGTCACGCTCAGGCGCATGGAACACCTCGGATTGAGCGACGTGATGATCATCGGTGTGGCCCAATGTCTGGCTTTGATCCCGGGAACGTCTAGATCGGGCATCACCATGACCGCGGGGCGTCTACTAGGTCTGGAACGCATTGATTGTGCACGCTTTTCCATGCTGCTTTCGATCCCCGCCATCGTCGGCGCGGGCACTTTGAAGGGCCTGGAACTCTATGAAAAAGGTGACCCGGTGCTGATCGGCAACGTTTTGACCGCCGCCGGGCTAGCCTTCGTCTCCGCGCTCATCGCCATCGCGCTGATGATGGCGTGGCTCAGGCGCGCATCGTTCACCCCGTTCGTGATTTACCGTATTTTGCTGGGCGGCGTGCTGTTGGCGGTGAGTTACGGGTATTTGACGATTTAGCGCCGATTGGTGAGCGTTGTTTGCTCGTTTGCATACTTTCGTCACATTGAGGGTGTTCATTAGGACAAAGCTTTTCCACGGGAGGTCCCCATGAAATTTGCCGCGCAGGCTGCCTTCGCCGCAGCCGCCCTCATCTTTTCCGCCCAGGTTGTGTCCGTTCCGGTTGCCAGCGCCAACCCGGGTTACCCGGGGTATTCGGGTTATGGCTATCCGGGTCAGATGATGCGGCCGGGCTATCCGCCCGCGATGGGCCAGCAGGGTTATCAAGGGCAGCAAGGCTATCAGGGCTACCAGGGGGGCTATCCGCAACAGCGGATGATGAACCGCCCCGGCCACAAAGGTATGACCCATCCGGGTGTGAAGATGAATCAGAAGCGCCAACAGGCGCAGCCGAGCCCGAACCAAAAGCCTGCCGCAAATCTGGATGCGCTGGGCTCGCCGGTCAAAATCACCAAAAGCTTCGATGAGGCCTGGGCCGCACGGGTCAAAACGGCGCTGGCCATCACCCCGGACCAGACGCCCGCCTGGGATGCCTTTATCAAAGCCCTGAAAGACCAGATCGAAACCATGGCGGCGCTGCACGACAGCATGCACGGTGGCGATGTGGGCCAGATCAGCCGTGCGGACCGCCAGGACATCCGCCAAAGTCACCGCCAGCAGCGCCAGGAGCTGATGCGCGAAGTCGAATACGCCGGCATGGATTTGTTCGACCGGCTCAACCCCGAACAGCAAAGCCAGGCCAAATATCTCATCGCCAAGTACACCAAGGGCCAAGGTGCCATGGGCAAGGGTGCGATGGGGAAAGGCACGATGTCGGGACATCGGTGCCGGTATTGAACCGCAGTCGCGTGTCCATCACTTCATACGCGATTGACAGAATTATGCTGGGAGGTGCGTTTCTATCAGTGCGCCATGGGTATCCGGTGATCTGATATCGATGTGGCTGACAGGGATGGCGTTCAGCTTACGAGAAATGTTGGTGACGGCGGCGCCCAGGTGGATGTAACCCGTCAGTTCGCCCGCGATCAATGGCAATATCGACGTGTTTTGCTTGTGTTCTTGCTTTCCGATGGTTGCTGCAAGTTGATCGGTGGCGGCGATGAACACGTCGTAGAGTTCCGATTCCGTTTCGGGCAGGTTTTTGCCCCCTAGCCGTTTGAGCGTTCTTTTTATGATGCGCAGATCGTTTTGCGCCATCAGTGTCCAATTGATTTTGTGATCGGCTTTGATTTGAGCGCGCACGTCTTTCATTTGTGCTGCGGCTTCTTTGAAATCGGCTACCGCTTTATCAAAGGCTTCTTTTCCGCCCCCGTGGTTCTGGAGCTCGCGTTGGCGCAAACCCGCGAAAACAGCTTCCAAGCCTTCGAGCGCTTGTGCGCTGGCTTTGCGTGATTCTGCTTCCGCGTCACCATTGAAAATGTTCCCCAGTTCGCTGGCGTGTGCGGGAACAGCCATGGCGAGGCCGAGCCACGCCGTACAGAACAGTGCCGCCCAGTTAAAGCGTGGGGCACCACGCTTTTCGCATCTCTTCGTGCGTGTCATCGATTTGACTCCTGTTTTTCAGCAAATCCCAACCTTGGCTGACGGCCGGTTTTTTGAGGAAACCGCAGTAATCGTTTTTTAGGCTTTCGATATACGTGGGCGATACGCTTCCCAAGGCATCTAAGCGATAGGCCGAACGATATAAGTGCAGCATTTCCCACAGGTGGTCGGTGAATTGCTGTTCCAATTCCAGGGGAATTTTCTGCGCATTTACCGCACGCTTAAATGCTGAATCGGTGACCAGGTGGCGAGCTAAAGCACGCATGTCCTTTTGAATTTGATAGGTGTTGGCGGCCTGCATGGTGCGTTCGGTGTTTTTAAGCTCTGTTTTTGTTTGTTCGATTTCGTCGCGGGCAAGGCCAAGTTGGTTCCAGGTGAACCACAAGCCCGCCGCCAAAATGATCGCCGTCAACAAAGCCGTGCCACTCATGATGCTTTGGTGGTGGTCGTGTAGGAATTTGACCATGGGATGGCTCCGTGCACAATTTCCCGCCATGGTAGGCTTGGTTGTTTTACGGGGCAATAATGATTGTGTCGTGACGGTCGATACCCACACACGCCGACGTATGAAAAAATGCCATGGAGTATAAGGGTCTTATAAATAGGCTGCGCTATTTTTTAAGTGGAATGAGCGCAGTTTCAGGTGGAATGAGGCAGTTTCAGGGTGTTAGAGCGTGGCTTTGGGGGCTGGTGCACGAGGGGCAAGACCTAGAACGTGGGAATGGGGTTAGGTTTTCGTTGCAGGGGTGAGCCTACATCTCCACCACGCCGGTTTCATCCGCCTCGATCTCAAACGCGGCGTGCATCAGGGCGCGGGTGTAGGCCTCCCGGGGGGCGTCGAAAATCTGGTCTGCCGGGCCTTGTTCCACCACACGGCCTTTCTGCATCACCATCACGTCGTGGGCCAGGGCGCGCACGACTTTAAGATCGTGGCTGATGAACAGGTACGCCAGATCGTGTTTCTTCTGCAGACCCCTGAGCAGGTCAACGATCTGCGCCTGGACCGAGACGTCGAGCGCGCTGGTGGGCTCGTCCAGCATGATCAGATCGGGTTTCAGGACCAAGGCGCGGGCGATGGAGACGCGTTGGCGCTGGCCGCCGGAAAATTCGTGGGGGTAGCGGTCCATCATGCCGGCCTCGAGCCCCACTTCGTCCAGCACCTGGGCGACCATGTCGCGGCGCTCGTCTTCTGTTTGGGCGAGGCCGTGGACCTCCAACCCTTCGCCGATGATCTGCGCCACCGACATGCGCGGGCTTAGACTGCCGAACGGGTCCTGAAAAACGATCTGCATGTCCTGGCGCAGCGGGCGGATGGCTTTGCCGTTGAGATCGTGGATCGGTTGGTCCTTGAACGTGATGGCCCCGGTGCTTTTTTCCAAGCGCAACAAAGCGCGCGCCAGCGTCGATTTTCCCGACCCGCTTTCACCCACGATTCCTAAGGTTTGGCCGCGTTTCACAGTCAGGTCCACCCCATCCACGGCTTTGACGTGGCCGACCGTGCGGCGGATGAAGCCTTTCTGAATGGGGAACCAGACCTTGAGGTGGTCCGCGGTCATGATCTTGGGCGCGTTCGCATTTGCCGCATCGGGGCGGCCTTTGGGCTCGGACGCCAACAGGCGCTGGGTGTAGGGGTGCTGGGGCGCGGCGAACAGGGGACCGGTGTCGCCTTGCTCCACCAGTTCGCCGTCTTGCATCACGTAGGCCCGGTCCGCGATGCGGCGTACGATGCCGAGATCATGGGTGATGAACAGGATGCCGAGCCCCATCTTCGCCTGCAAATCGTCCAGCAGTTTCAGAAGCTGCGCCTGGATGGTCACGTCCACGGCGGTGGTGGGTTCATCCGCGATCAGCAGGTCCGGCTCGTTCGCCAGCGCCATGGCGATCATGATGCGCTGCTGCTGACCACCGGAAAATTCGTGGGGCAGGTTCTTAAGTCTGGGGATCTGTGCCTCCAGCCCCACCAGGCCCATCAGTTCCTCCACCCGGTCTCGGACCTCGCCGTTGGTTTGGACGTGGTGGGTGGTGATGATTTCCGCGATCTGATTGCCCACGGGGTGGAGCGGATTGAGGCTGGTCAGCGGTTCCTGGAACACCATGGAGATGTCCTGGCCACGCAACCCGCGCATCACGCCTTCAGACGCGCCCATCAATTCTTGGCCTAAGTATCTGATGGAGCCCGACGGGTGCTTCGCCAGTGGATAAGGCAGAAGCTGCATCACGGAAAGCGCGCTCACCGACTTGCCCGATCCGCTTTCGCCCACCAGGGCCACGGTCTCGCCTTTCTCCACATGGAAGGACACGCCGCGCACGGCTTCGACGGCGCGTTCGCCCTCGCCGAAGGTCACAGATAAGTCTTTAACATCAAGAAGCCTCGTCATGCGCGGAACACCTTTCTGGGATCGAAGGCGTCGCGCACAGCTTCGCCGATGAAGACGAGCAGCGACAACATGATGGAAATGACGAAAAACGCTGTGAGCCCCAACCATGGCGCGTGCAGGTTGGCTTTGCCTTGGTTGAGCATTTCACCCAGCGACGCGGTTCCGGCGGGCAGACCGAAGCCTAAGAAGTCCAAGGCCGTGAGCGTGACGACGGACCCGGACGTGATGAACGGCAGGAAGGTCACGGTCGCGACCATGGCGTTGGGCAGGATGTGGCGGAACATGATGGTGCGATTGGAGACGCCCAGTGCGCGGGCGGCGCGCACGTAATCGAAGTTGCGGGTTTTCAGGAACTCCGCGCGCACCACGCCGACCAGCGCCATCCAACTGGTAAGCAACATGATGCCCAACAGCCACCAGAAATTGGGCTCCACCACGCTTGCCAGGATGATCAGCACGAACAGCATGGGCAGGCTCGACCAGATCTCGATGGCGCGTTGGCCCAGCAGGTCCGTCATGCCCCCGAAGTAGCCTTGGACCGCGCCCGCGGCGACGCCGATGATGGAGCTCAACACCGTCAGGGTCAGGCCGAACAGCACCGAAATGCGAAAGCCGTAGATCAGGCGCGCCGCCACGTCGCGGCCTTGGTCGTCGGTGCCGAGGTAGTTGGTGGCGTCGGGTGGACTGGGCGCGGGCTGATCCAGTGCGTAGTTCACCGTGTCATAGGAAAAGCGCACCGGCGGCCAGAGAATCCAGCCCTGTTCTTCGATGATCTCCTGGACTTCGGGGTCCGCATATTCCGTGGGTGTTTCCAGGAATCCGCCGAAGGTGGTCTCCGGGTAGTCCTTGATGATCGGGGTGTAGAGCGCACCGTCGTATTGGATCAGGATCGGGCGGTCGTTGGCGATCAATTCGGCGAACAGGCTGGCTGCGAATAAACCCAAGAATATCCAAAATGACCAATAGCCCCGGCGGTTGGCCTTGAAGTTTTCCAGCCTGCGGCGATTGAGAGGAGATAACGCCATCACCGATCCACTTTCTCGAAATCGATGCGCGGGTCGATGATGTGGTACATGATGTCACCGATCAGGCCCATCACAAGGCCCAGCAAGGTGAAGAAGAACATGGATGCGAACATCACCGGATAGTCGCGTTTGATCACCGCCTCGAATCCCAACAGGCCCAACCCGTCGAGCGAAAAGATGACTTCGATCAAAAACGAGCCCGTGAACAAAACGCCGATGAACGCGGCGGGGAAGCCCGCGATAACGATCAGCATGGCGTTGCGGAACACGTGCCCGTACATGACGCGCCGCTCGGTCAGGCCCTTGGCCCGTGCGGTCATGACGTATTGTTTGTTGATTTCCTCCAGATAGGAATTCTTGGTGAGCATGGTCAGACTGGCGAAGCTGCCGATGACCAGCGCGCCCACCGGCAGCACCATGTGCCACAGGTAATCGGCGATCTTGCCCCAGGTGGACAGCTCCTCCCAATTTTCCGAAACAAGTCCGCGCAACGGGAACCAGTCGAGATACCGTCCGCCCGCGAACACGATCACCAGCAAGATGGCGAACAGGAAGCTGGGGATGGCGTTGCCGACGATAACCACGCTGGATGTGGCGATGTCGAAGCGGGACCCATCCTTGACCGCCTTGGCGATGCCGAGCGGGATGGAAATCAAATAGACCAGCACCGTGGTCCACACGCCCAGCGAAATGGACACCGGCATTTTTTCGATGACCAGATCGACCACGGCGCGATCCTGGAAATAGCTTTCGCCGAAATCGAAGGTCACGTAGTTGGACATCATCAACCAGAACCGCTCATACGCGGGTTTGTCGAAACCGTACAGTTCTTCGATTTCTTTGATGAAGTCGGGGTCCAACCCTTGCGCGCCCCGGTATTTGTTCTCTCCGCCGATGCTCACCTGTGGGCCCTGGGTCTGGCCTGCGTTCACCGTTTCGCCGCTGCCCGCACCCGTAACCCGCGCGGTGGCGGACACGTCCAGACCCTGAACTTGCGCGATCATCTGCTCCACCGGGCCGCCCGGCGCGATCTGCACGATGGCGAAATTGAGCACCATCACACCGAACAGCGTGATGGGGATCAGGGCCAGACGGCGGAGGATGTAGTTGAACATGGACGCTGACGGTTCTCCCCGGTCTGGCTACTTGCCCGCGGCTTCCAGCTTGGCCGCTTTGGCCTCATCGAACCACCACAGCCCGGTCGAGGTGCCTTTCATGGGCGTGATTGCGGGGCGGGAGAACTTGTTCCAGTAGAGCGTGCGGTCATAGGGAATGTGCCAGTGGGGCACCACGTAATGGCCCCATTGCAGAACTCGGTCCAATGCGCGGACATGGGTGATCAAATCCTCACGGGTGGGCGCGGCGATGACGGCTTCGATCAATTCGTCGATCACCGGATCGGATATGCCGATCAGGTTGCGTGAGCCCGATGTGACGGCCGCTTCGGAGCCCCAAAAGCCCCGCTGTTCGTTGCCCGGGGATTGGGACTGGCCCCAACTGAACACCAGCATGTCGTAATCGAAGCTGCGAATGCGCTCGATATACTGGGATGTATCCACGGTGCGCACGCGCACGTCCACACCCAGGCGTTCCAGGTTTTTGGCGTAAGGCAGTACGATGCGCTCGAACGCGGGTTGGACCAGCAGCACCTCGAACGCGAGCTTCTGGCCGGTTGCTTCATTGACGCGCTCCTTGCCCTGGATCACCCAGCCGGCTTCCTTGAGCAGTGTATCCGCCACCCGCAGGTTGGCGCGGATGCGCCCGTCGCCTTTGGTTGCGGGCGGGTTGTATTCTTGCGTAAAGACTTGGTCCGGAATGCGGTCGCGGTACTTTTCCAGGACCTTCAACTCGTTCGCGCCGGGCAGGCCGGTGGCGGCCAATTCGGAGTTGTCGAAGTAACTGCGGGTGCGGCTGTATTGGCCGTAAAACAGGTTCCTGTTGGACCATTCGAAGTCCATGCCATAGCCGAGCGCTTCGCGCACGCGCGGGTCTTTGAAGATGTCGCGCCGGGTGTTGAAGACGAAGCCTTGCATGCCTTGCGGATTTTGGTGACCGATTTCTTCCTTCATCAATTGGCCGGCTTCGACTTCGGGAATGTTGTAGGCGGTCGCCCAGATCTTGGAGTTGTTTTCCAGCCGGTAATCGATGGCGCCGCCCTTGAACGCTTCGACGATCACATGCGCATCGCGGAAATACTCGTAACGAATTTCGTCGAAGTTGTTGATCCCGGCGTTGATCGGTAGATCACGGCCCCAATAATCCGCGAAACGTTTGTAGGTGACGGAACGTCCGGTCTCAAAACGGTCCAATTTATATGCGCCTGAGCCCAGGGGCGGCTCCAGCGTGGTCTTTTCGAAATCGCGCGTTTCCCAATAATGTTTGGGCAGCACGGCCATCTGACCCAGGATCAGCGGCAATTCCCGATTTTGATTGGTTTTGAAGGTGAACTTGACGCTGCGCTCGCCCAGAATCTCGGCCTTGTCCACGTCGGCGTAATAAAACCGGTTGCTCGGCGCGCCCTTGGTGATCAGGGTCTCGAACGTCCATTTCACGTCTTCGGCGGTGATCGGCTTGCCATCGTGCCATCTCGCTTCCGGGCGGAGATGGAAGGTAATCCAGGAACGGTCCTCCGGCACCTCAATGCTTTCGGCCAAAAGCCCGTATTTGGTGAACGGCTCGTCCATGGTCGGGATCATCAAGGTGTCGTACAGCACGCCCAGGCCGCTGGCTGCCTCGCCTTTGGAAATAAAACCGTTGAAGCTGTCGAAGCTGCCGATGGCGCCGAAGCGGATCGTGCCGCCCTTGGGTGCGTTCGGATTGACGTAATCGAAGTGCTTGAAATCAGGCCCGTATTTGGGTTCTCCATGCATCGCGATGGCATGGGTCGGTTTGACGTCTTCGGCCCAAGTGGGCAGCGCCACGGCGAAGAGGCTAAGGGCGGCAGCGATGGCGGCGGTCTTCAAGCTTGGCATGGACTCTCCCCGGATGTCGTGGCCCCGATCCATTTTGAGAGGGCGATTGGCGAATATGTCGAAGTCAAATGCTTTTACATAACCCAATCGCGCCTTAGTGCTTTGAATGTGCCCGCTGATTGTGGCCGGATCAAGGAGATGTTGGGCTTATTTGCCCGCCTTCTTCACGTCTTTATAAAATTTGTAATTGTTACGGCCGCCTTCCTTGACCGCATACATGGCCTCATCCGCGGCGCGCGCCAGCTCGTCCATGCTGCCGCCGTCCTGTGGATAGACGCTGATGCCGATCGATGCGCCCACGGTGGCGCTGATGCCATCCCCCACGTCGATGGGATCGCTCAACGTTTTGATGACTTTTTTCGCCACCACGGATGCGCTGTCGGCATGATCCAGGTTTTCCAAGATGGCGACGAATTCGTCCCCGCCGAAGCGCGCCACGGTGTCGGACTGGCGCATGCAGGCAAGCATGCGTTCCGCCACGGTCTTGAGCACTTGGTCCCCCGCCTCGTGCCCCAGTTCATCGTTGATGGGTTTGAATTTGTCCAAGTCCACGAACATCAAGGCCAGCGGTTTGCCGGAGCGCCGCGAACGGTGGATCGCACGTCCGACGCGTTCGATATACAAGGTGCGGTTGGGCAGGCCGGTGAGCGCGTCGTGATGCGCCAAGTGCTGGATTTTCTCCAACGCTTTTTTGCGTTCGGTAATATTGCGGATCACCCCGGTGAACAGCCGTTGGCTGCCCTCCGTCATTTCCGTGACCGACAGTTCGATGGGAAACACCGCGCCGTTGGCATGCTGGCCTTCGAATTCCATAGAGGCGTCGATCAGCTCCGATTCACCGGTCTTGATGTAGCGGTCCAGGTATCCATCGTGATGTGCGGCGAAGTGACTGGGCATCAGCATCTTGATGTTCTGGCCCAGGATCAGGTTTTTGGGGTAGCCGAACATCCGTTCTCCGGCGGCGTTGATGGATTGAACCTTGCCTTTTTGGTCGATGGTGATGATGGCGTCACGCACCGTGCCCAATACGTTGGCGAGACGTTGTTCGCGCTTGCGCGCTTCGACCGACGCGCTGATGTAGTTGGACATGTCCGAGCATTCGACCATGAAGCAGTTGTCACAGCCGCTTTCTTCCAAGCGGCGCACCCGCATCAGCACGTCAATGGGCATGGCGTTCAAGGGACGCAGCTTCAACGGCACGCCGGCCTCTTCTTCGACGAAGGCGTCAAGGCCCAAGGCGATCATGTCGGCGTAGTCGGCGTGGATGTATTCGGACAGCTCGTGGCCGGTCAGCACGTCGGCGCTGTCTGCGCCGAGCATGGCGACACCGGCGGGATTGATGTAGACCACACGGCTGTCTTCAAGCACGCACACCAGATTGGAGAGCGCGCGCAAAAGTTCCGAATCAAAGCCCTGGGCATTGGATTGATCCAATGGTTCCGTCCTCTCCAAGCCCCCTCGAGAGCCGCGGTCTAACCCTTCAAGCGTTCCAGGGCCGCCGCATGAATATTCGTGTCCCCTGCCGCCAGCACGCGCCCGTCGGTCTGCATGGTGACCGCCTCCCCGTTCCAGTCGGTGATCACGCCGCCCGCGCCTTCGATCACCGGCACCAGGGCGGCGAAGTCGTAAGTGCCGAGGTTCGCCTCGCAAACCAGGTCCACGTGGCCCGAAGCCAGCAAGCCGTAAGCGTAACAATCTCCACCGTACACGGTGCGCCAGGCGCTGTCCTTGAGACGCATGAACGCGTCCATGTTGGCGCCTTCGAACATGTCCGGCGTGGTGGCGTAGAGCCAGGCGCTGTCCAAACCTTCGCACGTGCGGGTTTGCACCGGGTGGTCGTTGCGCCGGGTGTGTTGCCCTTCGGCGCCCAGCCAGCGTTCGCCCACCGCCGGGGCGTCGATCACGCCGACGATCGGCACGCCGTTTCGGCACAGCGCGATCAGGGTGCCGAACAGCGGCTTGCCGGTGACGAAGGAATTGGTGCCGTCGATGGGGTCGAGCACCCAGACATATTCCGCGTCGGCATTTTCCGTTCCGAACTCTTCGCCGAGAATGCCGTGCTCGGGAAAGACCTCATTGATGTATTTGCGCATGATGCGTTCGGCCGCGCGGTCGGCTTCGGTGACCGGGGACGAATCCGATTTGGCGTCCACCGCGATGCCGGTGCGAAACCGGGTGATGATCTCCGAACGGCTGGCGTTGGCCAGTTTCAGGGCCAGGGCGGTGAAGTGATCGATATCGTGCATGGGTGCTCAATCCGTCAGGGTTTGCAGGAAGGCCAAAACGTCAGCGCGTTCCTGTTCTTTTTTCAAGCCGGCGAAAACCATCTTGGTGTCCGGCACAAAGCTGCGCGGTCTGGTGATCAAAGAGTTGATCTCCGCCAGGGTCCACACGCCGCCCAGGCTTTCCATGGTGCGCGAATAGCGAAAGTCCTCGCGGCTGGCTTTGGTGCGTCCGACGATGCTCCACAGGTTCGGTCCGGTGCGGTCCGGTCCGCCCTTGTCCATGGTGTGGCAGTTCTGGCATTTCTTGCGGAACAGCTTTTTGCCTTTTTGCGCGTCGCCCCCCAGATCGCGGGTGGATGCCACCACTGCCGGAGTTTCAGGGGCTGGGGTGGATCCGGTCGCCGACGTGGCTGTTTCCGCCGTCTCCATGGCCGGTGTCGGGGCGGGTGCGGAAACGCTGGTCAGCTGCGGACGCACGGCGATGTCGCCGATGAAATCGACGGCGGCCAAAACGGCGGCGGTAAAGACGATGGCGCCGATCAAGTCTCTCAGCATGTCGAACCTTTCCGTGATGTGCCCTGATGGTTCGCCCGGAATGGCGGCGGGATTGGGGGAACTTTACACGCAACGCGCAAGCCTTCGCAATGGGCGGACTTCGCAATAGGCGGAATGTATTAATCTTTTCCGCTTTGCCAGCGCCCGTTTCCCGGCCCTTGAACCGGGAAGCGGGATATGGTCTCGTGAAGCGAATCCAACTTCTTCTCAAGTGAATCTATGAGCGCACCGCAAAATCCCATCGTTCTTATCCCTGCGCGCATGGCCTCGACGCGCCTGCCGGGCAAGCCGCTGGCCGATATCGCCGGTTTGCCGATGATCGTTCAAGTGTTGAGGCGCGCCGAAGAAGCCGACGTGGGCCCGGTGGTGGTGGCCTGCGCCGAAACCGAGATCCAGGACGCCATCGAGCAGGCAGGTGGACGCGCGGTGCTGACTGATCCGGGCCATCCGTCGGGATCGGACCGCATCTTCGAAGCGCTGCAAAGCGTCGATCCCGATGGGCGGCATGACGCCATCGTCAATCTGCAAGGCGACCTGCCGGTGTTGGATCCGGCGGTGGTCCGGGCCGCGTTGAAACCGCTCGACGATGTCGAGGTGGACATCGCCACTTTGGTCGCCGAAATCGTCGATGATCAAGAAAAGGCCAATCCCAACGTGGTCAAGGCCGTGGTGGGTTTCGTGCGCAGCGAACGGGTAAGCCGGGCGCTCTATTTCTCCCGCGCCACCGTTCCGCATGGCGACGGGCCGCTGTGGCACCACATTGGCATCTATGCGTACCGCCGTGAAGCGCTGGCGCGATTCGTCGGGCTGCCCCCCGGCGTGCTGGAAAGGCGTGAAAAACTGGAGCAGTTGCGCGCCTTGGAAAACGGCATGCGCATCGACGCGGCGCGCGTTGACACGGTTCCGTTCGGGGTCGATACTCCCGCCGACCTGGAACGCGCCCGCGAAATCCTGGGTGGATGAAGAAAGCAGACCGATGAGCACATTGAACACCATCGCCTTCCAAGGCGAACCCGGGGCCAATTCCGACATGGCGTGCCGCGCCGTGTATCCGGACATGTCGACGCTCGCCTGCTACACCTTCGAAGACGCGTTCGCCGCCGTGCACGACGGGCGCGCGCGCTTGGCGATGATCCCCATCGACAATTCGGTGGCGGGCCGTGTCGCCGACATTCATCACCTGTTGCCGAATTCCGGTTTGCACATCATCGGCGAACATTTTCAGCGCATCGACCATCACCTGCTGGGTGTGAAGGGTGCGAAGGTCGCGGACTTGACCCATGTGCACAGCCATGTGCATGCGCTCAATCAGTGCCGGGGCATCATCAAAAAGCTGGGGTTGGAGCCGGTGGTCCACGCCGACACCGCCGGCGCGGCGCATATGATCATGGAAACAGGCGACGTGAGCCAGGGCGCGATCGCATCTGCGTTGGCGGGTGAGTTGTACGGACTAGAGGATCTGCAGGCCAATATCGAGGACGCGGAGCACAACACCACGCGCTTCTTGATCATGGCGCTGGAAGAAAACATTCCGCCCCAGGGCGCGCGCAAGGTCATGACCAGCTTCGTCTTTCGGGTGCAGAGCATTCCCGCGGCGCTTTATAAGGCGCTGGGTGGGTTCGCCACCAACGGCGTCAATATGACCAAATTGGAAAGCTACATCATCGACGGCAGTTTTCAGGCCGCGCAGTTCTATGCCGAGGTCGAAGGCCACCCGCAAGACAGGCCGATGCAATTGGCGTTCGATGAATTGCGCTTTTTCACCAATGAGGTCAAACTTATGGGCACCTATCCGGCATCGCCTTACCGCGACCAAGCCGCGCCGTAATTAGGACATGAACAAGGAAAAACGCGAACATGCTCAAGCGTGAACAAAACAAAATGGCGTTTCAAGGCATGGACCCGAGCAAGAACCCAGTGAAGATGCTGCGCATGACGGGGCTGGATGCCTTGGATGACGCGACGCTGCTGGGGGCGCTGCTGGATTTGAAAGCGCATCTGCGCCAGGACGGCGTGATGGAAGAGCTGCACAACAAAGGCAAGGAAGCCCTGCGCCTGTTGGCGGAACGCAAGACCAAGGGCTGAACGCCGCCCAGTATCGCCGCCGAGCCGGCCAGAGTCCGGGCGGGTCGCCTTTGAAGTGTTTTGACGCAAAAATGCCCGCTTTTCACGATATTTTAAGCCGGATCAGTGTTTTCTGGCTTGGACAGGTCGGGTGCGCCTGTTAGTGTGCGAACATACTCTTAACGTGGGGGATTCTGCGTGCCTGGAGCCATGCACCGAACGAAGCGCCAATTGATGTCCTTGCCGATGTCCTGGAATGCGCGGCCTGTGCGTTTCGGCCGTGCCGCCGTCTTGGCGGCGGGGATGGCGTTCGGCCTGAGCGGTTGCTTTGCGACGTCCACCACGCCGATGGCCTACGTTCAGAGTTGCCTGACGGATCGCGTCGATATCGTCGAAAACGCTTCCTGGGAAGGGGTGCAGCCCAACCATATCCGCATCGTCGATGACAACTTCCGTCCGATGGTGCTCTACGTGGAAAAGAATCGCCCTTACATCCTCAAGATCGAAAACGCCGATCCCCATGTCCACACCTTCTGGGCGCCGGGTTTCTTGAAACAGGGCGTGGCGTTGGAAAGTGTGCAAATCGGCGACAAAGCGCCGGCCAAGGGGTGCGTCAACGCGGTGCGCATCGAAGGGCGTTCCGAAGTGACGCTCAGGTTCGTGCCGGTGTGGGACGGGCGCTATGAGTTCTATGACGGGACGCTGCCGTTGCTGACGGGACATATGGCCGCAGGCGTCGTCCATGTGGTCAACCCGCGCATCGGCATTGCCTCCAAGTAATCTATTTTCTGCTTTATATCAATGCATTAACAAAAATCTTGGAAATCTCCGCGTGGGGCTTTGCAGGCGCCAAGCGGGCTTGATATACTCCGCGCGGGAGACCGGCGCGGACGAAGTCCTCGCCAACCCGGTCAGGTCCGGAAGGAAGCAGCCGTAACGAGTTTTGCTTCGGGTCGCTTGCCGGTCTTCCACCTTATTTACAGCGCGTTTTATTTACAGCACGTTTCAGAGGCCGGGCTTTCACACATGTCAGACGATCAGACGAGCGAAGCCCCCACCGACACGTCCCCTGACGAATACCGCGTTCTTGCCCGCAAGTACCGTCCCACAGATTTCAACACTTTGATCGGCCAGGAAGCGCTGGTGCGCACGCTGACCAACGCGATCGGGTCGGGCCGCCTGGCGCATGCCTTCATGCTGACCGGCGTGCGCGGGGTGGGCAAGACCACCACCGCGCGCATCATCGCGCGTGCCTTGAATTGCATTGGCCCGGACGGGCAGGGGGGGGAGACGGCAGAGCCCTGCGGGGTCTGCGAAAATTGCACCGCCATTGCCGAGGATCGCCACGTCGACGTGATGGAAATGGACGCGGCCTCAAGAACCGGCGTGGACGACATCCGCGAAATCATCGAAGGTGTGCGCTACAAGCCGGTGTCGGCGCGTTACAAGGTCTACATCATCGACGAAGTGCACATGCTGTCGAAAAACGCGTTCAATGCGTTGCTTAAGACCTTGGAAGAACCGCCGGAACATGTGAAGTTCATCTTCGCCACCACCGAAATCCGCAAGGTTCCGGTCACGGTGCTGTCCCGGTGCCAGCGCTTCGATTTGCGCCGCATCGACATGGACACCTTGTCCGCGCACTTCAAAGGCATCGTCGAAAAGGAAGGTGCGTCGGTCACTGACGGTGCGTTGGCCCTGATCGCGCGTGCCGCCGACGGTTCGGTCCGCGACGGCCTGTCGTTGTTGGACCAGGCCATCGCCCACACCCAAGGCGAAGTCGGCGAAGACGCGGTGCGCGACATGCTGGGTCTGGCCGACCGGGCGCGCACCTTCGATTTGTTGGACGCCGTGATGAAGGGCGAGGTTGAAACCGCCCTGGACCAGCTCTCGTCGCAATACAATAGCGGCGCGGATCCGGCACAAGTCCTGGAAGACATGCTGGAACTGGTGCATTGGCTGACGCGCATCAAGGTCACCCCGGCCGCCGCCGAAGCGCCGGGGGTTCCGGAAATGGAACGCACCCGGGGCGCGGACATGGCGGGCGCTCTCGGCATGGCCTCTCTGACGCGCGCGTGGCAGATGCTGTTGAAAGGGTTGTCCGAGGTGCGCGGCGCGCCCAGTGCGTTGCAGGCCGCGGAAATGATCCTGGTGCGCCTGATGTACGGCCTGGAACTGCCCAGCCCGGCGGATGCGCTCAAGCAGTTTAAGGACGCGCCCCCTCAAGCGCCGGGCCCTCAAACGCCTGCGCCCGGTCCTGGCGGCGGCGCGCCCGCGAGCGGCGGGGGGGCGGTTCAAGCGACCGGTGCGCCGATGCAAACGCCCCCTACGACCACGCACGGGCCCACCCTGTCGGCGGGTCAGGCTGCACAAACGCAAGCTGAAACCCAACCCTTAAGCGTGTCGGAGTTGGAATTGCCCGACCCGCAGACGTTCGAGCAGGTGGTGGAACTGTCGGAGAAGGTCGGCGAAATGATTTTGCACGCCAACCTGATTTCCAACGTGCATCTGGTGGGCTTTCAGCCGGGCAAGATGGAATATCACCCGACCGAGCATGCGCCGCCCGATCTGGCCCAGCGCCTGACCAAGATGCTGGGCGACCACACCGCGCGGCGCTGGGTGGTCAGCGTTTCACGCGAACCGGGCCAACCGACCCTCAAGCAGCAAGAAGACGCCCACGTTGCGGCGGAAAAGGCCCAGGCCGCCCAGGACCCCCTGGTGCAGGCGGTCCTGGACGCATTCCCGGGCGCGGAAATCGCCTCGGTCAAA
This sequence comes from Magnetovibrio sp., assembly GCA_028281525.1. Classification (GTDB taxonomy): domain Bacteria; phylum Pseudomonadota; class Alphaproteobacteria; order Rhodospirillales; family Magnetovibrionaceae; genus Magnetovibrio. The sequence goes on from JANQJR010000066.1 coordinate 131,065, forward strand.
GACATTTCCGCCGACATCGCGGCGGACCTGCCGCCGCCCAGCCGTCCGTCCGAAGACGAAGAGCTGGGCGACTGACGATCTTCGGCGAGGGCCGGATCAGACGTCTTTTGTTTTGGACGCTTTTTCGCCGTCGGCTTCAGCCGTGACGACGAGCTTGCCCGGAGGGGTGAAATTGCCGTCCCCGTCGATGACTTTTGCGGTCCATGCATCGCCGCTGATGTCAACGGGAACATTCCCGCCGATGGACATGCCGTTGAACGTGCCGGTGACCTTGATCTTCGTCGCGCCGCCCGTTTGCCCCTTGGCTCCGGTCCAGGCGTTGGCGGTGGTCTCGATGGTGTCGACTGAGAGATTGCTCATTGTGGTTTCCTCTTAAGGTTGAATTGCCTCTCCCCGGCAAACCGCGCGCGCATCCAAAAGCGCGTACATGAGGATCTTCGAGATGACGCCGCGTGACCTCAGATCACCGTCCGGCCACCTCAAAATGCATTATGCGGATGAATTGCCATTGGCATCGCCACCGGGCAGGGTGGCGTCCTTTGATGCCGTGTCGGTCCCGCTGGTGGCTTTGAGGGTGACGGTCAATCCCGCGTCGAACAGGTCGTTGAACCGCACGGACCACGCCCCGCCGCTATCTGCCTGGGTGTTGGCCGGGGCGGTATAGACATCTTGTCCGGGGATCACAAGGCGCACGGCCACGGCCGCACCGGATGGTGCGGTACCCTTGGCGGTGAGGCCCGGGACGAAAGCCCCGGTGTTCTGGCTTTGAATGGATGAAATGCTGAGATTGGCCATGGTGTCCTCCTGGATCGAAACCGATCCTCTCCCCGGCGGACAGGGACCATCACATCACAACTTAAAGTGTATGTCAAAAACTGGTTCACAAAATTCGCGTTCGCGCGTCTTGTCCAATTGGTTGAGCGACCCGGCTCAATTCAGCATGAACGTATTGCCCGAACTTTCCCCCCAGGCGTCCAGGAAGGCGCTCAAGTGCGGGCGCTCAGCGGTTTCCGCTTCGATCAGCGAAATGACGTCGGCGACGGCGCGATTGTAGCCGTCCTTGTTGATCTGCCCGCGCGTCAACTGATAGCGCAGATAGACCAGATAGGTGTTCAGCACATCGGTTTCGCAATAATCGCGAATCTCGCCCACTTTACCGGCGTCGTACATGGGCGCGACCTGTGAGCCGTCCACGCCGAACTTGCCGGGAAAGCCCAGGACCGAACAGACTTCGTTGAGCTTCAGGCCCCGCGACGCCGCGCCGAAATCGGTCAACGCCTCTTGCAGGTCGCAGTGCCAATCCAAGGCGTAGCGCGATGTGTAGTTGTCCCACTTGTTGGTGGTGTCGTGGAACACCCCCGCCGTGACGCCGCAGACCATGGCGCGGTGACGCAACACCGGCAGGTCGAAGCCGCGCCCGTTGTAGCTCACCAACCGGGGGCGCTGCTTGTCGATGTATTGGTAAAACCCGCCGACCAGGTCGCGTTCCGGGCTGTTTTCTTGGCCGCCGGAGCGCAATTCCTTCAAGTAATAGGTTTCAAAGCGGCCTTCGCGCTCGATCTCGGCGGCCAGGAAGCTCACCGCCACGACACGGTGAAACGGCTGGCGGGGAAAGGGGTTTTGACCGCCGGTGGCGTCCAGGTGGTATTGTTCCAACGCCGCGCGGCGCGCCTCTATATCGGGGCCCACGGTTTCCATCTTTTCGGGTCCGAGCAAATTGGGCACCGCATCGGTGTCGGGCACGGTTTCGATGTCGAAGACGAACAGGCTTTGGTGTTGCATGGTTAGGCCCCAGACTCACTCAGACAATTCATTTCGCGCCATCGTTTTTATCAAAGGTTAGGAGAAAAGCCGATGGAATATCGGGCATATTTCAAGGCTTTCTCGACGCGGCTTTTGATAAAAACGGCCACGCCCTTTGGGTTGGGCGAGAAAAGCCGACTACAGCGTCCTCAACGCTTGAATATGTGCCAACATATCCTGCGCGTTGATATCCTTGTATTCAGCTTTTCCTGCCCAACGAAATTGTATTGTTTGAGTGAGCCTGGGGCCTGATGGTATACACAGGCAAAACACAGCGCCACCTTTGTTGGGCGCTGCCCCCTGTGGATAACGGAGAAACGATGAAAAACCTCGGCCAGATGATGAAGCAGGCTCAGCAAATGCAGGCCCGCATGACCGAAATGCAAGAAGAGATGGAAGCCCACGAGGTCGAGGGCACATCCGGCGGCGGCATGGTGAGCGTGCGCCTCAATGGGAAATTCGAGGTGCGCGGCGTAACCATCGACCCGTCCATCATCGATCCGGAGGATTCGGAAATGCTGGAGGATTTGGTGGCCGCCGCGATCAACGACGCACGCGCCAAGATCGATGCGTTCAAGCAGGAAAAAGTCTCCGAAATGACCGGCGGATTGCCGTTGCCGCCGGGCTTTAAGCTGCCGTTTTGACCGGGCCGGGGCGGATTTGATGTCCGGTCACGGCAACAGTTCGGGCAACCTCGGCGGGGTCGAAGCGTTGATTCAGCTTTTGGCGAAGTTGCCGGGGTTGGGGCCGCGGTCTGCGCGCCGCGCCGCGTTACATCTGATCAAGCGGCGCGAATCCCTGATGGAGCCCCTGGCCCGGGCACTCAGGGACACGGCTGACAGCGTTAAAACGTGTTCGGTCTGCCACAACATCGACACCACCGATCCCTGCGCCATCTGCATCGACCCCAAACGCGAGCGCAGTCAGATTTGCGTGGTCGAGGACATTGGCGATTTGTGGGCGATGGAGCGCGTGGTGGGCTTTCGCGGTCTGTACCATGTATTGGGAGGCACGCTTTCGGCGTTGGACGGCATCGGGCCCGAAGATCTCCATGTGGGTGGTTTGGTGGAACGCGCCAAGCACGCGGACGTCAAGGAGGTGATCCTCGCCACCAACGCCACGGTGGACGGCCAGACCACGGCGCATTACATTGCTGACCGGCTGGCGGATGCAGACGTGGCGGTTTCCGGTCTCGCCCATGGGGTGCCGGTGGGCGGTGAGTTGGATTATTTGGATGAAGGCACGCTCAGCGCTGCGCTCAAGGCGCGTAAGCCCGTCTAAGGGCATGTACACGCCAGAGGAGTGTATCGAAAAAAAATTCGCTCTTAGTTAAATCTTTTCTTGATTGATCCTGAAATCATGGTACTACTTTGAGTGGGCAGTGAAGGTGCCCACCTTCCTGCTTCCGTTCCCATCAACGTTTTCATCATTCCGGGGGGTCTGGTGATTTCGTTGAAAACGAAGCGTCATCCACTCAACACCCCCTCCGGATGGCGCACCGCATAAGACCGCACCGATCCATGCCCGGGTTCGGTGCGGTCGGCGTTTGGGGGTGGTGGTTTAACTTTTTGCGTCATCGCAAGGAGTTACGGCGACAAAGCGATCCGCGTTCTTATGCGCATTGCTTGGATTGCTTCGCGACGCTCGCAATGACGAAATACCGTTTCCTCAATCAATGCCGCTGGCGATTTGGGCGGCGCGCACGAAGGCCGTGACGTCGTCAATGTCCTGGTCGGTGATGTTTTCCACCTTGGGCATGGGGCCGAAGCGCCAGTTTTTTTCGCGTTTGCCGTCGCGGATGACCTTTTTGAATACGTGGTCGGGATAGAGGTTTTCGCGGTACATGGGATGAATCAAGGGTGGGCCGGTGCGCACCCCGCCCGCGCCATCGACGCCGTGGCATTCTTCACAGGCCCGGGCGAACACGTGGCGGCCGCGTTGCTCAGCCACACTCAGTTCCGGCACGGTGACATTGACCTTGACTGAAATTTTTTCGCGTCCCCACATGGAGATGGTGGTCAGCACCACCAAAACGCCCATCATCAACAGCATCCACTTCCACGGCGATTTCTGGCGCGGGGCGTCCGGGTGCAGGCCGTCTTCGGCCATCTGCTGATCGTCATCAGGGGTTTGGTCGCGCGTCATGGCGGATAGGTCCTTGTTGAGGGATAGGTCTGACAGGGAGGCGGATTATGGCTCGTTGGCGCTGGGTCCCGCAACTTGGGCGCCGGGCGGGGTGAGCTCTTCGGCGGGGCTGGCGTCTTCGAATTGGATATCTTCGATTCGTTCCGCGCGGCGCACGATTTTGCCGCTGGAGGTCTGGATTTCCCCGATGTCCTTTTGCGCCTGATTGAAGTGGTTTTGCAGGTTTCCGACCCTTTTGTCCAACCGCGCCACATCTTCCAGCAGCCTCAAGACCTCGACCTGAATAACGCCGGCCTGTTCACGCATGTGGGCATCCTTCAACACCGCGCGCACGGTGTTGAGCGTCGCCATCAAAGTGGTGGGCGAGACGATCCACACCCGGGCGCGATAGGACTTTTCGATCACATCCGGCAGGGATGCGTGCAGTTCCGCATAAACCGCTTCGGAGGGCAGGAACATCAGCGCGCTTTCCGCCGTTTCGCCAGGCACGATGTACTTTTGCGCGATGTCGCGTACGTGGCCCATCACATCCGTGGCGAGCGCCCGGCGCGCGCTTTTTCGGACGTCGTCGTCCTGGGCTGCGCTGAACGCCAGATAGCTTTCCAGCGGGAATTTGGAATCGATGACAATCGGCCCTGGTGGATTGGGGAGTTTGAGCAGGCAGTCTGCGCGCTTGCCGTTGGTGAGCGTGGCCTGGAATTCATAAGCCGAGGGCGGCAGCACGTCGGTCACCAAGTCGTTCAGCTGAATTTCGCCGAACGCGCCGCGGGTCTGCTTGTTGGAGAGAATGTCTTGCAAGCCCACCATCTGGTCGGTGAGGCTGTTCAAGTTTTTCTGCGCCGCGTCAATCACTGCCAAACGTTCATGCACTTGCTTGATCACGTCGCCGGTGCGCTGGCTGTGCTCCGTAAGCCCGTCGCCGAGCCGCTTGCCCACGTGGTCCAGGCGTTCTTCCAAGGTGCGGGTCATGTGCGCCTGGTTCTCGCCCATGGCTTGAAGCCGCCCCGTCAATTCGGCCTGGTGGACCACCACCCGGTCCAACAGCGCCGCTTGCTGGGCACCCCGCTTGGAACTGAAAATCGCCCATGCCACGCCTGCTGCAACCAGCGCGCAGGCGATGGCGATAACCAGATTGAGATCAATGACGATGGGCGAATCCATGCCCAAATGGTGCCCGATGGCACCTGGAAAGTCCAACGAGGATGCGTTTGTTAAGCGGCTTCGGTGTGTTCGTCCTTGTACTTGGCGGCGATGGCCTTGAATTCCTCTTCAACGGCATCCAGCGCTTCGACCACGTCCGGGTCGAAGTGGCTGCCGCGCCCTTCGCGGATGATGGACATGGCCTTTTCATGCGGGAAGGCGGGTTTGTAAACACGCTTGGAGATCAGGGCGTCATAGACATCCGCCACCGCCATCAGGCGGCCGGAAATGGGAATATCCCGGCCCTTGAGCGCATTGGGATAGCCCGAACCGTCCCATTTTTCATGATGCGTCGCGGCGATTTCACGCGCATAGCGCATGAATGAATTCGACCCCAATTCCTGTTCCGCAACGGCCAAAGAATCCGCGCCCAGTTGCGCGTGGGTCATCATGATGACGAACTCGTCGTCGGTCAGCTTGCCGGGCTTGAGCAGGATCGCGTCGGGAATGCCGACCTTGCCGACGTCGTGCAGCGGTGCGGATTTATACAGCAGGTCGATGGTTTCGTCGTCCAGTTCATCTTTGAAGTTCGGATGGTCTTTCAAGTGTACGGCCAAAGCGCGCACGTAACGCTGGGTGCGCAGAATATGTGCGCCGGTTTCGTTGTCGCGCGTTTCCGCCAAGGTCGCCAGCGACAGGATGGTCACGTCGCGGGTGCGCGACAATTCGGCAGTGCGCTCCTTGATGCGGTCCACCATGGTATTGGTGTGTTTGGCCATGACGCCGAATTCGTCGTTGCTGGCGACCGGTACGCGCGGTTCGTAGTCACCCAGCGTCACGCGGTTCATGACCGACGTCTGCCGGCCCAGGATCTCGTTCAGATTGCGCGCATAGGCATGGATGATGTTCAAGGTATGGGGCAGCACCACGATCATGACGAAGAGGAATTCCTTGAGGACCGAGGCTTGGGCTTCGTGCAAGGAAATGTCGGCCTGGACACGGATGATCCAATCCAAGTCCTTGACCACCAGCAACATGAATGCGCCGACCAGCATGGTGATGGACACGGACGCGAACAGTGCGACCTTGCGCGTCATCGGGAAGTAATTGTCTTCCGGATCGATGGGGATGCTTTCATGTTCCACTTTCCGGGCGATGGCACGTTCGCGTTCCAGCGCCAGATCGGACGCGGCGAAAAAGCCCAAGCCGGTGACGCCGAAGAAAATCTTCAAGCCGCTTTCTATAAACGGGAAGCCGTAAATGAACTCGTTGTAGGCCATGATGATCAGGGAACTCACGGCGAACATGGACAGTTCCAGCCAGAACACCCGGTTGACCTGAGCGTTCAGAGGCGCGTTTTCGACAAACCGGGCGTAGAAAAAACCGCGCAGCATGAGTTGTGCGGTGAGCACGGCGACGATGGGAATCGCCACTTGAAAAGGTGTCAGAGTTTCGATGAACGGACACACCCGGATGCCGTAAACCGGCATGATGACCATGGCGGCCAGATAATGCAAAAATATGCGCATGGGAGCCCCAGCTTGATCCACGGATGATTGAGCCTGGGCATTATATGGGGTTTTGGGGGTCGCAGATAAACCTTCCATCGGATTTCCATCTTTATTGTCGTTCTTGACGGATGCGATCCGGAGCCTTAAGTCCACTCTCACAACCCTATTCGTCCTGATCCGAGGTTAAGTTACATGGCGATTATGCCTATTTTGGTCGCACCCGATCCGCGTTTAAAAACAAAGGCTAAGACGGTGGAAAAAGTCGATGGCGAGATTCGCCGGTTGATGGACGACATGTTGGAAACCATGTACAACGCGCGCGGCATCGGCTTGGCCGCGCCCCAGGTCGGCGTCAGCCGACGCGTTATCGTCATTGACGTGGCGGGTGAAGACGAAGACCCCAACCCCATTCGTATGGCCAATCCGGAAATCGTTTGGGCGTCGGAAGAAGAGGAATTGCGCGAAGAGGGCTGCCTATCTCTGCCCGAACAATACGCCGAAGTGGTGCGCCCGGTGGAGGTTAAAATTCGCTATCTGGACTACCAAAACGAAATTCGCGAAATCGACGCCGACGGCCTTCTGGGGCTGTGCATCCAGCATGAAATGGATCACTTGGAAGGCACGCTGTTTGTCGACCACCTGTCCAACCTCAAACGCAACATGATCCTGCGCAAGCTGCAAAAGGCGCGTAAGGGTCAGCCCGCCACGGTCTGATCCGCGCATGACGGGGGACGGCAAACTGCGCTTGGTGTTCATGGGCACACCGGACTTTTCGGTAAGTGCGCTGGAAGCGCTGATCGCTGCGGGGCACGAAGTCAGCGCCGTCTACAGCCAGCCGCCGCGTAAATCCGGACGCGGCCAGAAACTCAACCCCTCTCCGGTTCACGCCTTCGCCGAAGAGCATGGCATCGAAGTGCGCACCCCGGTCTCGCTCAAGGGCGCGGACGAACAGCAGGCGTTCGCGGATTTGAATGCCGATGCCGCGGTGGTGGTGGCCTATGGCCTGATCTTGCCTCGGGCGATCTTGGATGCGCCGAAGATGGGGTGTTTCAATATTCACGCATCCCTGTTGCCGCGTTGGCGCGGCGCCGCCCCGATCCAGCGCGCCATCGAAGCACTGGATGCGCAAACGGGTGTCACCATCATGCAGATGGACGCCGGGCTGGACACCGGTCCGATGCTGATCAAGGACAGCTTGGATATCCGCGGCGATATGAACGCGCAGGAACTTCACGATGCCTTGTCGGCCATGGGCGCAAGGCTGATCGTCGGGGCGTTGTCAGGCGTCGCGGACGGAACCATCACGCCCGCGCCCCAGCCGGAAGAGGGCGTGACCTACGCCAAGAAAATCGACAAGGCCGAAACCCGTATCGACTGGACCCGCCCAGCCATCGACATCGCCGCCCAGGTGCGCGCCTTTTTTCCCACCGTGTGGTTCGAACGCGACGGCCAACGCGTGCGCGTATTGGACGCCTACCCCCAAGGTGCTGCGGAAGGCATGCCGGGCCAAGCCCTGGACGGTGCCCTGCTGGTGGGATGCGGCAGCGGCGCGGTGCGCCTGACCCGGGTGCAGCCCGCGGGTAAAAGCGCCATGGACGCGGAAGACTACCTGCGCGGCAATCCCTGTCCGGCGGGTACGCAGTTCGACTGAGAGTATTGATATCGCCGTGTCATTGCGAGTGGCAAAGCCGCGAAGCAATCCAGGACGGCCTACAAAGAAAAGTGGGTTGCTTCGTCACTGCGTTCCTCGCAATGACATGAGATCACATATTAGAAGCGGTCGGCGTCGGGAACGTCTGTGGCGGCCACGTCCACGGACTTGACGCCGCGCGCGGCGGCGGCGCGTTCTTCCTGACCTTGCATGTAGGTCTTGAACTTCGAGTGGCGTCTGAGCCGCGGTTTCGGGCCTTGGGCTTCCTTGAGGATGTTGCGCACCTGTTCAATGCCTTGGCGCATTTCCAGCATGATGAATTCCGAACGCTTCACCGGTCCGCCGATGTTTTCGCGCGGGAACAGGTGGTGCCATGCGCCCATTTTGACCGAGAGCGCGCACAGCACCGCGCCGATGGTGGTGTGATAGCCTTCGATCAGGGCTTCGACTTCGCGAAAGCGTTCCGCCGACACATCGCTCCAGAAGTTCTTGGTCGATGAATCGAATTCGTCGAACAGACGTTTCAGATGTGCGCTGAGGCCCGTGAAGGTCTTTTCCAGCATGTCGCAGGTCTTCATCAGGTTGGTGTCGTTCTTGAGCTCCCAGTTCTGGCGGATTTTGCCGAGGTTATCCAAGAAGTCGCGCATGATCGGCGCGTTTGCGTCCAGCCCTTGCTTGTAATAGGCCAGCGACAGGAAAATATCGCCGTAGTCCTCCAAAAAGCGCGGCAACTCCATCAGGTCGATGTCGAGCTTTTGGGCCATCATGTCCAGTTTTTCGCGCGCCATCTTGACATCGGGATTGCGAAACAGGTTGATCAAGTCGTCGAAGTCCTTCACGTCCACGTCGCCGCTGCCGTAGATGTCACGGATCAAGGGCATGGTGAAGTCCTTCATGTAGCCGCCCAACTCCTTGCTTTTTTCCGGGGACAGCCTCAGCTCTTCGATGTTGTTGACGGGTATGTCCTGTTCGCGCAGCGACACCCGCAGACTGTATACGTCATAGGACGACAGGCGCGACAATTTACGCAAGATGGTGATGTCCTTTGGCGGCGCGTTCATTTCTTCACGCAACTGGCGCGCGGCGGCGTCCACGGTCATTTGGCCGCTGCCCGTGTCGTCGTCGCTGAACAACTCGATCATTGTCTGCAGCCGGCCATTTTTGATCATCCGCGCCCGCTCGAGCGTGCGGTTCTGAAACGGGACGATGCTCATCGGCATGACGTGCAGAGTGTCCAGGTCTTTTTGCAGCGCTTCGCGCCGTTCAGCTTCTTTGGGATCTATTTCATCGGACATTCCGGTCCCCATCTGCCCCCATATAAGAGGGCGGTGTGCAAGGTGTTGGGCACAGTTGTACGCCTTTTTTGAGGGGAATAGCAACAAGAGTACAAATTATACGGTTATTTCAATGTCTTGAAAAATTGTCGCATTGTGGCCTTCGTTTGCACTACAAAAGGCAAACATTCACAAGAATGGGTCCTGACCTTCATGGTTCGATACCGGCTCACGGTTGAATACGACGGCGGTCCGTTCGTCGGCTGGCAGCGCCAAGACACCGGCCTGGGCGTTCAGCAGGTGGTGGAAGAAGCCATTACAGCTTTCAGCGGCGAAGAGGCCCGGGTGCATTGCGCCGGGCGTACGGATGCGGGCGTGCATGCCTATGGACAAGTGGCGCACTTCGATCTGGTGCGCGGCGACGTCACCACCAAAACGGTGCGTGACGCGCTCAACCACCATATGAAACCCCATCCGGTCAGCATTATCGAAGCGGAGATCGTGGACGATGCGTTTCACGCGCGGTTTTCGGCGACGGAGCGCGAATACCTCTATCGCATCATGAACCGCCGCGCGCGCCCGGCGATCGAACGCGGCCACGTGTGGTGGGTGCCTCAGACTCTGGACGCGGAGGCCATGCACGGTGCCGCGCAAGTTCTGGTGGGCAAGCACGACTTCACCTCTTTCCGGGCGTCCATCTGTCAGGCGCAGTCGCCGGTCAAAACCCTGGATGAATTAAGGGTCACGCGCGTGGGCGACGAAATTCACATCAAGGCGCGCGCGCGGTCCTTTCTGCATCACCAGGTGCGTAATATGACCGGCACGTTGATGGACGTGGGGCGCGGTAAATGGACGGCTGCCGACGTCGAGGCCGCATTGGCGGCGTGCGACCGCTCCGCCGGCGGGCAAACCGCGCCGCCCGACGGGCTCTATCTCGTGCGGGTCGGCTATGAACCGCTGTAAAGCAGCAGAGTTGGTATGTTTCCGTCATTGCGAGGTGCCCATCTGCGAAGCGGCACAGCCGCGTGCGGCATAAATACGTGACGAAGCAATCCAGTTATGGTGCATCCGGAAATGTCCTGGATTGCCGCGCGCCTGGCGGCGCGCGCAATGACGTTATAACAAAGCTCAAGTTAAGCCTTATAGCCCATGCGCAGGCCACCCCAGTGCTTCCCCTTCACGGTGATCGGCGCGGACACGTCCTTCATCACCACCATCTGGCCGCCGCCCATATCGCGCTTGTAGGTTTTGAGCAAGAACGCTTTGGTCTGGTTGCGCCCGGCGCCCAGCCCGGTCGGATCGTCGAAAATGCGGCGGTTGCGGCAATTGGCCATATTCCAGACGGGGTCGTCGGATTGGGGTTGGGAGCACTTTTTGTTGTGGGTTGGCAGATAGCCATTGCGGTCCACCGGTGCGCAGAAGGTTACGCGCGGATCTAAATCCAGCAGGGGTTCTTGAATCGGGGGCAGCACTTTGTCCGTGAAAGGCACCATCTTCGCCATCACCTGCTGAGGGTCCGTGCCGGCAATGGGCTGATAGTTTTCATCGAACAATTCATCCATGGTGATGTCGCCGTTGTCCACGCCCGCCTCGAAGGCGCCCGCAATGGTGCGTGCGGCATTCTGCACGGCCTTGATGAACGGCGTGTCGTCGATTTCCAGGCCATGCTCGACGACCTGTTCGATGATGTCCTCACTGAGTTGCAGCAATTTGCCGACATGGCCGTTGGCGACATTCAAACGTTCACTTTCTTCGGTTACCTCCTGAGCGAATGCGCCGAGGCTTTCGGACACATGGGTGCATACGGAGAGATTGGCCTGGGAGGATTCGTGAATCTCGCCCACATGGGTTTTGAGCAGATCGAAAATGGTCTGCAAATCGTCCATGGCCTCGGCCACCTGGGCGTTGTCGCGGCTGGCGGTGTCTGCCTTTTCCAGGCTGTCGGTGCTGTCATGGGCCAGCATTTCGATCTGCGTGCGCAGTTCCGCCACGGTTTCTGAGATGTCCGTGGTGGCGTCGCTGGTCTGCTTGGAAAGGTTCTTCACTTCCCCCGCGACCACGGCGAAACCCTTGCCCGCAGCGCCCGCGCGCGCCGCTTCGATGGTGGCGTTGAGCGTCAGGAGATTGGTCTGTTTGGCGATGGCCTCGATGTTTTGCGCGACGCCGGATACCCGCTCTAAGGCATGGGTGAGCGCATCCAAGCGCTTGGAAATACTGCTCACCGATTCGATCAGGCTGCCGATGGACTGGGTGCCGCTGGCGATGGTGCCGGATGTCTGGGCGGTGCTGTTGGTGGCTTCCGACGCGATGGCGTTCGCGGTGGTCGCCAATTCCGAGATTTGGCTGTTCGAGTCATGCAAACCGTCCATTTCGGATTTGAGTTCGGTCAAGTGCTGGGTCTTGCCGGAGACAGCGGCGGTGATGTCGTCCAGGTCGATGGAGATTTCCGCCAGCTCGCCCCATACGCCGGCGATTTGGCGCGCAGCCTTGGCGCCGAAGTCATCCACTGCGGACGATTCAGTCGTCGCCACGGGCATGGGTTGGCATGACAATTCGGATTCCGAGACAGAATCCGCCTGTAGGTTGGACTTAAGTGTGTTCATGGGAGGTCCCCGTTTACTCTACGTCTAGGTTATGCCGCGTGCGTCTGCGCGCGCACCATTTATAGGTGTGTTCGCGGCGATTACCTCCTACCCATGCGGGGAGTATCTTAAGCAAAAACATCGTCATGAAAAGGGTTAAAATTGAGGATTTTCCATTCAATTCTTGTGGTTAAGAGATGTGCTGGCGCTAAGCCTTTCTATTGGCTAGGATTGTGGCATGAGCGAAAAAGAGACCTTGATGACCTTGAAAACCCAGACGGGCGGCGAAGGGACCGGTCCGGAGGCTTTGAGCGGAACGCAGGGCGCCGCCAGCCGGTCAAAGGGCGAATTGCCGTTATTGGGCCTGTTCGCGGTGGGCTTCGGGCTGTTGGGCATCTTCACCGTCGGTCCGGTGTTCGTGCCGCTGGCTTTGATCTTCGGTCTGATTGCGATTTTTGCGGGTCAAATTCTTTGGGGAATTGCGGCGGTGATTTTGGCCCTGGTCGGCGTGTTGAGCTCGCCCACCTTGATGCTGGTGCTGGGTATCGGCGCGTTTTTCGCCTGGCTGGGCATTCCGCTGCCGTTTTGAGTGTGAGCCCATCTACTAGCTGATTAACAGCATGCCCCAAAACCGGATCAAAAACGAAATCATCACCGCCAAAGCGACCACGCCGCTGGCGGCGAAGCCGGACAGGTTCAAGGTGTGGCGCGCGATGAACCATGCGAGGCCGAGGCTGTAGAGAATCACCACCGACAACAGAAACGACATGGCCGATCCGGTGAGCAGGCCGGTGATCACCGCGATTTGCACCGGAATGGCGACGGCGGACACCACCAGATCCGACCAGTTGTTGGCGACACCGAAGGTCAGGAACCACGCTTCCCGGTCGATCATGCGGCAGACGTAGACCATCGCGAGCGGGAAGGCCACCCACAGCATCACGTACATGATGCCTTCGACGGCGAAGTAGCGCGCCGGATCGGCGATCTCCGTTTTGTTATTTTGCCACACCAGGGCGATTTCCAGGAAATGGAACGGCGCGACGATCGCTGCGGCCCAGAATGAGTTCCAAAAGCCCCGCACGGTTGCATTGAAGAATTGTGCGCCCCCCGCATCGAAGCGGGCGAGCCGCAACGCCCCCATCAGCGCCAGCGTGGCTTCGCGGGGGGTGATCATGCGCCCGCGCTTTCACCCGTACTTTCGTGGGAGGCGCTTTCGAAATAAGCGGTGATCATCTCGAAATAAATATCGGCGAGCTTGCGGATATCTTCGACGCCCACGCGCTCATCGACCTTGTGCGCGGTGGCGTTCATCAGGCCGAACTCGGCGACCGGACAATGGTCCTTGATGAAGCGCGCATCCGAAGTGCCGCCCGATGTGCTCAACTCCGGGGCCAAACCGGTGATCTTGGTGACCGACGCGCTCATCACATCCGACAACAGTCCCGGGGGCGTGAGGAAGCTTTCGCCCGACACCGCGAATTCCACGTCGAAATTGTTCCCGTTGTCGTTCAACAGGCTGCGCAGGTGCGCGATCAAGGTTTGGGAAGAATAGGTGTCGTTGAAGCGCACATTGAAAACGGCGCTGGCCGAATGGGGGATCACGTTGGTGGCCGGGTTGCCGACATCGACGGTGGTGACTTCCAGATTCGACGGCTGGAAGTGCGCGGTGCCGTCGTCCAACGGATCCTTGTCCAGCGCACGCAGCAGTTTCACCAGCTTGGGCACCGGGTTGTCGGCATGGTGCGGATAGGCGACGTGGCCCTGGGCTCCGTACTGGGTGATGAAGCCGTTGAGCGACCCGCGCCGCCCGATCTTGATGGTTTCGCCAAGTGTGTCGGTGTTGGTGGGTTCGCCGACGATGCAGGCGTCGATGGTTTCGCCTTGTTGCATCATCCAATCCAACACCTTGTTCGTGCCGTTGATGGCCGGGCCCTCTTCATCCCCGGTGATGAGATAAGAAATCGAACCTTGAAAAGCGTTGTCCTGGCCGTCCAGATATTTAGCTGTCGCCGATACAAAGCAAGCTATGGCGGTTTTCATGTCCACCGCGCCGCGGCCATAAAGCACGCCGTCGTGGATTTCTGCGGCGAACGGCGGATGGGTCCAGGCCGCCTCATCACCCACCGGCACCACGTCGGTGTGTCCGGCGAAGCAGAGGTTGGGTCCGCCATCGCCCAGGCGCGCATAAAGATTATCGACGTCGGGCGTGCCTTCGTCACTGAATGGCAGGCGGTGGCACACGAATCCCAAAGGCCTGAGTACGTCCTCCAGCACCTCCAGCGCGCCCGCGTTTTCCGGCGTGACGGACGGTCGGCGGATCAGCGCCTGGGTCAGCTCGACAGGATCGATCGCCGCCATGTCCTGGGTATCCGTATCAGTCGCGCAACAACTCGTTGATGCCGGTCTTGGCGCGGGTCTTTTCGTCCACGCGCTTGACGATCACCGCGCAATAGAGGTTCGGTGCGGGCTCGCCCGTTGGCATGGTGCGGTGGCTGGGCAGTGAGCCGGACACCACCACCGAGTACGCCGGAACCCGGCCGTAGAACACTTCGCCGGTGTTGCGGTCGATGACTTTGGTCGACGCCGAAATGAACACGCCCATGCCCAAGACCGAACCTTCCTCGACGATCACGCCTTCGGCCACTTCGGCGCGCGCGCCGATGAAGCAGTTGTCTTCGATGATGGTGGGGTTGGCCTGCAACGGCTCCAACACGCCGCCGATGCCCGCACCGCCGGACAAGTGCACGTTCTTGCCGATCTGCGCGCATGAGCCCACTGTCGACCAGCCGTCGACCATGGTGCCGCTATCCACATAGGCGCCTAGGTTCACGAAGCTCGGCATCAGGACTACGCCCGGCGCGATGTAGGCGCCCCGGCGCGCGACGCAGTTGGGCACCGCGCGGATGCCCGCTGCGCGGAACTTGGCATCGTCCCACCCCTTGAACTTGCTATCGACCTTGTCGAACCAGTGTGCGCCGCCGGGGCCGTTTTCGATCAGCCCCATGTCGTTCAGGCGGAACGACAAAAGCACGGCCTTTTTCAGCCATTGGTTCACTTTCCAATCGCCGACGCCAAGACGTTCGGCCACGCGGGCCTGGCCGCTGTCCAGAAGTTCGGTTGCGTCTTCCACGGCTTCGCGGATTTCGCCTTGGGTGTCGAGACCGACATTATCGCGGTCGTCCCAGGCGGCGTTGATGGTGTTTTCCAGGTCGGTGTAGCTCATGGTCGCTCACTCTTTAAATCTATCAGTATCGAATGGGGAAAAGTCCGCAAAAGCACCCGGACCATAAGGGGTCAGGCGGTTCCTGTCCAGCGCCGCCTAATGGGTTTTGGGGGGTTAAAGGGCTTGCAGCCACGCCGCCAGATCGTCGGTTTCGAAATCCACGTGTGCGCCTTCGGGGGCTTCTTTGCAGATGTCGCATTCGGTGACGGGTCTGATCCACACGGTGGCCATGCCCAGGGCGGCGGCGGGGGCCAGATTGCGGGCGATATCTTCAACCATGACGGCGCCGCGCGGGTTGATTTGAAAGCGTCCCACCAACTGGTCGTAAATGTCCGGCTCCGGCTTGGGAATGTAGCCGGCTTCGACGATGTCGAACACGGCGTCGAAGTGGTTCGTAATTCCCAGCCGGTTCAAAATGCGTTCCGCGTGGGCCATGTCGGCGTTGGTGAAGATCAATTTACGCCCATCCAGCCGCTCCAAGGCCCGGTTCAGTTCCGGCGCGGGCGGGATCGCGGAGATATCGATATCGTGGACGTAATCCAGATAGGGCCTGGGATCCATCCGGTGATTGATCATCATGCCCCTCAGCGTCGTGCCGTATTGCTTAAAATAGCTTTTTTGCACGCGAAAGGCCTCGTCTTCAGATACTCCCAGGAACTTTGCAAGATATCCGCGCATGCGCACATCGATTTGATCGAACAGGCCGTGCACGCCCGAATAAAGCGTGTTGTCCAAGTCGAACACCCAGGTTTCCGCGTTCAACGGATTGAAGGGCGTTTTGGATGTGGCCGTGGTTTTGCTCATGTTGCCCATTAGATGGCGCGATAAAGGCAAAGCGCAAGCGCTTTGAATGGGGGTTTATGCTTGTCAGCATATATCGATCTAATCAAATATAGCTACTGTAGTGTGGTTGTGCGCTGTGCTACGCTGCATCGGATAAAGGATTGAATTGATGGCGGTACGGGGCCCACCGCCGTGCCTTGAGGATTTAAATGCCCGAAGCCATCCAAGCTGTCCCTCCTGTCGTTTCGCATGGGCAGGATTTGAAGGCCGAGCGTGACCGTTTCGTTGCGCTGGCGTTTTGCTGGGCGGACTTCCTTCTCGAAGTGGACATCCATGAAACCATCGTTTTCGCCGGTGGTCCGTGGCAGGCGATTACCGGACTGACCACCGACCGGCTCAAGGGTAAGACGCTGTCCGATATCGTTTTGGCGGAAGATATGGACTTGATGCGTTCGCTCCTGGGTGTGGCGCGCCGCCAGGGGCGCATCGAAGACGTGGATATCCGCTTCACCGGGCAGCGCGGTGGCGGTTTGCCGTTCGGCTTCGCGGGATATTTTCTGGAAGACTTGGGCAACCATTATTTCCTGGCGCTGCGGATATCGCGCAACACCGGCGCGGGGCTGATGCCCGGCGGACACGCCAAGACCGCCGACAGCAACCTCTATGACGCGGACTCGTTCGCCGATGTTTTGGGCGGCAAACTCAAGTCCGCCAAAGGCGACGAAGACAGCCAACTGACCTTGATCAACATGCCGGGCATGGCGGAGTTGAAGGAACGCCTGGATCCGGATCAGGCGGCCGAACTGGACAAGGTGCTGGGCACCTATCTGCGTGCGAATTCGGTCGATGGCGATAGCGCCGCCGAACTGGATGCAGGCAAGTTCGGACTGGTGCACGCAGACGATTTGGATGTCGAAACCTTGGAAAGCCAGTTGGCCGACGTCGCCAAGGACTTCGACCCGTCCAAGAAGGGTTTGGAAATCGAAGCCGCGACCATGGAGATTGACGCGGACAACATTTCCGAAGAGGACATGGCCAACGGCCTGGTCTATGCCATCAACCGTTTCAAGGAAGAAGGCGGCACGGCGGGCTTCAACATGCAGGAGTTGTCGTCCAACCTGTCCACCCTGGTCTCGCAAGCCGCGGAGAAGGTCTCGACTTTCAAAAGCGTGGTGGCGAACAAGGATTTCCATCTTGTCTATCATCCCATTGTCGACGTGATGACCGGCGCGGTGCACCACTACGAAGCCTTGACCCGCTTTCAAGAGGGGGTCTCGCCTTATGAAATCATCACCATGGCCGAAGAAACCGGGCTGATCCCCGAATTCGATTTCGCGGTGGTGGAAAAAGCCCTGGAATTCTTGAACACCATTCCGCGCAACAATTCCACGTCGGTGGCGGTCAACATTTCCGGGCAGTCGGTGGCGAACGAATGGTACGTGACGTCGCTGCACAATCTGATGAACGACAATGAATGGGCCAAGGGAAAGCTGGTGTTCGAAATCACCGAGTCGGCGAAAATGGATGATTTGGAAGGCGCCAACAAATTCATCCAGCATTTGCGCAAATCCGGTTTTCCCGTGTGTCTGGACGATTTCGGCGCGGGCGCGGCGAGCTTCGGTTATCTGATGAGCCTGGAAGTGGATGTGGTCAAACTGGACGGGCCGGTGGTCAAGGATGCGCAAAAAGCCCGGCGCGGTAAGGCGCTTTTGGAAAGCATGGCGACGCTGTGCAAAAACTTAGGGATCGAGACCATCGCCGAAATGATCGATGACCAGCACGGGCTGGATTTTGTGCGCAAATGCGGCATCGATTACGCCCAGGGCTACCTGTTCGGCAAACCCAACGCCAGCACCAAGTCCTTCAACATGGCCCAGCACATTCATTTGTTCCCCAACCCGGCGTTTTCCACCGGACGTAGCTGGTAGGCGTATACCCCTTTATTGTCTTGATGTTTTGGGCTTTAAGGCCTATGTATGGTCCACGTTGCACTTTCGTCTTGTTTCCCAGCGGACCGTTTCCGGCCCTTTTCCCGGACCGTCCCACAGTTACTTTCTGACATCGTGAACGTTATCGTAGCGCATAGCCAAGGTGGCTCGGCGCACATGAACTCAATGTCAAAGGAATACTGACAATGGCAAAAGGTACCGTGAAGTGGTTTGACGCCACCAAGGGTTTTGGTTTTATCGAGCCGGAAGACGGCTCCAAGGACGCTTTCGTCCACATTTCCGCCGTGGAACGCGCGGGTCTCAGCGGCCTGCGTGACGGCCAGAAGGTTGAGTTTGATCTCACCGCCGGCAAGAACGGCAAAATGGCGGCTGACAATATCGTCGCCCTGGACTAAGTCCAGAAAAACGGGCTTTGCCGGGCGCGGTTCCCCAGGGACGATTCCCAGGGGGCCGCGCCCGCGTCTTTTGCCCCAAGCACAGAAAAGAAAATAAATGAATGATTTTAAAGGGCTGGGTCTAATTGAGCCATTGACGCGCGCCCTGGATCGCGACGGCTACGAAAAGCCGACGCCGATCCAAGCGGGCGCGATCCCGGTCTTGCTCAAAGGGCGCGATCTTCTGGGCGTGGCGCAAACCGGCACCGGCAAGACCGCGGCGTTCGTGCTGCCCATGGTGCAGCGTCTGCACGAAGCCAACGCCAAGCCCGCGCGCAAGTGTCCGCGTGCCCTGATCTTGGCGCCGACCCGCGAACTGGCCCTGCAAATCCACGAAAGCGTTTTGAGTTACGCGCGCTTCATCGATATCCGCTCCATCGTCATTTTCGGCGGCGTGCCCATGCCCAAGCAGATCAAGGCGCTCAATGCCGGCGCGCAGATCCTGGTGGCGACGCCGGGGCGCCTGTTGGACCTGATGAACCAGGACAAGGTGCGCCTCAACAAAATTGAGACCTTCGTGCTGGACGAAGCCGATCGCATGTTGGATATGGGCTTCGTGCACGATGTGAAGAAGGTCGCCGCCGCGGTGCCGGAGAAGCGCCAGACCCTGCTGTTTTCCGCGACCATGCCGGGGAGTGTGCGTTCGCTTGCCGACGGGTTGCTGACTGAACCCGAATACATCGAGGTCACGCCCCAATCCACCACCCAGGAGCGCGTCGAACAGCGCGTGCTGTTCGTGCCGAAAAACAAAAAGCGCACGTTGCTCACGGGCGTGATGCAGGACGATGCGATCACCAAGGTTTTGGTGTTCACGCGCACCAAGCACAGCGCCGACCGGGTCGCGCGCCACCTGGACAAAAGCGGAGTGCGTGCCGACGCCATCCACGGCAACAAAACGCAAAGCGCACGTCAGCGCGCGCTCAAGGCTTTCAGTTCCGGCAAGTTGCGCGCCCTCGTGGCGACGGACATCGCCGCGCGCGGCATCGATGTGGACGGGGTCTCCCACGTGATCAACTTCGACCTGCCGAATGAACCGGAAAGTTATGTGCACCGCATCGGGCGCACCGCGCGCGGCGGAGAGGACGGCCAGGCGATCTCGTTTTGCGACGCGGAAGAACGCGGCTATTTGCGCGCCATCGAAAAGGCCATCCAGCAGGCGGTCGAGGTGTTTGCGGATCACCCCTTTCATGACGAGGCCATGGCCGAGCCGGAACGCGAACCCGAACGTCGCCGGGGCGGCGGCGGGCCGCGCCGTCCGAAACGCGCGGGACACGGCGCGCAAAACCAGCAAACCAAGGGCAAAGGCCACCGTCCCAAGGACGGCAAATCCCATGGGGATAAAGGCCATGGTGGACATGGTCACGGCAAGGGTGGCGCCGCAGATAAGAATCACGGCCAAAAGCGCACCAACGCCAAACCGGTGGCTCAAAAACTGGCGAAGAAGAAGGCCGCCAAGCGCAAGGCCAAACATTCGCGCGGCGGCCCGCGCGCGGCTTAGGCGTTTTTTCGCGATATGACCGGCTCTGATCAAAGGGCCGGTTTTTTCATACTGTGTATTTGAAGCATTTTGTGTCTCGCGCGCGTCTTCATACGCCGTTCTCAAATAAAACCGCTATAAGCGCTCGACCGCGGTGACCGCGGCGTAAACCGGCGCGGCCGCCACGCAGGTGCTGACTTCGACCAACAGCCTCAATCAAGAAATGGCGGAGTTGCGCCGGGTCGTGGAAGAATTCCTCGACGATATTCGCGCGGCTTGAATGTTCAGGCGCAACTTAAGATCAAGCCGTGGCTGTCACGTCGGGGCGGTGTGGCGGCCACGGCCCGGCTTTTGGGGCTATGCTGGAACACGCGGCTGATGCATGCGGGCGCGGATTGCGAATTTTAAAACGCGGGTGGTATCCGGGTCCGAGGGACTCAAAAAATGAGCCGCTCACATAGCTGTCGTGCCGTATATTTTATGAGTCCCATATTTCTGGATAAGAACGTGAAATCAGATAGTTAAAGGAAAACCGGCCCATCAGTCAGCAGAGATAATGGTGCCTGCGCCGTGCTTGGTGAACAGTTCCAACAGCACCGCGTGGGGGATGCGGCCGTCCACGATGACGGCGGCCTCCACGCCGGCGTCGATGGCGTCCAGGCAGGTTTCCACCTTGGGGATCATGCCGCCCTTGATCACGCCTTTCTGGATCAGGCTGCGCGCTTCGGAGGCGGTGATGCGTTCGATCAGGTTGCCGTCGTCGTCCAGCACGCCTTTGATGTCGGTGAGCATCAGCAGGCGTTTTGCGCCCATTTCGCCCGCGATGGCGCCGGCGGCGGTGTCGGCGTTGATGTTGAGCGTTTCGCCGTTTTCACCCACACCGATGGGCGCGATCACCGGCGTGATGTCGCTTTCGTCGAAGAAATCCAGCACGTGGGGCGTGATGAACGCGGGCTCGCCCACCAACCCCAGATCCAAAATGCGTTCGATGTTGGAATCGGGGTCCTGCACCGTGCGTTTGAGTTTTTGCGCGCGGATCAAGTTGCCGTCCTTGCCCGAAAGGCCGACGGCGAAGCCGCCCGCGGAATTGATTGCGGTGACGATGTGCTTGTTGATGGAACCGGCCAAGACCATTTCCACCACGTCCACGGTTTCCTGGTCGGTGACGCGCAGGCCGTGAATGAATTCGCTTTCGATCTTGAGCTTGTCCAGCATCGCACCGATCTGCGGCCCGCCGCCGTGCACCACGATCGGGTTCGCGCCGACTTGACGCAACAGCACCACGTCGCGCGCGAACAGCTCAGCCAGCGCCGGGTCGCCCATGGCGTTGCCGCCGTACTTGATCACCAGGGTTTCGCTGGCGTAGCGGCGCATATAGGGCAGCGCCTCGGACAGCGTTTTGGCTTGTTTCAGCCAAGCCTCGGGCGGGGCTTCGGGATCGACTTTGATTTTTGCGTCATCTGCCATAATGGGCGAAAACTACATCAGTTTTTTTCGGATCGCCAGCTTATTGCGTCCGCTTATGGGGCAAGGCGGGCAAGCTCGGCGCGGAGCTCCTCAATGCCGACCTTTTTGGCCGAACTGGTGCAGCGCACGATGGGGTGCGCGGCGACATGGCGGGCCAGTTCCACATGCACCTTTTCCAGCAGTTTTTCCAACGGCCCGGCTTTGACCTTGTCGACCTTGGTGAGGATCACCTGGTAGGACACCGCGGCTTGATCGAGCATCTTCATGATGTCGCGGTCCACGTCCTTGATGCCGTGGCGCGCATCGATCAGCACCAAAACGCGCATCAACTGGGCGCGGCCCTTCAGATACGCGTTGACCAGCCGGGTCCACTTGGCGACTTGATCCTTGGGCGCCTTGGCGTAGCCGTAACCGGGAAGATCCGCGATCATCAACCGGCTCGCCAGATCGAAGAAGTTGACCTGCTGCGTGCGTCCGGGTGTGTGGGACGTGCGCGCCAGGGTCTTGCGGCCCGTCAGCGCGTTGACCAGCGAGGATTTACCGACATTGGAGCGCCCCGCGAAAGCGATCTCCGGCAGGGACGTTTCGGGAATCTGGTTCAGCCCCGCCGCACCCAGCAAAAAGGTGCAGTCCCCCGCGAACAGCTTGCGCCCGGCTTCCAGCTCAGGCGGCTCGAAGCTGTCGTCAACGGGTAGGGGCGTTGTCTCTTCCATGGCGCACCTAAGGGCAAGAGGCGGCGTGGGGGATCACTCCCCGATCTTCACGCCCATCCTGCGCATGATCACCCATTGCTGGGCGATGCTGAGCGCATTGTTCCAGGCCCAGTAGATCACCAGACCGGCGCTGAACGGCGCCAACAGGAAGGTGAAGATGAACGGCAGGTACATGAACACCTTGGCCTGGATCGGGTCGGTGGGCTGGGGGTTCATTTTTTGTTGCAACCACATGGTGAGGCCCATGATGATCGGCCACACGCCGATGTCGATAAATTCGGGGATGTAGGCGGTGTGGTTCCAGTCGAACAGGCCGAACAGGGTCCAGATGCTGGCCGGATCGCGGGCCGACAGATCTTGAATCCAACCGAAGAACGGTGCGTGACGCATTTCAATGGTCACCAGAAGCACTTTGTACAGTGCGAAGAAGATCGGAATCTGCACCAGGATCGGGAGACACCCTGCCGCCGGATTGGCCTTTTCCTTCTTATACAGCGCCATCATTTCCTGATTGAGGCGCATCTTGTCGTCCTTGAAGCGTTCTTGGAGCTTTTTGATTTCCGGCGAGAGCTTCTTCATCTTGCTCATCGCGACGTAGGACTTGTTCGCCAGCGGGAACAGCACCAACTTGATCGCCACGGTGAGCAGCAAAATCGCCACGCCGAAGTTGCCCAGAACGCCGTGCAGGTAGTGCAGCGCATAGAAAATCGGCTTGGTGAGGAAGTAGAACCAGCCGAAGTCCACCGCCAGGTCGAAATTCACGATGCCGAGCTGTTCGGCGTAACCGTCCAGCAGGGTGACGCGCTTGGCACCGGCGAAGAAGCGGGTGGTGGCCTGGTTGGTCTGGCCCGGTTCGATCACCACCTGCTGGCCGACGAAGTCGGTCTGATATTTTTCGATCAGGCCGGTGGTGGAATACAGCATGCGTGCGCTGACCGGCTGGTTTTGGTCGGGGATCAGCGCGGCCAGCCAGTATTTGTCGGTGAAACCGATCCAGCCGCCGGTGGTGGCATAGTCGATTTTGCCGTCGCTTTGCAGATCGTCGTAGTCGAGCTCTTCGAGCACTTCGTTGAACACACCCAGCGGCCCTTCGTGCAGGATATAGAGCCCCGAAACGTCCGGCGTGCCCCAGCGCGACACCAAACCGTAGGGGTTGAGCGTAACCGTCTGGCCGGTGTTGTTCACCACGCCCTGGGTGATGGTGAACATGAAGTCCTTGTCGATGGCGATGGTGCGTTTGAACGTCAGGCCCTCGCCGTTGCCCCAGCTTAAGGTCACCGGATTGTTCGGGTCCAGCACCGCCTTATCCGCCGTCCACACGCTGTCCTTGTTCGGCGTCTTGATACCGGTGCCGACCCAGCCGTACTCGGCGTAATAGGCGTTCTGACTGCCGCGCGGGCTCAGCAAGCGGATCTTCGGGCTGTCTTCTTCCAACGTCTCGTTGTAGCCGTTCAAAATCAGATCGTCGATGCGCGCGCCCTTGAGCAGGATCGAGCCGGTTACGCTCGGCGATGTGATGGACACGCGCTCGCCCTGGGCCACCATCTCTGCCGCGTTTTTCATCGCACCGTCCACCGGCGCTTCCAGTTGCGGTGCGCCACCCGCCTGTCCGGGCATCTGTCGCGGGGCGGTGGGAATGGTCGGGTCTTGGCCGGGTTGGGTTTGCGCCGTGGTTTGTGCGTCGCCCACGGGACCTTGTGGCTGGGACGGGTACATCATCTCGAAGCCCAGCAAGATGACGGCGGACAGCACGACGGCCAAGAGCAGGTTGCGGTTATCCATAGTGTTTCTCAGTTCCCGGCGGCTCGCGTTTCGGAGCCGGCCCCTTTATAGAAGTCGCTTGTTAACGTTTCGGGTCCGCACCGCAGCACGATCCGTCAGGTGAATGATGATGGTGTTGGTGTTCACACCCTGGCACGGGATCATAGCCTCCGTCGTTCCAGGGGTGGCAGCGGCCGATACGCTTGAGGCCCAGCCAGCCGCCTTTCAGCGCGCCATGGGTTTCGATGGCTTGCAAGGCGTAAGACGAGCATGTGGGATAAAAGCGGCAGCTCCCCGGCAAGATGGGGGAGAGGAACCATTGATAGCCCTTGATGAGACCGCGCGCGATAAAAGCCAGCGGGTTCATTGTGCTTCCCTTTCTTCCGCGCCGCCGGATGCATCCCCAGTTTGGTTCGGGGCGGCGATGCCCAGTTTGTTGAGCGCCTTGATCAGGTCCCCGGCCAGTTTGGCGTAGGACCGGGTTAATGTAGTCCGCCGTCCGATGATCACAAGGTCAAACCCGCCGATTGCGTGGCGAGGCAGGATTTCACCGGCGATGGCGCGCAATCGGCGTTTGGCACGATTGCGCTGGACCGCGTTGCCGACCTTCTTGCTGACCGTGAAGCCCACACGCAAAAAACCACCCGTGCGGGGCGTTTTATCGTCCGCCGGATGGCTTCTGACCTGCAAGATAAGGCCGGGGGCCGCCCACTTTTTGCGCGTGGACGCGACCCGGAGGAAGTCCGGCCGCGTCTTCAGGCGCTCGATCCGGGGGCCCATGATGATGGGTCCCGAAACTTAAGCGGACAGGCGCTTACGGCCCTTGGCGCGGCGTGCGGCCAGGATACGCTTGCCACCGACCGTCGCCATACGGGCGCGGAAGCCGTGGCGGCGCTTGCGAACCAATTTGCTCGGCTGATACGTGCGTTTCACGTCTCGTCTCCGTTATCTAAAATCAAGGTGCGGTGTATACGGGCTCAGCGCCCGGAAGTCAACGGCTGGCATCGCTTTTTCTAACGCTTTTTTGGGGCGCGTTTTCGCCGTTTTTCAAGTGTTTGAGCGCGGCGGCGTCAACAAAAATGTATCTTTCCTCACGTATTCAGCGAATGACAAGAATGATATGCTGCGCAAACAAGAAACAAGGATAGGCAATGAACATGACCGATACATCTCAAAATGGCGCGGACTCGACCCCGAACGAACTCCGCGAGCGCATTTCCGAGCCGTTCGTGCAGATGGAGGCCGATTACGACCCCGATAAGCCGATTCCAAAGGGATTTCGGCGCTATATCCCTGTTGCCGTCGTGTTTTTGGCGTTGACGCTGTTCATGGTCTCGGGCGCCTACAAATATCTGACCTTCGAAGCCCTGTCCCAGCACCGGGACGCTTTGGTGGACTTCGCGGCGGCCAACGGCGTCTTGGCGGTGCTGGTGTACATCGTGGCCTATATCATCGTCACGGGCCTGTCGTTGCCGGGCGGAATCTGGCTGACGTTGGCGGGCGGATTCGTGTTCGGCGGCGCGATGGCCGGTGCGTATACGGTGATCGGCGCGACCATCGGCGCGACCTTGATCTTCCTTGCCGCACGCTACACCTTCGCCGACCTGTTCCATGCCCGTGCGGGTAGCCATCTCGCCAAGATGGAGCAGGGATTTCGCGACAATGCCTTTAGTTATTTGATGTTTTTACGCCTCGTGCCGGTGTTTCCCTTCTGGCTGGTCAATCTGGTCCCGGCGCTGTTGGATGTCAGACTGGTGACTTTCATGGTCGCCACGTTCATCGGCATCATCCCCGGCACGTTCGTTTACGCCTTCGTCGGCGCGGGATTGAGCGCTGTGTTCGAAAGCGGCGGGCGGCCCGACCTGGGCATCATTTTCCAGCCCAATGTCCTGCTGCCGCTGTTGGGCTTGGCGACGCTGGCGCTGGTGCCGATCGCTTACCAAAAAATCGTCAAGGCCAAGGCTTAAACCCATGAGTACGGATGTAACGTGCGATATCTGCGTCATCGGCGCGGGTTCCGGCGGATTGTCGGTGGCGGCCGGTGCGGTGCAAATGGGCGCCAGCGTGGTGCTGATCGAAAAAGCCAAGATGGGCGGCGATTGCCTCAACACCGGCTGCGTTCCGTCCAAGGCTTTGCTGGCGGCGGGGCATGCGGCCAACGCCGCGCGCCGCGCGGACCGCTTTGGCATTCAAACCGGCGAGGTCAGCGCCGACGGCGCAAAAGTCTTCGCCCATGTCCATGACGTGATTGCGGGCATCGAACCCCATGACAGCGTGGAACGTTTCGAGGGCTTGGGCGTCACCGTGATCCAAGGCGAGGGCCGCTTCACCGGGCCTAATACGGTGGAGGCCACCGAAGCGGACGGGACGCAAAAAAAGATACGCGCAAAAAAGTTCGTCATCGCCACCGGTTCCAGCGCTTTCGTGCCGCCCATCGATGGGTTGGATGGCCTGGGCGGGCCGGGTGGGCAAAGCGATTCAGGCGTGCTCACCAACGAAAACGTTTTTGAACTGGCTGAGATACCGCGCCACCTGATCGTTGTCGGCGGCGGCCCCATTGGCTGTGAGCTGGCCCAGGCGTTTCGCCACTTGGGCGCGGACGTCACGGTGCTGGAGATGTTCAAGATCCTGCCCAAGGACGATCCGGACCTGGTGCGCGTAGTGCGCAACCGCTTGTTGGAAGACGGTGTGGTGATCCACGAAGGGGTGCGTGTGGTGCGCGCTCAAGGAGGCCCGGGCGCTCCGGAAATCGTGTGCGAGGACGGGGATGGACGTGAGCATGTGATCCAGGGCAGCCATGTCCTGGTGGCCGCGGGACGGCGGCCCAATGTGATGAACCTGGGGCTTGAGCACGCCGGTGTTGATTTCTCCCCGAAAGGGATTGAGGTGGACGGGCGGCTGCGCACGTCGAACAAGCGCATATTCGCCATCGGCGATGTGATCGGCGGCCTGCAGTTCACCCACGTGGCGGGCTATCATGCCGGCATCGTGATCCGCAATGCGCTGTTCAAGCTTCCGGCCAAAGCCAAGCTCGACCATGTGCCATGGGTGACCTACACCGACCCCGAACTGGCGCAGGCGGGGCTCACCGAGGCACAAGCGCGCGAGACCTTTGGTGGTTCTATCCGCGTGCTCACCTGGGAGTTCGCGGAAAACGACCGCGCCCGGGCGGAAAAGGATACCGAAGGGTTGATTAAGGTGGTGACCTCGTCCAAAGGCAAAATCCTGGGCGCCGGCATTGCCGGGCCCCACGGCGGGGAACTGATCCAGCCGTGGGTTTTGGCGTTGGAACAAGGCCTCAAGATCGGTGCGATGGCGTCCACCATCGCGCCGTATCCGACGCTGGGCGAAGTCTCCAAACGCGCGGCGGGCAGCTATTACACCCCATCTCTGTTTTCGGAGCGCACACGCAAAATCGTCAGATTCCTGCTAAAATATTTCTGATGGTGAGTCCGCTGGTGGGGGGATCTCGAAATGGCGAGCGAAAACACCCCGAAAAAGAAAACCAGTTACCGCGCCATGACGTCCCTGGTGACCACCTGGGCGTTCGTTATCGCGACGGTGACCGGCGTGGTTCTATTCATCATGCCCAAAGGCCGGGTGGCCTATTGGATTGAATGGGAATTGTTCGCGCTCACCAAGGAAGCTTGGGGAGAGTTGCACCTCATCTTCGCCGTGGTGTTCGTGATCGTTGGCGTGACGCATCTGATCTACAACTGGAAACCGTTCAAAAACTATTTGGCGGAGCGTATCAAAGACAGTGCCGGCAGCCACGTGCATGTGAAAAAGACGGTGTATGGTTCTCTGGCCATCATCTTGGTGTTTTTCGGTCTGTCGATCTACAACCTGCCGCCCGCGAGTTGGGTGTTCGATCTGGAAGACGCGATCAAGCAAAGCTGGATCGCCGACCCTGATTTTGAGCCGCCTTTCGGCCACGCAGAAGAGGTCTCCCTACCGGGCTTTAGCCAACGTCAGTTCATCGACTTGAACGAAGCTTTGGCGGCGTTGAAGGCGGCGGGGATCGAGGTGCCCGATAAACGCATGAAGCTCAAGGACATCGCCGCGCTCAATTCCATCACGCCGTTGGATGTGTATCGTGCCATCAAGCATCTGGAAAAGCGTCCGGACATCAAATCGCGCCTCACCCCCGCCGACGTCGAGGCGTGGTTCGCCGGGACCGGCTTGGGACGCAAGACTTTGGCGCAGGTGGCCGAGGAGCTGTCCATGGACCTGCCCACAGCCCAGGCGCGCCTGAAGCGGGCAGGGGTCGAGGCCCAAGCGCAGGACAAGCTCAAAGCCATCGCCGAGATACACGGCATGGAACCCAACGATATGGTAAAAATTCTGCTCATCGAAGGATATCGTCCGTGAGCCAGAACAATCCCGACAGTTGGGACCCAGTGCGCTATCTGAAATATGCCGGCCAGCGGGTGCGCCCGGCGCTGGACTTGCTGGCGCGCATTCCGCTGGAGAACGCGCACACCATCACCGACTTAGGCTGCGGCCCCGGCAACGTGGTGGAGCATTTATCGGTGCGGTTTCCAGGCGCGCGTATCACCGGTGTGGACAATTCCGCCGAAATGCTCAACCAAGCCAAATCCAATCACGGCGACACGGCCGACTGGGTTCAGGCGGATGTTGCCGGTTGGTCGCCGAAGGAGCCGCAGGATATGATTTATTCCAACGCCGCGCTGCATTGGCTGGACCACCACGAGGGTGTGTTTTCACGCCTGGCCGGTTTCGTGAAACCCGGGGGGGTACTGGCGGTGCAGATGCCCAACCAGTTCGCCGAGCCGTCCCATGCGCTGATGCGTCAGGTGGCCGAGCATGGCCCGTGGGCGGAGACCCTGAAACCGTTGTTGCGCGAAGCCCCTGTGGCGGAGCCGGGCCGGTATTACGATTGGCTGGCCCCGCTGTGCGACAGTGTCGATATCTGGCAGACTGCCTATATGCAAGTGATGGAAGGCGACGACCCGGTGCTGGATTGGATTTCATCGACCGCTCTGGCCCCGTTGCGCGATGCTTTGGCCCCGGATCAGCGCGGCCCGTTTCGCGACGCGGTGGGTGCGGAGTTACGGCGCGCCTACCCCAAGCGGGTGGATGGCAAAACCCTGTTTGCGTTTCGCCGTTTGTTCATCGTTGCGATCAAAGGAACGGTGAAAGGTTAGGTATGCCATGGACTTAAACCTCATCGTCGAGTCCGTTGGGTGGCCCGCGCTGGCCATTATGCTGGTGTTTTTCGGCTTCACCGTGTGGTGGGGCTTCGCGCCCAAACGCAGGCGGGATGAGGAGCCCCGCGATGATTCCGAAAAGCCCCCTTGGGAGCTCTAAAGGTTGGGAAGTCTAAAGGGATGAGCGAAGAAGACGCGATGACCTTGGTGGCGTTTCTGGCGCCGCCCTGGTTTTTGGCGGGCTCCGCCGGGGTGGTCGTCTTCGTCCTGTGGGCGCTGGGCTGGGCCGATGCTTCACGCCGCTGCAATGCCGGCGGTGGCGGCAGCGGCGATGGCTGGGATGGGTGCGGTGGCGACGGGGACGATGGTTGAGGTTGAAAATGTTCTCATCAGCGCCGTAAGTTTTGCAATTTCGTGAATTTTGATGTATTGTGCACTGCAGCATAAAAAGAGCAAGCAGAGCTCCCCCAGAGCTCCCCCAGAGCTCCCCACGAGGGAACCGGCCAACGGAGGCATCATGAGCACACACAAATCCATCGACATCGATGGCGCCATGCGCCGTCTCACCGTTCCGGATATCCGTGCGCGCAAACGCCGCGACGGGGCCGAGCCTTTGGTGTGTCTGACGGCGTACACGGTTCTGACCGCGCGCCTTTTGGATGCGCATACGGACCTGTTGTTGGTGGGCGATAGCCTCGGCATGGTGCTTTATGGCCTCGACACCACCGTCGGCGTGACCATGGACATGATGGTTCTGCACGGCCAAGCGGTGATGCGTGGCGCCAAGCGCTCTTGCGTGATCGTCGATATGCCGTTCGGGTCCTACCAGGAAAGCCCCGAAGTGGCGTTCCGCAATGCGGCGCGCATCATGAAGGAAGTGGGCTGCGCGGGTGTGAAGATCGAAGGCGGCGCGGAAATGGCCGAAACCGTCAAGTTTCTGACGGAACGCGGTATTCCGGTGATGGCGCATGTCGGGCTGCTGCCCCAGTCGGTCAACACCGCGGGCGGCTTCAAGGCCCAAGGCCGCGGTGACGCGGCTGCGGAAAAGATCGTGCAAGACGCCAAGGCCGTGGCGGGTGCCGGTGCGTTCGCCGTGGTGGTCGAGGGCACGTGGGAGCCGGTGGCGCGGCGCATCACCGAGGAGATCGACATTCCCACCATCGGCATCGGCGGCTCGCCTGCCTGTGACGGCCAGATTCTGGTGACCGAGGACATGGCCGGCCTGTTCACCGACTTCAAACCGAAATTCGTCAAGCGCTACATGGATCTCGGCTCCGGCCTCGCCGAAGCGGCCCGCCAATATGCCGAGGAGGTGCGCAGCGGCGCATTTCCCGCCGAAGAGCACTGTTTTGGCGTGAAAGCGAAAGACAAATCCTGATTGCCCCGATACTATCCCCGATACAATCTTGGTGGGGGATTCGTCATGAGCATCAAAACCGTTCGTACCGTTCAGGAACTCCGTGACATCGTGCGCTATTGGCGCGGTGAAGGCTTGAGTGTCGGCTTGGTGCCCACCATGGGCGCGCTGCATTTGGGACACTTGAGCCTGGTGCGCGCAGCCGAAAAAATGTGTGACCGGGTGGTGGTGACTTTGTTCGTCAATCCCACGCAATTCGGTGAAGACGAGGATTATTCCGACTATCCCCGCAATGAAGATCAAGACCGCGACTTGGTCGCGGCGGAAGGCGCACACGCCCTGTTTGCGCCGGATGTGGACGAGATGTATCCCGGCGGCTCCATCACCGAGGTCCATGTGCCGGGTCTGGATACCGTCTTGGAGGGTGAACACCGTCCCGGTCACTTCACCGGGGTTGCCACGGTGGTCACCAAGCTTTTGCTCCAGAGCCAAGCCGACCATGCGTTTTTCGGGGAAAAGGACTACCAGCAGCTGCAAGTGATCAAAGCCCTGGCCCGCGACCTGTGCATCCCCACCGAAATCCACGGCGTGCCCACGGTGCGCGAAAGCGATGGTTTGGCGCTGTCGTCGCGCAATCGCTACCTCTCGGATCAAGAGCGCGCCATCGCGCCGACGCTGAACGCTGTGTTGGTCCAAGTGGCGGCTGATTTCCGCGACGGCGGTTCGGGCGAAAACCTGTGCCGTGCGGCCCGGGCGGAATTGAAAAGCGCCGGGTTCGGCCCGGTGGACTATGTTGCCATCGTGGACGCCACCACCTTGCAACCCGTGGAAAGCCATGACGCCAATCGGCCCGCACGGGTATTGGCCGCGGCCACATTGGGCCGCGCGCGGCTCATCGATAATCTTCCGGTCGACAACATTCCCGTATGAACGGGTACCTCGGTCTTTTTGCATCGGCGTTTCTGGCCGCGACCATCCTGCCGTTTTCGTCCGAAGCCGTTTTGGCGGGGCTGAGCGTGGCCGGGGGGCGCGACGCCGCGCTGCTGTGGGCGGTGGCGACCGCGGGCAATACGCTGGGCGCGCTGGTCAACTGGATGCTGGGGCGTTGGTGCCTGCGCTGGCAGGACCGTACATGGTTTCCGTTCAAGTCAGACGATTTGGAAAAGGCCGATAAGTGGTTCGCCAAATGGGGCGTGTGGTCTTTGCTGTTGAGCTGGGTGCCGGTGATCGGCGATCCCATCACCTTCGCCGCAGGGTTCCTGCGCGTTCATGTGGCGGTGTTCCTGGTGTTGGTGGTGATCGCCAAGGGCGGGCGGTACTTGGCCGTGTTGGCGATCGCTCACGGTTTCTTGTAAGTGACCCGGTAAACGATACCTGCGGTATCGTCGCTGATCAGCAACGATCCGTCGGGCAGTTCCTCCAAATCCACCGGGCGGCCGGTGACGCGCTCTTGGGGTTGCAGCCAGCCTTCGATGAACGGCTCAACCCCTTGCACTTGGCCCGCGCCATCGAAGCGCACCCGCACGATGCGATAGCCCACCTTGGATGAGCGGTTCCAGGAGCCGCGCTGGGCGACGAAAGCATCGCCTTGGTATTCGGATGGGAACAGGCGTCCTTCGTAAAAGTCTATGCCCAAAGGCGCGACGTGGGCTTGAAAGCGCGCCACCGGGGCGATTGTGCCCTGTGGCGGGGGCAGCATTTCGAAATGTGGCGTGCGGTCCTCGCCCCCACCGTACCAGGGGAAACCGTAATGTCCGCCGGGAGCCAGCACATTCAACTCGTCCGGTGGGCTGTCGTCACCCATGCCGTCCGCGCCGTTGTCGGTGAAGTGGATGCGCCCCGTGCCGGGCTGGACGTCCAAACCGACGGTGTTGCGCACCCCGGTGGCGATGATCTCAGGATTTTGCCAATTGTCCGGCGTGAACTTCAGGATCGAGCCTTCGTATCCATGCAGGCTGCAGACGTTGCAGGCCGCGCCGACGCCCACGTAAAGCGCCCCGTCAGGCTGTCCGTTGTGGGGGCCGAAGCGGATATAGCGGTTGCCGTGCCAGGACTTGTCCGGCAGGCGGTCGAACAGGACCTCCGGTCCTTTGCCGGGCAGGGCGTCGATGGACGGCACGTGATAACGGGTGAGGCGATGCTGTTCGGCGACGTAAAGGTAGCCGTCCTTCCAGGCAATACCATTGGGGGCTGTGAGGCCGCGCAGCAGCGGATATGTGGGGTACAGGCCGTCGTCGTCGCGCAAGGGCACGGCGTAGATCGTATCCGCGCGGGTGGAGACGAACACGACCCCCAGTTCGCGCGCCAGCACAAGGGTGCGGGCCTGGGGCACATGGGCGAAGACTTCGATTTCGAAGCCTGACGGCAGGCGAAGTTCCGTGGTGATGTCCTTGGCTTTTGCCGCGGGGGAGGCCCATGGCGCCAGCACAAGACCCGCCAAGACGGCCCACCGGACCGGCTTGCCCAAATGTTGAAGGGTGACCGACAATGGAATCATTATAAAAATTGTGCGCTGAAGTGCGCCCAAGGGCAAGCCCGGAAAATGAAACCCACCCACAGAAAAACGCCCGCGCCGATTTGGCGGCGGGCGTTTTTGTATCAGGTGTATAGGAGCAGCCTAGAAATGGTAGGTGTAACCAACATCCAACTCCCACTGGTTCATTTCCAGATCGATCGAGTTGCCGCGGTGGTTGATGTTGTTGTCGTTGGTGGTCTTGTGATCGAAGGCGTGGACCAACGCCACCCCCAGTTCATGGCCGCCGCCGAACTTATAGGTCATGCCACCCGCCAAGTGCATTTGCGGCACGGCCGGGGCCAAAATGTTGAACATGTTTTCAGTGTCTTCCATGGCCATGGAGTTCCAACTGAAACCGCCCCGGAAGGTCATGGCGTCGTCGTATGCGTATTGAGCGCCGAGCTTGAGCACGGTCATGTCCTGCCAACCGAAACCCAGGCCGGTTTTGGTGCCCAAGCGGGCCGGGATGGTCGTCGCGCCGACGTTGTTGGAGTTCGACATGGAGCGCACATCGCTGTAGAAGATGCGCTTCAGGTCCGCGACAAGGGTCAACTTGTCGTCGTATTGGTAAGACGTTCCGAAGGTCAACGCGGCGGGGATGTCCAGGTCGCCGTCTTCGGCGAGCAGGCCCGCGTACTGATCGAATTCGGTCATGTAGGTGCGGGACTTGTAGGTCACGCCGAGGGATACTTTATCGGACGGCTTCACCAGCATGCCGACCGACGCACCGTAACCCCAAGAGTAATCATAACCATTGTCGGTCAGACGGCGGGAGTTGATGGAAACGGTGCCAAAGCCGGAAAGGCCTTTGGCTTCAAAACGTTGCCCGGCCAGTTGCGGGGTGATGCCGATGGTGACATTGTCCGACACCTTACGTGCATAGGTGAAGCCCAGCAGGGTCTGCGCCAAATCGATACCTGTGCCTTCGGTGCAGGTGCTGCCGGCAAAGATGCATTCACTGTAGTCGGTGTTCATACCGCCCTGGCCGGTGAACGTGATGCCCAGGGAATAATCGCCATAGTCGAAATTCACGCCTGCGGACGGAATCAGGAACCACTCGGACCCGCTTTGAAACTTACCGCTTGTCTGGAAAAAGCCTGTGGCCTGTTCCACGGTGGCCGCGCGGCGCGGCGAGAAGATCGACGCACCGACGTCGACGCGATTGCCGACATCAAGCATAGCCGCCGGGTTGTTGACCGCAGCTTGGGTGTCTTGGCTGAGAACCGTTCCCGCGCCGGCCATGCCTTTGGCGGCGTTGCCGTAGCCGTTGGAAAACATGCCGTCCGTGGCGTGTGCGGAACCGGCAAACATCAAACCGGCGGTGACGCTGCTCATGAGAGCCAGCTTAAAAGTCTTCGTCATAGGTTTATTTCCCCCTTCGTGCCGGCGGATGGTCCGTGAACCTTGTTCAACCG
>JANQJR010000053.1 GCA_028281525.1 Magnetovibrio sp.
GCCTTTACAACGCGTTCGGCGACAAAGCACAACTGTTTGCCCAGGTAATGGAACGCTACCGCAGCCAATCCCCTGCGCGTCAATTGGCCGAAGCGCTCAAAGCCGAGTCGCCCCGCCGATTGATCGTCGAATTCCTGGAAACTTTGGTGGCCCGCGCCAAAACCGATCCGGACCACAAAGGCTGCCTGATCACCAACACCGCCGCCGGCCTCTATGGCTGTGATGAAACCATGATGATCTGGATTCGCGAAACCATGGGCCGGTTGGAAGATGCCCTCTGCCAAGCCGTCGAGCGTGGTCAGAATCTCGGTGAAATCACTCCGGCGACGTCGGCGCGTTCTCTTGCCCGGTTTCTGGTTGCCACCGCACAAGGTATCAATGTCATGGCCCGCGCCAATCCCAATGAGCAGATTTTGCGCGATATTATGACCCATGCCATCAGTGCGCTTGGTGATCCAGCTGATTTCAGCGCAAGCAAGCGGTCTGAGCCGGCTTTGGATGTGGCGCCCTTCACCAACAATCCGCGTAAACTTTATTAGGCCGTAAACTCATAAATAACACGGCCATGGCGCGGAAACGGGAAAGAATGGCTAGGAAAAGCCCGCAGGGCGGGGCGGTCCCCCCGCTCGAGGGGTTTGACGACGCCATGCGCAGCCGTTTCTGCGTCCGTGGGATATGACCTCTTTGTCCGTCCACCGCGTTGAAAACCCTTGAAAACCAACCAGGTTTCCCGCAGGTTTTCGCCTCATGGACAAACAAAGATGTCATACCATGGCCATGCTATTTATGAGTTTACGGCCTAGCCCTCTTTTACCTACCGGCAATCACGGACCCCGCCTCCCATTCCGTCACGACAAATTTTAAACTATTCATTCCAAAAATATTGATCTCAGGTTTTTTAGGCTTTAAAACAGTGCTTATTATGGAATGATCATTTAAGATTGAGGTGTTCAAGGCCATGGAATCCATTTCTGCCAACAACAGACATGGGGCCGCCTTCCGCTTTGCCTAAGCCTGAAGAGCGGCCTCCCTTTACCGCCGCGCCATAACTTGACCCCCCTCAGGCCCTACTGGGCATGGCGCGGCGGAAAGAGGACGCCTATATGTTCAGGCACAACTAGGAAAGAGGCTTGGGCCATTGACGGACAGTTGCAGCCTTGAAGCCAAATCATCAGCGAGAGACTCGTCTCGCTTCGAACCGGGACCCGGGAAACACGTTTTGTTTTTCGGCGATCCTATGTGCTCTTGGTGCTGGGGCTTCGCGCCGGAATTAAAGCAATTGGCAGTGCGGAGTGAAAGCCATGCGGCATTTCACGTCATCATGGGTGGACTGCGTCCCGGTACACAGGAGACCTGGGACGAGGCGATGCGCAGCTATATTCGTCATCACTGGGAAGAGGTTCACGCCAAAACCGGGCAGCCGTTTGATTTTACCCGTTTCGAAGATCGGAATTTCGTCTACGACACCGAACCCGCCTGCCGCGCCGTGGTGTGCGTGCGTGATCTCGCCCCGGATCGCACCCTAGCTTTTTACGACGCCTTGCAGCGTGCATTTTATGCCGAAGCCCAGGACATTACAGACTTGGGAGTTCTAACCGATATCGCCGTAGCAACCGGGCTCGATTCTGAGCATTTTCGCGCCCGTTTCCTGGCCCCCGATGCCCACGAGTGGGTGACCCTCGATTTCCAGCGCACCCTCGCGTTTGGCGTGCAGGGATTCCCTACAGTGGTGTGTGCAGAGGATGGACAGTACGCCTTTTTGACCCTCGGCTACCGTTCCTACAAAAGCATGCAAGACGACTTCGAAGCATGGCTCGAAGCGTGAACCTTCTTCCCTTGCCCGGTGCGCGATTATGCGTATAGTCGCGCCATACGGGCCTTTCGCCCGTTCCCTTCTGACATTTGAGGACACCCATCATGGCGGGCGATATCAACAAGGTTGTTTTGGCCTACAGCGGCGGCTTGGACACGTCGATTATTCTGCGTTGGCTGCAGGAAACCTATAACTGTGAAGTGGTGACCTTCACCGCCGATCTGGGCCAAGGCGAAGAATTGGAGCCAGCCCGCGAAAAAGCCGAAATGATGGGCATCAAGGAAATCTATATCGAGGATTTGCGCGAAGAATTCGTGCGTGATTACGTCTTTCCGATGTTCCGCGCCAATGCGTTGTATGAAGGAACATACCTGCTCGGCACCTCCATCGCGCGCCCGTTGATCGCCAAGCGCCAGATCGAAATCGCCCGCGAAGTCGGCGCCGATGCCGTCAGCCACGGCGCCACCGGCAAGGGCAACGATCAAGTGCGGTTCGAACTCGGCTACTATGCTTGCAACCCTGACATCAAGATCATCGCACCGTGGCGGGAATGGGATTTGCACTCGCGCACGCATCTCATCGAATACGCGGAACAGCACCAAATCCCCGTGCCGAAGGACAAGCGTGGCGAAAGCCCGTTTTCCCAGGACGCCAACCTGCTGCACATCTCGTCCGAGGGCAAAATTCTCGAAGATCCGTGGCAGGAGCCGGATTACGACCTGATCCTGACGCGCATGGTCACGCCCATGGCCGCACCGGACCACCCCACCGAAATCACCATCGATTTCGAAGCCGGCGATCCCATCGCGGTCAATGGTGAAAAGCTCAGCCCGGCCTCCTTGCTGGCCAAGTTAAATGATCTCGGTGGCGCCAACGGTGTCGGTGCCATCGATATCGTCGAAAACCGGTTCGTCGGCATGAAATCCCGGGGCGTCTACGAAACCCCCGGCGGCACCGTGTTGTTCCACGCGCGGCGTGCCATGGAAAGCTTAACCCTGGACCGCGGCGCGGCGCACCAGAAGGATGACCTCATGCCGCGCTACGCGGAATTGATCTACAACGGCTTCTGGTTCGCGCCAGAACGTGAAATGCTTCAGGTTGCCATCGATAAAGCGAATGAACGCGTCACCGGCACCGTGCGGCTGAAGCTTTATAAAGGCAATGTGATCATCACTGGGCGCAAATCGCCGCATAGTCTTTATGACGAGGACGTCGTGACCTTTGAAGAGGACACCGTTTACGATCAACGCGACGCCGAAGGTTTCATCCGCCTGAACGCATTGCGGCTGCGGCTTGGAAATAAAATATCTATTTAGATCAGATTTTTAGGTCCTGCCGTCCAAATAAGCGTTTTCACCAAAGTTTATTTCGATTTATGGGGACGAAACCGCTTGTGCTTTGAGCATGGAAGCAGTGAAACCGCCCGTTGTAAGTCAAAACAAAATGGGTGCAACGCACTTAAACTCTGCGAAATCTTGAAATGGGCGTGCAACCGTATTGCATGAGAAAGGCTTCAGCTGCGCCTGACGCCGCCAAAACAAATAAAGTTATATGATTAATTTTGATCTACGACTCATTGTTTTTAAAAGAAACTGAGCCCGTCCCATATGTAAAAAATGACTGGCCACCTTTTAGGACCGGTCTAGGTCACCGACCCATAAATGGCATGAGAAATGGCGCCCAAACGGCCCAGAACCGCGCGGAAAAGCCCGCAGGGCGGGGCCGGTTCCCCGTCCAAGGGCCTTTGACACCGGGGGGCAAAGTCGTTTCAGCGTCCGCAGGATATGGCGCATGTGTCCGTCTGCTGCGTTGCAAGGATTTGAAAACCAACCAGGTTTCCTACGTCCTTGCGCCTCGCAGGCAAACACATGCGCTCGTACCATTTCCATGCCATTTATGGGTCGGTGACCTAGCCCTTCTTAACCGCGCCCGGCCCTTCCAACAACACCTGCCCCACGGCGAAGCACCAGACGGACACGGGCATAAACCCGATTTCATGTTCGCCGATAAACCGTTTGCCCG
Source organism: Magnetovibrio sp. (assembly GCA_028281525.1). GTDB lineage: Bacteria > Pseudomonadota > Alphaproteobacteria > Rhodospirillales > Magnetovibrionaceae > Magnetovibrio. The sequence goes on from JANQJR010000053.1 coordinate 3,836, forward strand.
ACATATTCCGGGTAAGCGCCTTGGATGGCGTGGCCGGCCGGTTTTCGTCCAAGAAGTCCAGCATGTCGCCAAGCACGTCGTGCGGGCGGGCGATGGCCTTGTTGGACCAATCGAGTTCGATACATTTCACCGGTTTGGTGCCTTTGGCGGGCATTTCCACCAAGGAAACGTGCTTGTGCTTACGCCCTTTTTTCCAAAACGCGTAATAAAGCCGTTGAAACGTCGGAGAGTGCATGAACTGAGAAATGACCGCCGTCTCAGCCAGCCGCGCCATCGCTTCCTCGTTCATCGCCGCCGGACCAGCCAGCCCCGAACGTAACGACGGTGACGTCAGATAGACCTTGAACCGGGTCTGACGCTGAAACCGCTTCGATTCTCCATCGACCCGCCAAATTCGCTTGATCAAATAAGCAGATTCTAAAAACTCCAAATATTTTCGCAGCGTATTTTTTGCGACGCTCATGTCCTTTGAGAGTGTTTCGATGCTCGTCTCGATTCCCGTTTCCAAAGCCAATCGGGTCATCAGTTTGGCCACTTCACGTTGATCCGCGATACCGCACAAACCTGCGAGATCCTGGTGGATGATTTTCGACGTGACGTCCACCTGATTAACGCCATGATCGCCGAGTGCAAACGCAACTTCCGGAAACCCGCCTGTGTTGACATAGTCGACAAACGCAGCATTGAGCGCGTCCAAATCGGTCAACCGGCCATAAGCGTCGAACAACTTTTCGCGAATGCGCAAAATATGAAGATATTCAGCAAACAGCACGGGTGGCAAAATCGTATGGGAGAACGGGCCTGGGCCTTTGGCCTTTTTCGCTTTTCCCCCGCCGTTGGCAGCGGCCATAACGTTGGTATCGGCCACCGGCACCAAGGTCGTCGCGGCAGCGATTCGGCACGACGGACGCGCGCGCGCGAGCGCATCCAGACGCTGCTCCCATTCCGGAACATTGTGGATGTCATCGAAAAATACATAAGCGCCAGCTCCACCCGCGCCGACACCGCTGGCGGCAAGCGCTTGGTCCGTCAAATCAACCAAATCCAGGTTAGCGAAAGCGGGATTGTCGAGACGGATATAAACCAGGAAGTGGGGCTCGACGCCGGCCCCCATCAGCAACTGGATCACCTGTTTGATCAGGATCGATTTTCCAGCCCGGCCAGGACCCGATAGAACTGCGGCAAGTCCGCCGCCAGAACGCACCCGTTCAAGAAATGGGCGCACGAACGCACGCCGCGCCGCACGTTGCACAGCGACCTCAACGGTACCGGTCGTCCACCAAGGGTTGTCCAGGATGAGTCGGCTTTTCAGATCAATATCAAGCACTTAATTCCCCCGTGCATAATTAGAATTATGCCGATATTATTAATTGCGCCCTACTCATCTTTAAGCAAATCTAACTGATTTTATTTATATGAACAACCGTAAAAAGGCTGGATTCTCAATCTTCTTGTTAAGATTTCCCATGCCGTTTTTAGGTCAGGCCCGCCACCCGGCCCTGTAGCACCGGGATCACCTCCGCCTCGAACCAGGGGTTCTTTTTGAGCCAGCCGGTATTGCGCCAACTGGGATGGGGCAACGGCAGGAAATCCGGGGCATAATCGCGCCACATGCGGACGGTTCCGGTCATGGTTTTGGCTTTATTGCGGCCCAAATAACGCGCTTGGGCGTAACTGCCGACCAACAGCGTAAGTTCCACCGCCGGCAAACACGCCATGAGCTTTTCGTGCCACAACGGTGCGCACTCTGGACGAGGCGGGTTGTCGCCGCCATTTTTGTTCCGCCCGGGATAACAAAAACCCATGGGCATGATGGCGATTCGGCTTTGGTCGTAAAATGTATCGCGGTCCAGTCCCAACCAAACACGCAAACGATCGCCCGACGCGTCGTTCCAGGACAAACCGGTTTCATGCACCCGCGTTCCCGGCGCCTGGCCGATGATCAACAACTTCGCCGTCTCTTGGGCACGCACCACAGGGCGCGGCCCCAATGGCAAATGTTCCGCGCACACTTGGCAGGCGCGGATGTCGTTGAGAAGGGTTTCCAGATCGCACATACTTCGACCATCATGGGCGGCGAATCCAATACGGTCCAGTTGTTTCCCCGCCCAACCCGACGACGATAACACCCATGGAACCACCAGCCTCCGATACCCGCCCCAAGATCAATAAGGGTCGCAAACGCGCCGTAACCACGGGCCTTATCCTGGTGTTTGGCGTATTTGCGTTTATCGACTGGGCCATGGTCCCGGCCCCGGATTTGACGATGCGAATTCAGGCAGCCCGTGAGGCCTTGGAGCGCGCGCGCAATGATCGAATCGTAACGGCAGAGCTGCGGGAAACCGCGCTCAGCCTGCCCGATGTGGAGCAGGCGGATGTGCGCAAGGCTCTGTTCATTGCCAAAATGCTGCCCTTGGTCGCGCGGGAAAACGCCCGCATCCGCGCACAGCGCCAAGTGGTCTTGAAGAATCCCGGACCAATGCAATTGAACGCTCTGGCGTTGGCTTACGGCCTCAAACCCGGTCGTGTGGACCGCGCGGAACTGCTCAAACGCATCAATGTGGTGCCCGAATCCTTGGTGTTGGCCCAGGCGGCGATCGAATCGGCCTGGGGAACATCGCGCTTCGCACGCGAAGGCAATGCATTTTTCGGGGAGCGCACGTACGATCCCGAAGCACCCGGCATCGCACCAAAACGTGCATCCGGCTTCAAGGTCAAAAGCTTCCCCTCCGCTCTGCTGTCTGTGCGCTCCTATATGCGTACACTCAACGCCCACAAGGCCTATGCGGCGTTACGCGATCATCGCGCCACACGCACGCGCCAAGGCAAAAGTCCCAGCGGTGGCGAGCTTGCCCCTTATCTCGGTCAATATTCGGAAATCGGCGGCGCTTATGTCGAGCGTATCCTCAACACCATCAGCGTAAACCGCCTGGAAGATTTCGACGCTATCCAACTCAAAACCCGCTAAACCCCGTGAACTCTTACGCCCTACTCCTTTGAGGGTTGTCATCAGCACACAGTGTCCGGATAATTCCGCACCTTCCAATCACCTGTTCGGGAAAACCGGGAGAAGCACCTTGGTCCGCGTTCTGTTCGTCTGCCTCGGCAACATCTGCCGCTCGCCCACCGCTGAAGGCGTTTTTCGCGATCTGGTTGAACGCGAGGGTTTGAGCGGCGAGATTGACATCGACAGCGCCGGCACCCACGCCTACCACATCGGCGAACCCCCCGACGGGCGTGCGCAAGCCGAAGCCAAACGCCGCGGAATCGACATCAGCACCCTGCGCGGCCGTCAAGCCCAGGCCGGAGATTTCAAAACATTCGACTACGTGCTGGCCATGGACAGGTCGAACTATCAAAACCTGATGCGCATCTGCCCAATCGGCACAGAAGACAAACTGGGTATGTTCCTCGACTTCGCCCCCGCCTTGGAACGGCGTGAAGTCCCCGATCCCTATTACGAAGGTGGCTTTGACGTCGTCTACGATATGATCGACGAAGCCGCCCAAGGCCTGCTCGCCGATATCCGCACGAAACATTTGTAAGCTTGCCCATGGCCCGCGATCTTAGCGCCCGCATCGAAGCGATCACCGGTGAACGTCCGGATCGCATTTCGCCCTTATCCGGCGGGTGTGTCGGCGACGTCTATTTGGCCGCCATGCCGTCCGGGCGCGATCTGGTCGCAAAAGTCGGCGATTCGGACAGCGGTCTGAATCTGGAAGGCTTCATGCTGGAATATTTGGCTAAGCATTCTGCTCTGCCTGTACCTCACGTCCTCGCCGCCAGCGACGAACTGCTGTTGATGACGCGTTTGAAAGCAGGCGGTGGACTCGGCGCCTTGGTGCAGCGCGACGCGGCTGAAAAAGTCGCTGCCCTGCACAGCATCACAACCGACCAAGGTTATGGATTTGTCTGCGATACGGTCATCGGCGGTCTGCATCAGCCCAACCCGTGGACGGACACATGGTTTGACTTCTTCCGCGAGCAGCGGCTCATGTACATGGGCCGGGAAGCCGAGCGCATTGGACGCCTGCCGACACGGCTGTTGGTGCGCCTGGAGGGCTTTTGCGCCGCATTGGAACGTTTCATCGAAGAGCCGGAGCAACCATCCCTGATTCACGGTGACATGTGGACCGGCAACGTATTAAGTGGACGGGACCGAATCACCGGCTTCATCGATCCCGCGATTTATTACGCGCACCCGGAAATCGAGCTCGCCTTCACCACTTTATTCGGAACCTTTGGCGATGCGTTTTTCAACCGCTATCACGAAATCCGTCCCATCCGCCCAGGCTTTTTCGAGGAGCGGCGCGATATCTATAACCTTTATCCCTTGTTGGTCCATGTGCGCCTGTTCGGGGGCTCTTACGTCAGTTCCGTGGACAACGTGCTGAACAAATTCGGGTATTGAGATGAAACCGCAACTGATTATCTTCGATTGCGACGGTGTATTGGTGGACAGCGAAATAATCGCGTCGCGCGAACTCGCCGCCTATCTGACCGAATTGGGGCGTCCCACCGACGGCGCACAATGCCGCGCAGCCTTCACGGGGCTGTCCATCCAATCGGTGGCCGAAAAAGTGCGCGGCGCGTGGGGTATGGACTTGCCGGAATCTTTCGTGAAGGATTTGCGCGCACGCGACCGGGTGGCATTCGAACGGGACCTGCAAGCCATCCGCGGCGTGGCGGATGCCCTTAATGCTCTCGATAGCGCAGAGGTGGATTATTGTGTCGCCTCCAGCGGCACACCGGAAAAAATCCGGCACTCCTTGACCATAACCGCTCTTCTGGATCGATTTAATAGCAAGCTTTTTAGCGCTACCCAAGTGGCCAACGGCAAACCCGCGCCCGATTTGTTTGAGCTTGCGGCTTTTGAGATGGGCGCAGCGGCGCAAGACTGCGTGGTGATCGAGGACGCCCCCGCCGGAGTCCGTGGCGGCGTGGCAGCCGGTATGCGCGTTTTGGGTTTCGCCGGTGGCAGTCATTGCGGGCCGGACAGCGCCAACCAACTTCTGTTCGCGGGTGCTGAAATGGCGTTCAGCAACATGGCCGACTTGCCTGTACTGCTAGAGCTTTAAAATTTGTATTCAGCCAATGCGCTGTAATGCGCCCCCTGGTGCGACAAACGACTTTCGAACAGGGTAAAGCCCGTAACTTCGAAGGCTGGCAACACCAACGCACCGTGGCTTTCCATATAATCGCCCAGCCGCAGAGCACCCGGCGATTTGCGCAGCCGCGCAAGGGTGACGTGGGGGGTGTATTTGCGGCCCTCCGGGGGAAGCCCGGACCGAACCAGAACGCTTTCCACCTTGGCTTGAAGATGCGCCAAAGCCCCAGCGGGCGTATCCTCAACGCCCGCCCAAACACTGCTGGGCGGACGGCCGAAGGTGCCAAGGCCTTGAATTGTCAACGTAAACGGCTCTGCGCGCACATCGTCCAGAGCGCCGCTCAACTCATCAACCACGTCCTCGTCCACTTCACCGATAAAACGCAGTGTCACATGCAGGTTTTCGGGCGCAACCCAACGGGCGTCCTTGAGCCCATTTTGGATCAGGTTGATTTGCTGGCGGTGCCCGTTCGGCAACGCCAAACCGGCAAAAAGACGGATCATAAAAATTCTCTCGTTCGTTAGGGCGCGGGGTTGGGAATATCCTTGTGGATGGCGGCGATCCCTTCCAGGACGTCTTCGTTCAACGTTATATCCATGGAAGCGATGTTGGACTTAAGTTGATCCATGGTCGTCACACCGGTGATGTTGGCGGTCACGAACGGTTGAGCGTTGATGAACGCCAACGCCATTTGCGCCGGATCCAGGCCGTGGTCCCGGGCCAATGCCACATATCGCCGGGTCGCCTTCTCCGCCAAATCTTGTTTGTAGCGGTCAAAATACGGAAAAAGCGTCAAGCGTGCGCCCGCTGGCTCCGCACCGCCGAGATATTTGCCACTCAAGACACCAAACGCCAACGGCGAGTACGCCAACAGACCGCACTCTTCACGCACCGAAATCTCGGCCATGCCGACTTCATAGGTGCGATTGAGAAGCGAATAAGGGTTTTGCACGCTGGCGATACGCGGCAAGCCGTGCCGGTCCGCTTGGTTGAGGTATTCGAACATTCCCCATGGGACTTCGTTGGACACGCCCACATGGCGAATCTTCCCGGCCTTCACCTGTTCATGCAAGGCGTCGAGCGTTTCGGCAATGGGTGTGGAGATATCATCGTCTTCATGCTCATATCCCAGACGCCCGAAAAAATTGCTGCGCCGTTCCGGCCAGTGCACCTGATACAGATCGATGTAATCGGTTTGCAGGCGCTTCAAGCTGGCGTCCACCGCCACCCGGACGTTGGCGCGATCCAAGCGCATGGCACCTTCGCGCATATAATCCACCGGCGGGTTTTGCCCCGCCACGTTCTTACAGGCGATCTTGGTCGCCAAGATCACCCGGTCACGATTGCCCCGGGACTTAAACCAATTGCCGATGATGCGCTCCGTCGCGCCATAGGTTTCTGCGCTGGGCGGCACCGAATACAGTTCCGCCGTATCAAAAAAATTGACGCCTTGGTCAAGGGCGTAATCCATCTGTTCAAAGGCTTGCGCTTCGGTATTCTGCCGGCCCCAGGTCATGGTGCCGAGGCAAATACGGCTGACGTCAAGGCCCGTGCGGCCAAGCGGGTTGTAGATCATGGCGGGCAGGTCCTTATTCTCGGGTTTGGCTGAGCAACTCTTGGACTTTTGGCGCCAAACGCTTGACGATCACCGCCACCCCTTCGGCGTTGGGGTGAATGCCGTCCGTCTGATTGAGGTTGGGGTCTGCCGCAACGCCTTCCAGAAAAAACGGGTCCAGCTTTACAGAGTGCTTTTCCGCCAATTCGGGATAAATGGCGTTGAATTCCGCCCCATAGTCCTTACCCAGGTTGGGGGGCGCGTACATGCCAGACAGCAAAACGGGAATGCCCCGCTGTTTGAGCGTGGTCAAAATCCAATCCAGATTATCGCGGGTCTGCGCCGGATCCAGCCCACGTAGACCATCGTTGGCGCCAAGTTCGAGGATCACACCATCTATCTGGCCCACAAGCAGCCATTCGAGCCGTGAGCGCCCGCCTGCGGACGTATCGCCGGAAACGCCGCCATTGATCACGGTTGCATTCATACCTGCGGTCTGCAACGCGGCCTGCAACTGCACGGGAAAGGCTTCGGCCTGATCCAGGCCGTAACCGGCGGTGAGGCTGTCGCCCAGCGCCAGGATCACTTTCGCGTCATCCGCGCGAAGCAACCCCGGCTGGACACACACCATCAAAAGAGCAACCAGCGCCCCACCCAATACATTGACAAATCGGGCTTTCAGGCCATATCCCGAAGATGTGGCTTTCCTGTGCGTTCTGGGGCAGGGATGGGGAGGCTGCTCATCAGTGATACGAAATAGCAATTCAGGTGCCCTTATGTCAGAAGTTCAATCCGCGCCGTCTCCCGCCATCCGGCTCGACGACATTCAGTTGAGACTTAGCAGCGATGCGGGTGAGGTCAATATCCTGCGTGGTATTAATCTCGACATTTCGCGCGGTGAAACGGTCGGACTGGTGGGACCTTCGGGCTCGGGCAAAACCTCCATGATGATGGTGGTCGCTGGATTGGAAAAGCCCAGCGGCGGGACCGCCCAAGTCGCGGGCCAGGACATCACAACCCTCAATGAGGATCAATTAGCGCTCTTCCGGCGCAACCACACCGGGATCGTGTTCCAGAACTTCCATCTGGTACCAACCATGACGGCGCTGGAAAACGTCGCCTTGCCCCTGGAATTCGCGGGTCAGGCGAAGGCTTTCGAGGCGGCACGCGCGCAATTGGAAGCCGTCGGACTGGGCCATCGCCTGGAACATTATCCGGGTCAATTGTCGGGAGGTGAACAACAACGGGTCGCGCTGGCCCGCGCTTTCGTCACCGAGCCCACGATCCTGCTCGCCGACGAACCAACGGGAAACCTGGACGGAAAAACCGGGGATACGGTGATGGAACTGTTGTTCGATCTGCATCACCGCAAGGGCACCACGTTGCTGCTGATCACCCATGCTCCGGACCTCGCCCGGCGCTGTGAACGCATCCTCACCATGGCCGACGGAAGCATCGTCGGTGATGAGCGCCAAACGCAGCCATGACGCATTCGACCTTCATGAACGGTTTTGCGCTCGCCTGGCGCATCGCCCAGCGGGAAATGCGTACGGGACTTAAGGGCTTTCGCGTATTTCTAGCCTGCCTCGCGTTGGGCGTGGCCGCCATTGCCGCGGTCGGCAGCCTTTCAGAATCCGTTAAAACCGGTTTGATGGCGGATGCGCGTGTTTTGCTCGGCGGCGATATCAGCTTGCGCACTCAGCATCGGCCCATCGATGACGATCAGCGAACTTATCTCGAAGCCCAAAGCGAACGGCTGTCCTCCACCATCGAAATGAAAGCCATGGCGCAAACCAATTCGACCCGCGCTCTGGTTGAGTTGAAAGGCGTTGATCGATTTTATCCCCTGGCCGGTGGGTTGGAACTCGATCCGCCCATGGAGCTTCATTCTCAGCTATCTAAAATCAGCGGAATATGGGGCGCCGTCGTAGACCGAAGCCTTTTGCCCAAGCTGGGCATACAAATCGGCGATACGGTGCGTATCGGCGAGGCCCAATTTCAACTGCGCGGCGTGATCGAGCGAGAACCGGACCGGGTTGCGTCCATCGTCAACTTCGGCCCCCGCCTCATGGTTTCCAGGGATGCCCTGCCCGACACCGGCCTGGTGCAATTGGGCAGCCAAATCCGCTATTACGAACGCATCGATTTAGCCCCGAACACTACACCCGAAGCCTTCATCGATACCCTCAAAACCGAATTTCCCGAAGCCGGATGGCGTATTCACGGGCCCGGAAACGCCGCGCCCGGCCTGCAGCGCTTTATCGATCGCCTGACCTTGTTTCTGACCTTTGCGGGGCTCACCGCGCTGCTGGTCGGTGGGATCGGTGTGCTGGGCGCGGTCAGAAGCTACCTGGAAACCAAAACCGCCACCATCGCCACACTCAAATGCCTGGGCGCACCGGGAAAACTGGTGTTTCAGGCCTATCTGCTGCAAATCCTGGCGCTCAGCACCATTGGCATTGTTATCGGCATGGCGTTGGGTGCGGCGCTGCCGGTGATCGGCATCGAATTGGTCAAGGACCTGCTGCCGGTTGCGCCTAAGACCGGAATTTATCCTTTCGCGTTGCTCAAGGCGGGCGTCTTCGGTGTGCTGGTGGCGATGACCTTCGCACTGTGGCCCTTGGCGCAGGCGCAAGAAACGCCCGCCGCCAACCTGTTTCGCACCAACGTTATGCCCGTCACCCAGCGCCCGCGCGCTGTTTATATTTTCACCGTTCTGATGGGGGTGATTGCGCTGGGTACACTGGTGGTATTCTGGGCCGAGGAACCCAGATTCGCCTATTGGTTCGTGGCCGTCAGCATCGGCACCGTGTTTTTACTGCACCTGGGTGCGTTGTTTGTGATGCAGGTCGCCAAGCACGCGCCGCAGCCCCGCAGCGCCGTAATACGGTTGGTGCTCGCCAATCTGCACCGCCCCGGCACCTCCACCCCCGGCGTGGTGCAGGCGTTGGGCGTGGGCCTATCGGTGCTGGTGGCAGTGGCGTTGATTCAAGGCAACATCGCCCAACAGGTTCAAGACACCATCCCCGACCAGGCGCCCGTGTTTTTCTTCATCGATATCCAGCCCCATCAAGTGGCGGCTTTCGATGAGACCGTGCAAGCGATCCCTGGCGCGAGCGATCTGATGCGCCGTCCATCTTTACGGGGCCGCATCATCGAAATTGCGGGCGTACCGGTCGAAGAAGCGGACATCGATCCCGGCGTGCGCTGGGCGGTGCGTGGCGACCGCGCTTTGTCTTACGCCAAGCGGCCGGCCGAAGGCACCGAGATCATCGCCGGCGCGTGGTGGCCCGAAGACTATCAAGGTCCGCCGCAGATCTCGTTCGACGCCAACGTGGCGCGGGGCTTCGGCGTTGGACTGGGCGATACTTTGACGCTCAACATTCTGGGGCGCGAGATCACCGCCGAGATCACCTCGCTGAGAAAGATCGATTGGCGTACGTTGCGCTTTGATTTCGCCATCATCTTCGCTCCCGGAAGCTTGGAAAACGCACCGCACACCCATATCGCCGCGACCAAGGCGACGGCCGCTGCGGAAGCAAACGTGGAGCGCGCCGTTACCGAGCAATTCCCCAACGTCTCAACCATCCGGGTGCGCGACGCCCTGGACGCCGCGAACCGTATCATTGCGGGCATCGGCACGGCGGTCAGCGGCACGGCGTCGGTCACGGTCCTGGCGGGCATCGTCGTTCTGGCCGGAACCATCGCCGCCGCGCGTACGCGTCGGGTCTACGATTCCGTGGTTTTCAAGGTGTTGGGCGCAACGCGACGCCAAGTGTTGGGCGCATTTTTGCTGGAATATGGGTTGTTGGGCGTGTTTACCGGCTTTGTCGGTGCGGCCGTCGGTACCTTAATCTCCTGGGCGGTGATCCAACAGATCATGAACATGACCTGGACCTTCCTGCCGCTTGAAGCCGCCTTGACCCTATTGCTCGCCGTGGCGTTTACCACGCTGGCCGGATTTTTCGGCACCTGGAAGGCTTTGGGCGAAAGGGCCAGCCGTCATTTGCGCAACGAGTGATCGCATGAAGCTTTTGTGATTCGTATCAAAACGACGCACGTGCCCTTGATTCGCCCTAATTTCCTGACATATTAGAAGCAACTGAATTTGTTCGTTACTTGATAATATGGAGTGATCGCCCCATGGCTTTCGAACCCCAAGATCAAACCGTTCTGCGCACCGGTGAGCGCACTCAGGCCCGTGAAATCGACCAGGGCCTGCGCGCATACATGCTCAAGGTCTACAACTACATGGCCTCCGGCCTGGTGCTCACAGGCATCGTTGCGTTGCTCACCGCCAGCTCCGAAACCATGGTTCAGATCATTTTCGGCACGCCGCTGCAATGGGTGGTGATGCTGGCGCCTCTGGCCTTCGTGCTGGTCATGTCGTTCGGCATCCACAAGATGAAAGCCAGCACCGCGCAGATGCTGTTCTGGGCTTTCGCGACGGTCATGGGCCTGTCCATGGCGTCCATTTTCCTGGTGTTTACGGGCACCTCCATCGCACGGGTGTTCTTCATCACCGCCGGCACCTTTGCGGGTATGAGCCTCTACGGCTACACCACCAAGCGCGACCTGTCGGGCATGGGTTCGTTCTTGATGATGGGCCTGATCGGCGTCATCATCGCCATGGTCGTCAACATTTTCCTCGCATCCAGCGCGCTGCAGATGGCGATATCCGTGGTCGGGGTGCTGGTGTTCGTCGGCCTGACGGCTTACGACACACAGAGGATCAAGTCGCTCTACAACGAATTCGACAGCGCCGAGGTCGCCACCAAGAAGGCCATCAACGGCGCATTGAACCTCTATCTGGACTTCATCAATCTGTTCATCATGCTGCTGCAGCTGTTCGGCCAAAGCCGTGAATAACAGATAAGTTTCTGCCAAACACCAACCGCCCGGACTTCAAGGTCTGGGCGGTTTTGTTTTGCATGCATCACAAGCCGCCGCGCCGCAGCAGCTCCATGGCGGCGTTAAGCTGGCTCATGCGTTGGTGAGAACCATCTTTGCCGTCGGGATGGTAAACCGTCGCCAAACGGCGAAAGCGCAGGCGCACCGTACCCACATCTGGGATCGAGCCCGGCGGAAAACCCAGTACATATAAAGCGTGTTCACGGGTCTTCACACCGTCTGTCAGCGGTTCGAAATAAAGCGCCTGGACCACGCCACGCAGGCGCTCCATTTCATCGTGGGTATCACGCAACAAGGCGTGTTGGGCATCTTGCTCCATCTCCGCCTCGCTGATGTCGTCTTGGGACCTTACGCCGATCTGCATATGGCCGCGTTCAATCGCCAACGCCAACGATAAGGCCTTACGAATGATTTCGATGGTGTAGCCCTGCGCCATACGCACCTGAAGCCGCGGTTTGCGACGCCACGGCTTGCCCTTGGACCGACCCGATTTGAGGATCACCGTTTCGCGGTCGTCACGGGCTGGTTCGCCGGGGTCCGGATAGGTTTGGATAACGCTTTGGGGTAGGACCAATACAACCGACCGCGCCAAATCCGCAACGTTGCAACTTTTCGCTTCGGCCAAGGCCGTGACCTCGTCGCGAAAGCGGCTAGCACATGGCACAGTATAGGAATGTTTGTTTATGACGTTGCCCATGGTTCGGTCCCACAGCGCCAAGAAGATCAAAATCGCGTACAGGCGTATGCCGTGTACAAGTCCATCGCCTGAATGAAGACTCTCTCCCTAGGGCCTGCAGTCTATTTTTTCAGCGGTACGGTGCATTTCAGTCTATACCACAGACTCATGTCGTCAACTGCATTTGTTGTTTTTTGCGGCCTCTGCAACCAATTAGACGTTTTTAAGGAGAAATCAGCTCCCTAATAAATCAAAGCAGAACACAAGATAATTCCTATAACATATTGATATAAAATATAATTTAAAAAATTTAAGTCTTTGTTAGGAAAATTACCCAGATGCCTGCGCTTCCCTTAAAAATGCGGTGCATTTGGTCAGGCACGGGACGACACGACATCAATTGATGCAATTTCGGGACGAAAGCATGGCCACTATCCGGCTTATACCTACATATGCAGTTTGATCTGCGCGATGAAATCCTGTGAAGCGAACGCGCCTGTCCGCACGCCAGTGCAAAACCGATGACCACGCGCAATTTGAAAGACAGGAATTCGGTCCCTATTGATCATATGAAAAATGCATGCCGGACCAGCAGGGCATCTCTTACGGAAATGGATATTTAAATCTTATTAACCATAAATCAACCGCAACGGATTTGCAGAAATCTCGCCACGTGTGTGCGACGGCGCCCCAATTCCTTTTCTCCCGCGAATCGAATTGTCCCGGACCGTTTTTTGCGGGAGATGCGGGGCCAATAAAATGAACCGGTATAAAAATGAAAATTTTTTTGTTTTGAATACAGTTAGTTACCTTCATATAGAGGCTGTTGGCCATATGGAAAACGGCCTTTAAGCAGATGCAAACACCCTGTAAAGAAGAAAACGATTTTCCCAGGATCTGGGCAAGCCGGGACTTGATCTCTGTTGTTTCCCAGAACGCACGTCTGCCGCACTGAGATTGTTGGGCTTTGTCAATTAACTTGATATTAACCATACCAGAAACCATTTTAGCCCGGATTTTACGCGTGATTTTTCGGCCTCGGTCACCATCGTTGCGACATCAGGATTGTTTCCGAGCGCCCATCGGAAAAAACGCTTCGCAGGCGGTATGGGTACGTATTCGCGGCAATCACCCCCCGCCCGGTATGCGCGTCCGTGACGACGACCAGCCGTAAATCGCAAGACCGATCCATATGAGGATGAAAGCCGCCAGGTGAGCCTGGGTAAACGGTTCACGAAAAATGAACACGGCCAGCGCAAACTGCCCGGTGGGCACGATGTACATCAACAATCCGATGGTGCTGAGCTTGAGAATTCTGGCGGCGCGGGCGAACAGCAACAATGGCAAGGCTGTCGCCAATCCGGTTAGCGCCATGAGGCCGCCGTCTCCCCAAGACCACGTGGTCATGGCCTGACCGCTCGCGCCATACACCCACGCCATATAACCCAGCGCCACCGGCAGCAATAAAAGCGTTTCCAGATATAATCCAGGAAGCGAGCCCACAGGCGCGGTTTTACGCACAAGGCCGTAAATCGCCCAGGACGACGCCAAGCCCAGGGCGACCCACGGCACCATGGCGAAGCTGATCACCAAAACACCGACACCCGACGCCGCAAGAGCGACCGCCCCCCAAGCCCAAACGTCGAGGCGTTCGCGCAAAATTACGACACCCAGCACCACGCTCATCAAAGGACTTATGTAGTAACCAAGGCTGCTTTGCAGCACCTGATCATGGGCCACCGCCCATATGAAGATGCCCCAATTGAGCGCGACGGCAAGGCCGGAAAGCGCCATGATCTTTAACGTACGTAAGGCGTAGAAAGGCCGTTGGCCGATTTCTCGCCAGCGCCCGGCCAACACCATCAACAACGTGGCAAACGCCAAGGACCATGCCGAGCGGTGTGCCAAAACCTCAAGCGCCGGTATATGTGCAACGGTCTTAAATAAAAGCGGAAACATGCCCCAAATGCACGTCGCCGCAACACCCAACGCGACCCCTTCGGTAGGGCCGGCCATTTGCGCGCTGTCGGGCGATAGGCCGCCGGAAGGAGGCTCGGCGGAGGGGGATGGCGGATGTTCTGGCATGCGCCGAGTGTACGTGAACGGGAGACCTGTTCACCACCCCCAGATTCGACTACACTGAGCCGCATCGCACCGAAGCACACCAACCCTTCAGGGCCGCGCCAATGAATTTCACTCCCCGACACGCCGTACGCCTACGGGCTTTTCTGCGCAACGAACAGGGCGCGACCGCAATCGAATACGCGTTGATCGCCACATTGATTTGCGTCGCCATCGTTGGCGCGCTAACGCTTTACGCCAGCAGCGTCGGAAATATGTTCAACAACATCTCCGGCGCCGTAAACGGCACGTGATGGCCTTTGTGCTCTCGCCTTAAAGGAAAAGGGGGGGTGGTGCCGATGCGCAGACTTGAACTGCGGACCTACGCATTACGAATGCGTTGCTCTACCAACTGAGCTACATCGGCCCAAATCCCGGTGTCTTCAATGAGCGTGAAGACGCGCTCTTTTAATCCGAGCCAAGCGCTCCGTCAACGCGTTTCGGCGTATACGCCTATTGTGCGGCTTCGGGGGATTCGGATTGCGTCAACAGCGCCGCCGGGCCTTGCGGCGCACCTAACGCTTCCGACCCCACGGGCAGGCCTTGGGGCGTCGCCCAGTAGAGGGTATCGAACCCTTTGCACTTGGGACAATGCGGGGACCAGTCGGCTTCCACGTGGCCACAGTCGTTGCAGACCCAGGCCGGATCGGACACAGCCGCCGCAGCCCGGGCGAGCCAGTGGCGCGCTTGATCTTTGTCACCCCGCTCCGCCTCCTCCAGGCGCGCCATCAATGCAAACACCCGGCGCGTGGCCAAACCCGCATCCATCGCCGCGCCCAGATGCGTGCGCGCCTGACCCCAGAGTTCCGCGTCCAAAGCAGCTTCCGCCTGCATAACATGGCCTTCCGGGGCTTGAGGCTTGAACGCCGCCAAGGTCTCAGCGGCGGTCACTTTCTGCAAACCCTCGTCGGCTTCACAGGCGCGATAATAGAGATCGATCAGATCGGGATGCGCCATCAAGGACCACGCCTTTTCCACCACGCCTTGCGCCTTTTTGTGCTGAGCGCGATCCAAGTACATTTTCGCCAGTCGCAGAGCCGCCGGAATAAACGCACTGTCCATGGACACGGCCCGTTCCGCATGTTTGAGCGCTTTCACCGGATCGCCGTTCCGTTCGCTTTCCAAGCTTTCGCCAAACGCCACCACGGCTTGGCGGTGGCGGCTTTCGCCTTTGGTGATGGCCTTGATTTTTTCGGCATGGCTCAAGGCCGCATGGGCGTTGGCCCAGGTGCCCGCACGCGCCTCCAATTCGAATAAAGCGTCGGCAAGCCATTGGCTTTTCGGTTTCAATGCCTGAGCGCGGCGCGCCAGTTCCAGCGCGGTGCGGTCGTCGCCGCGCTTGATCGCCTGGTTGAACAGGCCGCGCAAGCCGAGGAATTCCATTTCCGGATCTTCCAACATGGCCTTGAAGAAGGTTTCCGCCGCCGTCTCGTCACCATTGAGCTGCGCCGACTGCGCCTTCAACAACAAGGTCAACGGCGGCTCGCCCAACAAGCCGTCGGCCAGTTGCACCTGACGACAGGATTCTTCGCCGTCGCCCGCGGCCACCGCGACCATGCCCTTGGTCAAGGCTTTGTAGCCCCGCCGCGAACGGCGCTCCCGATACGCTGCCGTAATTTCTCCCGGCGCACGGGTCAAAAACAGCCAAAAGCGATAGACCAAAGCGACCGCCACGGCAAACAAGGCCACCGCGCCGGCCAGCACGCCGGCGCTGGTCTCCACCTGCCAATCGTTCCAGTTGAGGCTCACCTGGCCGGGATTGTCGCCCAACCAATTGACACCCCAGGACAACGCCGAAATGGCGATGAGAAACAGGATCAAACGCAGCATGGCGGGCCCCCTTTTCCCCTCTATGCGCCACCGGTGGCGGCCAACGCCTGAACGGCGTAGTTGTGCAATGTTTCCAGCGCGTCATCGACGGCGGTCCGCGCGCTGGCTGCGCCAAGCCAGTCCTGCGCGGCGTCCGCGGTTCCACCGGTCAGAGATTCCAGGGCCATCACGGCGGATTTCGCATCGTCCTGGGCCAGCGCCTGTTCGGCCTGCGCCAAAGCGCGCTCCACCGGATCGTCGATCAGGTCGGGATTGGTGCGCCGCACGCTGACCAAACCGGACACCGCATCCGTCATTTCCGACCACCAGCCTTCTTGGTCGGACTGGGTGTGCGCCCGCATAACGCTCGCAGCCATCAGCTTGAAACCGGCTTTCAGGCCCGCCAAATCCATGGCCCCCTGTTCCGCGTGAGCACGGAGCTGGTCCACGGCGGTGGTGATGAGCGGATCGATCCCGCCAATGCGCGCCAGCGCCTCCAATTCCGCCATGAACGGCGTGTTTTTGGCGGCGCGGCTTTTCAGTTGGCTCACCGACAGCACCAAGGCTTGCGCTGACGCGGTCGGATCGACCGGCCCGCGAGGAGAACGCTCCAGCGCACTCAAACGGGTGTTGAGGGTTGCAATCTCTGCTTTAAGCGCCTCCATGTTTTCCTGAGGTGCGCTTTGTTCTGCGTGAACATCCATCACGGTCGTTGGAACCGGCTCTGCGTTTTGCACGCGGGCCAAGGTGCCGAGTTGCGCCTCCAAAGCATCCATGCGCCGTGTCATGGCTTCCAGCAAGGGCGTGGTGGTGTCCTCGACCGGTTGGGCCACGCGCGTCTCCAAAGCGACAAGTCGGTTTTCCAGAGCCTGTATCACGTCCGTGTCCATAAGAACCGCCGGAGTTGGCGCCGAGCTGGCTACCGGCTGAACGGGTGCAGGCTGAGGTGCGGGCGGCTGGGGCGGCGCAGACGCTTGAGATGCAGGCGCATGCACCACGGGCGGGAAAGGCGCGCCCGGCTCCGTCGGACGGGGCGTCAGGCCCAAAACGTCGCGCGCTTGTGCGATATAGGGCTGAACCGGCTCCAGATACGGTTCGACCTTATCACCTACATACGGCCACGCCGCATAACCACCCCCAACCGCAACAATCAGGAACGCCAAAAACCAGATGAAGCCGCCGCCGGACGGCTTGTCTTCACCGCGCGGGGGCGGAACTTGAGGCGGCGCGGACCGCGAAGTTTCGGCGTGCGCCTGTTTGGCGTCATCCGCGGTTGCGGTGGATGGCATGGTATCCGTCATGGGGCGTTCGCAATCCTGAGATCGAATTGAATCAGTTGTACGCGTTCTGCACGCAGAGTCCTATCACGCATCGAGCAAAGCCAAAAGAGCCGTTTGATCCGGTGTTTGCGCAATACATACATCTTTCCACGGTAAATTCCCGATTTCGCCTGCGACGGCCGCGCTCAAACAATAAGCCGTGACGGACGCAAGTTTCTCGCGCACCCCGGCCTTATCAACCAATCGGGTGAATGCCGCACCGGTGCGGGGTGAAAACAACAAGACCCCGTCGATGTCGTTTTGGCGCAAGGCTTCAAGCGCCGCACTGGGCAATTGCGTGGCCTTGATGGCTTCGTAGAGAACTTCGCGCCGGTACGCGAACCCGGCGTTTTCCACCAAGCTTTTGAGATCGCCCGCGACCTTGCTGCCCGCCGGATGTAACAAAGCGCCTTGAGCCGGATCGAGTGCATCTTTGACCAAGGCGGCCAGGGCTTCTACATCGCCCCCGGCGCTTTTCACCGTTTCGAATCCCACATCCAAGGCTTCGCGCCCGGTGGCGTCGCCGACGCAGAGCGCCGTCAAATGCCGTTCGTCGCTGCGTGCGCAAAAGGCCCGCACACCGTTGGCCGAAGTAAACAACAAGGCCTGCACGCCGGTGAAATCAAGCTCTGGCCCCGGGGTGTATTTTACGCCCAATAACGGTGCGGCCACACCCGCGTGGCCCTGGCGTTTCAAGGCTTGGATCACACGCTTGGAATCCTCGCTCGGCCGGGTAACGAGGACACGCATGCGCGGCTTAGTCCTTTTTCACCGGCGCCGTGGTGGGAGCGAGCTCCGCCGCCTGGGTGACCAGAAAATCCGGGCCGATTTTACCTTTAATTTCCAGACCCGCGTCACGGCCCATGCTTTCTGCGGGGATGACGCCTGCGGGGCCCATGCGCGTGACTTCGTGCACTTCGCTGCCATCGGGCTTGGCGACCAAGCCGTGAAACCGCAAGGTGTCGTTGCCGTCATACCAAGCATGTGCGGCGATCGGTGTGCGGCACGATCCGTCCAGAACCGCCAGGAAGGCGCGTTCCGCCGTAACGCGAACGACCGTTTTTTGGTGGTTGATCTTATCCAACATGGCGTTGACGCGCTTGTCTTTTTCCATGCAAGTGATGCCGATGGCGCCCTGGCCTACTGCGGGAATGAAATCTTCCGCGTCCAGGGCTTCGGTGATGTGCTGCTCCATATCCAAACGTTTGAGACCGGCGGCGGCAAGCAAAGTGCCGTCGACGTCCCCGGCGTCGAGTTTATCGAGCCGCGTTTGCACCGTACCGCGAAAGGTCACCACGTTGAGATCCGGACGCCGCGCAAGAATTTGCGCTTGGCGGCGCAACGACGCGGTGCCGACCGTCGCCCCCTGGGGCAGGTCCCACAATTCCTTGGCCGTTTTGGAAATGAAAACATCACGCACGTCGCGCCGTTCCAACATGCACGGCAGGTGTATGCCGTCAGGCAGGTACGTGGGTACGTCCTTCATGGAATGGACCGCGATGTCGATGTCACCCGCCAGCATGGCGTCGTCGATTTCCTTGGTGAACAGCCCCTTTCCGCCAACGTCCATCAGGGCACGATCCTGAACTTTGTCGCCGGTGGTTTTGATGACGACAATGTCGATGGCGCCGTCCGTGCTCAATTCCGGAAAAGTCGCAATCAAATTGTCACGGGTTTCATAGGCTTGCGCCAGCGCAAGCGGGCTACCCCTTGTTCCGATACGAAAGGGCTGGCCGCTGCCAAATGGGGTGTCGGTCATGAATAAAGCGTCGTCCTAGCTGCTGATAATTTTGGTTTCCTGAAAGCCTTCATAGAGTAAAGTCCCGACACAATGAACAAAAGGCTTTTTACATGATCGTGTTGGGAATCGAAACCAGTTGCGATGAAACCGCCGCTGCGGTGGTGCGCGATGACGGCGAGATACTCGCCGACGTGGTGCTGTCACAGGTCGATCAGCACCGCCCGTTCGGCGGCATCGTGCCCGAAGTCGCGGCCCGCGCGCATCTGGAATTCGCCGATCATGTGGTCAAGCAGGCAACGCACGAAGCCGGCATCGGTTTTGATGAGCTGGACGCCGTTGCCGCCACCGGCGGTCCGGGCCTGATCGGTGGGGTCATCGTCGGCGTGATGACCGCCAAGGCAATCGCGTGTGCGCAAAACATTCCGTTTGTCGCGGTCAATCACCTGGAAGGTCATGCGTTGACCGCGCGACTCACCGAAAACGTGAAATTTCCTTATTTGCTGCTCCTGGTTTCAGGTGGCCATAGCCAGCTATTGACTGTCCGGGGCGTGGGTGCATACACACGCCTGGGCACAACCATCGACGATGCGGTGGGAGAAGCTTTCGACAAATCGGCAAAAATTCTGGGCCTGGGCTATCCGGGCGGTCCACCCATCGAAGCCGCGGCCCGGGATGGCGATCCCACACGTTTCGATCTGCCCCGGCCCCTGCGCGGCAAACCGGGCTGTCATTTCTCGTTTTCCGGCCTTAAAGCAGCGGTGAAGCGCACCGTGGACGGCCTACCGCCAGGCCCGCTCGACACCCAAGACGTCAACGACATGGCCGCGAGCTTCCAGGCCGCCGTCGCAGACGTCATCGGGGAGCGCACGGGACGCGCGATCGCCGAATTTCGCGATCAATGCCCGGGCGGCGACACTTTGGTGGTAGCCGGCGGCGTTGCCGCCAATACCGCTTTGCGCACGCGGCTGGAAGAGGTTTGCGCTGATCACGGCATGCGTCTGGCCGCGCCGCCGTCGAAGCTGTGCACGGATAACGGCGCGATGATCGCCTGGGCCGGGATCGAGCATTTGCGTGCGGGCCACAAAGGCCAGGATTTGGATTTCGCGCCGCGACCGCGCTGGCCGCTGGACCCGAACGCACCGCGCGCAGTGGGGGCGGGCGTGAAAGCGTGAGCCTTATGCTTGTACCCAACTCTTTGAGCATGCATATAAGATGAACGACAAAACGGGGAATCAGCCTTTGCAAAACATCGGGGTCATCGGCGCGGGTGCATGGGGCACGGCTTTGGCCATTGCGGCACGGCGTGCGGGTGCGAACGTGGTGCTGCAGGCCCATGAGCCCGAAGTCGCGCGCGCCATCGAAGGGTCTCGCGAAAACGCCCAATACTTGCCCGGCGTCGCCATAGACGACGGCATTCGCGCCACAGCACAATTGAGCGAAGCCGTGGACAACGACGCCGTCCTTCTGGTCGCCCCGGCGCAGTTTTTGCGCGCCGTGTGCGAAGCGGCCAAACCCCATTGGAAACCCGGGGTCCCCGCGATCATCTGCGCCAAGGGAATCGAGCAGGGCAGCTATAAACTGATGAGCGAAGTGGTGCAAGAAACCCTCGGCCCGGACGCACCCATCGCCATCCTGTCGGGTCCGACCTTCGCCATCGAGGTGGCGCGCGAACTGCCCACCGCCGTCACGCTCGCCTGCGCTGACGAAGATTTGGGCCGACAACTTTGCGAAGGCCTGTCGAGCCGGTGTTTCCGGCCCTATTTCGCCACCGACGTGATCGGCGCGCAATTGGGCGGTGCGATCAAAAACGTGCTCGCCATCGCGTGCGGCATCGTCGAGGGGCGTAAAATGGGGGATAACGCCCGCGCCGCGTTGATCACCCGGGGCATCGCGGAGCTTGCGCGCCTGGGCGAAGTGATGGGGGCCGAACCCCACACCCTGATGGGCCTGTCGGGCTTGGGGGATTTGACGCTCACCTGCAACGCCATGCAGTCACGAAATTTTTCCTTAGGCGTGCAATTGGGCGAAGGCCGTGCACTGGAAGACATTCTGGCGGAACGCAAAGCCGTGACCGAGGGGGTGTTTACCGCCCAGGCGGCGGCTGAACTAGCGCACCGCAAGCAAGTCGACATGCCCATCTGCCTGGCCGTTGACGGCGTTCTCAATCACGGTGTCGACTTGGACGCCATCATTTCGGGCCTGCTCAGCAGGCCCTTGAACAGCGAATAGTCAAATGCGCAGGGCCGTTCTCATTCTGACCGGCCTGTGGATGGTGTTCGCCGTCCCCGCACAAGCGGCCGATCAGCTCCGCGAAGCCCCTAGTCCCTACTTGCGCTTACACGCCACCGATCCGGTCGATTGGCGAACCTGGTCGGACGACGTTTTTGAGCAAGCCCGCGCATCCGGAAAACCGGTGCTGCTGTCCATCGGCTATCTGGCCTGTCACTGGTGCCACGTGATGCAAAAGGAATCCTACGCCAACCCGGATGTGGCCGCTTTCATCAACGCGCATTTCATACCCGTCATCGTGGACCGGGAGGCGCGGCCTGATATCGACGCCTATTACCAGCATGCGATGGCGAACATGGGTGCCGCCACGGGCTGGCCGCTGACCGTGTTTCTCACCCCGGACCGTGCGCCGTTTTGGGGGGGTGGATATTTCCCCGAACCGGCGCGCGGCGGCATGCCGGCTTTCAGCGACATCCTGCACGCCGCCAGTGTCGCCTACCGGGAAGATCCCGGCGCCGTGATGCGGTCCGCCCGCGCAGCTGTCGAACAATTGCGTGCGCTGGCGCAGAATCAACCGGGCGAGCTCACTGTACAAAAAGCAATCGATGTGGGTGCGTATTTGGCGGCCCGGCTCGATCCCCTGCAAGGCGGTTTCGGGGAAGGCGCGAAGTTCCCCAATGTGCCAGCGCTTGACCTCATCTGGCGCACCGCCATCGCGACATCCAATACGGAGCAGATGGACGCTGTTACGCAAACACTCCGCCACATGGTGAACGGTGGGCTGTACGACCATGTCGGCGGCGGCTTTTTCCGTTACACCATCGATCCCGCTTGGGCTGTTCCGCACTTCGAAAAGATGCTCGACACCAACGCGGCGATGTTGGGGCTGATGGTGGAGGTATGGCGTGAAACCCGTGACCCATTGCTGGAGCGACGTATCCGCGAGACGCTCGCTTTTCTACTGGATGAATTGCTGATGCCTGATGGCGTTTTCGCCGCGGCGCTGGATGCCAGCAGCCTCACCGCCGACAACCACCTGGAAGAAGGCGCTTTTTATACCTGGGACCCGGATAAAGTTCGCAAACTTGCCGAAGAAGACGCAGAAGCTTTTTTTCAGGACTTTACCATCATTGCCTTGCCGGACGGACCCGCAGACGGGCCCGGAACCTTACAACGCATAGATTTCGAAGCCGGTTCACCCTCTGAGGCCAGTCTGCGCGTTCTCGATAAATTGAAAGCCCAACGCAGCAACCGCTCCCGCCCCCGCCGCGATGATAAAGTGCTGGTCGATTGGAACGCCATGGCCGTGCAAGCGTTGGCGGAAGCCGCCGCCGCTTTCAACGATCCAAAATTGTTCGGCATCGCACTTAAGGCTTATGACGGCGTGCTGGATACAATGGTGACGCCGGACGGTGTGTGGCGCGGTCGCTTTAACGGCGAGCCCGTCGGTCCATCGCTCATCGAGGATCATGCCGTGACGATGGATGCGGCTCTTACCCTCTATGAAATCAAGCCTGTCGAGCGGCTGATCGACAGTGCCGTTGACGGGCTTCCATTGGCCTTGGCCTTCGAGGACGAAACAAAGGGCGGGTTTTATCACACCCGCCCCGATCAAGATGCCCCAACGCAGGCCCAAGATCGTTTGAAGCCGCGCTTTGACGAACCCAATCCCTCCGCCAACGCTCTTATGGCCCGCGTGCTTGCCAAGCTTGATTATTATCGACATCGGCTCCAACTGCGTCAAAAGGCCCAACACACCATGAATGCGTTCGGTGGGCTGGCCGACGATCCGGGCGCATACCGACCGGCAGCTTCGATACTGGGCTTGCCCCTGGTCATGGACGATGCTGTGCAGGTCGTCATCATGGCGGACGACCCCATCGGCGAAGGCGCGGATACCTTGCGCCAAACAGTTCTCGGCACGGCCTTGGGCGCGCGGCTGTTGCTAACAATGAGGCCCAATGACGTCTTGCCAGACGGACACCCCGCCCAGTACAAAGAACAAATCGATGGCGAACCCACTGCCTATGTGTGCCGGGGAACGGTGTGCTCCCTGCCCGTGACCACCCCGGCAGACCTGCGCCGAACTCTACTGTCCATGCGCGGCGCCGACTTCAGCACCGCGCCCATCAATCGTCCACAATAACCAGGAACCAAGGCATGCTGTTCGCTATTTTCTGCACCGATAAGGAAGACCACCTGGACGTGCGTCTCGACAACCGCTCGGGCCATCTTGCTCACCTGAAATCGATCGGCGACAAATTGATGTTCGCCGGTCCGACTCTGGGTGATGATGGCGAAACCATGAACGGTTCGTTGATTGTCGTTGACATGAACAACCGGGCGGATGTCGAAGCCTTTGCCGCTGAAGACCCCTACAAGCAACATGGGCTGTTTGAGAACGTCGTTATTCGTCCCTGGAACAAGGTCTTGGGCTGATGCGCTTCGCCATCCTGTGTCACGACAAGCCCGACCAAGCTTCGGTTCGCGCTGAAAATCGTGAAGCACACTTCGCACATTTGGACGCGTACGGAGATTATCTCATCGAAGCCGGGCCACTGTTGGCCGAAGACGGTTCCCATTCCGTAGGATCACTGTTGATCATGGAATTCGCCACCCGCGAAGAGGCAGAGAAATTTGTTCTGGACGATCCGTTCCACAAAGCCAACATCTTCGAAAGCGTAATCATCCGACCCTACAAAAAACTTCTCCCCAAAACGTGAGGACACCCGACATGGCGTATTGGCTGGTCAAATCCGAACCCGGATGCTGGTCCTGGGCCGATCATGTGAAGGCCGGCACAGCGGAATGGGATGGCGTGCGCAACCATCAAGCCGCCAATTACATGAAAGATATGAAAACCGGCGACCGAGCGTTTTTTTATCACTCGGTCAACGAAAAGCGTGTCGTCGGTGTTTTGGAGGTGGTCAAGGAATCCTACCTCGACCCCACCGACGACAAAGGCAAATTCGTCTGCGTGGATTTCAAAGCCATCGCCAGCGTACAGGCCCCCGTCACCTTGGCCGACATCAAAGCCAACCCGAAACTGGAACAAATGGCCCTGTTGCGCCAATCGCGGCTGTCGGTGATGCCGGTGAGTGACGCGGAATGGACGGAAATCCTTTCCATGGCCGGAGGATTGCAGTCGTGAGTGGTGTTCGGCTGTGCGCCTTGGATGATCTCGACGAAAACGACAGCGCCGCCTTTTCCGCAGATATCGAAGGTGTAAACACCGCCCTGATGGTAATCCGCCAATTGGAAAATGTTTATGCCTACGTCAATTCCTGCCCGCACATCGGCACACCCTTGGATTTCATGCCCGGACAGTTTCTGACCCTGGAAAAAGATTTGATCTTATGTTCGACCCACGGCGCGCTGTTTCGCATTGAGGATGGTGAGTGTGTGCATGGACCGTGCATCGGAAAACACCTTAAGCCCTTAGCGTGTTCCGTTCACGACGGGGACGTCTGGCTCGACTGATATTGCACCTGCCCTGTTTCCCCTCTTGCGCCCACACGGAAATTGCTTTTTAATCGATTTTACGCTGCAGTGCACAATCGCCGATCAGGGCAAAATCTGTCAGCGTGCGAGCGGATCCGTTTTCGCCCTAAAAACATATGAGATTGAGCTTATATATAGGGTTCGTTGAACGAAACCCACATCGGGGCACAAACGGCAATACCCAAACCAATCCTCACCCAGGGAGGGGCACTACATGTCTGAATCTCATGTTTTCCCAGTTCCGGACGAACTGGCCAAGTCGGCGTGGGCCGATAACGATAAATACCTTGAAATGTACAAGCAGTCCGTCGAGGACCCTGAGGGGTTCTGGGGTGAACAAGGCAAGCGCCTTGATTGGATTAAGCCGTACACCAAGGTCAAAGACATCAACTACAACATCCCCGGCGTTTCCATCAAATGGTTCGAAGACGGCACACTGAATGTCTCGGCCAACTGCATCGACCGCCATTTGGACAAACGCGCCGATCAGGTCGCGATCATTTGGGAAGGCGACGATCCCGAAGAATCCAAAACCATCACCTATCAACAGCTGCACGACGAGGTCTGCAAGCTGGCCAACGCCCTGAAAGCACAAGGTGTGAAGAAAGGCGATGTGGTCACCTTGTATATGCCGATGATTCCCGAAGCCGCGTTCGCCATGTTGGCGTGCACGCGTATCGGCGCCATTCACTCCATCGTGTTCGGCGGCTTCTCCCCGGACGCGCTCGCCGGCCGTATCCAGGGTGCGCAATCCAATTGCGTCATCACTGCGGATTACAGCTTGCGCGGCAAAAAGGCCATTCCGTTGAAAACCAACGCCGACAAGGCCTTGAAGGACTGTCCTTCGGTGGAAACCATGATCGTGGTCAAACGCACCGGCGGTGACGTCGACTGGGTCGAAGGCCGCGACGTCTGGTACGAAGATGTGGTCAATGGGCAGGACACCACCTGCGAACCGGAAGAAATGAACGCCGAAGACCCGATGTTCATTCTCTACACATCGGGTTCCACCGGCGCGCCGAAGGGCGTGTTGCACACCACCGGCGGCTATCTGGTCTATGCCAGTATGACGCATCAATACGTCTTCGATTATCACGACGGCGAAATCTACTGGTGTACAGCGGACGTGGGCTGGGTCACCGGACATAGCTACATCGTGTACGGACCGTTGGCCAACGGCGCGACCACCTTGATGTTCGAAGGCGTGCCCAGCTATCCGGACAGCTCCCGCTTCTGGCAAGTGGTCGACAAGCACCAAGTCAACATCTTCTACACCGCACCGACCGCCATCCGCGCGCTGATGCGCGACGGCGACGAGCCGGTCAAGAAGACTTCCCGCAAGTCTCTACGGCTGTTGGGATCCGTGGGCGAGCCGATCAACCCGGAAGCCTGGATGTGGTACCACGAAGTGGTCGGCGAAGGGCGCTGCCCGATCGTCGATACCTGGTGGCAGACCGAAACCGGCGGTATCTTAATCACCCCGCTGCCGGGTGCGACGGCTTTGAAACCGGGTTCCGCGACCCGTCCGTTTTTCGGCGTGCAGCCGCAGATCGTGGACAACGACGGCAACCCGCTGGACGGCGCGACCGAAGGCAACCTTTGCATGACCGATTCATGGCCCGGCCAGATGCGTACGGTTTTCGGCGACCATGAGCGCTTCGAACAAACCTACTTTTCCACATACCCCGGCAAGTACTTCACCGGGGACGGCTGCCGCCGTGATGAGGACGGATATTACTGGATCACCGGCCGCGTGGACGATGTGATCAACGTTTCCGGGCACCGCATGGGCACCGCAGAGGTCGAAAGCGCGCTGGTCGCCCATGAAAAGGTCGCGGAAAGCGCCGTGGTCGGCGCGCCCCACGACATCAAGGGCCAGGGCATTTATGCATACGTCACCTTGAACGCGGGCGAAGAGCCTTCTGACGATCTCAAGAAAGAGTTGGTCAAGTGGGTACGCTCCGAAATCGGGCCCATCGCCACGCCGGACTGGCTGCAATGGGCGCCGGGCCTGCCGAAGACCCGTTCCGGTAAAATCATGCGCCGTATCCTGCGCAAGATTGCCGAAAACGATTATGGCAGCCTGGGCGACACGTCGACCTTGGCGGACCCGTCTGTGGTCGATGACCTGATCGACAACCGACAAAACCGTTAACGCACCAACCCAATCGCGCTTTTGCGCTTCCTGGGTACTTTATTTACGGCGGAGCCTCATCTGGCTCCGCCGTTTTTGTTTACCCGACAAAAAGATGAAGCCAAAACCCAAATTCTACCAATAGGTAGGCATTATTTTAGGAAAACCGAGAGATTCTATCTGCTGATAGATGCGTAATGCAGCGCACGACCTGTGCCCTATTTGGATTACCTTAAACACCCTAATTGGTTTTCACCTCAAACCCACTTTACCAGGAGACGCCTGTGCCTTGTGGCGCAAGAGTGGAAACCATGGCAAATGGATGGGAATTGCGCTGAAAATGGGATCATTCTATGAAAATGCGGCTATTTTAGACCTTTATGAATTCCCGAGAAAAAATGCGACGGCAGAATTCTATATCGCTTTGAAGATGGAGATTATCGAAATCGCGCACTCCTCTCCAGAATGATGAAATGAGCCCAGACATATCCATATCAACTTCTATGGCCCATCTCACTTCCCTCGATTCACAAATCTACCTATTGGTAGAATCAAGGAATTACACCCTTTTAGAGCTGTTGCGCGCGCTCGCAGGACGCTCATGGCCCAACGGGAAGCACCGGGCACCCCCTGCATATGCCTGACGATATCTGCATATGCAGGTATTTCGTTCGCCAAGCGCGCTGGTTTTGTATCGTGTGATTGTGATCATGCGGCTTTCATACCCTTAAAATGAGACGAAACCTGTCCTTCGACGAGAATCCGACAAGCATCGCTCCCACGATGATAACCACATTGTTCCTCCTCCAGATCAAACCGGCGTACCGCGCAATTAAGCGTAACGAATCTGATGCTTGTGGTTAACAATGCCGGTTAGGATGCGGCATCACCGCCAATAGGCCCTTCAGCGGATCAGCCTGCTCACAAAATTATTGCTAGAAATCTATGCATCGGCCTTTGCTTTCCCAATCCCCGTAACGAGTCGGATCCGGGCCTTTGCGACCCCCTATTTCTTTTTTGATATCCGTAGGTTGTGTATTCATTTCGGTATCAAAATTTAGGTCATTCGCGGATGATTGGTTCGTCTCCTGGTTAGGAGAAGGTGCTGTCTTGTTTCCACGTGTTGAGGCTTTTGTTTTGTTATCGGACATAATTCTTTCGAGTCCTTTAGTGGCGATGGAAACGCATGGGCTTCAGGCACCAGCTTTCAGTGTATCCGAAGTTCCGGCCATGGTATAGGAAGACAAATCCGGCCCCGCAATCTTTTAGGATCTGTTGCGTCCATGCCCCGCACCGCCGCCCTCGAGCTGCTTGATTCCGTACTGCATCAAAAACGATTGCTGGACGATGCGATCCATGCCAGCAAAGCATTTCAAGCTTTGGCGGAGCGGGATCGCGCGCTCGCCCAACAAATTGTCCGCACAGTCTTGCGCCACCTAGGAGAAATAGACTTTTTGATTTCATCCTTTTTGGAAAAGCCGTTGGGGAAAAAGGGAAAATCAGCGGAAAATGCAATTCGAATCGGTTTGGCCCAATTGCTCTTTTTGGATATCGCCGATCATGCCGCCATCGACACCGCCGTGGCCTTGTGCACCGGCGGGCAGATGGCCCCGTACCGCAAGCTGGTCAACGCCATCTTGCGCCGCGCGCAGCGTGAAGGCCGCACCATTCTGGAGAGCGAAGACACACAACGTCTCAACACACCGGAATGGCTGTGGGACAGCTGGGTGAACGCTTACGGCGAAGCCCAAACCCGGGCCATCGTCCGCCGGCACTTGACCGAACCGCCACTGGACATCACGGTCAAAAACGATCCCACAACTTGGATGGCCCCCCTGGGTGCAGACCTCATGCCCACCGGAAGCTTGCGCTTGCCCAAAAACCGCGGCAGCGTAACCACGCTACCGGGCTTTACGGATGGTGCGTGGTGGATTCAGGATATGGCCGCCAGTTTGCCGGCGCGCCTCTTGGGCACTGTGGCAGACATGGATGTCGTCGATTTGTGCGCCGCGCCCGGAGGCAAGACCATGGAGTTGGCCGCTGCGGGGGGACGCGTGACCGCCGTAGACCGGTCCGAGAAGCGTCTCTCCCGCGTGCGAGAAAACCTGGAACGCACCAATCTGAACGCCACTTTAATCACCGCCGACGCCGTTCAATGGAGACCCCAAGTGCTCGCTGACGCGGTGCTCTTGGATGCGCCTTGTTCCGCCACGGGAACCGCGCGCCGCCACCCGGATGTTCTGTGGCTGAAAAAGCCCGAAGATGTGGCAAAACTTGCGAATCTACAAGGCCGCCTACTTGCAGCGGCGGTTGAGATGGTGAGACCCGGTGGGCTCATCGTCTATTGCACCTGCTCTTTACAGCCCGAAGAAGGGCCCCTGCAAATTCAGGCTTTCCTGGACGGAAATGTGTCGGTCGAGCTGGATCCGATCCAGTCTAGCGAAGCAGGCGCCTTGAGCGACGTGATTACATCCGAGGGGTATTTGCGTACTTTGCCGTGCCACCTCGGCTCCCAAGGGGGCATGGACGGCTTTTTTGCCGCCCGTTTACGGCGGCGATGAGTGCGATGTCACATCAGAGCGGTCATTCACGCAAATCAACGTAATATATTTACTTATCGAAATGATAGATTGAGGTCACGAATCCGCCGCTAAGTGATGTAATGACCGCCCGGTTTTTCATATCGATACAGAACATATTTTCTAATAACCTAGAATTTCTTACACTTTCCCCCCTGTGATCCACGTCCTTGCCCATCCGGATCGAAGCTGATACCCATCAAACCATGAACAGCGCATCCCATACGGGCAAAGCGGCTCCCGTAACGGCTTCCAACGCCTCCGATCTGGACGCCCGGCTCGCTCCAGGACGAGTCACAGGCGGCGGGTTCGTCGCGTCTGCACTTTACCGGCTGTTGTTGCTGGGACGCAGTCCCCAAGGGGTGTTGTTCGATGCCCCGGAAATCTGGCCGGGCGATCCGGTGGCGGGTCAGCGCATGCTGGGCGGTGCCTTCAGCCACGCAGGCGAGACGCACATCCTCACCGACGCAACGGATGTCCCCCACAACGCCAGCCGGGATTGGCTGGCATGGTTTCATGGGCACGCTTGGCTTAAGGATATCAGCGCGCTGGGCAGCGGCAGCGAAGCTCCTTATTTCGCGCGTGAATGGCTTTCGGCATGGATGGATGCCAACCAAACCTGGTCACCGCTGGCGTGGGCCCCGGAGGTCGCCGCTGAGCGTGTGGTGAACTGGTGCCAACATTGGCGGTTTTTGGTGCGCCAAGACGGTAGCGGCCCGTTCGAACAGCTGTTGCGCAAAACCGCGGGGCGCGACGCCCGCCATGTTTTGCGAACCCTTCCGCCTGCGAAAAGCGGTTTCGCCCGCCTACACGCCATCAAAGGGCAGTGCTTCGCAGCTTTTGCCCTAATGGGTGGCGAAAAACGCAAAGACCAGACCCTCGACCGCCTTGAGAAGGAGATCCACGCACAAATTCTACCCGATGGCGGTCATGTGGAGCGCAGCCCCGAGCGCCTCACCTGGGTGCTGCAGGACCTGTTGGAACTCAAAGCCATGCTGCAAGTGGCCACAGGCGACGTACCAAGCTTCCTGATCAACGCTATTGACCGGGTGGCCCCGATGGTGCGCGCGCTCCGACACCCCGATGGAGGGCTGGCTCTATTCAACGGGGGACTGCAAAGCAATGCCGCATGGCTGGATTTGTTATTGGCGCAGACCGCATCCACGGCGAAACCCCCTTATAACGCTCCATATGCGGGCTACCAACGCCTCAACGCCGGAAACGTGCACGTCATTCTCGATAGCGGCAAACCCACAGCCTATGGCCGCCATCAGCATGGCGGTGCGCTGAGCTTTGAAATGAGTGTCGGCAAACATCGCTTGATCGTCAATTGCGGCGCGCGCAGCGACGAGACGGACCCCTGGCGCACCGCGCTTGCGGCCACGGCTGCGCATTCGACCTTGACGGTCAACGACACATCCAGCGCCGCGTTCGCCATTGACGGCACCTTGCGCCGCGGACCGGACACAGTCACCGCCAAGCGCCAAGACGTTGAAGAAGGCGCATTGGTGGAAGCCGAACACGACGGCTACATGGCCGCCTTTGGCGTGATGCATCATCGCGCGCTGTTTGTCGCCTCCCACGGCACCGATGTGCGCGGCGAAGACCGCCTTATCGGTACCGGCGGCGAACACTTCACCATTCGCTTTCATCTGCACCCCAGCGTTAAGGCGTCGTTGTTGGGAGACGGGCACGGCGTACTTTTGCGCATGCCCGGCAAAGAAGTCTGGCGCATGCGCACCTCCGCCGACATGTTGAGCTTGGAGGAAAGTGTTTACGTTGCCCGTACTGGCGATATCCGGCGTTGCGAACAGGTGGTTATCACTGGTCCCCTCTCGGGCAACGGCGCATTGGTCAAATGGGCCATCACCCGTGACAATGGCTGAGCACGGGCCCGGCATGCATTCACTCAGCGTGGTCATCCCTTGCTACAACGAGGCATCGACCCTGGCCGACGTGGTGGCCCGCGTCGGCACCGCGGACACGGCTGAATTGGACCTGGAAATTGTCATTGTCGATGATTGTTCGGGTGATGAATCATGGGTCGTCGCCGAAGACTTGGCCGCAAACGACCCCCGCGTTCGCGTATTTCGTCACGCCGTCAATCAAGGCAAGGGAGCAGCGTTGCGCACCGGGTTTGCGTCCGCGACTGGAGACCTGGTGATCGTGCAGGACGCCGATTTGGAATACGACCCGGCGGATTATGTAAATTTGCTCAAACCTGTGCTCGTGGGAGAGGCCGACGTGGTTTATGGTTCACGCTTTCTCGAACGGAACGCCACCGATGCCCATTACTTTCTCCATGGCATGGCGAATCGGTTTCTTACCGCATTGTCGAACGTATTGACCGGGCTCAAGCTCACGGACATGGAAACCTGTTACAAACTCATACCCAAACGGCTTTTGGAACGGATCACCATCGCCGAAAACCGCTTCGGCATCGAGCCGGAAATCACCGCCAAGCTGGCACATATGAAGCCCAGGCCCCGAATTGCCGAAGTTCCGGTCAGTTACACCAACCGTTCTTACGAAGAAGGCAAGAAAATCGGCTGGAAGGACGGTGTCAGCGCAATTCGGTGCATTTTCAAATACAATCTGTTGCGTTGAGAAATCGAAACGCATGACCCGCATAAAAAAATGCGGACACTGGGAATGGCTGTGATACCCTCCGCCACCAGATGCCAATCGATTGAGACCAAACACTTCACCATGGCTTTTTTGCCCAGTGCCTACACGATGAAACCACGCAGCCAAATCGCGTTTCTTCATGACGTGACCATGGCCGCGTTGTCCTTCGGGATTTCGATGATCTTGCGTATGGGTGATATCGAAAGCGCGCTGCAAGCCAAAGTGTTTGTGCCAGGCACCGTGATGTTCACCGCCACGGCAGCGGTGGTGTTTCTGGCCATGCGCATGTACAGGGGCATCTGGCGCTACGCCTCGATGAACGATCTGGTAACCCTAGCCAAGGCCGTGACGGTGTTGGTGCTGGTGTTTTCTCTGGAAATGTTCTTTTTTTTCCGCCTGGAAGGCGTGCCGCGTTCAGTTCCCATCATCAACTGGTTCGTGCTGCTGGCAATGCTTGGTGGTCCGCGGTTTTTATACCGTTTGTTCAAAGATCGTCGCTTCGATTGGCATTTGGACTTGAGCGCTACGCCGAAAATTCCAGTTTTGCTGGTCGGCGCGGGGGATGGAGCGGAATTGTTTATCCGCACCGCCAGCCGCTCCCATGCCTTCGCGTATGCCCCAGTGGGCATAGTTTCGGAAAGTCAGGGACGGGTTGGCCGGCACATGCATGGCGTGGAGGTTCTGGGTACGGTGGCCGATATCCAGGACGTCGTGGCGAACCTAAATGGCGAAGGTCGTCCCCGGCGTTTGGTATTGACCAAGGAAACCATCAAGGGCGCGGACGTGCGTGAGTTGCTTGACGCCGCCCAAAGTTTGGGTATGACCCTCGCGCGCATGCCGCGTATCGACGATCTCACGTCCGGTGATGGCGAAGAGGTGCGCATTCGCCCCATTGCCATTGAAGATTTGCTCGGTCGACCACAACAGCCTTTGGACCGTGACGCCATGTCCTCACTGGTCAAGGACAAACGCGTCCTGGTGAGCGGCGCAGGTGGGTCCATTGGTTCGGAATTGGTTCGCCAGGTGGCCGACATCGGCCCGGCGGAACTGGTATTGGTGGACAATTCCGAATTTGCGCTTTACCTGATCGATCAGGAAATGGGCGAAAACCAGGCGGGGTTGACCCGCCATGCGGTGATTGCCGATGTGCGCGACCGGGCCCGCATGGACCAACTCTTCGCGCACTATAAACCGGAGCTGGTTTTCCACGCTGCAGCCCTGAAACACGTGCCGCTGGTCGAGGATAACCCCTTTGAAGGCATTCTCACCAACGCCATCGGCACGCGCAACGTCGCGGATGCATGCGAAGCCGCCGGAGTAAGCGTGATGGTCATGATCTCCACCGACAAGGCGGTAAATCCCACCAACATCATGGGTGCGACAAAACGCATCGCCGAATCCTACGTCCAGGCCCTGGACTTGCGCCGCGGCCAAGCCCAAGGAACGCGGTTCGTCACCGTGCGGTTCGGCAACGTTTTGGGATCGACCGGATCGGTGGTGCCTTTATTCCAAAAACAGTTGGCGGCAGGCGGACCCATCACCGTAACGCATCCCGACATGACGCGTTACTTCATGACCATCCGTGAAGCGGTAGAGCTGGTTTTGCAGGCGTCGGCTTTGGGTGCGTCAAACCACACCGCCGATGGCAAAATTTTCGTTCTGGACATGGGTGAGCCGGTCAAGATTGTCGAGTTGGCGCGACAGATGATTCGTCTGGCGGGGTTGGAGCCAGGCGTCGACATTGAAATCCAGTTCACCGGACCACGCCCTGGTGAAAAGCTGTTCGAAGAAATTTTCCACGGCGCCGAGCCGCCGGTCCCCACCAAGGCACCTGGTGTTTTGCTGGCCTCGCCACGCACCCAGGATGTTGAAGCCGTGAACGACACCTTGAACACCTTGGACCAGGCCGCCCGCAATGAAAACCTAGATACCTTGTTGGCCGGTATCGGCCAACTGGTTCCAGAGTACGCCCCACCCCCTGACCTGGATACAGGCAACTGATTTCCGCCGCAACCGGGGGACGACTTCACAAAAACCAGGATTATCCACGACGAAATGCCGGCTGAACATGCCCAACACTGGCCTTGCGGGCCAGGGGCTGGTATATCGCAAACGATTGTGATGCATCCGTCACATATTGCTCTCGTAATCAAGGAATCGCCTACATGTCCGAACCCATCCGCCGCGCGCTTCTTTCCGTATCCGATAAAACCGGCATTGTCGAATTCGCTCAATTCCTAGCCGACCAAGGGGTGGAAATTCTGTCCACCGGCGGCACCGCCAAGATGCTGGCCGATGCCGGCGTGCCAGTTACCGAGGTTTCCCAACATACGGGCTTTCCGGAAATCATGGACGGACGCGTGAAAACGCTACAGCCAGCCATCCACGGCGGATTGCTGGCGGTGCGCGACAACGCCGAGCATGTCAAAGCGATGGAGGAACACGACATCCATCCCATCGATCTGTTGTGCGTGAACCTCTATCCCTTCGAAGAAACGCTGGCGAAGGGCGCGGGATATGACGAGTGCGTGGAAAACATCGACATCGGCGGCCCGGCGATGATCCGCGCGGCAGCCAAAAATCACGGTGACGTCACCGTGGTGGTCGAGCCCGAGGACTACCACCGCGTGATGGACGAAATGAGCGCGCATTCCGGTGCGACCACGCTGGAAACGCGCAAATTCCTGGCCCAGCGCGCCTACGCGCGCACGGCCGCCTACGACACGGCGATTTCCACCTGGATGGCGCAGCAGGGCGCACAGGAATGGCCCAAGCGCCTGAGCTTCGCGGGCGAGATCAAACAAACCATGCGTTACGGCGAGAACCCGCACCAAGCGGCCGCGTTTTACGTCAACGGCGATGCGCGCCCGGGCGTGGCGTCCGCCACCCAACTGCAAGGCAAGGAACTCAGTTACAACAATTTGAACGACACCGACGCGGCGTTCGAACTGGTCGCCGAATTCGAAGACACGGCTTGCGCCATCATCAAACACGCCAACCCCTGCGGCGTGGCGCTGGGCAACAGCTTGGTGGATGCCTACAAAAAAGCCTATGTGTGCGACACGGAAAGTGCGTTCGGCGGCATCGTCGCCTTGAACCGCACATTGGACGGCGAAACGGCGGAAGAAATCACCAAGATCTTTACCGAGGTGATCATTGCGCCCAACGTCGATGAAGATGCCTTAAAAATCCTATCGGCGAAAAAGAACCTGCGCGTGCTGACCACCGGCGCGATGCCCGATCCCAAATCTTGCGGTCTGACGGTCAAAATGCTGGCCGGCGGTTTGCTGGTGCAAGGCCGCGACAACGCCATTTTCGATGACCTCAAAGTCGTTACCGAAAAGGCCCCGACCGACGAGCAACTCACCGATATGAAGTTCGCCTATACGGTGGGCAAGCACATCAAGTCCAACGCCATCGTGTATTGCAAGGATGGACGCACCGTCGGTGTCGGCGCGGGACAGATGAGCCGCGTAAATTCGTGTCGCATCGCCGCGTTCCGCGCCGAACAGGCTGCCAAAGCCCAGGGCGAGGATCAAAGTTGGGCCATCGGTTCCGTCGTCGCATCCGATGCCTTCTTCCCGTTCGCCGACGGTCTGCTAGAAGCAGTCGAAGCGGGCGCGGTGGCAGCCATCCAGCCGGGCGGATCGATGCGCGACGAAGAGGTCATCGAAGCCGCCAACAAGGCTGGCATCGCCATGGTCTTCACCGGCATGCGCCACTTTAGGCATTAATGTCGCACGCGAACGGCCATGCCGTTCGCTTCGCTAGGGGCGTCATTAAGCTGACACGACCATCGCCTATTGATACCGCACGCGAACGGCGATGCCGTCCGCTTCGCGGTGGGGGCCTTCATCGGCACGTGCCATTTCCGGCACTAAACAGATGGGAAGGGTGGTCCTACGCGGAAACTGGGTGCACTGGTCTTTCCGGGTTTTGAGCTTTTAGACCTATACGGTCCGCTTGAAATGTTCGGCATGCTGCCCAAGGCCTATGATTTGACTCTCGTCTCTCAAGAGAAGCGCGAGGTGCAAAGCAAGCAAGGGCCGCACGCCCTTGCTGACGTAACGTTCAATGACAAACCAGAATTCGATGTCATTCTCGTTCCGGGTGGCAGTGGAACTCGCCAGGAAATCAAGAATCAAGCATTGTTGGATTGGCTCACGGATTGCGCCCAAACCGCCGAATGGATCCTGACGGTATGTACCGGCAGCGTTTTGTTGGCAAAAACAGGCCTCTTGGATGGGCGCCGCGCAACGACCAACAAGTTGGCTTTCGACTGGGTTGCAAAACAACGGCCGGCAGTCAATTGGCAGCGCCGCGCAAGATGGGTTGAGGACGACCGGTTTTTAACCTCATCCGGCGTATCGGCAGGCATGGATATGAGCCTTGCCGCCATCGAACGCATGCATGATATGGAAACCGCCGAAAAGGTCGCTGCATGGTCTGAGTACACGTGGAATCGCGACCATACGTGCGACCCATTCGCCAAGCCACTTTCCAAATGAAGCGGCCAATCTTTCCTTTGTCTCACCCCAACACGAACATCTTTTCGCGGCGGAACCACTTCGCCGCCAGCAGGAAAATCAACGCCGCCGACACCGTGGTGGACAAGGTTGCGATGCCCAGATGATGCGGCAACATCGCCTGTTCGGTGACCAATTGGTTGATCAGAAGCATCTGACCCAGGATCGGCACCGCCACGGTGGCGTCGGTGGGGTTCATCGGCGCGAACACCATCACCATGCCGGGCAGCGCCGGCACCAAGGGCAAGAGCCCCAGATAAATCTGCGCTTCCTTCATGGAGCGTGTGATCACCGCGATGGACATCTGCAACGCCACCGCAATCGCCATCAACGGCACTGCGATGACAAAAGCCAACATGAACACGTCCCACGCGGGCGGCGGAGATAGGCGCTCCGACGTCGCTACCGCCAGCCCCATGAACACCCGGAATGCCGCCAAATTGACCACCGTGGTCACGGCGGTGAATGCAAACGCCGCAAGCGCCTTGGCCAACAACAAAACCCAGCGTTCCACCGGAGCCAGCAGCAACGGTTCCAGCGACCCACGTTCACGCTCACCCACCGTGGTATCGATGGCCAAGTGCACACCACCCAAGAAAATCATAAAGATCACCAACGGCGGCATCATGTTGTAGAAAAACACCGCGATGTTGGCATCGCGCGATACGTTGGTGCGTTCGATCTTGACTGCCGATCCATAACCTTCCGGCAAACCTGCCGCGCGGGCCTCGCGTTTGGCAATCCGCTCGTTATAGGCGCGGATGATGGTGCTGAGCCGGAGCGTGATGCGCAAGTTGTCCACCCGGCCGGTGTTGGTGATCAGTTCCACGGTGAAGTTTTCTTGGTCCCGCGCACTTTCGGGCACGATCATCACAACCGGCAGGCGGCCTTCGCGCACGGCGCCTTCCATGTCCGTACGGGTCGCCGGCGCAGGCGCGAACAAAATGTTGTTGTCCTGCAGGAATGTTTCCAGCGCCGGTGCGTATTCCAGGCCCACCACCGGAATGGTGACGAACTGCTGGCGGAAGTCGCCTTGCAAGGTTTTGCCTGCGAGAAACAACGCACCCGCCACCAACAAGGGAGCCAACAATGGATAGATCAACGCCAACATCAAAGACCGTCGATCACGGGTGTGATCGCGTATTTCCTTGGCGAATACAGCCCACACACGCCGCCCCCAGCCGTTCATGGCCTGGTCCTTCATTGCGCCGCCTCCGCGTTTTTAGACTTTTTCGCGCCCTCGCCCAAAAGACGCACAAATACGTCCTCCAGATCATCCACACCCGCCCGGGCACGCAGCTCTTCGGGACTGCCCGCGGCGGCGACACGCCCCTGGTCCACGATCACCAAACGGTCACAAAGCGCCGAAACCTCGCTCATGATGTGGCTGGAAATAAGGATGCAGTGCCCCTGGCCCTTCATTTCCGCAATCAAATCCCGCACCGCACGTGAACTCATCACGTCCAGTCCATTGGTGGGCTCATCCAGAATCAAGTTTTTGGGCCGGTGCACCATGGCGCGGCCCAGTGCGACTTTGAGTTCTTGTCCGCGGGAAAAACCCTTGGCGAGACGATCGGCGAAATCCCGCATACCCAGGCGTTCGATCAGGTCATCGATATCGGCCTCCAGCCCTGCCCCGCCAGCGCCATGGAGTTGACCGAAATAGCGGATATGCTCGCGCGCCGTCAGACGCGGGTAGAGCCCGCGCACATCCGGCAGCACGCCCAATTGGCTCTGCGCGCGCATACGGTTTTGGGCGACATCCACGCCATCGACCCGCGCCGTGCCGGAATCGGGCCGCAGCAGACCGTACACAATGCGAAACGCGGTGGTTTTGCCGGCGCCGTTGGGACCGATGAGGCCGGTCACTTGGCCATCCCCGGCACGCAGGCTGAGGCCGTTGAGCGCCCGAACCTGATCGAAGCGTTTGTGAAGCCCATCCATCTCGATCATGACGTCGAAGGTATCACCCAACCGCTGCCGTTCAAGTCCGGAAAAACCGGGCATGGGCTAAATATGCTTGGCACGGCAATTGCTTTTGATGGTGGGAGTGATGCGGTTCGCGCATTCTGCAAATCGGGGACACCGATATGGCGCATATTTTGGTCATTGATGACGACCCGGACATCCGGAGATTGTTGTCAACATACTTCCAAGACCAGGGCCATCAGGTGTTTTCCGCGGAAGATGGCGCACACGGCATTGGTATGGCGGTCCAACGCCAACCCGACGTGGTGATCTTGGATATCGACATGCCGGTCCTGGACGGTCACTCAACGTTGCGGGTGATACAAAGTAACCCGCAGATTTCGGGGATTCCCGTGGTGGTCCTGACAGCTCATCACACTCCCCAGATCGAGGAAGCCATGCGCAAAGCGGGATGTGCGGGTTTCGTGTCTAAACCGTTTGATCTCGATCAGCTGGATCGCACGGTGACAAACAGTCTTGAAGCAGGACGGGTCTAACAACACGCAACGGCCCGGGAGCTTCTAAACAGTCCACTCTCGTCTAGGGCACGCCCTCGACGCACACTCACGGGGTTAGAGCCATCGCTCTAACCCCGTTTTTTCGCAATTTGCGTTGCATTTTGCAAATCGAGCGGCCATCGCATACTGGTCTGTCACGCAAATCGACTTATTTACGTTCGTCAATCAGGGATTTCAGCGCCCGCGACGCCACGGCGATCATGGATATGTCGTTGATGTCGCCCGCCCATAGTTCGGTGAGCAGTTGCTCGGTTCGATCGATTGCGCCTTGGTAGGATTCGGTCCACACCTTGATGGCCTTGTTGGGATCGGCGATGTTTTTAGACACATCGAGAACCCGGGCGGTGAGGTTGTATTGATGGCCAAAGACTTCTTCGATCAACGCCGCAACCGCCAGTTTCTGCCAATGGCTTTCACTGGACAACGCTTCGCAAGCCGCGCGCAACCGGCCGAGGCGGAAGCGCGATCCCACCGTGAAGTAAAGCGCCGCCACGTCACGCACCCTAAGATCGCGCTCCGCAGCAAGTTGGACAATATCGGTGCCAGACGCCAGATTGACCAACCCGGCAATGGTCTGAGCCAAGTCCTTTGGAATCCCATCATCGGTATAGGCCGCGGCCCGGCGTTGCAGATCATCACGATAATGCTCTGGCAAGACATTGGACAAATCTTTCGCCAATTCCGTGATGCCGCCTTGGAACCATTGCACGCTTGGCGCCAATTCATTGGTCGCGACCCCGTTACGCAAGAACCATATGGTGGCGCGGTCCAAAAGCTTGTTCACATCCAAGAGCATGGAGGTTTGCGCATGCGCTGGAATTCTATTGTCCAAAGCCTCGATCGGGGCCCACATTTCGCGCACTGAAAACGCTTCGCGGGCAATGATGAATGCGCGCGCGATCTCGTCCGGTTTCATCCCGGTCTTTTCCATCAACTGGGTGACGAAAGTGCCGCCCACCCGGTTGATCATGGAGTTCGTGACGCGCGTGGCGACGATTTCACGCCGCAACCGGTGTCCACGAATGGCAGCTTGATACTTCTTTTGCAAAGGCGTTGGAAAATAGCGCGTCAAGTCGCGTTCCAGGAACGGATCATCCGGCAGACTCGACGCCAAAAGCTCATCGTAAAGCCAGATCTTCGAATACGACATCAAAACCGAAATTTCCGGACGTGTCAGGCCCAGGCCGGTCACCGCGCGTTCGTTCAAGGTTTCGTCGTCGGGCAAGAATTCAACGCCACGATTGAGGCGGTCGGCTTTTTCCAACATGCGCATCAACCGCATCTGATGATCGACCAAATCCGGGCCGCGCGCCTGAATGATGGAAATGGCCTGGGTTTGTTCGTAGTTGTCCCACAACACCAGATCGCCCACTTCGTCGGTCATACGCTCCAACAATGCATTGCGGCCCTTGGTGGATAACTTTTTCTGTGCGACGAGGGCATCGAGCAAAATCTTGATGTTGACTTCGTGGTCCGAACAATCGACACCTGCGGAATTGTCGATGGAATCGGTGTTCAGCCGCCCGCCGCCCAACGCGTATTCGATACGTGCCCTTTGGGTGCAACCTAGGTTGGCGCCCTCGCCGATGACCCGGGCGCGCACATCCTTGGCGTCCACGCGCAATGCGTCATTGGTGCGATCGCCCGCATCCACGTGGCTTTCGAAACTGGCCTTGATGTAAGTGCCGATACCGCCGAACCACAGCAGATCCACGTCAAGCTGCAACAGCTGGCGTATCAGTTCGTTGGGCGTCAGCTTGTCGTTGTTGACGCCCAGCATGGCTTTCATTTCCTTCGACAGCACCACCCACTTGGCGCGGCGCTCAAACACGCCGCCGCCACGTGAAATCAGCTTGGCGTTGTAGTCCGACCAGTGCGAGCGCGGCAAATTGAATAGTCGCTTGCGCTCTTTGAACGATTTGACTGCATCCGGTTTTGGATCGACGAAAATGTGCAAGTGGTTGAAAGCCGCCTTCAGGCAAATGTGTTCGGACAAAAGCATGCCGTTGCCGAATACGTCACCAGACATGTCGCCCACGCCCACCACGGTGAAATCCTCGGTTTGCGTATTGACGCCGATTTCGCGGAAGTGACGTTTGACCGATTCCCAGCCGCCACGTGCGGTGATGCCCATCTTCTTATGGTCATAACCAACAGAGCCGCCCGATGCGAACGCATCCCCCAGCCAAAAGCCATAGTCCGCCGAAACACCGTTGGCGATGTCGGAAAACGTCGCCGTGCCTTTGTCGGCGGCGACCACCAGATACGGGTCGTCACCGTCATGGCGCGCGACACTTTTAGGTTTCGCGATGCGCCCGCGCGCGTCTAGATTGTCGGTCAAATCCAACAAACCACGAATGAAGGTTTTGTAGCATTCGATGCCTTCTTCAAGAAACGCTTCGCGCCCGCCTTCCGCAGGGGGACGCTTAACCACGAAACCGCCCTTCGAGCCCACCGGCACGATCACCGCGTTTTTGACCTGCTGGGCTTTGACCAAACCCAAAATTTCCGTACGGAAATCTTCGCGCCGGTCCGACCAACGCAAGCCGCCGCGCGCCACGTTGCCGAAGCGCAAATGGACACCTTCGATACGTGGCGAGTAGACGAAAATTTCGAATTTGGGCCGGGGCAGGGGCAATTCTTCGATATCGCGTGAAGATAGTTTGAACGACAACCAGGTTTTCGGCTCGCCCCCATCATCCAGTTGGAAGAAATTGGTGCGCAACGTCACGTCGACCATGTTGATGTAGCGCCGCAGAATGCGGTCTTGATCGGCGCTGGAGACGTCTTCCAACTGATCAAACAATTTGTTGCGCAACCGGGTGGCCTTGCGGGTGGCCTTGATCACCGCGTCTTTGATGTTCAGAGGTTCGAAACGGGCCATGAACATATCGACGATGCCGCGCGTAATCGCGGCGTTTTCCACCAAGGTGGTGGCCATATAGTCTTCAGAAAACGTGATTCCGGCCTGACGCAGGTACTTGGTATAGGCGCGCAGCACCGTCACCTCGCGCCAATCCAGGCCCGCGGACAAGATCAGCGCGTTCAGGGCGTCGCTTTCCATATTGCCTGCCCAGACCTGATCGAAAGCGGCGTGGAAGCGTGAGCGGACATCATCGCCGCTGCCCACCAACTTGCCCCGCGGCTCCAACCCGAAATCATGAATGACGATCTTATAGGGCGCCTCCTGAGGCCAGGCGCGGAAGGGAATTTCCTCAACGACGTGGAGCCCTAAGTTTTCGAGCACGGGCAAAATGTCGGACAACGCCACCGGGATCTGGGGATTATATATCTTGAACCGCATGGACGGCCCGGATGGCGCCTTCAGTTCGTACAGGTAAAGACCCAACCGCCCGAACAGGTACGTCAGTTCGATACGTTTGATGTCGTCCAGGGTTTGCTGCGTGGTGAAGCTTTCTTCATAGTTACGATTGAAGGCATCCTGGTAAGCATCCTGCAGCTTCATGCCATCCATTTCGCCATGCTGCTCAATTAGCGCCGCGCCCAGTTTGTCACCCCAGGAGCGGGCCATGTCAGCGATGGCTTCTTCGATCGCTTTGATATCATAGCTGGGAATGCATCCAGGCTTGGTCTTGATGACCAAATGCAAACGAGCCAATGCCTCATCGCCTAAGTGCGCGTAATGCGCCGTTACCGAACCGGAAAAAACGTCTTCCAACAAGTTTTGGATTTTCTTGCGCAAATCCGTGCTGTAGCGGTCTCGCGGTACATAGATCAATGTGCTGACGAAGCGCTCGAAGTCATCGCGGCGCACGAACAGAGATACTTTTTGACGATCTTGCAAGCGCAAGATGCCGAGGCTGGTGTCCAACAGTTGGTCCAGCGAAATCTGAAACAGCTCGTCGCGCGGGAAGGTTTCCAGAATATTGAGCAGTGTTTTGCCGTTATGGCTATTGGACGTCAAACCAGTGCGGTTGAACGTCGCCTGAATCTTGCGCCTGAG
Source organism: Magnetovibrio sp. (assembly GCA_028281525.1). Classification (GTDB taxonomy): domain Bacteria; phylum Pseudomonadota; class Alphaproteobacteria; order Rhodospirillales; family Magnetovibrionaceae; genus Magnetovibrio. The sequence goes on from JANQJR010000053.1 coordinate 47,123, forward strand.
CAGTGGGATTTCGCGCGCACTGCGGTTGTAAGCTGCGGCGGTGAACAGGCCGACGAACACACGTTGGCCGATCACCCGGCCCTTGGCGTCAAGCTGCTTCACGCCGATGGAATCCATCTGCACCCTGCGGTGCACCCGCGAACGCATATCGGTTTTGGTCACCAACAGCAAATCGGGCTGGTTGATGAAACTTTGCACCTCTGGGGGCATCTTCGCGAGATCGCGCAATTCCCGGAACACCACGCGCACCGGGTTGGTCAACACGCCCATACCGGAATTCTTGGTCACGTTGACCACGGCTTTCGCCCCGGTCCCGGTGAATTCATATTCACGGTAGCCCAAGAAGGTGAAATTGTCGTCGTGCATCCAACGCAGGAAATCACGAACCTCGCTGACATCCTCAAGGGGTAAGTTGCCGGTCAGCGTTTCCAATTCATCAATGAGCGTGCTCAGGGCGGCACGCATGTTACGCCAATCGCGCACGGCGAGACCGACATCTTCCAGCACATCCAGCAGACCCTCCTTGATGTGCGAATGGCGCAGCTCCGGCTGCTCGTCGATCTGCATATGGATCAGGCTCTCGGCCGTAACTCCTTTGTCTATGCCCAGAAGACCCGGTTCCAGCACTTCCTTCAACGTTCCCGCAGCGGTCCGGCGGCTGCGTACGATGGGATGAATGGACATATGCACGCCAAAACCCCACCGGTTGATTTCCGCGGTCACACTGTCGATGAGGAACGGCATGTCGTCGGTGACGATTTCCACCACCGTGTGGCCCAATTCCCAGCCATTATTTTTGGTGGCGGGGTTGTAGATGTTGATGATTGGCTTCCCGGGCTTGCGCTTTTGCGCGGTGGCGTAGTGGGACATGGCGATCCCCGCCAGAATTTGCGGCGTCATGTCCTCCAAATCTTTGATGGAGATATGGGAGAAATATTGCCTTAGAAACTGCTGGGTTTTGGCTTGGTCGCTTTTTTTCACACCCTTGAGGGCGAGCTTAAGCACCTTGTCGATGATCTTTGTCCGGCGCGTTTGATCTGCATCGAGTGGCATCTGACCGTCCTCCCACCACAATGTATGCACCCCAGCCTATAAAAAGTTAGTGCATCTCTCGGAAAATACAAAAGAAATCGTCATTCCCCCGGAAAAATCCATGCCCGTCGCATTGACCCCTGGGCGCTTGCATGAGACGCTATGGTCGCCAGACTCCGACAGGAGCAAACCGATGATCAGCGATACCAGGCCAGACTTGTTTGAGGGCCGAAAAAAACCGACCGGTTGGGTGAGTCATCCCATTGACATCCGCTTGTCGGTGCCGTTCGTGCGTACCCGATACTATGTCACCATCGTCGCCGGGCGCGAGCGCCGGCCCGCCCACCGGCGCAAAGCGGAACGTCGGGATTATCCGGTTTTGACGTTCGGAAACGCCTTGTTCGCGCTTGGCGTCACGACCATGTTCGTGCTGTTGGGTTTGGGACTGTTGATTGCGCGCAGTGCCATCATTGAATATTGAAAAGCCGTTGGTGCCCGGACACAAACACAGGCACAAAAAAGCCGGGCAAAAGCCCGGTTTTGTCCACCTTGAAAGGGAAGATGGAGCGGGTGATGAGATTCGAACTCACGACTTCAACCTTGGCAAGGTTGCGCTCTACCCCTGAGCTACACCCGCGTGCCGCCTTCCGTAAGGCGTGGCGGATAATACCCACACATCCGGGCTTTGCAAGCCCTCTTTTACACTTTTTTTATGGGCTCTTAAGCCGACCTCTCTGATCAAACTTCGAACCTAAGGTATTCATGTCTCCCTTTCCCGCCAAAACCCCCGGTGAATTGATCGCCGCATTGGACCAGATGGGTATCGCCAACACCACCATCGAACACGACGCAGTGATGACGGTCGAACAAAGCCAGGCCCTGCGCGGCGTGATTCCCGGCTTGCACAGTAAAAATCTTTTTTTGAAGGACAAAAAAGGGCAGTTGTGGTTGGTGGTGGCTGAAGAAGATAGGCCCATCGACTTGAAAAACCTGCGCAAACGCATTGGTGCGGCCAACCTCTCCTTCGGCAAGGCCGATCTGCTTCGTGAGGTTTTGGGGGTGGAGCCCGGCTCCGTCACCCCGTTCGCGGTGATCAACGATTTGAGTATGCGTGTTCGTGTGGTGTTGGATCAGGCTCTGGCCCAAGGCGAACGCGTCAATTTCCATCCCCTGATCAACACCCAAAGCACTATGGTTTCCGGCCAAGGGCTGGTGGAATTTCTGCGCCGTCTAGAGCATGAGCCCCTGATTATCGATTTCGACACCGAAACAGGCCTCCCTTAACCCTATTCCCCCTTGCGGACGCGGCCATTTCCAGCCATTTATGGGTCAACCACAGCCAATAAAACCAAAACAAGGACCGGGCTTCATGAGCGATATCATCCTCGACCCCAACCAAGACGCAAGCGCCGGGCAAAACCAAGGGGACAGCCCCGCTCTTGAATTGGTTCCCGAAACTCAAACGGTGCAGGCGCAAGCCGCGCCCGCCGTTGATCCAGCGGAAATCATCAAAGATTCCGACACGCAGGGCTTTGCGTTGGATGTCATGGAGGCCTCCATGCACGTGCCGGTGATCGTCGATTTCTGGGCGCCTTGGTGCGGGCCTTGCAAAACTTTGGGACCAATGTTGGAAAAGCTGGTCAAGCGCGCCGGTGGTCTGGTCAAAATGGTGAAAATCAACGTCGACGAAAATCAAGGCTTGGCGGCGCAATTGCGCGTGCAATCGGTGCCGACCGTATTTGCCTTCAAGGATGGCCGCCCCGTGGATGCTTTTTCAGGCGCATTGCCCGAAAGCCAGATTCAAACCTTCATCGACAAACTGATCGGGGACGCCAAACCGCCCATGGAAGCCGCCATGGAAGCCGCCCACGATGCACTCAAGTCCGGCGACGCCCGGCAAGCGGAAGATATGTTCACCGCCGTCCTGGCCCAGGACCCGACGATGATTCCTGCTTTCGCTGGCATTATCCGGGCTATTGCGGCCCAGGGCGACTTTGCGCGCGCGCACGACATGCTCGCCAGCCTCGACGCCAAGACCCTCGCCGCCAGTGATATCCAACAAGCCGTATCTGCTTTGGAATTGGCAGAGGAAGGGGCTGGCGCAAACACCAACGGTTTGGATGAACTGCAGCGTCAGGTCGATGCCAAACCGAAGGATTTGGAGACGCGCTTCTCGCTGGCCCAAGCGCAATTCAGCGCCGGCGACGCTGAAAAGGCCATTGATAATCTGTTGGAAATCGTGCGCGTCGACCGCGCCTGGAACGACGAGGCCGGACGCAAACAGCTGATCAAGATTTTCGACACGCTCGGCCCCACCGACCCTTTGACCGTGGATGCGCGCAAGCGGCTTTCTTCCGTGCTGTTCTCCTAAAGGATTCTCAGGAAATGGTTCAAGCGCGCGTTCCTTTTCAAATGCCCCGCACATTTCCGGTGTTTCCGCTGACCGGCGCGGTGTTGATGCCGTTCGGCCATATGCCGCTGAACATTTTCGAACCCCGCTATCTCAACATGGTCGACGACACCCTGGGTGGTGATCGGGTCATCGGTATGATTCAGCCGCTCGAGACACAACCCGATCTGGTTTCCGACACGGCGGCGCTCTATGGTGTCGGTACTCTGGGACGCATCATCCAATTCAGCGACCCCGGCAACGGACGCTACCAGATCACACTTGAAGGGCTTAGCCGCTTCCGCTTGAGCACAGCACGCGCCGCAGATCCATTGCGCGGCTACCGCACGGCGGATGGGGATTTCACCCCATTCAAAGCCGACTTAAGCCCCGTTGAACATGACGACGGGCCTGGCCGCGATCGGCTTTTGGTGCTGATGCGCACTTATTTTGGCGACAAGGACATCGACGCGGATTGGGATGCGGTGAGCAGCGCGCCTTATGAAGCGCTGGTGGCGTCCTTGACCATGAGCTGTCCGTTTGCGCCGGAAGAAAAACAAGCCCTATTGGAGTGCGATACGCATGCGGACCGGGCGCAGATGTTGATTTCGCTGTTTGAAATGAGCATCGCGGAAAGCGGCACCGACAGTGCGATCAAACATTGAGGAACAAACCATGGCCGATGTGCAACAGAGTGTGGACCGCAAGTTGTTGGAAATTCTTGTCTGTCCGGTCACCAAGGGTCCGCTGACTTATGATTCCGAAACCCAGGAATTGATCAGCAAGCGGGCGGGATTGGCGTACCCGATTCGCGATGGCATCCCCATCATGCTTGAATCCGAGGCCCGGGAACTCTAAATCTTCACCAAATTCTAATATACACCCGACCCAAGGATATGTTTGATGATGGAAGCCAGACGCCAATTCGGCCAAACCCACACGCCCAAAGAAATCCGTCTGAACAAGGACGACAAGCTGTTGGAAATCGATTTCGAAGACGGCAAAACGTTCAACATTCCCGCCGAGCTTTTGCGCGTCGAAAGCCCGTCGGCGGAAGTCCAGGGCCACAGCCCGGAGCAAAAGAAGCTGGTCGGCGGACGCCGACATGTGAACATCATGGAAATATCACCGGTGGGCAATTATGCCGTTGCGTTGAAGTTCGATGACCTACATGACAGCGGCATTTACACTTGGGATTTCCTTTACAACATGGGTGAAAATCAAGATGCGATCTGGGGCGATTATTTGGCCGCCATTGAAGCTGCCGGCATATCGCGCGATCCGGCCTGAAACTTGATTCGGATTCGTTATGAAAATTGCCGCCCGAAACAATGGGCGGCGATTTCATTTTGAAGGCCAATCGAACAGATTTGTTTTTGTGGTCGCTCTCAAAAGATCAAATTGCTTATTGGCCCACACACCATTTGCCACAAAATCGAAACGATTCTCAAACGCCAAGTGTCCGCCATAGCGGACTGGAACCAGTGCTTTGAAAATACGTATAAAATAGCTAATTGTTAGTCTAGTGCATTTTCTTATTCATAGTGTGACCGCATATCATAGAGGTATATCACATTAAGAAATTTCATTTGCACTATTCATGCATTGTGGGCCAAATCTTGTTATGGCTAAAAACTGCGTATGTTTGCAAAGCGTTAGGTGAAGAGGACGTAATTTAGGTCTAAAGGGCCTCGCCGCGCATCAGTCGGGGCAATTCCCCCACCGTGCCCATGGCGTGGCGCATGAAAAACCGTTTCAGATCCGGAAGCTGATTGACCGCCGCCATGCCGAGATCGCGGGCCAGCATCACCGGCTCGACGTCATTGGAGAACAATTTCACCAGCGCATCGGTCACGCCCAGCATCAAATTGTTATCGAAACGGCGCCAGCGTTCATATTTTTCAAGCACCGACAGCGCCCCGATATCCTGGCCGGTGCGCCGGGCCTCGACCAGCACTTCAGCCAACGCCGCAACGTCGCGCAAGCCCATATTCAGGCCCTGCCCGGCGATGGGGTGCATACCGTGTGCGCTGTCGGCGACCAGCGCCAAACGTTCTTTGATGTACGTTTCGGCGAACTGCAGAGAGAACGGATAGGCGAAGCGCGGGCCAATGATCTCGATTTCGCCCAGATAATCGCCGAAACGCACCTCCAACTCTTCCAGGAAGTCGTCATCGCCCAGTTTCATGATGATCGGCCAGATGTCGGCGCGTTCCGTCCACACGATGGATGAGCGGCATGCCGGTTTTTCGTCCGTGCCCGGCAATGGCAAGATGGCGAACGGCCCGGACGGCAAAAAATGCTCCTGAGCGCAAAAATCGTGCGGACGTTCGTGTTCCACCGTGCACACGATGCCGGCCTGATGGTAATCCCACTTGGTCAGCTTGATGCCGGCCTGATCACGGGTCGGCGACCGGCGGCCTTCGCACGCCACCACCAGATCGGCGCTAACTTCCGTGCCGTCTTTTAAAACCGCATGCACACCGTCCTTGGCGCGCTCCAGCTCCACCACTTCATTGGGGGCGAAATAGGTGAGCCGTTCGGTTTTCGGCACCAAAACGTTAAGCGCCTTGCGGATGGAACGGTTTTCCACCATGTACCCGAACGGGTCGGCTGCGCCGCCTCGATCCGCCAATTCTTCATGGTCGTAATGCAAAAACAGAGGCGAGTGGCCGTCGGACACGCGAATGTCCAACATCGGCGCCGTTTCTCGATGGATGACGTTCCAAATGCCGACTCCTTCCAGCACCCGCTGGGAGGAAAGCGCGATGGCCGACGCGCGGCCGTCGAAACCGCGATCGGTCCAACCTGCCATGTCTTCCCGGTCGATGGTCGCAACTTCGAATCCTCCCTGCGCCAGGGCCAACGACAAAGTACCGCCCGCCAAACCGCCGCCGATCACCAAGACGTCAGCTTTGTGGACCTTGCTGGAGGATGACGTCGACTTGGCTTTGGCGTTCATGGGCTGGCTCCCTTGTCGTGTTGCGGCACGTTTTAACAAAGAACGCTCTGGCAGCGCCCGCGTACCGGAACCGGAAATTCCGGACCCTACAATCCACCCCCTGCCTGTGTTTGTCCAGTGCCGCAGCCAGCGCATTCCGGCTGTACGAGTCGCCCATTTTACATGCCTATTTTATATGCAGTCAATCTCATATGCATAAATAATAAGCAAAATGTGAATGCCAATGGTTCCATCTTAACGATTGTGAAACAAGATCAATGCTTTGGAATCCATACCTGAATCGCCTTTTGAACCGAATCTGGCACGGCCCTTGAAGAAGACTGGGTTGCCGGGCAGTCGTTCGGCGCAAACCATTCGAGGCGCATGTGCGTCGTAATAGGGAATTTAGAGCGATGAAACTCATCATGGCCATCATCAAGCCCTTTAAGCTCGATGACGTGCGTGAGGCCCTCACCGGCCTCGGCATCGAGGGTATGACCGTCACCGAGGTCAAGGGCTACGGCCGTCAAAAGGGGCAAACGGAAATTTACCGTGGCGCCGAATACGAAATTCACTTCCTTCCTAAGGTCAAGGTCGAGGTCGCCGTCGCGGACGACCAAGCCGAGCGCACCGTCGAAGCCATCAGTGGCGCGGCCGGCACCGGCAAGATCGGCGACGGCAAGATCTTTGTCGTTGATCTGGAAAAAGCCATGCGTATCCGCACCGGCGAGACCGACGACCAGGCTTTGTAAGGAGATTTACCCATGAATAAACGTCTGATCGTTCCGAGCCTGGCCGCCGCCGTCGCGATGACGGCCGCTCCGGCTTATGCTGTTGACGCGGAAACCGCGTATATTCTGAACAGCTTTTCGTTTCTGATAAACGGTGTTTTGGTCATGTTCATGGCCGCTGGCTTCGCCATGCTGGAATCGGGCCTGGTCCGCTCCAAAAACACCGCCACCATCTGCTTGAAGAATATCACCCTGTACTCCATCGCCGGCATCATGTTCTACATCGTCGGCTACAACCTGATGTACATGGACGTTTCCGGCTACATCGGCACCTTCATGCCGTGGTCCGCGGATGATTCCGCCGCCCTGGCCGAAACCGGCGCCAACTTCGATGCGGGCTACTCCGCCTCTTCGGACTGGTTCTTCCAGATGGTGTTTGTGGCGACCGCCGCTTCGATCGTGTCCGGCACCGTTGCCGAACGCATCAAGCTGTGGCCGTTCCTGATCTTCACCGTGGTGCTGACCGCCTTCATCTACCCGATCCAGGGGTCCTGGACTTGGGGCGGCGGCTGGTTGACCGAAATGGGCTTCGCCGACTTCGCCGGTTCCTCGATCGTGCACTCCGTGGGTGGCTGGGCCGCTCTGACCGGCGCCATCATCCTGGGCGCACGCAAAGGCAAATACGGCGCCGACGGCTCCGTGCACCCGATCCCGGGCGCGAACCTGCCGCTGGCGACGCTGGGCACCTTCATCCTGTGGCTCGGCTGGTTCGGCTTCAACGGCGGTTCCGTCCTGGCCCTGGGCTCCGCGGGCGACGCCATCGCCATGGCCAACGTCTTCGCCAACACCAACGTTGCCGCTGCCGGCGGTGTGGTCGCCGCGGTGATCCTCACCCAGGTGGTCTACAAGAAGGTTGACCTCTCCATGGCCCTGAACGGCGCCATCGGCGGTCTGGTCTCCATCACCGCCGGCCCGGACACCCCGACGCTGGGTTCCGCCATGCTGATCGGCGCCATCGGTGGTGCGATCGTCGTGTTCGCCGTGCCGCTGCTCGACAAGCTGAAAATCGACGACGTCGTCGGCGCCATCCCAGCCCACTTGCTGTGCGGCATCTGGGGCACCATGGCCGTTCCGATCACCAACGCGGACGCTTCCTTCGTCACGCAGTTGATCGGCGTGGTCGGCATCGGCGCCTTCGTGATCGTGGCTTCCGCCATCGTGTGGATGGTTCTCAAGTTTACCATCGGCCTGCGCGCCGATGAGGAAACCGAAGATTCGGGTCTCGACAAGGTCGAACTTGGCCTCGAGGCTTATCCGGAGTTTGGACGGGGCGCCCACAGCATCTGATTCCCCAACCACCCCGTCCAAGCAAAGGGCCGGAGACATTGTCTCCGGCCCTTTCGTTTGCTTATGTTTTAGGCAAATGCTTCATTCCTGAACAAAATCAAAGGTTTTAGGATCTGATCGTTTTTTGTGCATCCCCCTTGATCCCGTCGCGATATCAAGGCGTTGTAATCTTTCCGACAAAAAGGCACGGAACTTGCTGACATGGGGCAAGCGTGGCGCGGGCCGTTGGGGGCCTGATGTGACGCGCTTTTAGGATGCTGTGACAACAAGTTGGGAATTATCACCATGCAAGTGGGTATGGACGTCTTTTTCGTGCTTATGGGCGCGGCCATGGTGCTCGCCATGCATGCCGGTTTCGCCTTTCTGGAAGTCGGCACCGTGCGCAAGAAGAACCAAGTGAACGCGTTGGTTAAAATCATCACCGATTTCGCGATGTCGACCATGGCGTATTTTTTCATCGGTTACGCGGTCGCTTACGGGGTCAGCTTCTTCTCATCCGCCGCCGTTCTGACCGGCCAGGCGGAAGGCTCGCCCTTCGCCGCCAGCGGCTACGATCTGGTCAAGTTCTTCTTTTTGCTCACCTTCGCCGCCGCCATTCCGGCGATCATATCCGGCGGTATTGCGGAACGCGCCAAGTTCTGGCCGCAGCTCGCGGCGACCGCGATCTTGGTCGCGCTGATCTATCCGGCGTTCGAAGGCATGGTGTGGGGCTCGCGCCTGGGCTTCCAGGATTTCGTCGAATCCATCGCCGGCGCGCCGTTCCATGATTTCGCAGGTTCCATCGTGGTGCACGGGGTCGGCGGCTGGTTGGCTTTGGGCGCGGTGGTGATGCTGGGCGCACGCCGGGGTCGTTACAAAAAAGACGGCTCCGTGGTCGGCATCCCGCCGAGCAACATTCCGTTCCTGGCCTTGGGTTCGTGGATTCTCACGGTCGGCTGGTTCGGCTTCAACGTCATGAGCGCCCAATCGGTCGAAGGCATCACCGGTCTGGTGGCGATGAACTCCCTGATGGCCCTGGGCGGTGGCATCTTGGCCGCGCTGGTCGTGGGCAAGAACGATCCGGGCTTCATCCACAACGGCGCTTTGGCCGGCCTGGTCGCGGTGTGCGCGGGCTCCGACATCATGCATCCCATTGGTGCATTGGCGGTTGGCGCCGGCGCGGGGGCATTGTTCGTGTGGGGCTTCAACCAGTGCCAAGAAAAATGGAAAATCGACGATGTTCTGGGGGTTTGGCCCCTGCACGGCATGTGTGGCCTGTGGGGCGGAATCGCTGCGGGCGTTTTCGGTTTGGAGGCCTTGGGCGGTCTCGGCGGCGTGACGTTCTTAGGCCAGCTCATCGGCTCGCTCACGGGTGTGGCGTTCGCGCTGATCGGCGGCTTTGTCGTTTACGGCGTCTTGAAGGCGACCATGGGCATCCGTCTGGACGAAGAGGAAGAGTTCCGCGGCGCGGATCTCACCCTTCACCGCATCACCGCCTACCCGGAAGAGGACACCCACGCCTAAACCTTGAGGGCTTGTCCCCAGCCCCAACCCATGGCCCGGCGCGTATTTGTCGCCGGGCCTTTTTTGGGGCCCCCATGATCACCCAATTGGCGTGTCCTGGGCCATCAAACCGCCGCGATCCGGACATGCTGCGTTCACATTGTATGTTTAACGTGAACGCGTCTTATTAAGGTCTTGTAAAGCCCGGCGGTGTACAAAAAACCATGGCTTGGTTGTCCGAAAAAATGAGTGCCGGACCGTTGTTGCCTGAGGGCAGCATGGCCTTTTTCGCGCGCCGTGTCTCCGAGCTTGCCGGCGCGGGTTTGGTGGTGTCGAGCGGCGCGTACTTAGGTGCGCTGACCTCCTACGCGCCCGCCGATCCGTCCCTGAATTCCGCCACCGATGCCCCGGCGCTCAATTGGCTGGGCACGCCGGGTGCAACGCTCTCAGACATCATGGTGCAGACCTTCGGCATCGCCGCGTATGCACCCGCCGTCATACTGATGGCGTGGGGGGTATTGTTGATGCGCAAACTGGGGGTGCGCCAGTTGTGGCTGCGCGTCACCTTGGCGCTCACCGCCATGGTGCTGTTGGCGATCGGGGCCGCAGCCCTGCCTCCCTTTATGAGCTGGCCGCTGGCCACCGGCTTGGGCGGCGTGACCGGCCAAGTGCTGTTGGAGCGCATCGTCCACGGCTTACAAATGGTGGGCGCACCGTCCATGGTCTGGCTTGCGCCCACGAGCGCAGCCGTTCTGGTCCTCCCGGGCTTTGCGGCTTGGTTGTGGTCGCTGAGCCTACCCGCGTCCGATTGGAAAACCGTCGGGCGCGCCGCCTTGTGGTTCAATCACAAAGCCGGCGCGGTGCTGTTGTTCGTGCTGAATAAAATCTTTGGCCGTGTCTCTTGGCCGTGGCGTAAAGCTTCGGACCAAGCCGAGGATACGTTGGGCGCGGATGAAGATGGTATTGTGGTGCGGCCCAAGCGCGCGCGCGCCAAGGCCGCCGCGAAATCCAAGAAAACCGCCAACCCTAAACCGAAACTCAAAGGTCTGGTTGAAGAAAAGCCCAAGCGCGTCAAGCCGGGCCGCAAGGCCGAAGCCGCGCGCCAGGGCACTTTGGATCTGGATGCCGGACCGATTTACGAATTTCCGCCGCTGGACCTCTTGGAAGCGCCCGAACCGAGCAGTGATGCACAACATTCCAAGGAAGCCTTGGAACAAAACGCCATGATGCTTTCCAGCGTGCTCGAAGATTTCGGCGTCAAGGGTGAGATCGTCAAGGTTCGCCCCGGCCCGGTGGTCACCTTGTACGAATTGGAACCCGCGCCGGGCACCAAGACATCCCGCGTGATCGGTCTTTCCGACGACATCGCCCGATCCATGAGCGCGGTGTCGGTGCGCGTCGCCACGGTTCCGGGGCGCAACGTCATCGGCATCGAATTGCCCAACCAGACCCGCGAAATGGTGCGCTTGCGCGAATTGATCGCGTCCCGGGATTTCGAAAAAGCCAAGGGCTCGCTGAACCTCGCGCTGGGTAAGGACATCGGCGGCCACCCGGTGATCACAGATCTGGCGCGTATGCCGCATCTGTTGGTGTCCGGCACCACCGGGTCGGGTAAATCCGTGGGCGTGAACGCGATGATTTGCTCGCTGCTCTACCAGCACGGCCCCGATCAGTGCCGCTTCATTATGATCGACCCGAAGATGCTGGAGCTGTCGGTCTACGACGGCATTCCCCACCTCTTGAGCCCAGTGGTCACCGATCCCGGCAAAGCGGTGGTGGCGCTCAAATGGGCGGTGCGCGAGATGGAAGACCGCTATCGTTTGATGAGTCAAATGGGCGTGCGCAACATCACCGGCTACAACCAGCGTTTGAGCGAGGCCGCCAAGAAAGGCGAAGTCCTGACCCGCACCGTGCAAACCGGTTTCGACGAAGACGGCAAACCGATCAACGAGGAACAGCCGTTGAGCATGGACCAGCTGCCGTTCATTGTGGTGATCGTCGATGAAATGGCGGATTTAATGCTGGTCGCGGGCAAGGACGTGGAAGCCGCGATCCAGCGCTTGGCGCAGATGGCGCGCGCGGCGGGGATTCACCTGATCATGGCCACCCAACGCCCCAGCGTCGACGTCATCACCGGCACCATCAAGGCCAATTTCCCGACCCGCATCAGTTTCCAAGTGACCTCGAAGATCGATTCGCGCACGATTTTGGGCGAGCAGGGTGCGGAACAGCTTCTCGGCCAAGGCGATATGCTGTATATGGCGGGTGGTGGGCGCATCACCCGCGTGCATGCGCCGTTCGTATCCGACGAAGAGGTAGAGGACATCGTGGCCCACTTGAAAACCCAGGCGGCCCCGGAATACGTCGAAAGCGTCACCGAGGAACCGGACGCAGCCCCCGGCGAACTGCCGGTCGCGGGCGGCGGCAACAAGGATGACGCGCTTTACGACGAGGCCGTGGCGCTGGTGGCGCGCGAAGGCAAGGCTTCGACCAGTTTCGTGCAGCGCCACCTGCAAATCGGATACAATCGTGCGGCCCGCATCATTGAACGCATGGAAGCCGAAGGGGTGGTCAGCAAAGCCAACCGGGTCGGCCGCCGGGAGGTCTTGATTGGTGACGTCAGCGCAGCTTAAACCCCACATCGACGCGTATTCGGGGCTGGAATCCCAGCCCGGTATCCCCAACCGCCCATTCCCCTTAAAACGTGTGGTGGGCGGCCTGTTGGCCGTGGCCGCAGCCTTCATCGCCGCCGCGGTTTTGCTGCCCAAGCCCGCTGAGGCCAAAGACGCCATTGGCCTGGACGAGGCGCAGCAGACCCAGGTGGTGAAAATTCAAGACTACCTCAACGCCATTTCCACCATGCGTACACGGTTCCTGCAGGTCACCAGCCAGGGTCAATTCGCCCAAGGGGAATTCCTGCTGGAACGTCCGGGGCGCATGCGCATCGATTACGACCCGCCGGTGCCGGTGTTGATCGTTTCAAATGGCCTGATCGTGATGTACAAGGATGAAGAGCTCGATCAATTGAGCCATGTGCCGCTCAAAACCTTGCCCGCATCCATGTTCATTGGCGCCAATGTGGATTTCTTCGCCGACGATCTGTTGATCACCGATTATGAAAAAGGCAAAGGCGCGGTGCGCGTCACGCTTCAACGCGCCGCGGATCCCATGGATGGCAGTCTCACTTTGGTGTTCGAAACCGAACCGCTGATACTGCGCAAATGGTCGGTCCTGGATGCCCAGGGCATCACCACCACCATTTCCCTGTTGGGCCCGGAATTCGGCGTCGCCTTCGACGAAAACCTCTTTCATGTCGAAAATCAGCTCATGGGCCAAGACAAAGACCGTTGAGCCGGCGCCCGGTTGTGGCGGACCACCCTGCCAATCCCCATATCTGTTGTATAGGTAGAGCGTAAGACTTTACCTGCCCGTTGACCGGTTTCTCCTCCCCCTATGGAACCCAACTTCAACGGATCCCTAAAGCCTTGCAGCCCGGCCAATCCCTGGCCGGGCTTTTTTAATCGTTTTGAGTGAGATATGAATATAAGCTTTATATAATAAGGGTTTATCAGGGAACCAGCCGATAACCGCCCGGTTCGGTAACCAAAATTTCCGCATGGGACGGGTCCGGCTCCATCTTCTGGCGAAGCCGGTAGACATGGGTTTCCAAAGTGTGCGTGGTTACGCCCGCGTTGTAGCCCCACACTTCGCCCAACAACTCGTCCCGGCTGACCACACGATCGCCATGCAGATACAAAAACTTGAGGATCTGCGCCTCTTTGTCGGTCAGACGCACTTCGGAACCGTCGGCGTTCATACCGCCGTTGGTCACCAACATTTTCGCGCCGGGGCGGAAATCGAATGGACCGATACACAAGACCGCGTCATCGCTTTGTTCGAATTGACGGATATGCGCGCGAATGCGCGCCAGTAAAATGCCCAGCTTGAACGGTTTGGTGACATAGTCGGTGGCGCCGGAGTTTAGCCCCCGGATCACATCCGAATCTTTTTCCGAAGACGTGAGCATGATAATCGGTGCCGCCAGACCGTTGGTGCGCAAGTCGCGGCAGACTTCCCGTCCATCCATTCCAGGCAGTTCAAGATCCAGCAAAACCAGATCGAAATACTCGCTTTTACCCATGGCGATGCCTTCTTCGCCGGTTTTCACGGCGGCGCAATGAAATCCTTCCATGGTCCGCAACTGCTCGGCGAGCATGTCGGCCAACACGTCATCATTGTCAATGATGAGAATGCGTTTTCCTTCGGTCATTTAGGCTTTGACTCCACTAAATCACCACGCCCTGGCGCAACGCCCATCTCGGCCCTGTATGAATATATCGTGTTTACAAGCCGTTCCGGCAACATCGGAATTGTGCGGTTTGCCCTTTTCTTGTGAACAACGCAGAGGTATTGTGCCGCAAATGCCTGTATAATCAGGCCGAGCAGCCGCGAGAGCTGGATCGAGACTGGTCCGTGCGCCTTTTTGTGGCAAAAACGAGACTTAGACATACCCATGCCCCACCGCCATAACCTGTTGACCATGCCCGCCACACGCGAACCGGCGTCCCTGCTGGCCGTGGACCGCGCCGTGTTCGAGCTTCGCCGGGGCCGGGCGGTGGCGGTAGCGGCGGCCGATGGCGCGCGCGCCTTGGTAATGGCCGCCGAAGGGATCAGCGAAGAAACCCTCGCAGACTTGGCGGATTTGGCGGGCAGCCGCCCCGATTTCGCCATCACACGGCGGCGCGCGGAAGTCTTGGGCCTGATCGCCAAGGCGGACGGCGCAGCCGGAAATCTGGGCGAGGAAGACACGGTTCTCAGCCTCGGCCTGAACGACCGCCTCAGCGCCGAAGCCGTGGTGCGTCTGGCGGACCCTTTGGCCGATGCGCCCAGCGAAGAGCTCAAGGCCGCGGATATCAAAGCGGTGCCCACCCACGGCGTTGAGACCGCCGCCATTGGGCTCACGAAAATCGCGCGTTTGTTGCCGGCCACCCTGGTGGCGCCCATTGCGGACCCCGACAGCGCCGATTTGGCCGGATGGGTGGCGCGGCGCAATTTGATCCTGGTTGACGCCGGGGACGTGTTCCAATACGAGCGCACCGCCGCGCGCACCCTGACCCATGTCTCGGACGCCCGCGTCCCCCTGGAAGATGCGGAACATTCACGCATTCTCGCATACCGTCCACAAGATGGCGGGCTCGAACACCTGGCCATCGTGATCGGCGAGCCGCGGCCGGACGAAGCAGCGTTGGTGCGCATTCATTCCGAATGCTTCACCGGCGACTTGCTGGGCTCACTGCGATGTGATTGCGGTGATCAGCTACGCGGCGCCATTCAGGCAATCGCCGCCAGCGGTGCTGGCGTATTGCTGTATCTGGCCCAGGAAGGACGCGGCATCGGCCTGGTCAACAAACTGCGCGCCTACACCTTGCAAGATCGTGGCCTCGATACCCTGGACGCCAATGAAATGCTGGGTTACGACGCGGACGAGCGGGTCTACCTGCCAGCTGCGGAAATGCTTAAAAGCTTGGGCCTAAAACAGGTCAAGCTGCTCACCAACAACCCCGACAAGGTCACGGACCTGTCACGGCTGGGCATCGACGTGGTTGAGCGTGTACCCCACACTTTTCCGTCCAACAAACATAACGAGCAGTACCTTGAGACCAAGAAGGTCAAAGGCGGACACCTGTTCTGATTGCAGATTCTGATTGTGGGCGCGACATCCTGCGCGCAGGCCTACCCGGCAACTCTTCCCGCACCCGGCAAACCAAGCGGCAAATCATGCCGCATCGGATTGTCATTGCTATATCGAAACATATATAACCATTTGAAAATAAATAAAAGTCTATTTGGCATCCGCCTTGCACATTCATGTCCGACGTTACCGGTTCGTTTGGCCCCGAGCATCCGGAACACCGCAACGACGGATTGTATAGATGGACATTTCGCAATACCGCCCGGATTTGATCAATGGCTCACGCGATACAACGCAAGAGCCCTACGCCACCGCCCAGCAACGGGCCAAGGCACTGTCCAGCTCTGCATCCAACAACGGCGCAACCAAGCGGGACGAAGGATTTAGCCTCTTCGATGTGGCGCTGGACAGCGTCAATCCATTGCAACATATCCCCGGTGTTTCAACGATTTACCAAAAAACCACCGGAGACGGAAGCAGCGCCGTAGCGAACATGGCGGGTGGTTTTCTGTTCGGCGGGCCCATCGGCATGGCCGCCGGGGCTGCGAAATCCTTTTTGGAACTGATGACCGGACAAGATCTTGGCGATCACGCCATGGCGCTGTTCGGCGGCCAGACAGAAAGCGAGGGCTTGACCCATATTGCCCACGAACAGGGTGGGAGTGGAGAGAGCTTGTTGAGCATGCACGCCCTCAGCGTTGAACATTATCAGGCGTTCGCCCAGGCCAAGGGCGCGAAAAACATGGGCTATGGCGCAGAGGAACAGGACGTGGGCTGGACATCGAATATTTGGACCAACAATGCGCTGAAGGAAGCCGCTGGTTTGTATGAAAACAACGACAACCTGGGTGAACAAACCCGTACGCAGCAGAACCAGCACGCCAACGACCTCGTCTAGAACCTGGATCCTGGCTTTCCTCTATTCCCTCGTTTAACGTTTCACCATGCGAATCTGGATCGAACCGGATGGATATGTGCGTGCGGGACCGCACCGGTGGCGATGCGCCTTGGGCCGTGGCGGCATTGGAACCGCCAAACGTGAAGGCGACGGCGCGACGCCTGCGGGCGTATACGCCCTGGGACGGGTTTTTTACCGTGCGGATCGTTTAAGTAAGCCCCGCACCGGCTTACCGGTCGTCAGCCTAGCGCCCACCATGGGCTGGTGTGACGATTCGGCGCATACCGATTACAATCGACTGATTGCCCTGCCTCACCCCGCCCATCACGAGAAAATGTGGCGCGCGGAATCGGTTTATGACGTGGTGGTGGAGGTGCGTTACAACACAGACCCCGTCGTATCCGGTCTGGGCAGCGCCATATTCCTACACATCGCCAAACCTGGCTACACACCGACGGAAGGCTGTATTGCATTGAAAATCAAAGACTTATTAGAACTGTTGTCTCTGTGCAACGAAGGCGATGTGGTGAACATCCCCGCATCCTGAACATTCAGGCGGCGGGTGGTTGGGGCCGTGGGCCGAAAATCGCGGTGCCGACCCGCACATGGGTCGCGCCAAATGCGATGGCGGTGTCGAAATCGGCGCTCATGCCCATGCTGAGTTGATCCAGACCATTGCGCTGAGCGATTTTCGCCAACAAAGCGAAATGCAGACTGGGCTCCTCATCGATGGGCGGAATACACATCAAACCTCGGACGTCGAGTTTCAATTCATCCCGGCACAATGCGATGAATGCGTCCGCATCTTCGGGCAGGACCCCGGCCTTCTGCGGTTCCGCGCCCGTGTTGATTTGCACGAACACCGGCAAATGTTTACCAACCCTTTGAAATTCCTTGGCAAGCCCACGCGCCAGCTTTTCCCGGTCCACCGTTTCGATGACATCGAAGGTCGCCACCGCGGATTTGATCTTGTTAGTTTGCAAGGGGCCGATCAGATGCAGGGTGATATCGGGGTAAGCGGCGCGCAGCTCCGGCCACTTCGCTTCGGCTTCCTGGACCCGGTTTTCGCCGAACAGCCGCTGTCCCGCAGCCAGCACCGGGCGAATGCGCCCGGCCCCATGGACCTTGGAAACCGCCACCAGGTTCACACTGTCCAGCACACGCCCGGCGGCCGTGGCCGCAGCGGCGATTTCATCTTGAACCTTGGATAAGTGGGCGGCGGCATCGAAACCGTCTTCGGCCATCGCACGATTCCCCATCAGATGTTAAAAGCGAGGCATGAAGCCCTTTAACGCGACCCTAGCAAAGCCGCACCGGCGAAACCAGACGCTACCGTGCTGTTTCGTGCTCAGCGACAGCGACCGCCTGCCCGACCCAATGCCGGTGCTAGAGCGCATGCCGCCTGGAAGCGCCGTGATTCTGCGCCATCGGGATCGCCGGCAGCTTGTGGATCTTGCAAACCGTATGATGCCCTTGGCCCACAAATTGGGCTTGAAGGTGTTGATCGCAGGCGACATGCGTTTGGCGCTGAAAACCGGCGCCGATGGGGTGCATTTATCCGAGCGCCAAGCGCGCCGCGGGCCGCCGCGAATCCGGGTGCGCAAACCGGGCTTCCTGTGCACCGCCGCCGCCCACGGACCGCAAGCGTTGCAGCGCGCCCAGCGCGCCGGGGCCGATGCGGCCCTGCTGTCGCCCCTGGGCCCAACTGCGAGCCATCCCGATGCCGATGTACCTGGATTTTTGCGGTTTCTCATATGGACACGCGGCGCGCATCTGCCTGTGATCGCGTTGGGGGGTATCACGCCGAAAATCATGCGTCGCCTGAACACGGCGCCGGTTTATGGCATCGCCGCCATCGATCTGTGGCGAAAGCCGGCGATTTAAACCAATTTTCCGGCTTTTAAGTCCTGGGCCACCCGATCCAAGACGCTGTTCCAGTCTTCCGGCGCGGGCTGGCGGTACAGCCGCACGCTTTGGTACCAGGGGCTGTCGTCGCGGTCCAGGAACCAGCGCCAATCCGGCACATGGGACAACAAAACCCAAACCGGTACGCCCAAAGCGCCGGCCAAATGAACCGTGGCATTGCTGATGGAAAGGATTCCGTCCACCGCCGCGATCTGTGCGGCGGCCGCATCCATATCGGTCAGCGGGTCGATGTCCGGATCCAACAGGACCTGAACGCCACAAGCCTTTTCAAGCTCCGCCAGATCCTCTTGGACATCGCCGTATTGCAAACTCAGAAACGCGAAATCCGGCTGAGTCACAATGGGCGCCCAACGCACCAAGTCGATACTTTTACGCGCCATGATGCCTTTGTTGGCGCTGCGCCACGATATCCCGATGACCGGTTTGCCTTGGGACCATTCCCGGTACCGTTCACGCAGCTGTTGCGTTCGTGCGCCATCGGCTTTGAGAAACGAGGCCTGACGGGGAAACGCGTCAAATCCTGGGCGCAACGACTGGGCCAAACTGCCCAAGGGAATGACAAAATCAAAACCGTCTGCGTTCAACACGGGATTTGGCGGGTCGGACTTGGCGACGCATGTCCAATCCGCAAAAACGCGCTGGTACAAGGGCAATAGCCGCGCATCACATTCCACCGTCACGCGGCTTCCCATGGCCTTGAGGTCCGCAAACTGGGTCGCGAACATGATTTCATCGCCGATACCCTGTTCGGCTAAAACGGCGATGGTTTTGCCCGTTAAGTCTTCGCCCCGCCACGGTTTGTCCCGCAAGCCGGGATAACGATCCACATCGGGGATGTTCGGACGCGTTTGATAACCTGCCCAGCCTGTGTCGAGATGGCCCTGAGTCAATTCCAGCGCAGCCAAAAAACCCTTAGCCTCGGATTCGGCCTCGCATTCGGACGCGGTTTGGTAAGCTGCCGCAGCTTCGTTTAAGCGGCCCAAATCACGTAACGCGTTGCCCAGACTGATATGGCACCCGGGGTCGTCGGCGCGCATGGCGATGGCCTCGCGGTACATGGCGACCGCATCCTGTAAACGTCGCTGCTCATGGTAGACATTGCCCAAGGCAAATTTCGCTTTGTAAAAATCGGGACGCAAGCGTAGAGCTTCGTTAAACGCCGCTTCTGCCTCTTCAAAGCACCGCAAACCCGTCAACGCCAAACCCAAATTGCCGATCAAAACCGTATTTTCAGGATCTTTCCGGCGGGCTTTTTCATATTGATCCACAGCTTCCTGCCAGCGTTCGCACCGGCGCAAGGCGTCAGCATAATATCCCCGCGCACCGTCGAGGCCGGGCCGAATCCTCAGTGCATCACCAATCAGTTTGACGGCGATATCGGGCCGTCCCGTTTCCAGCGCCACGACGCCGAGAAGATACATGGCGTCCGGCTGGCGCCCATCCGTTTGCAAAACCTGTTGGTAAAGCGTTTTGGCGGCTTGCAGATTGCCGGCTTGATACGCCGCATAGCCTTGCTTCAAGAGCATGGCGATCTGCGGGTCCGGCAAACCGGAACGTTTGGCGAGTTTTTTACGGCGGCGTTTTTCGGCCCTATTCATGGTGTGTCATTTCTGATCCGCGTGCAGCATTTTTTCCCGTTCATCGAGCCAGGCCTGGGCATATCCGCAATCGGCGTAATCGTCAAAATACGGACCGCCCAGTGTGTAGTGGAGGTTGCTGACGTCTTCGATGGGAACTTCCGGGTCATAATCGACCAGATGATTCCAGCCATGTGGAATTTCACCGATTAAGCCATCGTTTTCCAACCAGTTGAAACGGTGCAAATCCAAACCCGATGCCGTATTGACGTATTCCGGGGTCAAGGCCGCGCACTTGGCGC
Organism: Magnetovibrio sp.; assembly: GCA_028281525.1. Lineage (GTDB taxonomy): Bacteria > Pseudomonadota > Alphaproteobacteria > Rhodospirillales > Magnetovibrionaceae > Magnetovibrio. The sequence goes on from JANQJR010000053.1 coordinate 67,440, forward strand.
AGTTCATCAGCATCACGCTGGACCAGTTCTTCTTTTCGTATTTGGTCTGCACCGCGCCTAGGAATTTCGTTTCTTCCTGCGGCACATGGTCATGTTTCACACACATCAGCGCGTATTTGTCATCGCGCAACGCCCACAGTTTGGCGATATCATCCAAGACCAGCATGTCGCAGTCCATGAACACGGCCCAGCCCTCAAAGCCTCTCAAATACGGCGTCAGGAAACGCGAAAAGGAAAAATCCGTGGACTGCAGGGGATTGCGTTCGCGGGTCATCAACCCCCCCAGTTGATTCAAGGCCAGCGGCGTGATGGACACCGGTGCGCTGGCGCGGGTATTGATGCTGTGGCACAGCACGTTGTAGGCCACAGCTTCACGGGGATCATAGCCGATAAAAACGTGGATCATTGGGTATGCAACTCGATCAAAAAGGAATAAACGGATGTCCGACATGGGCTGCATGAACCTACGCCCCGGCCCAGAATCTGTCACTCAAAATCTGAGCGAATCGCATTCGGTTTAGAACCCACAGGGAGCCAGGAATAGACAAAAAGAAAGGGCGGCCAAAGCCGCCCTTTCCGTGATCTTGCGATCTAAGCTGGGTTCGAATTAGAAGCCAACTTCGATACCGGCGATCAGGCCGCTGCCGTCACGCTTGGTGGTGTTGCCAGCGCCTTCGCCATCGGCTTCGATGTCGAAGTAGGTCGCGGTCAACGCAACGCCAGCACCCAAGTCGTAGGTGGCGACAATCTGCCAAGCTTCGTCTTCGTTGTCACCAGCCGTGGCGGCGGTGCCCTTGTTGCTCGACGTCATGTAGGCCGCAGACAGGGAGTACGGGCCAGTTTCGTAACCGACACCCAGTTCCCAACCTTCGCCGTCGTCTTCGCTGGAGCCACCGTCGTTATCGCTGAAGTCGGTGTAACCACCAGCAACGGTGAAGCCGGACATGCCGACGCTCAGACCAACGTGCAGCTGGTCCCAACCGTCGGAGCTGGTGGTGCCAGCGCCCTGACGGCTGTAGTAGGTCACGTCAGCCGCCACGTCGGCACCGCTGAATGCGCCGGAATACGCCGCACCAACGGAGAAGGCTTCGTTCATGTCACCGGTCACGCGGCGTGCGTTGTGCGCTTCACCGGCGTTGCTGGCCCAGGTGTAATCGCCACCAACGGTGAAGCCGTTGAAGGACGGAGACTGGTACTTAATACGTGCGTCGTCAGTACCGGTGTCTTCGACCAGGTTGGCGGAAAACGAGAATGCAGAGGTGGAGGTGGTGCCGGAAGTGGCGCTACCGACCCACGGCGTCAGATCGCTCCAGTCGAAGTTGCCGGCCATCGGCGCACGAACGAAGTTGCCTTCGCCGAACGGCTGGGCGGAACCAATGGTCAAAGCACCCATGGCGTCGGAGCTGATGGTGATGAAGTTGCGATCGGTGTTGTCGGTGGAGGCGGAATCAACTTCCAGTTCCGTGCGCACGGCAACGGTGATGCCGTTGTCCAGCGTGGTGGAACCGGTGAAGTAGATTTCCGTGTTCGCGAACTGCGAGATCGACTTGTCACGTGCGGCGTCACTGCTGGTGGAAGCGACTTCGTCACTGTCGGTCAGACCGACATAGTGGCGGTGGAAACCGCCGAGCTTCAGAGCAATCTTGTCTGCAGCGAGGGTTTCGGTGGTCATGGTACCCAGGGCGATCATGGCCGTGGTACCGAGCAGAATCTTTTTCATGGTTTCTCCTTTACGTTATTCACATCCGCCACGCCGTCCCCGGTGCTTGAGTGTTCTTGTCGACGAACGCGTCACCGCAGCAGGGTAGATGCTAAACCCCAAAATGGATGCTGCATGCTGTACCCGCACGCGCTCAAAAGCAAGCAACTCAAACCCTCTAGGACTGTAAATTCTCGAACGCGTGACAAATATGCCACACATTTGCCTCCGAACCCCGAAAAACGGCCTGAATTCAAAAAAATCGGCTTTGAAGGCATAGGGGTGAAGATGAAGCTTCTGTGGCGATAATGCTACACTGGACATAACGCTTCGTGGATCAATGGATTCCCTGCCATTTGAGATTATGAACGCCTGATAACACCTTTTAAACGTTCGTAAACAGCGAGATGGGGGTCATAATTGCCTGAGGGTCCGGATTTATGATTGTGATGCGTTTGGCGGCGGCGCTTTTTCGTCTGAACGAGACATCAAGGCCGCCGTCATACCAAATCATGACAAAGGCTTGAAAACGACGCCCGGGCGAAAAAGCGTCCCGTCCGTTATGCATGCCAGGGGGATTTGCGAAAACCGCTCCCCGAACGGCGTCAAAATCGTTTGAAAATGGTGGCGCGCTTCCGGCGTGTCTTTTCCTCGTCAGGCAACGGTTTTCGCAAACCAAACGCAACAGAATCATGACTCCGGGCCCTAAAAACGCAGATCGGCCATTGCCCATGGCCCAAGGCTGCGTATTATGTGGCGTCCGCATTCATGCATTTTAGGCCGAAACACCCCACATCCGCGCGGCCAAGGCCTGTTGGAGTTTGTGACCCATGACCAAGACCATAATGAACCGCCGGGCGGCGCTCGCCACGTTGGCCGCAGCACTTTTCACCAGCGCCTGTTCCGGGGGCACAACCCGCATTCCCCGCCAAAGACGTGCGGGCGAGATCGGCAAACAATATGAAGGCGAAGGCGACGCCAGCACTTTGTTCGGCGAAGACGGCATCAGTTTTGGCGGCAAAAAAGAAACCTCGCCGGACCAGGGCGGCGGCGGGATCGGAGTCAACACGTATCTTTGGCGCGCGTCCCTGGACACCATCGCCTTCATGCCGGTCACCAGCGCCGATCCGTTCGGCGGCGTGATCATCACCGATTGGTATTCGCCCGCCGAGACGCCTTCGGAACGTTTTAAACTCAATGTTTATGTGCTGGGCCGCGCTTTGCGTGCGGACGGCATCCGCGTTTCCATGTTCCGCCAAGTTTACGACAACCAGGGTCTGTGGCGAGATGCCCAAGTCCAACCCGACGCCGGGCGGAAATTGGAGGATGCGATTTTGACCCGCGCCCGCCAGCTTCGCAATCAGACCCGCTTACAAAACAACTGACCACCCTCGATCAGGACACCGCCCGCCCATGTCGCGTTATAATTTCAAAGAAACCGAAGCCAAATGGCAAAAGGTCTGGGACGACAACGCCACCTTTAAGGTGACGGAGGATTCGCACAAGGAAAAATATTACGTTCTTGAAATGTTTCCATATCCTTCCGGGCGCATCCACATGGGCCATGTGCGCAACTATACCCTGGGCGATGTGGTGGCGCGTTATAAGCGCGCGCAAGGCTTCAATGTGCTTCACCCCATGGGCTGGGATGCGTTCGGCCTGCCTGCGGAAAATGCGGCCATTCAAAACAATTCCCACCCCGCCGAATGGACGATGCACAACATCGACACCATGAAAGCACAACTGAAAACCATGGGCCTGTCCTATGACTGGGATCGGGAAATCGCCACCTGCACGCCCGAATATTACAAACATGAACAAAAAATGTTTCTGGATTTCTTGAAAAAGGGCTTGGCTTACAAGAAGGAATCCTGGGTCAATTGGGACCCTGTGGAACATACCGTTCTGGCCAACGAACAGGTCATCGACGGTAAGGGATGGCGGTCCGGCGCACCGGTGGAAAAGAAGCAGTTGTCGCAGTGGTTCTTGAAGATCACCGCTTACAGCGATGATTTGTTGGAAGAACTTGATCGTCTGAAACGTTGGCCGGAAAAAGTCCGCATCATGCAGGAAAACTGGATCGGCCGCTCCGAAGGTGCGCGGGTGTTTTTTCGGCGCACCGATTGCGACGAGGTTCTGGAAATCTACACAACACGGCCCGACACCCTGTTCGGCGCCTCGTTCATGGCCATCGCCGCCAACCATCCGATTGCCCTGGAACTGGCTCAAAATAACACCGAACTGGATGCCTTCATCCAAGAATGCAACGCACTCGGCACATCCGAAGCCGCCATCGAAAGCGCGGAAAAGAAGGGTTTCGACACCGGCTTGAAGGTCAAGCACCCGTTCATCGACAGTCTGGAGTTGCCCATTTACGTGGCCAATTTCGTGCTGATGGAATACGGCACCGGCGCAATTTTCGCCTGCCCGGCGGGCGACCAGCGCGATTTGGATTTCGCGCGCAAATACGATTTGCCCGTGATCCCGGTGGTCGCACCCAAGGACATCGCCGGTACGGACGAAGAGCAGGCTTGGCTGGACGATTTCGCCACGAACGCCACCGAAGCCTTCACCGATGAGGGCATTGCCGTCAATTCCGAGTTTTTGAACGGGCTGGCGTCCCATGAAGCCAAACGTCAAGTTATTGAAAAACTGGAAGTCTTAGGATCCGGCCAAGGTACGGTCCAATACCGCCTGCGCGATTGGGGTATTTCGCGCCAACGCTATTGGGGTTGTCCGATCCCCATCATTTTGTGCGCCGACTGCGGCGCGGTGCCGGTACCCGAAGACCAACTGCCCGTCGAACTGCCCCATGACGTCAGCCTGGGCGAGGCCGGCAATCCGCTGGACCGCCACCCCACCTGGAAGCACACCACCTGTCCCAGTTGCGGAAAGCCGGCGACGCGCGAAACGGATACGTTCGATACCTTCTTCGAATCCAGTTGGTACTTCGCCCGTTTTGCGGACGCCCGGTCCGAACAGGCGTTTTCCAAGTCGGCGGTCGATTATTGGCTACCGGTGGACCAATACATCGGCGGGATCGAGCACGCGGTTTTGCACCTGCTGTATTCGCGTTTCTTCACCCGCGCCTTGAAGGATTGCGGCTATCTGAACATCAAGGAACCGTTCGCGGGCCTCATGACCCAGGGCATGATTTGCCATGAAACGTACCAAGATCCGGACGGCAAATGGCTGACCCCGGACGAAGCGGAAGGTTTAGGGCCGGAAAAGGTCACCGTGGGACGGTCCGAAAAGATGTCCAAGTCCAAGAAAAACGTTGTCGATCCCGAATTGATTATCGGCACCTATGGCGCGGACACCGCGCGTTTGTTCATGCTGTCCGACAGCCCGCCGGATCGGGATTTGGATTGGACCGACGCCGGCGTCGAAGGCGCATGGCGCTATGTCGGGCGCGTATGGCGCATGGTAGAGGACAACCAAAGCCGGATGGCTGCATCCGGAACGCCTGTTTCGGGCGGGCTGGACGGTGATGTCTTGGCGATCCGCCGTCAGGTTCATAAAACCGTGCACGCAGTGACCGGGGATCTCGACAATTTCCATTTCAACAAAGCCGTGGCGCGGATCCGCGAACTCACCAACGCTCTGGAAGCGTTCAAGACCGATGGTGGCGCCGCCAACGCCGTGCGCCGCGAAGCCTTTGAGATGACGGCTAAAATCATCAACCCCATGATGCCGCACCTGGCCGAAGAAATGTGGCATGCCCTCGGCCATCACAGCCTAATCGCCGATGAACCTTGGCCGCAAGCCGACCCATCTTTGTTGATTGATGATACCGTCACCGTCGCCGTACAGGTGAACGGCAAGATGCGCGGCACCATCGAGCTGCCTAAGGATTGCGACCAAAGCCAAGCCGAGGCCGAAGCCTTGGCGCTGGATACCGCAGTAGCCGCGATCGCCGGCAAGACACCGCGCAAAATTATCGTGGTGCCAAATAGGATTGTGAACGTTGTTGTGTAATGCCCCCTACATCACACCGCGCATCCGCCCCGCTATGTTTGCTGTGATAGCCGCGGCTTTGATGCTGGGCGCGTGCGGTTATAAGCCGCTCTACGGCGCACAAGGCATCACGCCTCATGTGGAGCGGCAGCTGGCTTCCATTTACGTCACGCCCATCGAGGACCGGGCCGGACAAATGATGCGTCTGAAGCTGAAAGAGCGTCTCTCACCCACCGCCGATGGACTGGACAATGCCTACACGCTGGACATTACCCTCGATGAATCCCTGTCTAGGCTGGCGGTTGAGGAAAGCGGCTTCACCACCCGCGCCAACCTCAAGATGAAGGCCACGTTCGAGTTGGTCCGCTCGGCAGACCAAATGCGTATCTTTAAAGGCACTGTCAAAACGATATCCAGTTATAATGAGCTATCGTCTGATTTTGCCACCAAATCCGCCCAAGACAATGCCCGCCAACGCGCCATCGTCGATCTGGCGGATACTTTACGCACCCGCCTTGCCGCGTTTTTCCAAAGGCCAGCTGTGAACGCAGCGAGACCAACCCCTTCCGGGACCTATCCGTAAGAATTTTCGGCCACCACAGCCCTGAAATGTCCGCATGAAAATCACCGGCGCCAAAATTGAAGGGTTTCTCCGCTCACCGGATTCGGCGGCCCGGGCGATTTTGGTGTTCGGGCCCGACGAGGGTCTGGTGCGTGAGCGTGCATTGCGTCTTGCTCAAACGGCGGTTTCCGATTTAAACGATCCCTTCCGCGTGGTGGAATTGACGGGTGCGGACTTGAAAACCGATCCCGCGCGATTGGCCGACGAAGCCGCTGCCATGGCGTTCGGCGGAGGCGCGCGGGTGGTGCGCATTCGCCAGGCTTCGGATCAATGCGCACCGGCCTGTCAATCGTTCCTGGAGCTCGACACCCCCGCGGATGCCCTGGTGGTGATCGACGCGGGCGACCTGCCGCCACGCTCCAAACTCCGGAAACTTTTCGAGACCGCAAAAAACGCCGTGTCCATCGCGTGCTACGCAGATGACATGCGTTCCCTACCCGAGGTCATCCGCGAAACCTTGAGCCGGCACGGCTTGGTCGCGGACCGCGACGCCATGGCCCTGCTCACCCAAAGTCTCGGCGCGGACCGGTCCGTGACCCGGGGCGAATTGGAGAAGCTGGCGCTCTACATGGGTCCCGGCAATGGCGACGGCCCCCGCAAGGTGCACGAAGCAGACGCGCGCGCCTGCATCGGCGACAACGCCGCCAGCGGCATCGACGATGTCATTTACAGCGCTGCGGGCGGCGATGCGGCCACGCTGGAAACGGCTCTGGGTCGGGTTTTGTCGGAGGGCGTGAACGCCGTACAGCTGGTGCGCGCCGCGCAACGCCATTTTCAGCGCCTTCACATGGCGCGCGGCCTGATGGGCGGCGGCATGAATCCGGACCAGGCGACCAAGAGCCTGCGCCCACCGGTGATGTTCAAGCTCGCCGATGCCTTCAAGCGCCAATTGGTCCTGTGGCCCGAAAACAAACTCACCCGTGCCTTCGACGTGCTCACCCAGGCGGAACTCGATTGTAAAACCACAGGCCTCCCGGCGGACGCCATTTGCGGGCGGGTCCTGCTGACACTCGCACAGGCGGCGCGCGCAGGTCAACGCCGTGCACGCTAGGTCACAGACCCATGGATTGGACGCGGATTCACGTCTGAGGCGGAAACGCGAAAGTGACTCCATCCAGGACGATCCGCCCCTAGAAATATCATAGCAAAATCATTGTGATAGGATACAAAGTTACAATAGTGCAAATCAAATATCGTGGCGTGACGTCCCGCAAGTCACCAATGTCACGCTAAGACTTATTAAATGCACTAACTGTTATTCGGAAAATCCCTGTAAAACAATAGCATACGAAAATTGGGCCAGGAATAAAATCCAGCCGGCTTTTTTCGTTACCAACCTGTATCTAAATGTGATCAATCGCCATTCGGCCCGGGACCATGGGTCAAGCGCGCCAAGACGCCGTCGAGCTGTTCCAGGCTGTCATAGTGAATCACGACCTGGCCCTTGCCGCCCCGGTCCTTGATTTCAATCTTGAGTCCCAACATGTTGGCCAGATCATGTTCCAGCGCCACGGTATCCGCATCCTTGGACGGCGGCGGCGCCTTGGGCTTGGCCACCGCGCCTTCGGTGCCGGATTTCACCAGCTTTTCGGTTTGGCGCACGTTGAGGCCTTGCTTGACCACTTGACGCGCCAAGTCCGCAGCGCGCGACACGCCAACCAGACACCGGGCATGCCCGGCACTCAGTTCCCCGGCCTCAAGCATTTCTTTCACGTCACCCGGTAACGTCAACAAACGCAAGGTGTTTGCCACGTGGGAGCGGCTCTTGCCCAGCACCTGGGCGAGCTGTTCCTGGGTGTGGCTGAATTCATGCATCAGGCGGTGATAACCATCGGCCTCTTCCAGGGGCGAGAGATCCTGGCGCTGAAGGTTTTCCACCAACGCGACTTCCAGGGTTTCTTTGTCATCGAAGTCCCGGACGATAACCGGCACATCGTGCACCTGCGCCTGTTGCGCCGCGCGCCAGCGGCGTTCGCCGGCGATGATTTCAAATTCGCCCACCTGCTCCGGATGCGGACGCACCAGCAGGGGCTGAAGCACGCCTTTTTCGCGGATGGATTGGGCCAGATCCTGGAGTTGCTCCTCACCGAAAGCATGGCGCGGCTGATACTTACCGGGATGCAGATGGGTGATGGACACCGTTTTGGTGTGTTCGCCTTGGTCGAGTTCGGAAAACTCCGCCTCGTCTTTGCCCAAGAGCGCCGACAGGCCCATGCCCAATTTCTTGTCCGCCATCTTCAGAAACCCTTACACATTCACATGGCCTTCGCGGCGCAACACTTCGCCGGCGAGGTGCAGATAGGCTTGGGAGCCGGCGCATTTCATGTCGTACATCAGCACCGGACGACCATGAGACGGCGCTTCGGAAACCCTCACATTTCTGGGGATCACGGTCTTGTAGACCTTGTCCCCAAAATATTCGCGCACGTCCGCCGCGACCTGGTCGGAAAGATTGTTGCGTTTATCAAACATCGTCAGCACGATGCCTTGGATTTCCAGGTCCGGATTGAAGGCGCTCTGTACCCGTTCTACGGTTTTGAGCAAATGGCTCAGCCCTTCCAGGGCGAAGAATTCGCACTGCAGCGGCACCAAGATCGCTTGCGCCGCGACCAGAGCATTGAGTGTCAAAAGCCCCAAGGCCGGTGGACAATCGATCAGGACATAATCGTAACCCTGCGCTCCGTCGCCGATGGCGTCCTTGAGACGATGCTCGCGCCGTTCCAAATCCACCAGTTCCAATTCCGCCGCCGACAGGTCCATGCCCGCGGGCACGATGTCGAGACCCGGCACAGTGGTGGCCTGCACGGCCTGGCCGATCTCCGCCCCGCCGATGATCATGCGATAGGTGTCGAGACGACGGTTCTTGCGATCCACCCCCAGGCCCGTCGAGGCATTGCCTTGCGGGTCGAGATCGATGATCAGAACCTTCTGCTTTACGGCCGCCAAGGCCGTCGCCAGGTTGATGGTGGTGGTGGTTTTGCCCACCCCGCCCTTCTGGTTCGCCACCGCGATGATGCGCGGGCCTTTTTCCGGTTCGGGCATGTCCATGATGTCCTCTACGGTGCTTTCCATGTTTTTCTTACGCACTTTATTCCAGATGCTCATGACGGCGTTCGCACTCTCTCAATTCCAGGATCATGCCCGCCGGATCCGTCCGGCTGGGGTGATGGCGTGCGCGCATCTTCCAGTCTTTCTCCGCCTCGGTCAATTCCTCCGCCCAGCGTTTTCCCTTGAGAAACAGGTATATCCCTGTGGATAAGCTGTGCATCCCGGCATAGTCCAAAAGCCGGCTCAACGGCGCCAGCGCACGCGATGTGATCACGTCCGCCTCCAGGGCCGCCAGCTTTTCGATGCGTTGGTTGTGCACGGTAACGCCGCACCCCGTGGCTCGCTTGACTTCCCGCAGGAACGCGCATTTGCGCTGATCGCTTTCCACCAAATGAACATCCAGCGCGTCGTCGAGGCACGCCAAGACAAGACCGGGAAATCCCGCCCCGCTGCCGAAATCCACAACTTTTTTTTTACCGTCTTTCTTGGGCGGGATATAAGCCATCAATTGGGCGCTGTCGAGCATATGCCGGCGCCACA
>JANQJR010000007.1 GCA_028281525.1 Magnetovibrio sp.
GGAAAAGGCGTGCAGGAAGTGCGACACCACTTTCAAATGACTTTGACGCTGTCCAGGGGACGGTTTTCGCAAATCCTTTGGACGGGGCGCTTTTCCGCCTGGATTGCGTTGGCAACTCCTTGTAATGAATAGCATTACGGCGGCCTTCCCGCCTTATCCAGGCGGAAAATCGCCACAGCCAAACACAACAGATTAATGGGTCCTGACCCTGAGGAGAGACAAACTTGTCCCGCACCGTGCAAAAGTTGCCCCACATCACGCGGCCCATCGTACTGATCGGGCTGATGGGGGCGGGCAAAAGCACCGTTGGACGGCGTTTGGCGAAAAAGCTCTCCTTTCCGTTTGTCGATTCGGACGATGAAATCAAAAAAGCCGCCGGATGCTCCATCGAGGATATCTTCGAGTTGTACGGCGAGGCGGAGTTTCGGGCCGGGGAAAAACGCGTGATGGAACGGCTTTTGACGGAGGGCCCGATGGTGCTGGCCACCGGTGGCGGGGTCTTCCTCAACGCGGAAATCCGTGAGCGGATATTGGCTCAAGCTACATCCGTGTGGCTAAAAGCGAGCCTGGACATCCTTGCTGAACGCACCTCCCGGCGCGGCGGGCGTCCCTTGCTGAAGGCCGGCGATCCCAGAAAGACCCTGGAAAAGCTGATCCAAGAGCGCTATCCCGTGTATGAATTCGCCGACATCACCATCGACGCCGACCACGAAACCCACGAAACTACGGTGGACAAGATCATTCAAGCCCTAAGGGACAAAACCCAATCATGACCGCCGCAAACGCCACCGAGACCCTCCGCGTTGAATTGGGAGAACGCAGTTACGACATTGTCGTCGGCGCGGACCTGATCGCGCATGCGGCCACCTGGATCGCACCGGTTCTGGCGCGCCCGCGCACGATTGTGATCACCGACGAAAACGTCGCCCCCCATTATCTCGCCCCTTTGCGCGCATCGCTGCAAGCCGCCAACATCGATGTGGATACAATCACCCTGCCCGCAGGCGAACAGACCAAAAGTTTCGTACACTTCCAGACGCTCTGCGAAGATATCCTGGCGCGCCGGGTGGAGCGCTCCACCACGCTGATCGCCTTGGGCGGCGGCGTGATCGGCGATTTGGTCGGTTACACCGCGGCATCGGTCTTGCGCGGCATGCCCTTCATCCAGGTGCCGACGACGTTGCTCAGCCAAGTCGACAGCTCCGTCGGCGGCAAGACCGGCATCAACACCAGGCACGGCAAGAACCTGGTCGGCGCGTTCTACCAACCCAAGCTGGTGCTGGCCGACACGACGGCGCTGAACACGCTGGACCACCGCCAATTGATGGCGGGTTATGCTGAGGTGGTGAAATACGGCCTGATCGACGATCTGAACTTTTTCGAATGGTTGGAGCTTCACGCGCAGGCGTTGATCGACGGCGATATGGACAAGCGCCGCCACGCGGTGCTGACCAGTTGCGCGGCCAAGGCCCGCGTGGTCGCGGAAGACGAGCGTGAAGGCGGCCGGCGCGCACTGCTGAACTTAGGCCACACCTTCGGCCATGCGCTGGAAGCCGAAACCGGGTATGGCGACAAGTTGTTGCACGGCGAAGCGGTGGCCATCGGCATGGCCATGGCGTTCGACCTGTCGCGGCGTTTGGATATTTGTCCCGGCCAGGACAGCGGGCGCGTCAGCGCACACTTCGACGCCATCTGCCTGCCCAACGATTTGGCGGTACTGGACACCATAGGATGGACGGCGGATAAGTTGCTCGATCACATGAGCCGCGACAAAAAGGTCGAAGGCGGCAAGCTGACTTTCATTCTCGCACGCGGAATCGGCCAGGCCTTCATCACCCGCGATGTTGCGGAAGCTGAGGTGCGCAGTCTCTTGGAAGACTGGCTCGCCAACCGTTCCGGGTAAGACTATGGTAAGGGCATGATTTACATCGCCGCCTCGATCCTGATCCTTTTGATCTTTTCCGCGTTCTTTTCCGGATCGGAAACCGCGCTGACCGCCGCGTCGAAGCCGCTGATGCACCAGCTTGACAAAGACGGCAATCCCCGCGCACGGCTGGTCAATAGGCTGCGTGCTGACAAGGAACGCCTGATCGGGGCGATCCTGCTTGGCAACAATCTGGTCAACATTCTGGCCTCCGCACTTGCGACCAGCCTATTGATGACGCTGTTCGGCGAAGCTGGCGTGGCGCTCGCCACCCTGATCATGACGCTGTTGGTGCTGATCTTCGCCGAGATCCTGCCCAAGACCTACGCCATCCGTCACGCCAACCGCGCCGCCCTGTTCGTGGTGCCCATGATCAATGCGGTGGTGGTCGCGCTCTTGCCGTTCATCAAGACCATCAACTTCCTGGTGCGGCTGTTGCTGCGGCTGTTCGGTGTTGATCCCCATGCGTCCGACGGACTGCATTCCTCGACCCAGGAGTTACGCGGCGCGATCGAATTGCACACCACCCAGGCCGAAGGCGAAGAAAAGGAATCCGGGGTGATGCTGCGCAGTGTGCTGGACTTGGCCGACGTCCAAGTCGGTGAGATTCTCACCCACCGCAGAGGTGTGCTGGCGATCAACGCCGACGACCCAGTGAACAGCATCATCACCCAGGTCCTGGAAAGTCCCTATTCCCGCCTGCCGTTGTGGCGCAGTGAACCCGACAACATCGTTGGCGTGCTGCACGCCAAGGCGTTGCTGCGCGAAGTCAGCGAACACACGCACGAGCCGGATGAAATCGAAAAACTGGATATCCTGACCATTGCCGCCGATCCCTGGTTCGTTCCGGAATACACGCCGCTTTTGGATCAGTTGCAAGCATTTCGCGAACGTCGTGAACATTTCGCTCTGGTGGTCGATGAATACGGCAGCTTGCTCGGCATCGTGACGCTGGAAGACGTATTGGAAGAAATCGTTGGCGACATCTCCGACGAAACCGATGTGTTGGTGCCGGGTGTGCACGTGCACCCCGACGGCTCCTTTGTGGTGCAGGGTGACGTGACCATCCGCGATTTGAACCGGCAGTTCGATTGGCAACTCCCAGACGAAGAAGCCGCCACCATCGCGGGTTTGATCCTACACGAATCCCGACGCATTCCCGAAGTCGGCCAGACGTTCCGCTTTTTCGGTTTCCGCTTCGAAATCCTGCGTCGCTACCATCACCAAATCAAAGCCATCCGCATCACCCCGCCGTTGGAAGACGCACAAGAAGCATAACCAGGGTTGTCCGTTGGTTGATGCGGACTCGCTTTGGCGTCATAATTATGAAAGAATATCAGCGTCATAGGTTTCCGCACGCGATAAACGTGCAGGAATCTGACGACACGTTCCGCGATACCCAAACAGCACAGGCGAAAGATTCACTTCCATGCAACGCCGCATCATCCCAGATGTCGTTCCCGAGCAACAGATCGTGTCCTTGTCCAAGGGCAAGACAGTCCACGATGCCGTTCAAGCCATGAGCACCCACAACATCGCTGCCGTCGCCATCACCAACGGCGACGAGGAACTGGTCGGCATCATTTCCGAACGCGACATCACCCACCGTGTGCTGGCCTGCGGGCTCAACCCGCAAGCCACACGTTTGGAAGATGTGATGACCGACAGTCCGGAACGGCTGTTGCCCACGGACAGCTGTTTGGATGCGATCGAACTGATGCTGACGCGCAATATCCGCCACCTTCCGGTGGTCAACGGCGCCAAACAGGTTATCGCCATGGTGTCCGTGCGGGATCTCTTGGAGGCTGCCGTGGAAGAGCTCAACATCGAACTCGACCTGGAACGCGACAGCGCGTTCGCCCCCGAAGACTGACCAATCTTCAGGACACCCCCATCGCCCTATCCGGAATTCAGCTCAAAATAGCGGACAAACCCTCGCGGTTGATCTGCTTTTTGTCCTTGCCACCCTCCGCCATGTTGCCATGGCCCGCGCGAGCGTGACCGGCATCGGAGGCGGCTTCGCGGAAATAACCCAGGATAAAGGCGCGCACCGCGGCGGTGCGGCTGGAACCGGTACGGCTCCGCTCGATCAACGTGCACACCTCATGCACGCTCATGTCTTCGCGTGCACAGATCTCTTCAAGGGCTTCCCAAACGTCCTGCTCTAGGCGCAGGCTGGTGCGATGGCCATCGACGGTTACATTTCTACTCTGGAGTCGGCTATTCATACGCCCACATCCCCCAATCTTGATTTGTCAAATCGGACAGCATTCGCGCCATCCTTGTCTGTATTGAAACTCAAATGTCGCACCAGTGCAACAATCGTATGAACTATGCATACATTTTAATGTACTCTAGATTACAAAGCAACACCCTGTAATAAAACGCAAAACTCATCTCATGCCGGAAAAAACGCAGATAATTCAACATACAGTAGTATATTTAAGATTGCGTCTCATCCGGAGTCAGGGTTTTCAACTCAAGCGCGTGGACTCTGCCAGCCATTTCTTCGGCCAGGGCTTGGTAGACCATGCGCTGACGCTGAACCCGGTTTTGCCCCTCGAACGCCTTGGAAACCACCACCACGGCAAAATGGCTTTCACCTTCGGGATTGGCGCCGGCGTGGCCCGCATGTTGCGCGGAATTGTCGATCACCTCAAGGTGCTCCGGGCTCAAAGCAGCGGTCAGCTTGGTTTCAATGGCTGTGCGTACCTGCATGGAGAAAATCCTTTAAAAGTCTTCGTACTCCCAACTAGGTATGACGTAACGACGTCAAATCAAGGGGGCAACTTGCAACCAAGCCCACGAAACCCCATAGTTAGGCCATGAAGCACCAAGCGCGAAAAGCTGGCCTCGACTCCCCGTTTCAGTTTCAAACGCAGAAACGTAAACCCCACACGCGTGCGTGCGACTGGCCGGGCTGCGAAGACGAAGGCGAACACCGCACGCACAAATCGCCACGCGAAATGGGCACCCACGTGTGGTATTGCACGGACCATATCCGCGAACACAACAAAGCCTGGAACTATTTCGAAGGCTTGAGCGACGAAGAAGTCGAAGCGGTGATCAAGAACGACACCGTCTGGCAACGTCCGACCTGGAAGCTGGGGTCGCAATCGGACCACGAGAAGGCCAAGGCGTTCGCATCCGGTGCACAGATACATGACGATTTCAGCCTGTTCGGCGATGCCGGAGGCGAACCGGAAGGTCACCCTCAAAACCGTGCGTTCCATCCCGACAGCCCCGAAGCCAAGGCGTATGCAGTCCTCGACCTCGCCCCCCCGGTGAGCGCGGACGACGTCAAAACACGCTACAAAAAACTGGTCAAGCGCCACCACCCGGACGCCAATGGCGGCTCCAAGGAAGCCGAAGAGAAATTCAAGGAAATCGGCCTTGCCTATCAGACGATCATGCAACATTTAGGCGCATAATCGAGTATACTCCCTCAAGCACTGATCATACAAACCGGATAAAAATCATGACTGTGTCAACCCACGACGCGAGCGGAACCAAATTCCCCCTGAACGCCCCCGATATCACCCTGGACGTGCGCCAGACCTTCGGGCTCGATGTCGACTTGGAAGTTCCAGCCTTTTCCGAAGGTGAGGAGCACGTGCCCGCCATCGACGAAAACTACCAGTTCGATTTCGACACCACGCTGGCGATCCTTGCGGGTTTCAAACACAACCGCCGTGTCATGGTGCAGGGCTATCACGGCACCGGTAAATCGACCCACATCGAGCAAGTCGCGGCGCGCCTGAATTGGCCGATGATCCGTGTCAACTTGGACTCCCACGTGTCGCGTATCGATCTGGTGGGCAAAGACGCAATCGTCCTAAAGGACGGCCAACAGGTCACGGAATTTCGCGAAGGCATTTTGCCATGGGCGCTGCAAAACCCGGTTGCGGTGGTGTTCGACGAATACGACGCGGGTCGTCCCGACGTGATGTTCGTGATCCAGCGCGTGCTGGAAGTCGAAGGCAAACTGACCCTGCTGGACCAAAGCCGCGTGATTCATCCGCATCCGTATTTTCGGCTGTTTTCAACCACCAACACCATCGGCCTCGGCGACACCACAGGGCTGTACCACGGCACGCAACAGATCAACCAGGGCCAGATGGACCGCTGGAATATCGTCGCGACGCTGAACTACCTGCCGCACGACGATGAAACGCGCATCATCGTGTCCAAGGTCCAGGAATATCAGTCCGAGCAGGGCCAGCAGATCGTCTCATCCATGGTGCGGGTCGCGGACCTGACCCGGGAAGGCTTCATCAACGGCGACATATCAACCGTGATGAGCCCACGCACCGTGCTCACATGGGCGGAAAACGCGCAAATCTTCGGTGACGTCGGCACCGCGTTTCGCATGAGTTTCTTGAACAAGTGCGACGAGTTGGAGCGCGCCGTGGTGGCGGAATACTATCAGCGTTGCTTCGGCGACGAATTGCCGGACTCGTTGATCAAAACGACGTCGTAACCCGGGGGATCGGACACCGCCATGTCCCCAACCGATTCATCGCCGAAAACACCGCACGCGCGCGCGAAGAACAGCCCGCATAAGGGCAAGTTAGCGTCCAATGGCGAACCGCTGCACGAAACGCTCAAGCGTTCAACTGCTGCGACCTTGCGCGCCATGACCGGGAAGCGCGATCTGCTGGTGAGTTTCACCCACGGCCAAGATGGCGCAGCATATTCCACCGGCAATGCGTCCTTACCCGAACCGGGACAAGCCTCGCACCTGAAGCCCGTGGATATTCAACGCCTGCGCGGCCACGCGGACGCCCTGGCCATGCGGCTCAGCTATCACGACCGGGCGCTGCACAATCGCTTGCTGCCGCCGGGCGACGATGCCCGGCGTGTGTTCGGCGCGCTGGAACAGGCCCGCGTCGAGGCCTTGGGCGGACGGGACTATCCGGGCGCAGCAGACAACATCACCGCCCTGCACATCCACAAAGCCAAGGCTTATCGCGGCATTGATGAGCGCGACCCCCAGCACATGGCCGAAGCCTTGGGCATGCTGGCGCGTGAACGGTTCACAGGCCAAGGTATCCCCGCGGATGCCCAAGAATTCGTAGACGCTTGGAAACCGTGGCTCGACGCCAAAGCGCCTGGTCATCTGGACAAGCTTGCCCAAGCCCAGGGTGACCAAACCCATTTCGCGCAGGTGGCGGGCCAATTGATGCAAGCCCTGGAACTGATCAATGAGTTGCCCAGCGAACCGGAACAAGACGACGAGGCCCAAGCCGAACAACCCAATCAAGACCAGAACCAGGAGCCCGGCGAAGACGACCAGCCCGATGGCGAAGGCGAACAGGACGCCACCGGCATGGTCGGTGCGGATTCCATGAGCGCCGATATCGCCGACGGTATGGATGGCGGCGACGGCATCGAAGACGAGATGATGGCGGGCGGGGAAACCCCGGCAGGACCCTCGGAACCCGAAGACACGTGGCCGCAAAACGACCCCCATGCCAACCGGCCTTACTGCGCCTTTACCACCCGGTTCGATGAAGTCATCTTCGCCGAGGATCTCTGCGAAACGATGGAAATGAGCCGCTTGCGCGAACAATTGGACCGGCAATTGGACAAGCTGCAAGGCGTGGTCGCCAAGCTCGCCAACCGTCTGCAGCGGCGTTTGCTGGCGAAACAAACCCGTTCGTGGGAATTCGATCTGGAGGAAGGCTTGCTGGACGTGGCGCGGCTGTCGCGCGTGGTGATCGATCCTTATGCGCCCCTGTCGTTCAAGGAGGAAAAGGATTCGGATTTCCGCGACACGGTGGTGACGCTGCTGATCGACAATTCCGGGTCCATGCGCGGACGCCCCATCACCATCGCCGCCATCAGCGCGGACCTGCTGGCCCGCACGCTGGAGCGGTGCGGCGTCAAGGTCGAGATTCTAGGCTTCACCACCCGCGCCTGGAAGGGCGGCAAATCCCGCGAGCTGTGGGTCGAAGCCGACAAGCCCGAACGCCCCGGACGGCTCAACGATCTGCGCCACATCGTCTACAAAGGCGCGGATGCCCCGTGGCGGCGCGTGCGCAAGAACCTTGGCCTGATGCTCAAGGAAGGCATCTTGAAGGAAAACATCGACGGCGAGGCGTTGCTGTGGGCGCACAACCGCTTGCTGGCCCGCCCTGAACAACGCCGCATCCTGATGGTGATTTCCGATGGCGCGCCGGTGGACGACGCGACGCTGAGCGTCAATTCCGGAAATTACCTGGAAAAGCATCTGCGCGAGGTGATCGATTGGATCGAAACCAAATCGTCGGTGGAGCTAATTGCCATCGGCATCGGTCACGACGTGACGCGCTACTATAGAAACGCCGTGACGCTGCTGGACGCGGAAGAGTTGGGCGGCACCATCATGGTCGAACTGGCCGACCTGTTCGACGAGGACGGCGCGAAACCGCCGATGCGTCGGCACGCCTAATTACAAGTACGGCACTTTCGCCTTGCTTCCGCGCCATAATCACAGGAAAATGTGTGAAACTGGCGACACCAACGATCGCCGAAGTTTGCAAGGGGGCGACGGTGATTTTCACGCGCGTCATATATGCGATGAACCATCTGGGCAGACGTCTGGCGATCACGTATCGCGGCGCAGCGCAGATGGCTTTGTTCGCCATGATGTTGCAAGCGATGATCCCGTTTTCCGCGGCGATCACGTTGCCTGGCGAGGACGGCCTGCGAGGCGGTCAATCGCTGCCCAACTTCTATCTCATCATTTGTACGGCCTATGGCGCACAGCCCCAACTGGACGCGGCGGGCGAACCTCTGGACAAGGTTCCCCCGGCGACGACCCCTTGGGACTGCCCGGTCTGCATGGTGCAGGCCAGCCTTCATGGCCCGGTTCCGGAAACGCCCCAGGTGGCGTTTGTTCCTCCCACCCTCCCTCGGGAGGCGAACGCGCCTCGGTCGAGCGATTTCGGGACCCAGCTTTGGAGCGCCGCGCCCGGTCTCGCCCGCGCACCGCCCGCCGCATAGGCCCAACCACTTCCCAAAGTCAGACCGCACCCGGTCCGGGAATTAGGACGCCCGGCCCGGGTGCGTGTCGACATCCAGTTTCCACGTGCGTTCTGCAATAACAGCGGAAGCACCGGTACCCCCAATCGAATCGAGGATTAAATTTTATGCACACCGTTAAAACCCTGCTCACCGCCGCCGTGGCCACCGTCGCGTTTGCCGGTGCCGCCATCGCCGGCGACATCACCGTCAAGGAACCGTGGGCCCGCGCGTCCGCAGGCATGGCCAAGGCCGGCGCAGCGTTCATGATGATCGCCAATGACACCGGCAAGGACGACACTTTGATTTCCGCCAAAGCGGACGTATCGAAGAAGATCGAACTGCACACCCACCTGATGGAAAACGGCGTGATGAAAATGCGTGAAGTCGAAGGCGGCATTCCCGTCAAAAACGGCGCGACGCAAATGCTCAAGCCCGGCAGCTACCATGTGATGTTCATGGGCCTGCACGCCCCGCTGAAGGAAGGCTCCGTCTTCCCCGTCACCTTGGTGTTCGAGCACGCCGGCGAAAAAACCATCGACGTCAAAGTCATGGGCCCGGGCCACATGCCGGGCGGCATGAAACACATGAACCATGGCGATATGAAGCACGGCAAAACGGGCGGCATGTAATCTCCCCCCTTACTCCTTGTGTGCTTCACGAAAGGCCGGAGCAATGCTCCGGCCTTTCTTTATGACTTGAAGCGAATGGCTTAAGCCACGACGAGGCCCAGCCCGCCAAGAGCGATCACACCACCTCCGATGCGTGCGGCCAGCGGCGCGGAACGACTGAGAACCTTTTGCACCGACAGGCCCAGGCCAACACCCAAAGCATGCAGCGATGCCGTCGCCAGCATAAAGCCCATGGCGTACTCTACCCCGCTGGCATTCAAAGGCATTTCGGTGCCGTGAGCGTGTCCGTGAAACATAGCCAACACGCCAACAAAGATCATCGCCGCAGCTTGTGGCATGACCCGACCCCAAGCGATCACCGCACCCAAGATGATCACGGAACCAACGATCCCTTGTTCAACCATCGGCATGGTCACGCCAATCATTCCCAACACGCCCCCCACGGCCATGAAAACGACGAAGCTGACAGGCACCAGCCACAAAGCGCTTTGCCGCCCTGTCTGCATGGACATCTGCACCGCCAAGACGCCGACGGCGACCATCGCCAGGACATGGTCGAGCCCACCGACCGGGTGCCCAATGCCGGCCGCAAAGCCGGAACCCCCTTCAAGACCGGTGTGCGCCAACGCCTGAGACGTCATCAAAGCGGTCAACGCCGCAACGCCTGAAAGCATATGTTTCATATTCTGTCCCTTTTATCTGTCGAGGTTCGTATACTTCGCTTTCACGAAACCTCACGAACCACAATTCAAGTATGAAGATTTTCGAAATATTCATACTAAGACTTTCGGTGAATGGCAATGAAAGATAAAAAGTCGGCCGAACGGGTCACCATATCCTTGGAAGCGGGTTTGCTGGAACAATTCGACCGCTTTCTCGAGGAAAAGGGCTACGGCAACCGGTCCGAAGGTATTCGCGACGCGGTGCGCCAATTGCTTGCCCAAAATCGGGTGGAGGCCAACGAAAGCGCGCCGTGTGTCGGGTGTGTCACCTATGTCTACGACCACCACGAACGGCAACTGTCATCCCGTCTGATGGAAGCCCAGCATCACCACCATGAAATTCCGGCGGCGACTTTGCATCTACACATCGACAAAGACAACTGCTTGGAAGCCACGGTCTTACGCGGCAGCGTCGCGGAAGTCCGCCATGTAGCCAACCGCATCACCTCGCAGACCGGGGTGAGGAACGGTCAACTGCATATCATCCCGGTCGATGCCGGCGACTGAACAGATCAGGACCAAGGCCCCCGCCGGGTTTGCGTTTCCCGCGTATGGGGCACGGAGCTGGACCGCCCTGAGCGCTTTACCGGGCCCGGCGATACACCGCCACCTTGGGCGGATGGGGTCGGCGCGCTTGGCATCTCGCCCGCCAAAGCCTGAAGACGTTCGATCCGGTTTTGCATGTTGGGGTGGGTGGAAAACAGGTTGTCCATCCTTTTGGCGTGCAACGGATTGACGATGAACATGTGCGCCGTGGCGGGGTTGTCTTCCGCCTTGATGTTGTCGATGCGCTTGGCGCTTTGCTCCAACTTGTCCAGGGCCGACGCCAACCACAATGGTTGGCCGCATATTTCGGCTCCGATACGATCTGCTTCGTACTCCCGCGTGCGTGAAATCGCCATCTGCACCATCATCGCCGCCAAGGGCGCCAGAATCATCACCAAGATCACGCCAATGATGCCCATCGGATTGTTACGGTTGCCGCCGAAAAACAGCGCAAAGTTGGCGAGCATGGAAAGCGCACCGGCAATGGTCGCGGTGATGGTCATGATCAGGGTGTCGCGGTTTTTCACGTGGGCCAATTCGTGGGCCATCACCCCCGCGACTTCATTGCTGTTGAGACGGCGCAGCAACCCGGTGGTCGCCGCCACGGCGGCGTTTTCGGGATTGCGCCCGGTGGCGAACGCGTTGGGCTGGTCTTCGTCGACGATGTAGACCTTGGGCATGGGCAGTTCGGCCTGGTTGGCCAGAACCTGGACCATGTCATAAAACTCCGGCTGTTCGGTGCGCGTGACTTCGCGCGCGCCGTACATGCGCAGCACCATCTTGTCGGAGTTCCAATACGCGAACAGGTTCATGCCCACGGCGACCATCAAGGCGATGATCATGCCGCCTTCGCCACCCAGCATGAAGCCCGCACCCATGAACAGCGCAGTGAGCGCCGCCAACAGCAAACTGGTCCGCAAATATCCCATCATGCGCCACCGTCCTTTTCCTTGCGCAACCCACGTCTCGATGGGGAAATAAGCGCGCCCCGCGCCGTCGTCAACGGAACACCGTCAGGAAGCCTGTGAACCGGGCTGCGCCGATGATATGATTTTTCATCGTTATATTTCATGGATGTCCCCATGCGCTGTTCTGTTGCCCTGTTTCTGATCTGCTCGGTCCTGTTTTCCGCAGGCCTCCCCGTGCGGGCCGAAGACGAAAAAGATTTTAAGATCAATCTTCTGAGTGTGTCCGAGCCATTCATGCTGTCGCCCCACGACATGACCCTGACCCCGGACGGGATGTATTTGGTGATCACCGACATGGGCAATGACCGGATTCTTCTGCTCGACCCCTTAAAGCTGACCCTGCAAGCCATCATCGGCGAAGACGAATTGAGCGTGCCTCACGATGTGGCGTTTGATGGCCAAGGCCGCTTGCTGGTCGCCGACAGCGGCAATGACCGTATCGTGATGTATCGGCTTGAGGGCACCAAGGCCATCCTCATCGACACTTGGGACGGCATCGACGGACCGGAGGGCATCACATCCGCGCCGGATGGGCGCGTATTCATCGCCGCCACCTTGGAACACCACATCTTGAGCATGAAGAACGGGAAAATCGAAAAGGCCGTTGGGCGCGCCTGGGGCAAGGATTTGGACCGCCCCCACGACGTCGAAATCCAGCCCACGGATAAGGGTTACAATGTCATCACATCGGACCCGGGCAACAACCGTTTGGTGGTGTTTGATCAGGACTTCGCACCGCAGTATGAAATCTCGACCTGGGATCCACCATTTTCCGAACCGAAGTACTTCTCACGCGATGAGGAAGACCGTCTCTACATCGCCGATCAGTATAATCACGTCGTACGCGTGTTCGATAAAGACGCCACGCCCCTCATTTCGTTCGCGGACCGGCACGTGAAATTACCCGAAGGCGTGCTCGCCAAAGGCAACAGGGTGTGGGTATCGGACAGCGACGGCGGACGCGTTTTACTTTACGAATTGGCAGAAAAACAGTAAATCTTGGTGGAAACGAACGGCCCACACACCACATAAGATGCATCATGAGCGCCAACTTCGACATTGATCTCATCGCGCCCACACGCGACCGCCTGTCCCGCCATCCCGTCTATGAAGCCGTACGCACCATGGACGATTTGCGCAAGTTTATGGAACACCACGTTTATTCGGTGTGGGATTTCATGTCGCTGTGCAAAACCCTGCAGCACGAACTGGCCCCCATTCAGGTGCCTTGGGCGCCCAAGGGCGATCCGGTGGTGCGCCGTTTCATCAACGAAATCGTCCTCGAAGAAGAAACGGACCAAGGCATTCCCGGCCAGGAACCCGAATTTTTAAGCCATTACGAACTCTACCGTGCGGCCATGGGCAACATCGGCGCGGATGCGGACACGGTTCATGGGTTCGTCACAACGGCTGCGGATCAAGGCATCCGTAAGGCGCTCGACACCCATGACGTGCCTGCGCCTTCCAAGGCGTTCACCGCACAGACATTCCAGTTCATTGAGACCGGCAAACCCCATGTGATTGCCGCCGCATTCGCTTTGGGCCGTGAGCACATCATCCCGTCCATGTTCCGCTCGTTGATCAAGGATATGGGCGTGACCAAGGAAAGCGCCCCGGCATTCCACTATTACCTGGAACGTCACATCCACCTGGACGAGGACTTCCACGCGCCCCTGTCGTTGCGTATGCTCGACGCGTTTATCGACGGCGACGCCAAAAAAGCCCGTGAGGCCGAAGAGGCCGCGCTTCTCGCGATCGAAGCTCGCACCCGCTTTTGGGACGGTGTGTTCGACGCGCTGCCCGGCAATCGTGAAGCTGCGGCGGAATAGTCGGCCCCCAATCCATCAACGATCAAAACGCCGGAATCGGCTGCATTTCTATTCACCCGGTTCGCACATGGCTTAGGAAACTGTCCACTTGCGTCGTGAGCAATTCGGACTGTTGCGACAATTCACGTGCGGCATCTTGAATTTGCGAAGCCGCCGAACCGGATTCGTTTGTCGCCTCGGTGACGGTTTGGATGGTGGATGAGACTTGTGATGTGCCGGTTGCCGCCTGCTCGATGTTGCGTGCAATTTCTTGCGTTGCAGCCCCCTGTTCCTCCACAGCCGCAGCGATGGTTGAAGCGATCTCATTCATTTGATTGATGATCCCACCGATGGATCCGATGGCGTGCACGGCGTCCTGGGTCGCGTTCTGAATGCCGCCGATTTGGGTGGAGATTTCCTCCGTCGCCTTGGCGGTTTGGTTGGCCAAGTTCTTCACTTCCGAAGCGACGACCGCAAAGCCTTTTCCCGCCTCACCCGCGCGCGCCGCCTCGATGGTGGCGTTGAGCGCCAGCAAATTGGTCTGATCGGCAATATCGGTGATCAACGCCACCACCTCTCCGATCTTATGCGCCGCTTCCGCCAAGCCTTGAACCTTGGCGTTCGCGCTGTCGACCTCGGTCACGGCCGTTGCCGAGATTTGCGTTGACTGCGCTACCTGGCGAGAGATTTCGGAGATCGAACTGGACAGTTCTTCCGCCGCGCTGGCCACCGTTTGCACATTGGTTGAAGCTTCTTCGGATTTCTGTGCAACCGTGGTGGCTTGGGCGTTGGTCTGCTGCGCCAGCGTGGACATGGATTCGGACGACGATTGCAATTGCGTCGATGCGGACGATACCGTTTCCACAATACCGCCGACATTGGTTTCAAAATCGTTGGCCATGTCGAGCAAGACTTGATGCTTTTCTTCTTCGGCGTGCCTCGCGGCCTCTTTTTGCTCGACCTCCATTTTTTTGACCCGGTTTGCGTTGTCCTTGAACACTTGCACCGCGTCCGCCATTTCACCAATCTCATCGGTTCGGTGCTTGGCCGGAATGTCAATGTCCAACTCACCATCAGCCAATGTGTGCATGGCCTCCGTCATCGCAACAATTGGTCCTGCAATGGCGCGATCGGTGAAATAAGCCAGAACACCCGCAAGGATAAGAGTCGCCAAAGCCACCCAAAGTGACGTCTGCGTGGCGCTTGAAAGCTCACGGCTAAAGAAACTGCTGTCCACCGCAAACACCACAACACCAAGTGACTTGCCACTGTAATCGGGAATGGGCATGGCGATCGCCGCGTGCGATACGCCGTTCAGGGCCATCGGCTCCAACATGGTTTCGCCGTCAATGGCTTGCTTCAGCCAGGGCGCGTCCGTGCCAATGAAATCGTCTGGGAAAGTCGAGGCAAAAACACTGAACTGGCCTTCACGCTGCACCAACAGGGCCACCTCGGCCCCCGTATCGCGTTTAAACGTTTCGAAAAACGGTTGACCGAAGGACAGTCCGAATTCCACCGACCCGATGTGTCCGCCGTCATGGTACACGGGTGTCACGCCCCGCATACCGAGACCCGCAACCCCCACTTCCAGACCGCTGACTTTTGTCTTTTTGTCGTTGGTCTCAATCACGGTATGGCGAAAACTGGACAAATCATCGCCAAATTTCTCCAGCTTGTGGACACGCAAAAACGAAGTTGCCGGCGGCAGGTGAAACTGGAATTGCCGCACGCCGTGGTTTTTCTTCATGTCGGCAAACCCGGGCCCGAACATCTCTGCAAGCCGTTCCCGGTCTTGGGCGGCAAAGGCCGACTGAACATCAGGAATGGACGCCACCTGATCCGCCATGGACAAAGCCCTTCGCGCTTCCTCCTCAAGAGAAGCGGAGAGCTGATGAGAGTAGGCGCGGAGCTCTCTCTGCTCCGCCTCAATCATCATCTCTTTTTGAATGGTGTAGTTCACAAGAACGATAATGCCCGCTGTCACCAGCGCGATAAACGTCAACGCCGCACCAAGGCGCACGCCAATTTTGACAGATGAAAACACAGCCTGTTCCCCCATTTTAAGATTTGCCCGATGCACGGTTTCTTTTTTTATGAACTGCCCGTCTTTACAACCATGCACCATTCCATTTTCACATGCGCTATATGTGAATTCAATCCCTCTCAGAATTTAGGGATATGGTTTGATCATAAGCAGCGCTGGCAACGTCATAGGCCTGCGGGAATCGGCAAAACAGGACGGGAAAAACGCTTAAGCCGTGTCCCCAATTCCCTCATGAGAAATGGCGTTGAAAGCGCAAACATGGGCCAGGCAACATCCGCCGCGCAGGGCGGCGCCCCGGGCAAGGATGTTAACGAAGCCTATGAAAGCGATTTCAGCGTTCGAAGGGTATGGTGGATTTGCCCTTCCACAGTGGCGCAAGACCCTGAAAACCAAGTAGGCTCCCCGCGGTTCCGCTTCTTGTGGACGAACAAATTCCCGCACACCATTCCCATGACGGAATTGAGGACACGACCTAATAGTCTTCGCTGTAAGATGCCGCACCCGGCGCATCGAAGGGCGGAATACGTCCGACCAGAGCTTCCAGCATGCGCAGTTCCGCGTCGGTGTGATCCACCACAGGGGCCTTTTCGATCTGCTTGGGCGCATCGGGGCCATAGATATAGCGCGGACTGTCGTGGCGCTTGGTGGTGACCGTCTCCAACACCCGGCCGGTTAGCGTGCTGCCCAGGTCGGCGGTCCCATAGCATATGCAAGCGTAGGTGCGGTCTTCGCGCACATCGGTGTAGCAGGCGGTGCCGCGAATGCCGATGGTCGCCATCGGTGTGACGATCTGGGTTTCGGTCTTGCCGAACACGGATAGCATCGCCCCCGCCGCCATGCGAATTTTTCCGGAGAGGGACTCCCCTTCTCCCATCTCGAAGTCCTCGGCGTAGAACGCCACTTCCGAATCTTCGCGAATCAAATACACGTGCTCGCCGATGATGATGACGCACGAGCCGCCCACACCGGTGGTGCAAATGTCGCCGGGGCGAACCTCCTGGCCCATATGGGCTGGGCTGCCGTTGAGCCGGACATCACCGCTCAATTCATGGACACCCGGCTTCGCCGGTTGCATGGCGTGGTGCTGGTCCGCCCGCGCCAACACGCTGAGCATGGCGGGCGCGAAGCCCGACGCCATCAGCAAGGCGCGGATGAAGCCGCGGCGGCTGGGATGAAATTTCGACAAATCCATACGCGGAGTGTGGCCGAGCAAGACCGCGCAATCAACCCTACTAAGATCATGGTCATCGCGCGCGCGATGATCGGGCAAAACAAAAGGCCCGCACCGAAGTGCGGGCCCCATTGAAAAGGTGTCCGAACCGAGCTGGACTTACGCGGCTTTTTTCAGCGCACGCTGGATGCGGCGCTTCAGCTTCTTCGCCTCGTCGGTCAGCTTCAGGTTGGACGTATTCAGCAAATAGGCGTCCAGGCCGCCGTTGTGCTCGATGGTGCGGATGGTGCTGGCGCACACGCGCATGCGCACGGTATCGCCAAGGGCATCGCTCATCAGCGAAATATCCTGCAGGTTCGGCAGGAAACGGCGGCGGGTCTTGTTGTGGGCGTGAGACACGTTGTTGCCGGTCATCACACCACGGCCGGTGAGGGCGCATTTACGGGCCATTTTTCGGCTCCTCAATTCGAAAACGTATGCAGGGTTACACTGCTGTAGCCCCGAGTGCGCGGGTTTTACGGAATTTTGACGGGTGCGTCAAGGCATATTTGCCCCGTTTTCCGGGCCATATTCCGGCTATTTTTCGTGTTTGCGGATGAACGCCATCAACTCGAGCGAGAAACGCGGGCCCTTTTTGATCAGGGTGGTGTGCGGCGGCAGGGACTCCAGCATTTCGTTCGTGATATCGTCCGCCGTGACCACCGCCACCTGGACCTTGCGGGTGGCTTCGAACATTTGCAGCGCCCACGCCATTTCGACACCGGTCATGCGTTCCAAGGATTGAGTGGCGATGATGTAATCGGGCTTGAGCGTCAGCGCCATGTCGATGGCTTCGATGGGTTTTTCCATGATCGACACCTTGTAGCCCATCTGCGCCAGTTCCTGAGACATGATCTTGCGTTGCACGCCGCGGGGCATCAATATCAAGGCGGTCCCCTTGTCCAGGGCGCGCGCACCGCTCTGGCGCCGCCCGGTGGGAAGCGAGCGCAACATCATATGCGCCAACTCCTCGTTGGGTTCTTCCCCGGCGATCAGGATATCGACCAGCGTATTGACGAACACTTGCAGGTCATCCGCCGTCACGGTGGAGATGTCGCCCGTCGTTTCCAGATAGTCCTCCAGACCGTGCGCGACCTTGGAAATGGTGGGAAAGCCAAACGAGCCGCCCGCCCCCTTGATGGAGTGGACGATGCGCTTGATTTCCAAAATCCGCTGTTCGGGGCTGTCGCCTTGGCGCAGGGCTTCGATTTCATCGTCGACATCATCGAGCTTGTCGCGGGTGTTGACAATGAAGTCCTGGCGGATGTCCGCCATAATCATCTGTAGATCGGGATCTGTGGAAACCATCGGCGCGTCCATCCCCCAGCTTTGGTGCCCTTTCGCCCCCCAGGCCTTAGCTCTTCGACAATATGAATGGGCTGAGCCCCCTGGGCAAGCAAAAACCCCGTTGCGCGGAGCAACGGGGTTTCGCAACGTCCTGGGAACGCGAAGGTTTACCAGTCGGCCATTTCGGCCTTGAGGTTTTCGTCGAGCTTTTCCAGAAATTGGTTGGTGGTCATCCACGCCTGGTCCGGGCCGATCAGCAGCGCCAGGTCCTTGGTCATGAAACCCGCTTCGACGGTTTCGATGCAAACCTTTTCCAGAGTTTCGGCGAACTTCGCCACGTCCGGGGTGTCGTCGAACTTGCCGCGATAGGCCAGACCGCGGGTCCACGCGAAAATCGATGCGATCGGGTTGGTCGACGTTTCCTTGCCCTGCTGGTGCTGGCGGTAGTGGCGCGTGACGGTGCCGTGGGCGGCCTCCGCTTCGACCGTCTGGCCGTCCGGGGTCATCAACACGGATGTCATCAGACCGAGCGAGCCGAAGCCCTGGGCCACGGTGTCGGACTGAACGTCGCCGTCGTAATTTTTGCACGCCCACACAAAACCGCCGGACCACTTCATGGCGCACGCGACCATGTCATCGATCAAGCGGTGCTCGTACGTGATGCCCTTGGCGTCGAATTTGTCCTTGAATTCAGTCTGAAAGACTTCTTCGAACAAATCCTTAAAGCGGCCGTCATAGGCTTTCATGATGGTGTTCTTGGTGGATAAATACACCGGCCAGCCGAGGTCCAGGCCGTAGTTCATACAAGAGCGCGCGAAGCCCTTGATGGATTCGTCCAAGTTGTACATGGACATGGCCACGCCGCCGCCGGGAAAATCAAACACGGTGTGTTCGATGGGGTCCGAACCGTCGGCAGGCACGAACTTCATGGTCAAGGTGCCGGGACGGTCCACCACCATGTCGGTGGCGCGGTACTGATCGCCAAAGGCGTGACGACCGATCACGATCGGCTGAGTCCAGCCAGGCACCAGACGCGGTACGTTGTTGCACAGAATCGGTTGACGGAACACGGTGCCGCCGATGATGTTGCGGATGGTGCCGTTGGGCGACTTCCACATCTTCTTGAGGCCGAACTCTTCGACCCGGTCTTCGTCCGGCGTGATGGTTGCGCATTTGACGCCGACACGATGTTCCTTGATGGCGTTGGCGGCGTCGATGGTGATCTGGTCGTCCGTTTCGTCGCGCTTTTGAATGCTCAGGTCATAGTATTTCAGATCCACGTCCAGATACGGCAGGATCAGCTTGTCCTTGATGAATTCCCAGATGATGCGGGTCATTTCGTCACCGTCGAGTTCGACGATGGGGTTGGCGACCTTGATCTTCGACATCCATATTCTCCTTAGATTTTCCCCGCTTCCCGGCCGCTTTTTGGGTACGGGCCGGGCCCCTCTGCGGATTCATTGTGCGCCTGCAACATAAGGCCCCGGCACGGCTTTGACAAGCATGCGCTGTGACGCCGGCTTCACACCGCCAATTTATCTGAAAACCCTTGTAATCCGCCAGTTCGCCCCTTACGTGGAGTAGTTGGAACATCCGGGCGAAATGTTTCCAGTGATTTGGTGACTTCACAAGAAACTACCGTGCGAGGGGGCTGTGCGGAGTGGGATGGTCTGGCATGAAATATCCTAAGCCGCAGACGTTTCTGGCGTCCTTGATCATTGGCGTCGCCGGAATCGTGGGCACATACATAATCATCCACCATTTCACGGGTCGCGGGCATTCCGAGCTGAACGAGTTTGCCAAAGCCGGTATCGCCTCGCTGATCATGGCTCTGCTGGTCGGCGCGTACTGGAAAACACGCACCAGTGAACGCAAACTGCGTCATGCAAATCAAGAACTCCAGGCCCTCAGTGCCGAGCGCGCAGAGGTGCTCGAACAACTTCGCGAAAGCCAGACGAGCTTGACCAACGCCCAGCGCATCGCCCGGCTGGGCAGTTGGGACTGGAACATACAAACCGGTGATTTGATTTGGTCCGATGAAATCTACCGGATTTTCGGCCTTGCGCCTCAGGAATTCGGCGCAACCTACGAAGCTTTTGTGAAATTCATCCATCCAGACGACCGCCAAACCGTGACCGATGCCATCAATGCCGCCGTTTACGACAAAAAGCCCTATGCCATAGAACACCGGGTGGTATGGCCGGACGGCACCGTTCGCTTCGTCCAGGAACAAGGCGAAGTCCGTTACGACGATGCCGGCACCCCAGTGCTCATGAGCGGCACGGTGCATGACATCACTGAACGCAAGCTTCGCGAAGACGAAATTAAAAACCTCAACGTGCAACTCGAACAACGGGTCACGGAACGCACTGCCGAACTGTCCGATGAAATCGCGGTGCGCAAGGACGCAGAACGGCGCAGCCAACATGAACGTGAAAAAGCGGAACGTTATCTGGCCATGGCCGGCAACATGCTGGTTGCACTGGACACCCAAGGCCGCATCGACATGCTGAACGCCAAAGGGGCCGAAATCCTGGGATATGACAGCGCTGAAGAACTACTCGGCCGCGATTGGTTCGATGCCGCCCTACCGGTCGAAGAGCGGCACGTGGTGCGCAATGTCTTCCACGAAATCGTTTCGGGCAACCAAGACGCTTTCGAGGAGTTCGAGAACGAAGTCCTGACCAAATCCGGCGACAAACGCCTGATGCAATGGCACAACGCCGTCATCCGCGACGAAACCGGCGCCATCGTCAGCATCCTGGGCGCCGCAACGGACATCACCGAACAAAAGCATCATGAAGAAAACCTGCTGCGCGCCAAAGAAGCCGCCGAAGAAGCAAGTCG
Organism: Magnetovibrio sp.; assembly: GCA_028281525.1. Lineage (GTDB taxonomy): Bacteria > Pseudomonadota > Alphaproteobacteria > Rhodospirillales > Magnetovibrionaceae > Magnetovibrio. The sequence goes on from JANQJR010000007.1 coordinate 20,994, forward strand.
CACCAAAAGCGGTTTTCTGTCGAATATGAGCCACGAGTTGCGCACCCCCATGAACGCCATTTTAGGGTTTGGCCAGTTGGTGCTCGCGGATCGCCAAAACCTCACCGACGCACAAGTCGAATATATCAACATCATCCTCAAAAGCGGCAATCACCTCCTCACCTTGATCAACGAAATTCTTGATTTGTCGCGGATCGAAGTAGGGGCGCTGAAAGTCGAACTGCAAGACCTGTCGCCCGCACACGCCATCGAAGAGGCAACGGCTCTGCTGAGCCCCATCGCCGACAAACATGGCGTCACGATGCATGTCGATGAAAATGTCGGGCGCCTTCCCCACATCAGCGCCGACGCGGCGCGTCTCCAACAGATTCTGGTCAACTTGATCTCCAACGCCATCAAATACAATCGCGAAAGTGGACAGGTATTCATTGGCTCCACCAAGACCGACAACCAGATGCTACGCATCTTCGTGCAAGACACCGGTCATGGCATCCCTCCCGAATACCGTCATGAGTTGTTTCAGGCCTTCAATCGGCTGGATGCGGAAAACAGCGGAATCGAAGGCACCGGTGTAGGACTTGTGTTGACCAAAAACCTAGTCGAGATGATGGATGGGCATATCGGTTTCGACAGTACGGTCGGTCACGGCAGCACGTTTTGGATCGACTTGCCGGTCGCCCCGTCACACGAGCGGCGCAGCGCCGCACGCAAACCGCGTTTGCACGAACGGGACGGCAAGCGTGTTCACCGCATCCTCAGCATCGAAAGCAATCTGACAGACCAACGTGTTCTGAAAGAGATGGTGGACCAGCTAACGGACGTCGAATTGATCCCGGCGCCCGACGTGGACCGGGCCTTGTCCCTGGCGAAATTACACCAGCCGGATCTGGTGATGGTCAATGTCGATCTGCCCTGCGACAGTGAAACGGAAATGCAAATCTGGTGCCTGGAGCAAGACGACCCCATCCCGGTGGTCGCGGTGTGTGAATGCCAGGGTATCCGCGACGTGGAAAACTGCCACCTGCAAAGCTACACCGCCTGCATCGACAAACCGCTGAGGATGGAAAAAGCGCTGGATACGCTCCGCGACATTCTTCAACTCGATCCCGCCGACGACCCCAACGTGGTGGCGCTCTCATCCGCACGGCCTAAGACTTGACCGGTGCGAACCCGCATCACAGGTGGCTGGTGAGGACCACTTCGTCCGCTTCGGGCGCGGCGGCGATGGCGTTGAACACGTCTTCAACGTTTTCGACCACCTGAAACAACTCCTTGACCTTGTGATGGCCGAAGCCACCGTCGACCACCCGGTCGATCATCGCCAGGAACGGCGCCCAATATCCATTGGTGTTGACGAAAATAATCGGTTTGTTGTGTTGCTGCAGCTGCTTCCATGTGGTCATCTCGATGCTCTCGTCCAGAGTGCCGAGACCACCCGGCAACACCACGAACGCATCCGACATTTCAAACATCTTGGCCTTGCGTTCGTGCATACCTTCGACCACGAGTTCCTCCGCACCATCCACCACACCGACTTCATAGGCCCGCAGAAATTCGGGAATGACGCCCGTCACTTTGCCGCCGGCCTGGATGGTGGCATTAGCGACCACCGCCATCAAACCGATGCCTCCGCCGCCGTAAACCAGTTCGACACCGCGCCCAGCCAACATGCGGCCCAATTTTTCTCCTTCGCGGGCGTGGTCCGGGTCGGCCCCGGTGCGCGATCCGCAAAAAACGCACAATGCCCTCAATTTGCTCATGGGAATCCCCCTCTGCGTTACCTACGTTTCTTGTAACGCGCCGAAACCATCGCCGGAAGATACAATCTAACCGAAGTGACGGAAGGGAGCGTTACAAAACTGAGACAATGTCTCGCTTGGCAAAGCGGTCTGGTTACAGGAAACTGTTTGTATTGAGTATGTAAAACCGGATGCCCGCGTGGGGCGAGCACAACAGGGGAGAATAAGTTCATGACTTTCGAAAAAAGCATCCTGGCAGCCATCGTGGCTGTGAGCGCCATGGCCTTCACCGCGCCCGCGCTGGCCGATGGCGAAATCAAATACAGACAGGCGGTGATGAAATCCATCGGCGGGCATATGGGCGCCATCTCGGGAATCATCAAGAAAGGCACCGCCAATAGGGCCAACCTCGTCACCCACGCCCAAGGCATGGCCGATTTGGCGGGCATAGCCGCCACGGTCTTCCCCGAAGGCTCCGATTTCGGTGAGACCGAAGCTCTTCCCGCAATCTGGGAAAAGCCGGAGGACTTCAAGAAAGCTGTGAAGATGTTCGAAGATGCAGCCTCCGCTTTCAATATGGCCGCTAAATCCGACGACATGGCTCAGATCGGCCCAGCGTTCGGTAACCTTGCTAAAACGTGCAAGAACTGTCACGAAAACTTCCGCGAAAAGAAACAGTGAGCATGGGATGCGACGTGCGCTTACGCACCGCCTTGGCCACCGGTCTGGCCGGGGCGGTGCTGGCGTTCGCTCCTGCGCAGGGTTCGGCTCAAAGCCCAGCGGACCCGGGTGAATACGTCTTCAATCTGGCCGGTTGCGTCGGCTGTCACACGGACAAGAAAAACAACGGCAAACGCCTGGCCGGAGGACGCGCCTTCAAGACCGACTACGGCACCTTCTTCAGTCCCAACATCACCCCTGACCCGGACACCGGCATCGGTGATTGGTCGTATGAAGATTTTAGCAAAGCCATGCGCGAGGGCCTCTCCCCGGAGGGGCACTCTTACTTCCCAGCATTCCCTTATACCTCATACACGCACATCACGGACGCGGACCTGATGGCGATGTGGGATTACCTCAAGGTGCAGGCCCCTGTGGTCCAAGCGAACCGGGATCACGATCTGCAAGCGCCCTTCGGTTGGCGCTGGCTGATGGTGTTTTGGAATATGTTGTATTTCGAGCGGGGCCCCGCTACCGATTGGGACCGGGGACGCTATGTCACCGAAGCCCTGGCGCATTGCCACGAATGCCACACCCCCCGGAACGCACTGGGTGGATATGACCTCGACAAGGCGTACGCAGGCACCAAACGCAATCCCGAAGGCATCACTGTGCCCAATATCACGCCCGATAGAGAAACCGGTGTGGGCAAATGGAAAACGGGCGATTTCGAGTTGCTGTTCACCATCGGCATGCTGCCCGACGGCGATTTCGTCGGCGGCGTCATGGGCGAATCGGTCAGCCATTCCACCAGCAAAATGACGCCATCCGACCGCGCCGCCATGATCCGGTATCTACAGTCCTTGGAACCGGTTGAAAACGACGTTAAGACGAAAAAAACCCAGGATTCTGAGGACAATGCGTGGTAAACCACGTCCCGTCAGCCTAGAATGTAAGTGTGGGGGCCATGCAGCGTCGTTGCAGTGCATTGGTGTGCCCTTTAGTCTGAGTGCGCAGCATATGCAATTCGCCCAAGAAGCGGGAGCTGGGGTCACGTGAATAAATCCGTCATGATCGGCATACTTGGCGCAGTGGTCATTGCTGTCGCCGTGGTCCTGAGCGGAATCCTCGGCGATGTCGAATCGCCCGCTCCGCCACCGCCCGCGCCTGAGCAAACGGCCACGCCGTCCTCCGAACCACAGCCTCAGAAACTGGAAGAACTCGTTCCCCCGTCGTTCGACGTGGTGCGCGTCAATCCCGAGGGCAACGCCGTCATGGCGGGACGTGCGCATCCCAAGAGCCGCGTGGAAATCCTGGATGGCGAAACCGTGTTCGGCACCATCCAGGCCGATGACCGCGGCGAATGGGTGCATGTCCCCGAAACCCTACTGGAGCCGGGCGAACGGCGTTTGGGCTTGCGCATGCACGTGGAAGGGCGCGATCCAATGCTGTCCGAACACGTGGTAATCTTGGTGGTGCCGGAACGCAGCGGCTCCTCGGATGGCGCGTTGGCCTTGAAAGTGCGCCGTGACGGCACCGGCCCCAGCGAGGTGCTGCAAAAGCCCGGGCCGGAAGACATCTTTGGCGTCGATGCCGTCGATTACGGTGGCGGCGATCTGTCCATCAGCGGCCACGCGGAAGCGGGACGCGCCGTACAGCTCTACATCGACAATCATTTTATCGGCCGCGCCTTCGCCGACGAAGCAGGACGCTGGCGCATCACGCCGAACACGGACGTCGCGCCTGGAACCTACACGTTGCGCGCCGACATGTTGAACGAAAAAGCCCAGGTGATCGCACGGCGCGAACTGCCGTTTCAACGCGCTGAACTGGAAGAAACGAATGGCTTGGAACCCGGCAGTTTCGTTGTCGTCCAACCGGGCCACAGCTTGTGGCGGCTGGCGGAGCGTACATACGGCCAAGGCTTGCGTTACCATATGATTTTCGAGGCCAACCAAGACTTGATCCGCGATCCCGACCTGATCTATCCGGGCCAAGTGTTCCGTCTGCCCGGCAATTGACAGTCCGGGGCGGATCCGCAGGCATTTTATTCAGACAAAGACAAGACTTAACGTGACGCGTCCGCGCCTCTACAATGCGCGCGGATTGCCCGGCTCCCGCCGGACCACAACATAATAAGGACTTCGCATACGTGAAAACCGTTCTGGTTCCCATCAACAGCGCCGGTTGGCCGTTCATCGCGCTGTTCGCCATCGTCGCCTTGGCCGCCGGCTACTACGTTGCTGAGCCGCTGGGTTGGGCCGGCACCGTACTGACGCTGTGGTGCGTGTATTTCTTCCGCGACCCCGACCGTGTGACGCCGACGCGCCCTGGATTGGTGATCGCGCCTGCCGATGGCCGCATATGCCTGATCGATGAAGCCGCACCTCCGCCCGAACTGGAACTGGGCGACGAGGCGCGTCCGCGGGTGTGCATCTTCATGAATGTCTTCAACGTCCATGTGAACCGCGCGCCGATGGACGGCACGATCACCAAGATCGCCTATCGCCCCGGTAAATTCTTCAACGCCGAACTGGACAAGGCATCCGAGCACAACGAACGCATGTCCCTGGCCATGCACACCGCCACAGGCCACACCATCGCGTTCGTGCAAATCGCCGGTCTGGTGGCGCGGCGCATCGTGTGCCAAGTGGTGGGAGGCGACGTCTTGCAGGCGG
>JANQJR010000010.1 GCA_028281525.1 Magnetovibrio sp.
TTGTGAACAAGATTAAGTCGTGAATCGCCCTCTAAACGTTTGATGAGAGACGGATTCACGTCTTAATCCGCATCGCTAAAGCGATTCAGATTAAGACGATCCGGCTCTAGGCCCCGTTATTGTGATCCGTTTGGCGGGGGCGGTGAACGAGATTGAATTCGGCCGCTTTGCGCCACAAAGACAAGCTCAGCGTTTCAGATCATCGCATAGGTAGCAAGGCCGAGCAGAACATCTTCGACCGCCTTGTCGTTGTCGTCGAACTGAATGCCGGAGCTGCCGTTGGCGTGCCACACCACCGTTCCGAGGATGGTGCCGAACGGCATGAAATTCAGTGACACCTGATCACCTTGGTGGGCTGCAGGTCCGTCGCTGATCTTCGCGCCGCTGGCGGAAATATTGCGCACGCGACAAGAAATCATCTCACCGTTGAGGAACACCACGGCTTCGATCGATGTGGCGGTGCGCTCTGCGCTGCGTCTGTGCTTGTTCACGGCGGGCCTGACCAAATGAGAGAGAGACCCGTTATCATAACACCATGAAGCGAATGGTGTCATGAACTCACCGGGCAGGGGTACGCAAAAAGCCCGGCTACTCGTGGCCGCCGGGCTTTGCATCTTGGCCTCTCGATAGACCGCTGACGCATGGCTCTTTTGTTGTTTTCAGGCAAAGTCCTTGTAGGCTGCTTTGAACGCTTCCCGGTCGTCGTCCGTTTCAAAATAAACAGCGACGGATTTTTGTCGCAATCCCGTGGAAATCGCTTCGATGTCCACGTCCCACTCGCCTTTGCAGTTTGCCTCTAGCCAATCTTCGATAACTTCGATCGAAGCAGAGGTCTTGAATTTGATACCTGTGTGAAGGGTCATTGTACCGCACCGCCCCTGAATCCGAAACAATCCCCCTAGATGTAGCGAGCTTTGTACGCCTTCGCAATAGGATGAGGTCTCGATTATCCTTTCGTTTAACAAGGCTCAATTGATGGCGGGACCGCCTTCCAGAGGCACCACGTCGGCACCCATATCGACCCGGTTGCCGTTGCGGTCCAACAGAGCATAACCGTCGATCATGCCGGACATGATTTTTTTGCGGATATCGGCCAGGAACGCCTGCGCTTGTTGTGCGCTGGGCTGGCTGGCGTCTGCGTTTCGGGCCACGCCCACCACGACCATGTTCCAATCCGGATTTTGCTTGTCCGCCGTTTCGCACACGGATGAAAAATTCAGGCCGTGGGCTGCGGGTTGGTGGGCATCGAACAGCACCTGAACCATGGTGGCTTCATCGTCTTCACCCAGTTCCGGGTGTTGCGCCGGGTCCACAGGGCTGACGCGGAGGAACACGTACAGCATGGCGTGTTGAGTTCCGGAACTTACGCATTGTTGGACCAGGTCATCAAAACTGTCGGTGGTAAAAGCGTTCATTGGCCAGCCTTTCAAACATCGCGTGATAAGGGGCGACAATGTGGCCGCAAGGGATGGCGTTGTCCAGCGTGATGCTTACCAATTGTTAAGGGGTTGGACGTATAAGTCATTGTGAATCAAAATGAACGAGTCTGAATCGTTCTTGGATGGCGCTCAGAAGAGCGTCGGGCTGAGGGTTCGGACTCATCATTGTGATGCGTTTGGCGGCGGCGGTTTTTTGCCCGGACGAGGCGGCAAGTCCGATGCCATGCCATTCATGACGAGAGTTTGTTAACGATGTCCGGGCGGAAAAACGCCCCGTCCTGGGGATTTGCGAAAACCGTATCCTGAACGGCGTCAAAGGCTCTTGAAAGTGATGGCGCACTTCCGGCGAGTCTTTTCCTGGTCAGGAAACGGTTTTCGCAAACCAAACGCACCACAATGATGAGTCCGACCCCTAAGACAGGATGTCGAACCATGAAGTATCCCAAATCGTTTTTTGGGGCGCCGCTTCTGGTTATGGCTGTGGCCGCACTGGCGGTCGTTGCCGTGATCTCCATTTTTCCTCAAAACGCCAAGGCCGCGGATGTGTTGGCCCAAACACAAATCGCCACCGCGCCGCCCGCGTTTCTGCGTCTGGAAGTCAAAAGCAATTGCTCCGGCAACGGGGCCGTGTTCAAGGTGACCAACCGTGGCGGCAAGTGGCCGCGCACCGGTTTCCTGAAACTCTATTACGCGGATGACAAAACCTTGATTGGTCAGCGCCGTTTGCGCCTTGCCGGCAATCAGCGTGTTTCTTTCGTGGTCAAGGATAAGATCGCGGCGGGGCGCCCCGTCGCCGTGTGGGTGGAGCCGGGGTGGTATGAGCGCGAATTCGAATTCGATGCCGCGCTCAGATGCTAGAGTCAGGGCTTCATGACCGCCTGGAGGTCTCAACCTGCGCTCGTGCGCCATCGAAAAGGCCCTGAAAGGGGCCTTTTCCTTTTTTCCAAAACGCGTTAGCGTTCATAGTATGAAAGGTGTTGTCTCCACGGCTCCGTCCAACGGAGCGGACAAAAACATTCCGGATGCCCAAAGCGGGCAGGCTCAAGATGGGCAGGCCCAAGGGGAACAGAGCCGGGGCGGGGACGAACACGACCCTTCCACCCCTGAACACGTTTTGGTTGCCAGCTACGGCGAACCGGCGGTTTTGTTGAATCTGGACGCGGGCACCTGGGCCGCCAACCGCCATGCCACGCGGATCGAACAGTTGTTCGAAGGTGAGGTCAACGATGAACTGGCGCGTCTGATCGGCGTGTCCATCGAAAATGGCCAAGTGGTGAGCGCCAATCTGTCCTTGCCGACCGTGTCGGGCCAGGTGGTCTATCAGGTCAACATCATCCCCCGGGTTTTGGGCGACCAGGTCCTGTTCCTGTTTCACGACCAAACCCTGGACAGCAACCTACGTGATGCTTTGATTGAGTCCCGGCAGCGCTTTAAGGATTTGGTGGAGGTCTCCAGCGATTTTTCGTGGGAGGTTGACGCGGACGGGCAGTTTGTTTTCGTTTCGCGGGCCGGCGCCTTGGGGTATGCGCCCGACGACCTGATCGAGCGCCGCCCCGAAGATTTCATCGTTGGCGTGGATGAGTACGATCCGATTCCGTTTCTGACGGAGGAACGCATCGAAGACATGGAAATTTGGATGCACCGCGCCGACGGCGGCATGGCGTGCGTGGTGCTGTCCGCGATTCCGTTCTATGACGAAGATGGTGCGCTGCTTGGTGTGCGCGGCGTGTGCCGGGACGTGACCCGGGAACGCGAGAAGGCCACCGCCTTGGCGCAAGCCCATCAGCGCGAACAGGTGCTGGGGTACATCGTCAACACCATCCGCGACGAAATCAACCCGGCCGACATGCTGGGCGCGGCGGCGGCGGCGACGGCGCGCGCATTGGGGGCCAATGGTTGTCGTGTGCTGCGCACCGATATGGATGGGGACAATCATCTCCAATTTGAGACGGCGGCGGTATATGGCACCGGCGGACCGGGGCAGTTCGGCGATCGTTTTTTGACGTTTGGCAAAGACGAAACTTGGCTGCGTGAGGAAGATATCGAAGGCTGGCGGGTGATTGCCGCGCCGTGTTTGCACTCGGGCCACGTTAACGGTGTGATCTGCCTATGGAAACGGGGCGAGTGGGGCAACGATGACCGGTTGTTGGTCAACGACATCGCCAACCAGCTCGGCATCGCCATCGAACAGATCGAAAACCACGAAAGCATCGTGCGCTTGTCGCGCACCGACGGTATGACCGGCCTGTTGAACCGCCGTGCGTTCTATGACGAAGAACTGCCGCGCCGCTTTCAGCGCATGGAGCACGGCTTCACGTGCGGGGCCTTGTTCTATGTGGACATGGATAATTTCAAACTGGTCAACGACGTGCACGGCCACAATAGGGGCGATGCGGCGATCTTGGCCTTGCGCGACCTGCTTTATGACTTTGTGCGACCCGGCGACGTGATCGCGCGCTTAGGCGGAGACGAGTTCGCCTTGTGGCTGGACGGTATGGACAAAGAGGCCGCGATTTCGCGTGCGGAAACGCTTTTGGAAATGTCGCAAGGCTTGCGCAAATATTCCGGCGCGTCGGACAAGCCCTTGGGCATTTCCATTGGCATCGCCATTTACAAATCGCGTGCCGGTGAGGATTTGGAGCATCTGCTCGCCCGCGCGGACGCGGCCATGTATGAGGTCAAGCAAGACACCAAGGGCGGGTTTGCCCTCGCCGCACCTTACGGCGAGGCGGGCTGAGGAGGCGGCACGGTGTTCAAGGAACTGATGGGCAAGCTCACCGGCAAGCCGCTCAATTACGAAGAAGCCAAGCGTCTGGCCCGCGACAAGGACGTCGAGGTTCGCTTGAAGCTCGCCCAGCGCGAAGACCTGGTGCCGGAAATTCTCTATTATCTAGCCGAGGATCCCTCGCCGGAAGTGCGCCGGGCCATCGCCAAGAACAGCACCACGCCGCGCCAGGCGGATTTGTTGCTGTCGCGCGACGCGGACGATGAGGTCCGCCATACGCTCGCGGAGAAGATTTCCCATTTGATTCCCGGCCTCAACCCGGACGAGGTCAGCACGGTCGAGGAATTCACCCATCAGGTTCTCGAACAACTGGCCCGCGACCAAGCCATCCGGGTGCGGCGCATCTTGTCCGAAACCTTAAAGGATATCGCCAATGCCCCGGCGCCCGTGATCCACAGGCTGGCCCGCGATGTGGAGTTGGTGGTGTGCGCGCCGGTTTTGGAGCACTCCCCGGTGCTGAGCGACGAGGATTTGCTGGAGATCATCACCTCCGGCCCGGTGCTGGGGGCGCTCAGCGCCATTTCAAAACGCCATGGACTCAGCGCGGACATCGCGGATGCGATCTATGACAGCGACGATATCGACGCCATTGGCGTGATGCTTGGCAACAAATCGGCGCAAATTCGCGAAGACACGCTGGACCGCATCATCGACCGAGCCCGTGACATCGAACCGTGGCACGAACCTTTGGTCGGCCGTCCGCGGTTGTCGAAGAAGGCGGTGTTGCGTTTGGCGGAGTTCGTCGCGGAAGCGCTGCTGGATACGCTGGCGGCGCGCTCCGACTTAGGCGATGACGGGGCTGAAGCGGTGCGCGAGGAGTTCGAACGGCGCATGGAGGCGGCGGAGCGCGTCCGCGATCGGGACGAAGGCGGGCCACCCGGCGAACGCGCCAAGACGTTGTTCAAGAGGGGCCACCTCAACGACAAGGCCGTTCGCGAGGCTTGCCAGAGCAATGACGTGGAGTTCGTCAAGGCCGCTTTGGTTCTGAAATCCGGCCTCAAGAGCGCCACGATCGAGAACATTCTCGATATCGCCAGCGTCAAGGGGATGATCGCGCTGTGCTGGAAGGCGGAACTCAGCATGCAAACTTGCGTGCTGATCCAAAAACGCATCGCCAAGGTGCCGCCACGCGAAGTGCAAGGCAGCGTCGACGGAGACTATCCCTTTACGGAAGATGAAATGACCTGGCAGTTGGACTTCTTTCAGGACTCCTGAGACGGCGGTGCGTTTGGCACACCCTTGTCCCGTTTCGCCTGTCGGGCGGCCCACTTTTCATCCGCACGCCGTCCCAACACTTTGACCAATGCGCCCATCGCCAACAACAGCCCGCCCGGCACAAACGCCAGCAAAAATAACGCTGTGGTGAGCGGTTCTTCGGTAAACTGCCGCCACAGGTTCGCCCAGCCGTAAAGATAGCCTTGCATCAAATGGCCGAAGGCGAGCAGGGTGCCGCCCACGCCGATCAACAGCCAACCGAAAAAGGTGATGACCTGTCCCATGTTTCGCTCCGCCCGCTTATGCGGTGATGAGGCGTTACGCCATGCGTTTGTCAGTTGAGACGTGAGAGGATTTCGTCGATGTCCTTGCCGGACTTTTCAACCGCTTCTTTATAATCCATGTCGCGGATCAGGATGTGGGTCTGCAGCCAGCTGTATAGAAAGTCCCGGATTTCTTCTTCCAGATCGGTCGACGGGTTGAGCATGTAGCGCCGCCGCGCATCCAGCAATTGCTCTTTCAATTCGCCGTGCGTCTTGATGTGGCGCTCCAGATCGGCATACCCGCAAGCCCCCATGATCGCTTCTTCACGGGTGAAGTGATAATTGGTGTAGTCGAGCAGGACCGAAAAGATGCCGTCGGTGACGAACACGCCTTCGTCGTTTTCGATGGCGTCGATGAAGTCGTTTAGCGCTTGGATGAGAACCTTATGGTCGTTGTCGAGCTGTGTGCAGCCGACGCTCATGTCATCGGTCCAGACAACTTTGTCTGTCATATATCCCCCTTCGGCGCCCCGTGTGCGTGTCTCGCTTCAAGTGGTCGTGTGTGTGGTGCCTGATGTGTTCGCCCGAAAAGGATTCAGCCACGAACCGGACGAATATTCAACCGGTTTCCATACGCTTGTAGCCTTTTGGTCTTTTGGCAATTGCCGCGTTTAATGATAAGACTAATGGTAAGGCAATGTCCTGTGCGCTTCCAATCCGGAGGCGCGGCGCTGCTTGTGGGAATGCAGAAGCCATGCCCAAGACCTTGATCATCGATGACGACCCGGAATTCGAACGCCATATCCGCGCGCATTTCGCGGGTGAAGCCGGGGATGATGGAAATCTTTTCGTGTTCGCCCGCGATCAGAACGAAGCGCTGAGATTGATGGGCGAGCTGGATGACATCGACATCGCAGCGGTGACTATTGATAGCGAGGATATCGGTGGGCTGGGCATTTTCCGCAAACTTCAAAGCGGGCGGCGGTTGCGCGTGCCGCGCATTGCCCTGACACGGACGCGTGATCTCGCAGCCATCCGCACGGCCATGAATCAAGGCGCGGCCGATTTTCTCACCAAGCCGGTGGCCATCGACGATCTGCTGGTGACCCTGGGCAAGGTGTATGCCGATTGCGAAGACCGCCGCAAGGCCTGGCGGACCGAAGCGCAACTGGCGGCGGTTCGACGTGAAATGGATTTGGCGGGCTCCATCCAAAAGCGCATTTTACCCGACGCGTTTCCCAACAATGGAGAAATGCAGGTGTTTGCGCAGACCAACCCGGCCCGCGAAATGGGCGGTGACTTTTACGATTTTTTTGATTTGGCGGATGGCTCCATCGCCCTGGTGGTGGCCGACGTTTCGGGCAAGGGGGTGCCGGCCGCTTTTTACATGGCGGTGGTGCGCACCCTGTTTCGAACGGCCGCGCCGGCAACCTTGAAACAAGGCCCGGCGGCGTGCTTGGCGGAGGTCAATCGCTTGCTGATCGGCCACGATATCCCCGGCATGTTCGTCACCGCCTTCTACGGCATTTTGGATCCCAAGACCTGGCGGTTGAAATTCGCCAACGGTGGGCATTTGCCGCCCTACTTGGTGCGTGAGGGGGGTGAGGTGCGTTCCGTCGAAACCGGTGGCGGTGTGGTGCTCGGGTTCGAACATGGCGTGCCGTATGAAGCAGACAGCCTGTCGCTTGAGAAAGGGGATGCACTGTTCATTTATACGGACGGTCTGACCGAAGCCTTCGATTCCGAGCGCAATCCGTTCAGCGAAGAACGTCTGATCGATTGCCTGCTGGAAAACCGTGCGCTGTCCGCGCACGCCCTGACTGACAATGTTTTTGCTTTCGTCAGCGGGCACACCGATGGCGCGCCGCAGTCCGACGACATCACCAGCTTCGTTATCAAACGCTTCTAGGCTATAGAATTTTCCGGTCATTTTATCGCGTGACCGGCGTCATAGGGGTGAGCGCGGGCCACGGGATAGGGTGGTTCGAACGCTGTCAAAAGCCGAAAGAGCCCCGATGTTTCCCAAAGAACACTCTGCAAAAAACCACAAAATTAAGCATTTGGCTGGGATCAGACGACGAAACTGAAACCATCGCGCGCTGAGACCGAGAAGCCCTCACGGGCTTGGTCGGTGATGAATTGTTGACCGTTCTCAGCACCGCGTTCGCGATAAGCCTGATCGGCCCGGTAAGTGTCGGCGGCCAAGCCGTTTACGGCGTTCGCATCATTGCCTTGCGAACCGCTGATGCCCTCGATCCTTTCCTCGCGGGCTTCTTGGCGTATTGAGTTCAAGATTTGGCGGGCCTTGGCGGCCACAGCCAAATCCTGAGCCGAAGGGTCGCCAGGGGCCATGGCGGCGCGGATCACCTGTTCCATTTTTGCAACCGTAGCCGTGGCGGAAGACGCCATGCCGACATCGATGCTGACCTCACCCGCCACCGCGTATTGTTTGCCATCCGGGCCGGTGACGTAGGTGTATTTCGCGGGGCCGGTCAGTCCTGCGCCGGCGGCGCGGTGCGCGCGTTCATGGGCGCGGACCTCCCGGTCGATCTGTTGCAGTTTCCGCACTTCGGCCAGTTCGGCGTCGGTGAGTTGTTGCCCGTCGACGCCGCGTTCATTTTGATTGGCGGCGCGTTTTCCATCTTCGCCATCTTGTTCAGAGCGCTGACGCGGGCGGCGCGGATCGTCATCGCGGCGAACTTGATCCGTTGAGCGGGCTTCCTGCGCGGCCAGCAAAGTCGTCGGCGCGACCACGTGGGTGGCGTGTGCGACGCTTTGCGTCGCGGCGGGCGACGCGGGGGTGGAAACGGATGTGTCGCCGACGGGCTGCGCACGTTCTTTCGGCGCCACGGCAGGCTTGCCATGTGCGCTGGGGATGTTTAGCGAGGCGTACGTCGCCTGTATCTGAGCTTCGATCATGCCAATCGCTCTGAAGTGTCAGGACAGAGAGATTTTCTTCCCGATATTCCACCTTCTGGCGGATTGGAGAAAACTAAATATATAGAAAAACCGGACGATTTTCCAGTGCAGGCTACAAGACCGGTAAGCCAGGGGCGCTCACGCGCCCGCGCTAAAACTTGCGCAACCCAGAGAAAACTTGAATTTCCGGGGCCGGACGCCCACGTTGGTAAAAAACCCGCCGCTTAAGGAACGGGAGAGCACTGTGTTTCGCCTGATTGCATCCGCCATCATCTGTTGGTTCGCGGTTTTTGCTGCGGGCTCTTCGCATGCGCAGCAATTGGATTGCACGCTCCTGCACGAAGCCGCGTTTCTTGATGAGCCCGAGGAAGTGCGCATGCTGCTGGCCGATGGCACCGACGTCGAATGCAAGGACGTGCTGGGCCACACGCCCTTGGTTACGGCGGTCAACGGGGCTTCGATCCAAGCGTTTCTGGTGCTGATCCGGGCCGGGGCCGAAGTCAACGTGCGCACCGAATACGGCAATTCCCTGTTGGCGTACACAAAAAGAAAGTTCAGTTCCGTTGACCATCAGAAAGGGTTGGAGCAGTATCGCGATCTGTATCGAAACATGATCGCCCGCCTGCAGACGGCTGGCGCCACCAATTGAGGTTATCTTGGACGCCGCCACCTGGACGTTTCTTACATCGAAACTGATGGCTTTCGTGTTGAACCCTGCGTCTCTGTTTGTCGCGGGACTGTTCATCAGCTTTCTGATGCTGATGGGTGAGCGCACCGCGCCCAAGGGCCGCGCCTTTTTGGCGTTCGTGTTGCTCTGCTACGTGGGCTTCGCCATGTTCCCGACCGGGTGGTGGGCCGTCAATCAACTGGAAGATCGCTTTCCCACCGTGCGGGACTATGATCGTCCCATCGCCGGAATCCTGGTGCTGGGCGGTTCCGTCGACACCGTCATGACCCGGGAGCGCGGCCAGGTTTCCGTAGGTAGCAATATCGAACGTTTGACCGAGTTCCTGCGCTTGAGCCGGGTGCACCCCGAGGCCCGTTTGGCTTACGTCGGTGGGCAGGGGCGGGTGTTTGACCGCAAGCCGACGGAAGCTGAAGTGGCTGAACGGTTCTTGGGCGAAGCCGGCATGGCCACCAGCCGCGTATGGTTCGAAGGCCGCTCGCGCAACACCGAGGAAGGCGCGCTGCTGAGCTACCACCATCTCCAACCCGGTGATGAGCCCTGGGTGTTGATCACATCGGCGCGCCATATGCCGCGCGCGGTCGGCTATTACCGTAAGCGGGGATGGAACGTATTGCCGCACCCGGTTGATTACTTGACCAATCCAGGCGGCGAGGTGTCCTGGACCCCCGCATGGCCCGGTAGTTTGCGTGGCGTCAATACGGCCATTTACGAGTGGGGGGCGTTGATGGTGGCTTGGGTGCGCCACAAGATCGACGAGCCGTTTCCGGGGCCGGCCCCGCATCCGGTTGCGTTGCATGCCCCGCAACCGGCGCCGCAATCGGCGGCACCTCAGCCGGCGGCGCCTCAAAAGCGTCCCCTTATGCCCAAGGGAGATTGGTAAATGCTGCGTATTTTCACCGTTGCCATTTTCGCCGCCCTGATGTTTGCAGCACCTATTCAGGATGCGCGGGCGGAACAATCGTTTACGGAATGGCTGGAAGAACTGCGTACGCAAGCCCGGTCCAAGGGTATCTCGGCAGCAACCCTCGATGCGGCGTTGAATGGGTTGGAACCGATCCCGCGCGTGATCGAACTGGACCGCCGTCAGCCGGAGTTCACGTGGACGTTTCGCAAGTACATGTCCAAACTGGTGAACCGCGTGCGCATCGACAAGGCCAAGGTGAAGCTTTCCGAAAACGCCAAGCTGTTGAACGAAATCAGTGCGAAATACGGCGTTCAGCCGCGCTTCTTGGTGGCGTTCTGGGGTCTGGAAACCGATTTCGGGCGCTTGGCGGAAGGCTATTTTCCGACCGTTGCGGCGCTCGCCACTCTGGCGCACGACGGGCGGCGGAGCGCTTTTTTCCGCGAACAGTTGTTGACTGCGCTCAAAATCATCGATGAGGGCCATATTTCGGTCGAGCGCATGAAGGGCTCCTGGGCTGGGGCCATGGGGCATTTCCAATTCATTCCCACCACGTTCGATGCTTACGCGACCGATTACGACGGCGATGGCAAGAAGGACATTTGGGGCAACAAGGCCGACGCGTACGCTTCGGCGGCCAACTTCCTGGTCAACGTGGGGTGGAAAGGTGACGAAATTTGGGGCCGCGAAGTGGTGTTGCCGCAGGGGTTCGATTTCAATCTGGCCGATATGAAGGTTAAGAAGGCCCTTGTTGAATGGCAAAAACTGGGCGTGCGCCGGGTGGGCGGCGTGAATCTGCCCAAGGCGGACATGCAGGCTTCCATCGTTGCGCCCGCGGGTGCCCAGGGTCCGGCCTTCCTGGTCTACGGCAACTTTCGCACGACCATGAACTGGAACCGCTCAATCTTTTACGCGCTCGCCGTTGGACAATTGGCGGACCGCATGGTGGGGCTCCCGCAGTTCACGACCTTGGGTCCGGCGGCGGAACGCGGTTTGACCCATGACGAAGGGCGCGAACTGCAACACCTTCTGACGAGCCTGGGCTTCGATACCGGTGGCGTGGACGGCGTGGTGGGCCCCAAAAGCCGCGAGGCGATCCGCGATTTCCAACGCGCCAAGGGCCTGACGCCGGACGGTCACCCGTCCCTGGAGTTGCTCGCCGAAGTGCGTGAGGGACTTTAACGGCTCAATGTCATTGCGAGCGGTGAAGCCGCGAAGCAATCCAGAGCCTTTCGCGTTGTAAACCCTGGATTGCTTCGTCACTCGGTTCCTCGTAATGACGAACGTGTTTCATTTACTCTTCCGAAAGTTCTGCCATGGCAAACTGGAAAAAAGACATTCCGGTTTGAGGTTTCCATGCGCCCAAATTCCATGCGTCGAAAACGCTATAAAACTCGGCTTGCCCTGGTGACGGCCACGGTCCTGTTTCTGGGCGCGTGCGCGGAAACCAAATTCGTCATGCACACCGCCAAACGTCTGGGCGAAACGAATAAATCCCAAGGCGATTACAAGGTCGGCAAGCCCTATGTGATCGACGGCGTGCGGTATTATCCCAAGGAAGACATGAACTACGACGAAACGGGCATCGCGTCCTGGTATGGTCCCAACTTCCACGGAAAAAAGACCGCCAACGGTGAAATTTTCGACCAGTGGGAGGTCTCTGCCGCGCACAAGACCTTGCCGATGCCGTCCATCGTGCGGGTCACCAACATGTCGAACGGGCGGTCCTTGGTGCTGCGCATCAACGACCGGGGACCTTTCAAGCCGGGCCGCATCATCGACTTGTCGCGCCGCGCCGCGCAGCTTCTGGACGTGGAAAAAGTGGGCACAGCCCCGGTGCGGGTGCAAATTCTGGCGCGTGAGAGCCTGGCCGCCAAGCAAAGCGCCATACGCGGCGGGACCCAATTGGCTGTCGCCGACTCGCCGATCAAGGCAACCGACGTGGGCTCCCAACCGGTCGCCACCCAGCCCCTGCCGGCGCCGCCCCAGCCAAAGACGCCGTCCAAGCTGTATGTGCAGCCGCAACCGGTCCAGCAGTCCAAACCGGTACAAACGGCTTCGGCACAGCCCGCACCGGTTACGCAGGAAGTGCTCTCGGACGCGTCCATCATCCAGGCCTCGCCACAGGCCAAGGTGGGTGAGATGACGCAGACCGCCGCCACGCCGACGCGCATGTACATCCAGGCCGGGGCCTTTTCCAATGTCAGCAATGCAGAGCGTGTGCAAAACCGCCTTGCGTCCATCGGCCAAGTGCGGGTGACGCCCGTTTCCGTGTCGGGGCGCGAACTCTACCGCGTGCGCTTAGGGCCCATCGCCGACGTCGCCCATGCCGATATCTTGCTGGCCCAAGTGGTCGAGGCCGGATACGCCAACGCGCGCACGGTGGTGGAGCGGGTCGAAACCAACTGACCTCCACCACGACACCACAGCCACAGTTTTGGCGCTTTTGCTGTTTATGAGAGGTTAGCCCTGGCTAAGAGGGGCTAGCCCTGGGCGGTCCAGGCGCGTAAAGTGAGCCCATTCTTGAGATTCTCCAGCCATAAGACAAAACCCATGCGATTGCCGTACCGTTTCCGTCCTTTGATTTTGAGCGCGGCCCTCACCGCTTTCGCCTGGGTGCTGCCCGTCCAGGCCCTGGAAAGCCCCGCGAGCCACGTTTATTTGATGGACACCACCACCGGCGCGGTGCTGATGGACAAAAAGGGCGATGAGTTGATGGCGCCGGCGAGCATGAGCAAGCTGATGACGATGTATATGGTGTTCGAACGCTTGCAGGACGGGCGGCTGTCGCTGGATGATAAGTTTTATGTATCCGAAAACGCCTGGCGCAAAGGTGGTGCGAAGACCGGCGGCTCCACCATGTTCCTGGAGCCGAGCATGCGCGTGCGTGTCGAGGACTTGGCCCGCGGCATCATTGTGCAATCCGGCAACGACGCCTGCATCGTGGTTGCCGAAGCCTTGTCCGGTTCCGAAGAGGCGTTCGCCGCTGAGATGAACGACAAAGCCCGTGAATTGGGACTGACGGATTCCGTATTCAAGAATGCCACCGGCTGGCCCGATCCGGAGCACCGCATGTCGGCGCGCGATTTGGCGAAACTTGCGAAGATCATCGTGGAGCAGTTCCCGGAGTACTACCATTATTATTCCGAGAAGGCATACGTCTTCAACGGCATCAAGCAGTCGAACCGCAATCCATTGATCTATAAGGATATGGGGGCGGACGGTTTGAAAACCGGCCACACGGAAGAAAGCGGCTACGGCCTGACCTCTTCGGCGCAACGCAAGGACCGCCGTCTGGTCCTGGTGGTTAATGGTTTGCCATCCAAGAAGCTGCGTTCCAGTGAATCGGAGCGCTTGTTGGAGTGGGGGTTTCGCGAATTCGGAAACTACGAGATGTTCAAGGCGGGCGACGTGGTCACCGATGCCAAGGTGTGGCTGGGCCAGAAACCCAGCGTGTCGCTGGTGATCGAAAAAGACCTGACCTTGACCCTGCCCAAGCGCGCCCGGCGCGGCCTGGAGGTCAAAGCGGTTTTTGAAGGACCGGTGCCCGCGCCGATCCAGGCGGGTCAGCGCATTGGCACGTTGAGCATCTCTGCTCCGGATGTGGACACCGTAGAATTGCCTTTGCTGGCCGGTGAAGACGTGGGTCAATTGGGGCTTGTGGGGCGTCTTGGCGCCGCGCTCGACTACATTTTGTGGGGCAGCTCCCACTAATGCCATTGATGGCGTTTTAATGCTTTAAAGGACGATTGGATGGCGCGGGGGCGGTTCATCACGCTGGAAGGGGGCGAGGGGGCTGGCAAGTCCACACAGATCGCGCACCTGAAGGCCGCGTTGGAAGCCACCGGCTTGAACGTGCTGGTCACCCGCGAACCCGGCGGGTCACCGGGGGGAGAGGAGATTCGCGGCCTTTTGGTCAACGGCGACACCCACAAGTGGGAACCGATGACCGAAGCGCTGTTGAATTACGCCGCGCGCCACGAACACCTGCAAAAGGTTATCCTTCCGGCCCTGGAGACCGGCACCTGGGTGATCTGCGACCGCTTCGCGGATTCCACCATGGCCTATCAGGGCTACGGTCACGGCATGGAGCGGGAATTCATCCGTCGCCTACACCGCCTGGTCGTGGGCGAAACCCAGCCGGACCTGACCTTGATCCTCGACATGCCGGTGGAAACCGGGCTGGCGCGCGCGGCGGAGCGGGGAGAGGGGGAAGACCGCTACGAACGCATGGGGCTGGATTTTCACAACCGTTTGCGCGACGGATTTTTGGAGATCGCACGCAAAGAGCCGCAGCGCTGCGAAGTGATCGACGCCACCGGCGATATCGATACCATAGCCAGCTCTATCAAGGGCACCGTGGCCGCCAAACTGGGGATCGACCTCTGATGCCCAATGACTTTTACGCAGACGGTTTAGACCCGCAAGACTGGCCGCCAGCGCCCATCGCCAATACCCGTCTGGACGATCACGCAGAAGCCGAACAGACCCTGCTGGACGCTTTCAACGCGGGGCGGTTGCATCATGCCTGGCTGATCACGGGCCCCAAGGGCATCGGCAAGGCGACCCTGGCGCACCGGTTTGCGCGGTTTGTGCTCGCCAACGCCAAAACAGATGATGGCCCCGGCCTGTTCGGCGATGACTTGCCCGCAGCGGCCCTCACCAGCCTGGAGGTCGCGCCGGACAATCCGGTGTTCCAGCGCATCCGCTCCGGCGGGCACGCGGACATGCTGAGCATCGAGCGGCGCGTCAACGAAAAGACCGGCAAGATGAAAACCGTGATCGATGTGGACAGCGTGCGCGAAGTCGGGGGCTTTTTGCGTCTTACGCCGGCGGAAGGGGGGTATCGCGTCGTGGTCATCGACAGCGCCGATGAAATGAACCCCAACGCCGCCAACGCGGTGCTCAAGGTTCTGGAAGAGCCGCCGAAAAACGCGCTGTTGCTGTTGGTCAGCCACAATCCGGGCAAACTGCTGCCGACCATCCGGTCGCGCTGCCGCACGTTGAAATTGCGCCCTTTGGCGGATGAAACCGTAACAGACTTGCTTCAAGCTTACGCGCCGGAGGTTTCCCCGGAGGATGCGGCACGGCTCACCGCTTTGTCCGATGGCTCCATCGGTCGCGCCTTGGGGCTGGTGGAAGAGGGCGGGTTGGAGCTTTACGGCGAATTGATCGGCCTGCTTCACACGTTGCCCCAGCTCGACGTCAGTGCTTTGCACGCCTTGGCCGATAAGGTCGCGCGCCCAGGTGCGGATGACGCCTTTCACACCATCACCGGACTGCTGCGCTGGTGGTTGGAGCGCATGATCCTCACCGCCGCGGGCAAAGCCTCCGCGACCTCGGCGCAAGCGGACGAGGAAGCGTTGTTCATGGCCGGGCTCGCGTCCCAGGCAAGCCTTGATCGCTGGTTCTTAGTGTGGGAAAAGATCAACCACTTGGTGGCGCGCACCGATGCTGTGAACCTGGATAAAAAACAGGTGCTCCTGGACGTATTGCTGGGGCTCGAAAACACGGTTCGTAATATTCGCTCCGCTTAGGTGCGCACGTTCAGCTTAGGCGCGATAAACGCGCTCACCGCTTAAAACAAGGTTTCCTGATTGATGAACACCAACCCTCGCCATTTCTACGTCACGACCCCGATCTATTACGTCAACGACGTTCCGCATATCGGCCACGCCTACACCACGCTCGCCTGCGACGTATTGGCGCGGTTCATGCGTCTGGACGGCTATGACGTGAAGTTCCTGACCGGCACCGACGAACACGGTCAGAAGGTGGAAAAGTCCGCCCTGGAAAAAGGTATGGATCCGCAGAGCTTCACCGACCAGGTGTCGCAGAATTTCCGCGATCTCTTGGGCACCAT
>JANQJR010000032.1 GCA_028281525.1 Magnetovibrio sp.
ATTGGCTCCCGGAGGGTCTGTCTGAGCCTTAATTTCAATCAGACAGGAGTGAACGGATGAGTACTTCCGTTTCAACAAGCTTCGTGCGTCAATATGAAAGGGACGTGCACGAAGCGTTCCAGCGGCGCGGTTCCTTTCTTCGGGGGACCATCCGCTTCGAGCCGAATGTTGTGGGTGAGTCCACTACGTTCCAGAAGGTCGGCAAGGGCGTGGCCACGTCGAAAGCGCGGCACGGCCAAGTCACGCCGATGAACCAAAGCCACACCGCCATCACGGCGACGATGGAAGACAAATATGCCGGTGATTGGGTCGATAAGCTTGACGAAAACAAGCTTACGATCAATGAACGCCAAGTCATCGCCAATGGCGGCGCTTTCGCGTTGGGCCGGGCTATCGATGCGCAGATTATCGAGAAGTTCGACGAAACGACCACGACCACGGGCGCGGGCACTCAAGCGTTGACGCGCACCAACCTTTTGGCTGGCGTGGAAGCCTTGGACGATAACGACGTGCCCGACGATGGAATGCGCTGGGGCATCTTGTCTCCGCGTTCCTGGTCTTCGGCGCTGACCATCGAAGAGTTCGCGTCCGGCGATTATGTCGGTGCGGACTTGCCGTTCATGGACCGCAACCGCGTTCGTGAGTGGATGGGCGTAAAATGGATGAAGCACACGGGCGTCACGAACAAGGGCGCTGCTCAGACCAAGAACTACGCCTATCACATGTCGGCGGTTGGCTTTGGCATGGGTCAGGACGTTACTGCCGATATCACATGGCATGGCGACCGGGCGGCCCATTTCGTCAACCATTTCTACAGCGGTGGTGCCGCGTTGATCGACGCGGAGGGTGTCAGTCAGATTCTGACCGACGATACCCAAGCCATTCCGACGGCATAGGAGGGTATCATGGCTTTTAATAGTGCAAACTTCCTCAACGAAAACGGTATGCCGCCGGGTTTTGCGAAGTACATCTACCACACCACAGATGCCGGGGATGTTGTAGAAGACGCCGGGTATCTGAACAACAAAGACGACGAACTCAACCTTGCGAAGGGTGACCGTGTTACTTCGGTAACGTGGAATTCCGCAGTGCTTACGGGCACCATCAACGAGGTGAAAGAGTTTATCGTTACCAATGTGATCAGCAATGATGCAGCCAACGACGCTGGTAATGTGAATCTTGCCGAATACCTTGGTGGCGGTGCCGTTTCGTCCGGCGATTAATCTCCCATGGAGATGCGGAAGGGCGGGGCTTCGGTCCCGCCTTATCCTTTTAATCATTCAGGGCCTTGTATCGTCGCGGGAAACGCATGGTGTCTGCCCGACGATCTGGACAAGGCGTTAAGTCTTTATCCGAAAGCGCCGATCATGGCGGTGAACGGGGCGGCGAAGGAAGTCAACGCGTTCGCTCTCTATTCGAAGCATCCTGAGAGACTTATCTCTCACCGCTGGCTGTACCATCAAAGACGGAAGTTCGGAGAGGCGACGGTACATGGCGGCAAGCCGGTCATCAGTTGTCCGCATGTCGAATATTGGTGGCCCGATGCTTACGGCGGTGGCGGGAGTGCATGGGATGCCCGGAAGGTCGCTCATTTTATGGGGTTCGATTTGGTCATTCTCTGCGGTTGTCCTCTTGTCCCCGGTCCTTATGTGGGCGGCCACAATCTTGGCGGCTTCATGGCTCGGCGGGATGTGGTGGACGGTTTCAGAGAGGCTATCGAGGCGGACGCGGGCTGGCATGACGGGGCTATCAGTATGAGCGGATGGACAAAGGAGATTTTGGGCTGATGTATCCGCAATGGTGTTGTCCGAGGTGTGGAGAGCCCATCGGTTACTTGGGGCGCTTTTTGTTTCTTCTGGTTCCGGGCCTTTTTCACTCTTGCCGAAAATGATCACTATCGCCTGCGTTCTGCACCAATCCGTTAACGGCCCCTACCATCCCTTACACGTGCAGCGCTTGCAGCGGCAGGTCGCACCCTACGCGCCGGAACATCGCTTTGTCTGCCTCACCAACGCGCCGCACTGGGAGCAGACTGAGGGTATCGAGCTAATTCCGTTGCAAGACGGAAATACGGGATGGTGGGCGAAAATCGAGCTACTAAAACCGGGGCTGTTTGACGACCGCGTGCTGTATCTCGACTTGGATGTGGAGGTTGTCGGCGATCTTACGCCTTTGATCGAATACCCGACTCCGTTCGCTTCGATCAAAGATTACATGAATCCGAAACAGATCAATTCATCTGTGATGGTGTTCGATCCGGGCGCGGGGAGCGCGGCCTACACGACCGATCCGCCGATCACGGATTACCACGGGGATCAGGGCTGGATAACGGCGGCGATCCCGGACATCGAACGTTTCCCGAAAGAGTGGTGCCCGTCCTACAGGCAACAGGTCAAGCGGTTCGGATGCCCGAAAGAGGCGAAGGTTATCGTTTATCACGGCAACCCAAAACCGTGGAGCATTGCAGCATGAATTCCTGGTATTTGGTTCTCTATTTAGGTGCGGTGGTTTACGTGTACGCCAAGATTATTAAGGCGCACGAAAATGAGCGCGGCATGGTAGAGCTTCGGACTGTCTTGGCCGCCGTTGGGCTCGCGTTCCTCTGGCCGGTCTTGGTGCTTACCGAGGCATTGCTTGCTGTGTGGGATTGGGTGCGCACCGCATGAAGCGCCACATCGTTACCGGCGCGCTGGGCAGCGGCGGTTCCTACATGTGCGAATACCTCCAAGGTCACGGCGAGGTGCATGGGCTGGGGCGGTGGCACACCTCACGAACGGTTCCGCAGAAACCCTTGTACCCCGTCCATGAATGCGATCTCGGGGATATAGGCAGCATCTGCCGCGTTCTGAGGGAGGTAGAACCGGACACGATCTACCACCTCGCCAGCCATGCCAACGTGCGGGCCAGCTTTGACAATCCCTGTGCGGTTCTAAGGAACAACATCGACGGCACGCTGAACCTATTGGAAGCGGTTCGCATGGAGTGCCCGGAGGCCATTGTACTGCTGTGTTCCTCCTCCGAGGTTTATGGACAGGTCGATGAAGGTTTGACATCCAAGAGATTGGACGAAGCCTTTCCGCAGTGCCCCGTATCGCCTTATGCCGTCTCAAAACAGACGCAAGATGCCCTTGGGTACGCATGGTTCAAGAGCTACGGATTGAGAGTTATCCGAACGCGCATGTTCACATATTTGAACCCCCGGCGATCCGATCTTTTCGCAACGTCTTTCGCCATGCAGGTAGCGCGTATCGAGGCGGGGAAGCAGGATATTCTCCGGCATGGCAACCTGAACTCGGTACGCACCATGCTGGACGTGCGGGATGCGGTGAGGGCGTACCACATGGCGGCGGAGAAGGGCATACCGGGCGAAGTCTACAACATCGGCGGCACGAAAACGATGAGCGTGAAGGATTTCCTCTTCACGCTGGTGGAACTGGCGCGTTGTGAAATCGTGACAAAGGAGGACCCGGCATTGATGCGGCCCGCCGATGTGACGCTACAGATACCGAACTGTGCTTTTTTCGAGAAGCGCACGGGCTGGCGGCCGGAAATTCCCTTCCACGCATCCGTACAACATTTGCTTGATCATTGCCGGGAGATGGTATGACGCATTCCTGTCCCTACTGTGGTGGGCCGTATGACCCGCCGCCGCTGAAAACCGACTTGGACCGGAACCGAATTTACATAAACGGTCACCCTGTCAAAGTGTTGCCGGGCGTGGCCGAAGTTCTGGACGTTCTGCTTAACGACTTCCCCAACAGCGTTACCGCAACGCGGCTTATCGACAGGCTGTGGGGAGCGACAGGCGGCCCCGATACCGCTGAAAATGTCGTGAAAGTCTATATATCGAAGCTTCGAAAATGCTTGGAGCAATCGGACTGGCGGGTTGTTAATGGCCGCCGCACAGGAGGCCGCAGCAAGTATCAGTTGATGAAAGCGGACTTTGTGTGAAGGCGCTTTTCATCACCACGCCAACGGTTGATTGCGCCAACCACGTACGGGCCTGGAACAGCTTCGAAGAAAAGGCGCATCACTTCGTTTTCGACCACAACGGCCTGAGAAACGATTGGATGGCCGTGGAGGCGGCGCAGCAGGTCAAGCCGGAAGTCATCTTCTATATCGGTCCCAATGCCGGAACCGGCGTGCCGAAAACATCGACGTTCAAAGACCTGCGGAAGATTGCGCCGCTGATTAATCTGTGTTCTGACGCGGCGGACAAGCCATGGCACAAAACGCTGTCTCTCTACCGCTCTCGCGAGTGCTTCGATTTGCAGGTGGCGATTGACGGCGCGAAGGATGCGCCCGTGGACTTCACAACCCTTACGCCGGTCGATCCGCGTCCCTTTGGCGACCAGAAGAAGGTAGTGCGCTGCGGCTTCTCCGGCAATCTCGGCGGCAAGCGATATGCCATCGTCAAATCGCTGGAGTGGTTTGCCGGTCTGTTCGTGAGAGAGGGTACGGGGCCTTACGAGGACCACGCCCAGTTCATGTCGCAATGTGAATTGATCCTGAACGTTTCCTTTACCGGAACCGGACGGACGCACCACATTAAGGGCAGGGTTTTGGAAGCAGGCTGGGCTGGGGCGGCGTTGCTTGAACCGAAGGAATCGCCGATTGGCGAATGGTTCCCGGAAGACTGCTATTTCACCTACCGGGACCCGGTGGACGCGGCGCGGCTGATCAAGAACCTGCCCTACCATGAAGTGATTGCGCGGGGACGGCGGCTGTCCGAAGAGGTGCGGCGCAACTACACACCGCAAAAGATTTACGGCCAGATATTGGAACATGTGGGTTATCCCCAGCCGGTCCAGGCCGCATAACATCCCCCGGCTGTTCGGGCCGGGCCAGTTCATACTCATGTTGGATGACGACGATCCGATGCTGGGCGGCTACAGACAAATCGCCTATCCGTCGAACTGGCGTATGCGGATCGGTCCTAGGGCGGCCCTTAGTGAAATCTATAACCGCGTCTTTGAGGAATTCCCGCTGCTGCCCTGGTACGGAATTTTGGCGGATGACGTGACGCCCGAAACGCCGGGCTGGGACAAGAAACTTATCGAAGCGGCGGGGAATGACGGCATGGCCTACCCCGATGATGGGATTGAAGAGCCGACGCATTTCTGTCTTGGGGGAGATCTGGTGCGGGAAATGGGCTGGCTGGCCTATCCCGGTTTAAACCGCCTCTACATAGATACTGTATGGCGTGACATTGCCGAGTCGCGGGGCGTGCTTCGCTACCTACCGGACGTGAAGGTGACGCACAGGCACCCCTCTGTGGGGCTTGGGTTGATGGATAAAACCTACCGCAAGTCGCGGAAGGCGGAAGACAAGCGGATTTACGAACAATTCAGAGGATCGCCATGAGCATGAGCTGCGCAGCCGGACGGCTTACAGCCGGTGTCGGTGTCGAGATGTTTCAGGTATGGACCTACAATTCACCGCATCCCGTGGAGGCGTTTATCGGGGAGAATTACTTTCTCCCCGCCCAAGACAGGTTGCGCAAGGGCGATGTGATCGAAGCGTATGCGGTGAGCAAGACGAAGATTCAATTCGTCCGCTTGGCCGTCTCGCGATCCGACAAGCAGCAGGTCGCCGTCAAGCCGTTGGCGAAGTCTCATGAAGAGGATGGCTTCGAGTTTTTCGAGGCCGAATTGTCCACCGAAGTTCCCGTCGCAAAGCCCATTCCCAAACCAGACAACCCGAACGAAGTGAGGTTCCTGGAACTGAAACATATGGGTCGTGGGTCGTATTCGATTCTCAATGCCGATGCCGACGCGGTGGTGGCTGGGATAAAGGGCCATGAGCAAGCCGTTGATTTGTTAAAGCGTATCCAGGGTGGACTTTCCCTTGACGGCGCGCGGGCGGAAATGGAGAGGAAAGCCGCGTGAGTTCCGACGTTGAAATCTGCAACGTCGCGCTCACCCGCGTTGACCGGAAGCGGATTACGGCGCTTGACGATGGATCTACATCGGCCAATGACTGCAACGCGCTGTTCGTGCCGACGCGGGATGCATTGTTGCGGGATCATGACTGGAATTTCGCCAGGGCACGTCAGAAGCTCGCCCAGTTAAGCACGGCTCCAACATATGAGTTCGACCATGCCTACCAACTTCCCACGGACTGGATCGCCACGCGCGCGGTGCATGACAATGAGGACGGTATCGGCCAGCCGGTCTACCGGATCGAAGAGCAAACAATACTGGCCAGTGCGGATGATATCTATCTGACCTATACGAAGAGGATAACCGACGCGTCCGCGATGCCGCCCGACTTCCGCAGTCTGTTTTCCTATCGGCTTGCGGAACAACTGGCAAAGACGAACACCGTTGCCGACCGCATGGAAGGTCGTGAGACGAGAGCGATGCGCAAGACCAAATCGAGCGATGCCATTGAAGATGACGGGGCCGGTTTGGGGGCTGGAACCTGGGTGACGAGTAGGGGCCGCTAGTGCCGCGCGTAGACCCGCTCCAGCCGAGCTTTAACGCGGGAGAATTTTCTCCCCTCATGGTCGCGCGGAGCGACTTCGGCAAGTACGCCGTGGCGCTGCGCAAGGCGGAAAACATCATCGGGTTAAGCCAGGG
>JANQJR010000042.1 GCA_028281525.1 Magnetovibrio sp.
GAACAGCGCCGCGCCGCCTTCGGGTAACGGCGCGTCGCGATAGCGGAATTCCGAGGCCACATCGATTTCCACCGGGATGCGCGCCAACTGCTCGATCCAATAGCGCGCGGTCTGGCAGGCATAATAGGACGTCCCGCAAGCAATCATGGTTAGCCGCGTTACACCGCCGAGGTCGAACGGCAGGTCCGGAAGCGTGATGGTGCGATCGCCCGGGTTGATGAACCCAGACAAGGTGTCGCCAATGACTTGGGGCTGCTCGTAGATTTCCTTAAGCATGAAATGGCGGTAACCGCCCTTGCCCACCGACGCGTTGGACAGATCGCTGACTTTCACCGGGCGTTCGACCGGTCCGCCCGTCTCGTCGAAGACCTCCGCGCCGCCGCGTGTCAGCACCGCCCAATCACCATCTTCCAGATACATGATTTTTTTGGTGAGATGGCTGAGCGCAATGGCGTCCGAACCCAGATACATCTCCCCTTCGCCGATGCCGACGGCCAGGGGACTGCCGCGCCGGGCCCCGATCATCAGGTCGTGTTCGCCCGCGAAAATGATCGCCAAGGCGAACGCGCCGTGTAACCGCCCCAACGCTTTGTGCGTGGCGTCCTTAGGGCTTAGGCCTTCATCCAAATAGGCGGTGATCAGGTGCACCACCGCTTCGGTGTCGGTGTCGGACGCGAACACGTGACCCTTGGCGGTGAGCTCTTCCTTCAATTCCTGGAAGTTTTCGATGATGCCGTTGTGCACCATCGCCACCTTCGCCGTCATGTGCGGGTGCGCGTTGACTTCGTTGGGAACGCCATGGGTGGCCCAGCGGGTGTGGCCGATGCCGACATCGCCGCTCAACGGATCGGCATCCAGGACGGCACCTAAGTTCTTGAGCTTGCCCTCGGCGCGGCGGCGTTCGATCCCCCCACCATTTTTGGTGTCCACCAAGGTCGCCACGCCCGCGGAATCGTAACCCCGGTATTCCAGGCGCTTGAGCCCTTCCAGGACCTGAGGCGTGGCCGTGCTTTGGCCGATGATGCCGATGATGCCGCACATGGTCAGTCTTTCTTTTGCTGTTCTTTTTCCAGGCGCTTGCGCTCACGGAAACGTTCCGCCGCACCACGCGCGTTCTTTTGATCCGCGCGGGTGGTGACAATATCGTTTTCGCCCACGTCGCGGGTGATGGTCGAACCCGCGCCGACGATCGCCCCGTCGCCAATCGTGACCGGCGCAACCAAAGCGGTGTTGGAACCGATGAACGCGCCTTGGCCGATATCGGTCTTGGACTTCAGGAAACCATCGTAATTGCAGGTGATGGTGCCCGCACCGATGTTCGCGCCGGTACCGACACGCGCATCGCCGATGTAAGTCAAGTGGTTGACCTTGCCGCCGGCCTCCACGTCCGCGTTTTTGATTTCGACAAAATTACCGACCCGCGCGCCTTCGGCCAGGGTTGAGCCGGGACGCAACCGCGCGAACGGGCCGATGATGACACCGGCATCGATGCTCGCCCCTTCGAAATGGCAATTCGCCTTGATGTGCACATGGTCGCTCACGCTGACGCCGGGGCCGAAAAACACGTTCGGCTCGATCAATACGTCCTTGCCGATTTGGGTGTCGTAAGAAAAGTAGACGGTGCTCGGATCGATCAAGGTCGCACCGTTTTTCATGGCCTTCTCGCGCAACCGGTCCTGGGCGATGGTTTCGGCCATCGCCAATTCGGCCCGGGAATTCACGCCGAGCATTTCTTCCTCGTCCCCTTCGACCACGGCGCACGCAAAGCCGTCGTCCCGCGCCAAACCGACGCAATCGGTCAGGTAGTATTCGCCTTTGGCATTGTTGTTGGTGAGCCGCCCGAGCATCTGCGGAAGCAATTCGCCGTCGAAGCACATCACACCGGAATTGCAAAGCGGGATGGCGAGCTCTTCAGGGCTCGCGTCCTTGGCCTCGACAATGGCCAGCAATTCCCCATCGTCTTCATCCAAAACCAAACGGCCATATGCGCCCGGATCATCCGGAACGAAGCCCAACACCACCACGGCCGGTGCAAAGCCGCCTTGCGGTTCCTCACGGGCTTCGATCATGGAATTGAGCGTCACTTCGCTGATCAAGGGGGTATCGCCGTAGACCACCAAGACGTTGCCCTTGAAGCCTTCCAGCGCCGTCATGCCCGCCTTGACCGCGTCCCCGGTGCCGAGTCGCTCATACTGCACGGCGGTGGCGTGGGGCTGGACCGCGGCTTCCAATTCCTCCATATCGGGGCCGACCACCACCACAATCTTCTCCAAGCTCAGTTTGGCCAGCGTGTCGATCAGGTGGTTGACCATTGGGTGGCCCGCGACCGGGTGCATCACCTTGGGCAAACTGGACTTCATACGCGTGCCGAGACCGGCGGCGAGCACAATGGCGGCGGTTTTCTTCTTTGACATGCGGTGGGTCTGACCTATATCACGAGAATCGAATATAATATTTTAAGTGTGTGGCGCAAAGTGCCACAAGCCGGTCCTCCCCGCCAAGTCAAAGATTACTACGGATTATTTCAACATGAACGCACAAGAACCGGGCCTCGGCAAAGTCCGCGCCCTGATTTTCGATTTGGACGGCACCCTGATCGACAGCGCCCCCGACCTGCAAGCCGCCGCCAACCGCATGCTGCCGCCCTTGGGCCGGCGGGAAGTGGGCCTGAAGGAAGTGCAATTGATGATCGGCGATGGCGTGCCGAAGCTGGTGGAACGCTGTTTCGCGGCCACCGGGGAGATTCCGCCGAAGGATGAATTCGATCAACACGTCGCCGCTTTCATCGCGGATTACGAACCTCGCTCCGCCGAGTTGACGGTGGCCTTCGATGGCGCGCACGACGTGCTGCAAAACCTGAAGATCCAGGGCATCAAGCTGTCCATCTGCACCAACAAGCCCTATGGCGCGACCATGCAGATTCTGGAAAAGCTGGAATTGGCCCAGTATTTCGACATCGTCATCGGCGGCGATACGCTCCCCGGCATCAAGAAGCCGGACCCCCGCCACCTTCAGGCCGCCTTGGAAAAAATGAAGGCGGAGCCAGGCGAAGCCGCCATGGTCGGCGACAACGCCAACGACGTGAACGCGTCCCACGCGGCGGGGCTGCCGGTGGTGCTTCTCAGCCACGGCTACACCAAGACCCCGGCCAAGGACCTGGGTGGCGAAGCGGTGATCGATCATTTCGATGAGTTGACCGCAACCCTGGCCGCGCTTTAAATTGAGGTCTGGACCCGAGGCCGTCTTGACAGGTTGGAATCGGGGCCTTATACCCCCCGAACCGATTTGATCGGGCGCGTAGCTCAGCGGGAGAGCACTCGCTTCACACGCGAGGGGTCACTGGTTCAATCCCAGTCGTGCCCACCATAAAAACCCAGACCCTAAAGGTCTGGGTTTTTTTGTCGAAATTCACTTTAAATGAACATTGAGCATCATAGGTGAATATTCGTGCGCTTTAAGTGAGCCACCAGACAGTTACCTGCCTGATTTCATGTAACCTTTTCAGAAGAAAAAACGGGCAAGCAATATGGCTTGCAGCGTCTGCAAAGTTGCTAAATGATCTCTGCAGGCCCGCACTGAAGCCACGCTACATAGCGTTTCGCATATTCATGCCGAGCGCCTGTGTTGGGAGAGACGATAGTTTAAGCAAATAAAGGCAGGCCGTCAGAAACTGCTTCACGTTTCCGTCGTTCTCTAATTTTTACCCCGTCATTCTTTGCCCGAGAGTTAGATATCTCCTGTGGTTCAATTAAGCGAACAAAATAGGGAGGTATTAGGGTTGCCCGTAAGGCAGCTGTATACCTAACCCCGGCACTTAGCTGATCCTCAGACATGTAGCGTACGACTGCAGTAACCTGGGATGCTCCAACTGGATTTCCCGTTAACAAATTACGCAAAGAACTGAACGAAAAAGCTTCACCCTCTGGGTTAGTTTCCAGGGGAACTTCCGAGGAACACACTAGTGCATAATGAGGGCGTTTAGAGGCACGGCTGGTTACAAATGATCCACGAGGCAATTCATATCGTTTGTCGTCCATCGTCTTCCCAGCAGACCACATCACAACTGTCTTCGGAGCTACATCAACTTTTCGAGGTGCTGAACGTATAGGACTAAAAATAATTTCTGGATCAGGATTATTGCGCACCAACTCTTGCATTGATGGTTTTAAGCCATTGCCAATACCCCATAAAAAAACGCCGCCATTAACAATTCTCTCTCTCTCTTTTCTAGCCAGGATGGCTTCAATCGGTTCGCCTGCTTCAGTCCCAAAGCGAGTCCAGCAAAATTGTTCTGATAACGGCATTTCCAACCCCGAATTAAGTCCCTAGTTCTACGCTGCATTATTCGCTATTATTCATTTTTTCGCAAGATATGAATAATTTTTTTAGTGGGTAACTTATTCAATCATGGTGGATAAACATCTCGGGCAGAGGCTCCGGGAATTCATGAGTAATGAAAAAATTACCCAGGAATTCCTTGGAGAAAAGGTCGGCGTAAGCCAGGCCACGGTTTGTCGCGCCCTTAGAGCAAGAGGTGGAAAAGTAGGACCCGCACAAGAAAAATTATTCATTTATGCAGGATTAGATGAATATCTAAGCCCTAGAACGAATAACCCCCGGGAATTGGTATTGAACGCTTTTGATCAATCATGGAACGGCACTAAGGCTCACGCCGAAACGATTGCCAAAGTGATCAACGCAATGGCAGACTTTGGTTCTCAGAACCAAAGCAAAAGGACCTAAAACGCAATTGGCTGAGGACACAAAACAGTTCAAACAAATGCTCAAATCAATGGGGCTTAGCAGCGCCATCATCGAAGCGGCCTGGCCGGAGTGGTGGTGTGATGAAGCTGAGGCCTCGCCTTCTGCACGTGCTGAGCTACGCTTTTCCGTGTCTCGAAAGTTAGGCCTTGACCCAAGGTCCTTGTTAGATGAGGGGAAACCGCAATTTATATGGCGCGATGAGGCCAAATTTAAGGGGCTTTCCACCGAAGACGATGAACAACGGGCGGCCATTGAATCTTATGGCGCTGCTATTGGACGCAATCTTCTTAACGCCACCACCCCTTCGGATTTTAATATTTTAAAACGTGATGCCAGGGCATTACGGAAATCAATTCTGGGGGATCAACCATTCATCAGGTTGACCGATCTCTTAGTCACATGTTGGTCATTTGGTATCCCTGTTATCCAATTGAAAGTCTTTCCACTAACAGCGAAACACATGTGTGCAATGTCGGTGCAAGTTGACGGACGTTATGCGATTTTGCTCGGGAAAGACTCAGATTACCCAGCGCCGATGGCTTATTACCTCGCTCACGAACTAGGGCATATAGCTTTAGGCCATTTAGAGGGCCGCTCCTCAGTGATTGATCTCAAGGATCCTCTAACGGCTATTGATGAGTGGGATGATGAGGAAAGAGAAGCGGACCAATATGCGTTAGAGCTCCTTACTGATAGAGCAAGCCCTACTGTTCAAACAAATGCAGAAAAGTACACAGCTGAACAACTAGCCTCTTACTTAGCATCTGCTGCTAGAGAACTACGGATTGAGCCAGGAACGCTTGCCCTTTGTTTTGGTCATAGCACACAAGACTGGGCCCGCGCGATGAAGGCGATGAAATTTATCTACCAGAAGGCTATTCCGGTATGGAGCCAAGTTAACGGCATCGCAGATCATGAACTTCTTTGGGATGCAATTTCTGAAGATAATCAGGCATACCTACGCGCGGTAATGGGAGGGATACCCGTTGACAGCAACCGCGATTGATAATGACGTACTTCTTAAAGGGGCCTGTTATGGGCTCTTATTAGAAATGGTAAGCACGATACCCAGTCATCCTAGTCAGATTGGTGTACTGGGCGCGGCACAATTTGTTGTTATCAAAAATTTGAACAAAAAAAACTATTGCTCAAGTCCAGAAGAGGCAAAAAACTACCTGATGGGTTTCATAGGGGAAGTCTCTATCCTTGAGCCCAATGCAGACGAACTGGCTTTTGCTGCGGAACTAGAACACATGGCTCAAAGAGCAGGTGTCAGTTTAGATGGCGGAGAAAGCCAGCTTACGGCAATGGTGATAGTGAGAAATTTCGACTGTTTCGTAACGGGAGACAAGAGAGCCATTGCTGCTCTGGGATACTTACGTGAAAACGATCAGCATTTAAAAAAGATGGACGGAAAAGTGTTATGCCTCGAGCAAATCATAGAGAGGCTACTCTCGTCGTCTATTGATCCCATTACTGTTCGAGATGCTATTTGCAATGAGCCTAACGTAGATAAAGCGGTCACAATCTGCTTTAGCTGCAAAAATAAAGAGCTCCAGCCGGACCAGTGGATGGTTGGCCTAAATAGTTATATTGCGGATACACGAAACAAGGCTAAAACACTCTTGGCAGCCTGAAGCTAAGTACGATTGCGTAAGAATACCGCGTAAGGCTCCATTAGATCGGCAACAAGTTTTATTTTCTTCGTACTATCACCTGGCAGCTCGACGCCTTGAGCCGGAGGCATTACCTCCAAACATGCTTTATCCGACTGCCCTTGTATATATTCGCTTCCAATACGACCCTGGCTACGCCCTACGGCAACTTGAGTTTGGGCCAATGATAGCTCGAGATCGACCAACTCCAAGCTTCTAATTAACAAAGCGAAGCGAGAACCAAGTGGCTTGATTCCCGGCGGAACCTCTAACCAATTTTGTCCATCAGCCGAATATTCATCAGCGCGAATTTGTTCTGCGAAATGGCGTGAGTCCATCTCTTCCATGCAAAGATGGATGGCTTCACCCCGTTCCTCAAACATCTTGGCAAACGGCTGAACCATTGTTGTTGGATGGCAGGTGTTCCCACCATACCCCCACATACCAAATCCCTCGTCCTCGATTTCTTTTCGTTTTCTGTCAATGATGCTTTCCAACGGTTCATTTGCATGTGTGCCTACTTTCATATACAGGACACCAGCACCGGGATGAATGACATTACTCATTTGTCCGCCTCCAAGTATTCAAGCGCGTATTCATCGTCATGGGCTTTGCCATAATCGACACGTTTCTTTTGGCGTACATATCTTACATGTAGGCTTCCATTTCTTCCGTAAAACTTATCCAGAAGATCTGGATCATCAATAGTTTGGCTAGGCCGTTTTGCTTTGTTCCCAGGGGTGGCTTTTACAAATAAGTTGCACGAGTGCAAATCAGGTTCTTCTTCTAGGTGATACAGATGCAATTTTCTCATCATTCTTTGGATGAAAAAGCCCTCTTCCAGAGCCTGATTTTGCACAGCCTTCAAAACCACTTTGGGCCAATCCAAATCATCGTCGTCAGCGATGACGATTACTCCCTCACCTTTGTGGCCAACAGCCTCCATCCCACGCTGAGCGAATAACTTGACGCTCTCGCCCTCATTGTGCTGTCCCCACGGGGGATTGGTGTAATAGCAATCAAAACCACCAACATCAGGGAAAGCGTCAAAGCAGTTATAGGGAATCGCCTCCAGCGTTTCACTCATACGCTCTTTATCAGCAAACCGAATTATTGAATTGCAGATACGCTCATCAAAATCAAAGACCTTAATATGTGACGGCCCATATTGAAGAATGTCCCGTTTTTTCAAGTATGCAATACAAACGCTAATGGCATCACCATCCCCAATAAAGGCTACACGTTTCCCATCTGCCCAATCAGCAATGATTTCGCTTTGGATAACCATATCCGCCGCTTTCATATAAATCTGATCAAACTCGCGAATTGGGCGGGGACGATTATGAATAACGTCCGAGATTGCGTTGATTGCTGCCCGAAGGTCAATCTCGCTTTGCCGAGCCATAAGATATCACCCCCCACGGATATATCCATATGATTGCATATTGCAAAGCTTATACTATCCTATGAAACGTATCGAGTCGATTAGGGATCGGGAAACATGTCCAAAGTAATCTATTTAACTGGGGCACCCGCTACAGGGAAATCCACGTTGACAGAAAATTTGGCTAACAGTCACGCTGGCACACGCATTTTCACTTACAGCAAGGAGCTTCTAGAAACGGTTCGTGCTAGAGAGGAGTACGTCTCGACACAAGATGACTTAAGGCAGCACTCTGCCTCAGTGATAACCCACGAAGATGTTGCGGCTGTAGATAAGAGATTGGTTGAGCTTCTCAAGACTGCCCGGGGCAGTCAGAATATCGTCATTGATTCCCATCCTGTCACCATTGAAGGATACGGTTTTAGGATCACCCCGTTTTCAAAGGAACAAATAAAGGAACTCAGCCCGGATACAATTGTTTGCCTTTATGCAACCTCAGAAATCATCGCAAAACGCATCTCAGAAAACCCGGCTGGCAGGCCTAAGCCCTCAGAGTTTGAGTTAGGCCTCCACACCCAGTTGCAATGTCAAATTGCCAGTATGTACGCTCTCGAGACAGGGGCTAAATTATTTTTTCTTGATGCTTCGGTAAAACAAAATGAACTTCTAATAAATTTCATAAATGTAACCAATGTTGAATAATAATTAAATCAATTCAACATGCACATTATTCAATTTTCTAGCCGCAATGAATGGCAGCCAACGGCTTCGAGACATTGCAGGAGAAAGACAACAGTAAATTTCCCACGGCTGATCTTGTTGGCAATGTTCTCGGGCGTTTCCGTGACACCGAGTGCGGCCAATCGGGAAGACAATTCCTGATACGTTATCCCCCGGCGCTTTAGCTCTGCTTTGAGCAGACCTTTGGCTTGAGCACTCCACTCAGCCTCGTTTTTCATGATGCCTCCCTGCCTACAGGACATCATCATATACGATAGAATCATCTTGACAAACGTCATAATTATCATCATCAATGACGATACAAACATATCGCAAATGATGATGGTTATGCCTCGACTTATATGCACACATCGGCAGGCAATACTGACTAAGGACGAATCGTCACCCGTCTCACGGGCTACGCGTTCAGCGCTCCGTCACGACGACGATATGTCGCAGCACCCAAGACTTGATGCTCGTACAACGGAACTTCTTGTACTCCTGGAGACCGCTTGCGAGATGGATGATGACGACATGCGCCAGATCCTCGAGGCGGAGCTATTCGCCTGCGACTTTGCTATGGGCGGGGGGCGGCACGATGTCTGACGGCTTATGGCCCTTCTGTCCGCAGCCGCAAGAGGACGAAAGCCTCTTTTCCTGGTTCACAAGGGTGGCACACGGGAATTACCTGACGACGGTGCAATTGCAGCGGTCCGTGCTGGAAGGCTCGATTCCCGCACCGCGCGACCTTGATCGTTTCGCCTGCGATGAACTCATCGACAACCTATCCCGTCATACCGGCGTTTCGGTGGAGCGTATCCACCATATGCACTACGGTCGGTGGGCAGGGCAAATGCAGAAGAAAGATGATGGCCGTGGTGTCTTGCCGTGGCTACTGCCCGTACTTAAAGGCGAAAATCGTTCCCCGTTGGGCCAACCATTTTGCCCACACTGTCTTGCTGAAGACGACGTGCCCTATATGCGTCTCACATGGCGACTGAGTTTCACGCCAATGTGTCCGAAACACAAAATCCCTTTGGAACGAAATTGCCCTCATTGCCGTGCGCCGGTGATGGTTCACGAACTCGCCCCCGGTATTAATCTCGATCGATGCGTGCAATGTGGCGAGCACTTGGGTCATAAAACACCTAAGGACCGTGAGGAATGGGCTACGCTTGCCTTAGCT
This sequence comes from Magnetovibrio sp., assembly GCA_028281525.1. Lineage (GTDB taxonomy): Bacteria > Pseudomonadota > Alphaproteobacteria > Rhodospirillales > Magnetovibrionaceae > Magnetovibrio. Next base: position 9,710 of record JANQJR010000042.1, read on the forward strand.
GGACAGATCGGATTGCTGAAAGCGGCTAACACAGGGAAAACCTCGCTCGGCCGTTATGGTGCCGTTGCGTCCACGGATTTCTTCTTTGTGACATTGCGGCTTCTGCAGGTTCTGACCTCTCGAACCACAGCGCTGCCACTTCGTGCCCATATCGCATCTGCCGTCGGCTGGAGTATTCCGCCATCCAGCATCCCCAGGTTACGCCATCTTCACCGGTTCAATTTCCGATGCCGGGCCATTTTGGTGGCCATGACCTGGTGGTTGCTGCAGGACTGGCCACGCCGGTTCGTGGGTGCATGTCGAGCATCGGGCATCAGCTCCCGCGATTTGCTGAAGCGCCGGCAGCCCGCACCGTTTGCATTTACCGATCCCGTCCAACGCTACCTCTTTAGAACTGCCGATATGCATGAAGCAGAAGAGGCGGAGCGAAACAGCAGGACGTACAGCGTTGCTTGGGGCCACCACAGATACTGGAAACTGGATGGAGTATCTCCGGGCGTTCGGGCTGCAGCTAAAATCGCTGCGCGCATGAATGGGGATTCTGTTGGGTCATGGGTTGATCAAACTTTGCGCGAGAAGCTTGAACGAGACTCACTTATATAGCAATATCTAGGGTCCGCCCCGCTGTAAACTCCCCACATATGGTGCAGGACAATCGACTATGCCGGTTCGCAAAATCCCCATGAATTACCGCCATGTGACGGGCCGTTACGCTTTCCCGAATGGGAAGTCGGTGGCGTTTGAAGCGCCTTTGGAGAGGGATTTTCTTTACCTTATGGACTTCGATCCGGACGTTGCCGAAGTCGAGGAGCAACCGGTTAAGGTTCCGGTTCCCGGAGGCAGGGGCAGAGCGTCCTATTACGTTCCGGATTATCTGGTGAAATGGAGGGGCGGACAAACTTGGTTGGTGGAAGTGAAGCTGAGCTCAGATCTGAAAGCCAATCGCAGCAAGTACAAAGCCAAGTTCAAGGCGGCGAAAACTTACGCGGCGGATAGGGGCTGGGAATTCAAAATCATCACCGACCAAGATATACGCACACCCAAATTAAAGAACATTCGTTTTCTGCTTTCCTATCGCCGACGAAATATCGATCCAGGCGTAAGCGCGCGTCTGCTCGGCCATGCCAGCGACGATATCACGATATCTCTTGGCCAAATTCTGGAGCGGGCGTTCCCTGATCCGTCGGACCATCCCGCAGTCCTTCCTGCTCTGTGGAATCTGGTCGTGAGCGGTCACCTCAATGTGGATATGGAAACGCAACTTGATCTGAACAGCATGGTGATGCCTGAGAGCGGGGGTGCTCATGAAAACCGTTAGTTTGCGGAAAGGCGCGCGCGTCAAATATCTCGGGAAACTGTGCCGGGTGGTGAAAACCCATTCCGGAACAGAAGTTGTGGTCGAAAACCTGGAGACCAAGCAGCAAGAGATCGCGCCTATCGAGTTTATCAAAGCAGAGGATGAAGATACCCCGTCAAAACCGCCAAAGGCTCTGGAAACTTTATCGAAGAAGGACCGCAAGGAAGCAGAGCGCCGGCGCAAGATTATTGATCCGATCCTTAGAGTGAGCCGTGGGCGGACGGTTTTGTATAAAAAGATTGCCGGTGAATGTGGCGTGAGCGTTTCGACACTGCGGCGTTGGGTGAAAAATTTTGAGGGTCGACGTTTGCTGTCCGATCTGGCACCGAAACGCAAAGGACGCAAAATGCCCGATCGTTTGTCCCAAAAGAAGGAAAAGCTGCTCCAGAAAGTTCTTAACGAATATGATTTGACGAAACAGCGCCTGAAGGTCACGCACGTTTATCACCAACTCGAAAGACTATGCCGCGCCGCTGGCGTCAAGCCCCCTTGCATCAGTACCCTGCGTCGGCGGATCAAACGTTTGCCTGCAAGGCTGAGAACAAAGAAACGTCATGGGGAACAGGCGGCACGTCATCGCCACGATCAAATCAAAGGGAATTTCCCGAATCCCGGCTATCCTCTGGCTCTTGTACAGATCGATCATACCCCGCTTGATCTCGTCATCGTGGATGAAAAGGACCGGCTCCCAATCGGGCAGAGGGTTTGGCTTACGCTTGCAATCGATGTCTTTAGCCGCATGGTGACGGGACTTCATCTCTCGCTGGATGCCCCTAGCGCCTTGTCTGTGGGGATGTGTCTGGTGCACTCCATCCAGGAGAAGCATATCGATCTTGCAAAACACAATATCGAAACCGACTGGCCGGTGTGGGGCATTATGGACACCATACATGCGGACAACGGTGCGGATTTCCGTAGCGACACCATTGCCGATTCATGCGCCCAGTACGGGATCAATATCGAGTGGCGCCCACCCGCGAAACCCGAATACGGTGGTTACATTGAACGCTTCCTGGGAACCGTCAACTCGGAAATTCATGCTCTGCCCGGCACGACATTTTCTAACCCGCAAAAGCGGGGAAAATACAACTCGGTCAACGAAGCCGAACTGTCCTTCAAGGATGTCGAGTGCATCCTCTACAATTTCATCGTGCAGGTTTATCACAACCGACCTCATCGTGATCTGGGCATGACGCCGAGGGAAAAATGGGAACAGGGAATCAAGAAAGTCGGCCATCGGGACAGGATTACGGATGCGCAGCGGCTTTATAGAGACTTCCTGCCCGGCACCACCCGGAAACTTCAACGTGAAGGGATTACCTGGGACGGTATCTGGTACCGCGGTGAAGGTCTGGAGGAGGAAATTAGCGCTCTAAAATACGGCCACAGCAAGGAGTTCACCGTTCGCCGTGATCCGCGCAACATCAGCAAAATCTACTTCTTCAATCCGAAACTGAATGACTACTCGGTAATAAACTGGACTGCGCACGGTGAGCCGCCCATGAGTATTTGGGAACTCAGGGCCGCAAAAAGGTTAGTCAAAGAACAGGGGCTTGGCTTGCGAGGTCAGGAGGCAGCCTTTGTGGGCAGGAAGGCCATGCACGACAGAACTCAAAAGGCCCACAAAACCACAAAGTCCACACGCAAGGAGAATGCAAAACGTGCGGTTAGAGAAGACGGCCTAAAAAAGATGGAGGTCTCGTCCACGCCACCCCCTATAGATAAGCCTCAGGTGCCAATGGAAGGGCAACTTCGAATTGTCCCACCCGACCATTCTGCGCTGCAGGATGATGAGGATGAAGTGTTCACTTATACGGATGAGGAACTCAAGCCCAACTGGAGGAGGTGGGAATGACGATTGTCAAGCCGCCAGAATGGGAAACGCAAGAAGACGCAGCAGTTCAATGCGGCGTTGGGAAGGGCAATGTCTGGATACCCTATTCTCGGGGCGAAGAGCTTTTGCAGATGATGCAGATACTTATGGAAAGCCCACCGTCGCATCGTCCTGAATGCAGATTGATTTACGGTGATTCCAACGTCGGAAAAACAAGCATCGCTATCGAATTTGCAATCCGCATGAACGGGGCCCCTCCTAATCCAAACGGTGGCGTAAATGCTCCGGTCTTGTGTGTGGAGGCACCCGCGAACGCGAGCTTAAACCAGTTCATTAGCCTTTTGCTGCGACCATTCAAAATGCCCAAAGTAGTCAGGACGTTGGATGACAAACTGCTGATGGCTTATGACCGACTTCCTGCGCTTGGTGTCAAAATGATTGTCGTAGACGAAATTCACAATGTATTAAGCGGCAAGCATGACAAGCGTAAGGAGTTTCTGGCCGGCTTGAAGACTTTGACCAACGAATTGCGCATCCCGATGGTCCTGATCGGAACGGATCCCGCCCGTGTTGCCATCCAGGTTGATCCTCAACTGGGAAACCGATTTGTGCCTGTTCATCTCGCAGGTTGGAGGGTGAACAAAGAATATGGACGATTCATCAAAATGGTTTTCGAGTATTGGGGATTGGACGCAAAGGAACTGATCCGGACAAAAAGTGGTCTCAGTACTGTTTTTTATCATACGTCTGGATTGACCGGCGAGGCCGTCAGCCTCGCCCGTGCACTTGCACGAGTGATCGAGCGGGAACGCGGAATTGTGCTGACCCGCGAGAAGGAGCAAATCAAGGAAACCCCCGCGAATGATTTGGCATCCATCAGCGTTCGCGACTTTCAAAACCTTGTTGCAGCCATTAGATGGAGCCGGCCGGAAGAGCGGCGGATGGGATGATGTATCTTTTTGACGTGAGCCTGAACATGCCTCTAGTGTCGGTTCCTTTTTAAAATGTCGCGAAATGCCGGTTTTAGGGACGTTTACGACAGTTAAGGATGTCATTTTTGACAGCTTAGCTTGTCGCGAGATTGCAGAATCACATCTTAGCGTGTCGCCGATTTTTGAAAGTTTTCTGGTATTCCAAGCCCATTGCGAATCTCAAGAGCAATGGGAGGGACGTTAAACAATCACATCCGCGAATGCCGGATCGTGGCCGCTCTCGACGCCATGAGGCGCGACGAATTTTTCGACGGCGTTCAAAAAAATCCTGGGTTACAGCCCGTCGGAACACGAAGCATCCACATAACCGAACTTGGCAATAAACCGTCCTTGGGTCATCCCGGCATGCCATCAACTCTGGGCCGCAGCAGGTAAGGTGCGAACGGCACCAAATACGCCGCCATGGCCATGCTCCAGACCACCGCCGCCACGCCGATCCCGAACATCGCATATTGTTCCGACCAGAAAAGCGGCGTCAGGCATCTGAGTGCCGTTGCGAAAGAGACCAGAATGACCGCCGCGACGGCCAGACGTGGCAACACAACGTCCCGCCCCGTGTGGCGCAGACCGGCGACCATGAACACCGCCATCAAAGCCGTGCCGGCGGCCCCCATGGTGAGCGCGTGACGCGCCGCGGCGAAATCATCCCCGCCGAACAGGTTGCCGAACCCCAAACCAGCCAGCCCCGCCGCCAGCCAAGCGTAAGCGATATATATGGTCAGAACGTACGGCTTCAGCAGCACGCGCCCGACATGCCAATCGGCCATCCGGTCAAGCTGGGCCGCCGCCGCCGCCAGCGCCACCCACCCCGTGACCGCGTTGTCGGGAGCGATGAAATCGGCGATGGCGAACATAATCAGCGTCGCCACCGCCAGATTGCGCCTGGGCGGAATGGGTAGGAAACGGCTGTCCTCGTCATCTTGCTCTTCCAGCGCCAACGGCACCAACACCATTGAAACGCGCGTCACGGTCAAGACGATGGCGATCAAAAACACATGCAGTCCCGCATTCAGGGATCGCTGCGACAAATCCTCATCCCAGAAATTCAGATTGATCCAGTCCAGCCACCCCAAAAACATCGACGCCTGGGCCAGCGCCAACATCGGAACCAACAGGGTAAAAGACCGATGGCGGCGGTTCGGGTCGCGCCACAGAGCCGGTATGATCCAAAACGCCAACACAGGGAACAGAGGAAGGTTGATCGCGGCAACCAAGGGCAAAGGCAGCACGGCGGCGAACCACATGACGGCGCGTCCCGCCAGCCACAGCCCGATCAACAGGGCCAGCCACCGTCCCGTTCGGGGCGGCGTCCCGGTCCATTCGGGAACGGCTGTCAGCAAGAACCCGCAGATCGCCGCGCCGAGCGCGCCGAAAATCATTTCGTGGGCATGCCAACCAACCGCTGGAATGGTGGACGGCAGATCCAACAGGCCCAGCCAAAACGCCGCCCAGGCCAGTGCACTGAGCGCGGCGTAACCCGCGGACAGCAGAAAGAACGGCCGGAACCCATACGCCAATAGGATGCGATCGAAAAGCGGATGGCTATCGTAGCGGACCACCCCATCCGCGGTGGGTAGGGGTTCTGGATCGCAGGTCGGGATGCGGCGTTTCATGGCGTTTGCAGTCTTTCATCGACGCGGAACGCAGCGTCCACTTCCGGGATGGCCATGAGTTCGGCCACGGTTTGAAACACAAAAGCGTCGTCGCGTTCATCGTGAGGTTGGGACAGGTGATGGCGGTGGACGATGCGGCCTGGACTGGGTGCGAACACCACGATTTCGTGACACAGACGCGCCGCTTCGGATAGGTCGTGGGTGACGAATACCGCCGTCAGCCCCCGTTCCGCGATCAAACCTGTAACCAAACCCTGAAGGTCGCGCTTCAAGCCCACATCCAACGCACTGAACGGTTCGTCGAGCAGCAACAGGTCCGGGTCGACGGCCAAGGCCCGGGCCAGGGAAACTCTCTGGCGCATGCCGCCCGACAGCTCGTGGGGAAACTTGGTCCAGTCTTGCTCGTGCAGGCCCATGCGTTGGGCCAGAACGGCGGCTTGGTCGCGGCGGTTTCGGGCCTTGGCTCCACTGGCCTTGAGACCGAAACCGATGTTGTCCAATGCACGGCGCCAGGGCAGAAGGCGGTGCTCTTGAAAAACGCAGGCGGTGCGCTCAAAACCGTTGCTTACGATGCCTTCGGTTGGATCCAGCAGCCCCGCCGCCATATTGAGCAGGGTCGATTTGCCGCAGCCCGAAGGTCCGACCAGACAGAGAACTTTGCCGGGCCGGGCATTCAAGTTTACGTCCTCAAGCACCGTCGTCAGGGCGAAGTCATGGCTCACATCTTGCCAATCCAACATGTTCAGAACCCCTTCGGCGCATTGCCGCCTAAACTTTTTGACGGCGTCCGCCAGGGTTCCATCCAACGCTTCACGGGTTCAAGGACGGCATATTCGACGAACAACAGCATGGCCAACAACAACAAAATCAAGCCAAGGGTTCCGGCCATGTCCAGGTTGGTGCGCGTTAGCGCCATGGCGCCGCCGATGCCGTCATCGGTGGACAACAATTCGGCCATGACGGTGATCTTCCAAGCCATGCCCAGGGCTGTGATCCACGCAGGAAACAGATAGGACAAAACGTGGGGGAGGTGCACATCCGCCAACATCATCCAAAACGGCGTGCGATAGGTGCGCGCCATGTCCTCAAGCCCCCGGTCAATAGTCAAAGTGCCTTGCATGGCCCCGGCGAAGGTAATCGGCAAGACAGTCACCAAAACGGTGAACATGGCCGATGCGCCGCCGAGGCCGAACCACAACAGCGCCAGGACAATCCATGAAATCGGCGGGACCCCCAGCAGCACGGTCACAACCGGTCGCATGGCGCGCGCCGCCGTGCGTGACAGGCCGGCGGAAATGCCCAGAATGCTGCCCAGGAAGCCCGCCGCCAAGAAACTGCCGATGGCGCGTTGCGCGGTCAGGACGGCCGCGTCTTGTCCGCTGCCGTCCTCGAACATGGAGATAAGCGCCTGTCCGGCCTCGATGGGCGACGGCAATATGAACGAACCATAGGCCTGGTGGCCCATCTCCCACAATGCGGCAAACAAGAGCAAGCTGGCGGCCGGCCCCCAGCCACTCCATACATAAGCCAAGGTGTCTTTGATAAAAGTCATGCTGCTGCCTATTGAACAAACCGGTCTTCACGCCCTACAGCATGAAGACCGGTTCAGGTTCGTGATCGGAAATCTATGCGGAAAGATAGAAGGAAGCCTCCGGCATCTTTCCGCCCAGGATGGACGGAGATGTGTCGTAGAGAGTCTGGAAAAAGAACTCCAATTCATCGCGCACTTCTTTTGCCGTACTTGACGACAGGTTGCACCAGGGAATGGATTTTTCGATCACCTTCGCATTCACCCCCATGTAATCCGCGCTCAGCGCCCCCGCGCTGGCGGGATTGTTGGTGGTCCACGTCACCGACCCCGCGATGGCTTGTTGCAAGTCTTTGATCAGTTCCGGTTTGGATTGCAGCAAAGGTTCGGCAACCAACACTCCGGCTTGGGGAATACGCGGCGCGCGCCCGGTGACCCGTGCCCATTCGTCCTGCAAATTGATGACCCGGCGCACGGGAACGCTGTTTTTCAATCCTTGGAACAAGCTGGCCGTTGCCGCCGGTTCCGGCAGCACCGCAGTCTGCGCGCGTCCGGATATCAACATGGCGATGGCTTGCATCGGGTTGCTGACGTAGACCAGTTCGACATCCTTGCCGATGGTCATACCGCTTTCACGGGCGACGTGTTGGAACACCAGATCCGGCATGTCGTTCTTGTAAAACATGACCACCTTTTTGCCCGCCAGGTCGGCGAAGCGATTCACAGACTCATCCGTGCTCACGACGTATAGAAGGCCAAAGGTCATGACGTTGAGAAGGCGCACGCCAACACCCTGGTTGGCCATATTGGCGGCCACGTAGGTCGGCGTGCCGGTCACTTGCATGGTCCCGGAGGTTACGCCCGCTCGAAGTTGGTCGGGATTGCGCCACGTCTTGAAACCCATCTGCGGAACGTGGTGGCTCAATTTGCCGCGCGCCGCCACATGGGCCAAGGCAATGGACGGGCCCGCGGGCGGGCCATGCAGGATCAAGTTGCCAGGTGCTGCTGCTCTGAGCGGCGAAGCGTTCACCAATCCAACGGCGCTTAAAGATGTGGCGCCTGCCAGGAAATTTCGACGAGTTAACATGATACGGTTCCTCAAAAGCTTGCTGTGGCGCGAAGGTAATAAGTGCGGCCCGGCGCGAGGACGCGGTCGGGCGCACCCGCATCCGTGAACGCGCCGATGTCATGGATGGAATAGCGTTTGTCCAGGGCGTTATCGATGCCCAGCTTGACGGCCACCCGGTTGTAAATCTGTGCCCCGCCATAGAGGTCCAGAACGCCAAACCCGCCGGTTTGGCCCACATCGTATCCCGAGCCGGTGGACGGGTCGTCGTCGACCCGGCTTTGGCGCGTGACCAGACGGAGCTTAGTGCCTGCGTGCCACGTGCCGATGTTGGTCAGGTCATCGTGGTAGTCGACCAGCCAGTTGACCTCGAACGGACGGACGCCGTAGAGCGCCCGATTGTCGCTGGTGTTGTTGCCCCAGTTGAAGGCCGCGTTCAAGCGGGTGGACACGTTGCGGGTTGCGTTCCATTGGGCGTCGAATTCCGCCGTCGCCAGATCGGCGTCCACATTGCGCCAAATGGTCGCGTTGTCCGACAGCAAGATGCCGTCTTGTCCGTGCGCACGGTCGCGGGTGATGAAGTTGTTCACCCGGTCGAACGAGCCGCTGAGCTGCACCTGCCACGAATCCCCACCGGGTTTGCTGCGCCCGTATTCGACGTAGCCGTCTCCTTTCCAGGACCAGCCGAGTTCCGCCTTGTAATGCTCCTCGGGCTTGATCTGCGGGTTGCCGACATTGCGTGATGGCGTGCCGATGGCCGCGTTGATGTTGCGCGATGGGGCAGCGAAATATTTTTCGAGCTGACTGCCCGAACGCATGATGCGCCCCACGGAGCCCGTGAGCGCCATGTTGTCGTTGAGGAACTCTTCCTTCACATCCAACTTGACGCTGATGTTGTGGTCTTGACTGTCGTTGTCCAGGTTCGCGCCGTAGTATTGTTCGTACAACTGCTGGGACGTTAAAACAGTACTGCCGGCGTTGATTGTCGTTTTATGCAGATCGCTGGCGCTGGTGTCGACGAATTCGTACCGTACGCCTAAGTTCACATGCCGGTCGGGGGTCAGATCGATGGCTGATTCCCCGTCGAGCCGCGCCGACAAATAATGAATGCCCGGCAATTGATAAGCTGAAACGATATTCAAATCGTTCAATTGCGGGCCGCCCAAACGTTTCCCATTGTAATTGGTGTGGTCCGCGCCAAGCCTCACGCGGTTTTTCGCACCGAAAGCCGCAAACTCGACCGTGCCTTGTCCGCCTATTCTTGTGACGTCTTTCTGGCCGATGTTGTAATTTGCGACCGGCGTGCTTTCTCGGAACGTGAAATTATTGGCTTCGCGTTCCGTTTCCACGAAAGTGGCTTCCAGTTTGATGGCGTCGATGCCGTTGAGGGGGGCTTTGATTTCGTAAACCGCCTTGCCGATGCTGCGTTCGGTCTTAATCGGGTCTTGCCCGTCGCCACGCACCAACGGCACACCGGATTCCGTCGAGCTTCGCGTCGAATTGGTCAAATGATCGTCGATCCGGTCGTGAATGACAGCAATCTTCAATGCCTGCCCGGCTTTGGGAAACAGACCGTAGACGAATTGTCCCGATTTTCGCTTGTAGCCGTAACGTTGCTTATCGGTTTCAGATGGCACCGACAATTGTCCGACGTCTTCATAAGACCCCACGGCCTTGACCAGATGCTTCGTATCCCGGTACGTCACGTCGGCGAAGCCGTCCTTGGCACTGCCCGCGCCATCATAGCCGCCACCGGCTTTGACGATCTTACCGCTGGACATGATGCTGTCCAACGCGGGACTCCAGGTGTCGATATTGTCTTTGCGGTAAGGCTTGTTGCTCGCGGCTCCCGTGTAATCGACGATAGGAATAACGGCGAACGGCCCCGGCTTGTGATGCTGGGTCAGCGTCGGCACCAATGGACCGGCGGGTAATTGCGGCCCCGCGTCTTCTGCCAATACGTTTGATGTGGGAAGAATGAAGGCACTTGTGGTCAACAACCGTAAGGCCAGCCCCCTCATGAGGGCAGGATTATCGTTCAGCTTCACAGCCGGTCTCCTCTAAACCAGATGAGACGGTTTCCATCGCTGGCTGGCGTTCGGTCAAAACCGGCGGCTTGCTGACTTGGGCAACGTCAATTGTCGGGGTCCGGATCGGTCGATAGGCCGATCCAAACGTTTATTTGCACAAAATCAATTTGTTTTGCTTCGTAATCCTCAAAGTGTACTTATCGCCGTTGTGATCGATGCAAAGCTCGTCCCCATCGGCGAACAGTTCCGTTGATAAATATCGTGGGCGGCCACAATCGCATCCGCGAGGCCTCAAACCCGCCGTTTGCGCTGCATCGCCTTTCCCTTTGTCCTGCGGCGATGTGCAGCACTCGCCTTCATGCTGAGCGTGATCCACCGCCACTACAACACGACCATTTTTCATGAAATGCGCCCACGCCCGTATTGAGAATAATTATTAATAGCATATTAGGGTGTGCTCATCAAGGGGGCGAATCAATATGTGTGAGTGGACCTGATCCAGCGGCTTGTCGTCTTTTGTGGCCATGGTCGGGATACCCGGGGCCCCGGTTGTAGGCCTCGGTTATCGGGGAGAATGACGATGTTAAACGTCATTTGACATGCATCACATAAAATGCGAATGATTATCATTAGCTTGCAATGTATGCTTAAAAAGTATAAGCCTCTGGTGTTTTGCACAGTAGCAGCCCTGACAAAAAAACACGGGGCGTGGGCGCAAATGTAAAGTCCACAAAAAGAATATGGGAATTTTGTTTTGCGCTCAGGGGATGAACCTATAGATGCGGCCCCAACAGGGGGCATGTCGGTATTTCAGGACATGGCGCGTCAAAATTATATTGGGAAAAACTAATGTCTTCAAAAGAAGTCTCACGCATTGAAGAAGCTTGCCAAGAGAGCGGCATGATGATGACAAGCCAGCGCCGGGTTATTGCGCGTGTTTTGTCCAACACAACGGACCATCTGGATGTTGAGGAACTGCATCGTCTTGCCAATGCGCAAGATCCGAGCATTGCCATCGCGACCGTATACCGGACCGTTCGCCTGTTCGAAGAAGCCGGTATTTTGGAGCGCCATGATTTTGGTGACGGCCGGGCGCACTACGAAGAGGCGGGGGACGAGCATCACGATCATATGATTGACGTCAATTCCGGCAAGGTCATTGAGTTTTACAATAAAGAGCTTGAGGCACTGCAGGAACAAGTCGCTGCGGAATTGGGATATCGCCTCGTGGGCCACAAGATGGAGCTCTTTGCCGTTCCTCTGGATTCGAGCAATGATGCGGACGAAGACAAAGCGGACGAATGATGCCGATGGCCGGAAAGCCTGAGACGCACGATGAAATCATTGTGTCTTTGGTCACCAAAAAAACCCCCTTCATAAAGACAGTCTAACTTATTGCAAATGACTCTCACTTGCGTTAAAATTCACAACAATGTGGTGTAATTGGGGGTGCCGTCTCGTGATCCAGACCGTTCGCACCCTTCGAATGTGTCGATAGGAGTCTATGCAAAAACAAGCAAAACCCTATGCCCTGGGGCTTGCCCCGGAAGGGCAAGCTGTGCGGATTGAATCCCTCGCCGCCGGCAAGAACTTGGACAACCGTCTATCGGACCTCGGTTTGAATATCGGTGCGGAAGTCACGGTTGTTCAGCGCCAGGGCAGTGGACTCGTGGTCGCTCGTGAGGCGGCGCGGATTGCCATCGGCGGCGGTATGGCCATGAAGATCATGGTCCGGGACGCTGACGTTTAGCCGTTAAACCGATCAGACTCTTTGGCGCTTCGCCAAACTCAAGTCTTTGGAGGACAAAGAGATGACATTGAAAGAGATGAATGTGGGGGACTCGGGACAAGTCTCCGGTTTTGAAGAAGGTGAGCGAAGCTATCGCAAGAAGCTTTTGGCCATGGGCTTGACCCCGGGAACGGCTTTCGACGTCACGCGCGTGGCGCCTATGGGCGACCCGGTCGAGATCGAAGTGCGCGGTTTCAAGCTGAGCCTGCGCAAGCATGAGGCGGCAGCCGTACGGGTGGAGAAAGCATCATGAGCGACAAATTTGTAATTGGTGTGGTGGGCAATCCCAACTCGGGAAAGACCACTTTGTTCAATGCCATGACCGGCGCGAAGCAGCGGGTCGGCAACTGGCCGGGCGTGACCGTGGAGCGCAAGGTCGGCGCCTATCAACACGACGACGTCAGCTACGAGGTGATCGACCTACCCGGGACCTATTCTCTAGACGTGACCAACGAGGATATTTCCCTGGATGAAAAGATTGCGCGCGATTTCGTGCATGCTAACGAGGCCGATGTCATCGTCAATATCGTCGACGCCTCGAACTTGGAGCGCAATCTCTATCTCACCGCCCAGTTGATCGAAATGCGCAAACCCATGATCGTGGCGCTCAACATGATGGATGTGGCCGAAGCCATGGGGGTCAAGGTCGATGTCGCGGGCATGGCGGACAAACTGGGCTGTCCGGTGGTGCCGGTGGTTGCGGTGAATCAGAACGGTGTGCCGGAACTGAAAGATGCGGTAGCCGAGGCGGTGAAAACCAAGCCGGTTTCCGCTGCGAAAATCGCCTATGACGATTCTTTGGAGACGGCGATTACCGGGCTTATGGCGCAAGTGCAATCGACGGCCGACGCGGCTGGTGCGAATTCCCGGTGGCTGGCCGCGCGTCTTCTGGAAGGGGATGGCCTGGCGCGCCGTTTGGCTGGGCCTTCGGTGGTTTCCGACGAAGCTTTGGCGGAGTCTCAGTCGAACTTGAGCGAGGACGTCGATATTCTTCTCGCGGATGGGCGTTACGGCTTCGCCAATTCGGCGGCGCAAGCGCATGCGAAGAAAGCGGCCAAGGTGTCGCGCAATATCTCGGATAAAATCGACCGCGTCGTGCTCAACCGCGCGCTCGGTATCCCGATCTTTTTGGGGATGATGTATCTGATGTTCATGTTCACCATCAACATCGGCGGATCCTTCATCGACTTCTTCGACATCTTCAGCGGCGCCATCTTCGTCGATGGTTTCGGGGCTTTGCTGGCAAGCTTGGGAATGCCGGATATTGGCGTGCTGTTGCTCGCCACCGGCATCGGCGGCGGCATTCAGGTGGTGGCCACCTTTATTCCGGTGATCGCCTTCCTGTATCTGTTCCTGTCGGTTCTGGAAGATTCCGGTTATATGGCGCGGGCCGCCTTTGTCATGGACCGGGCCATGCGGGCCGTTGGCCTGCCGGGGAAATCCTTCGTGCCGTTGATCGTCGGTTTCGGTTGCAACATCCCGGCGATCATGGCGACCCGGACCCTGGAACAACACAGGGACCGCATCATGACCATCGTCATGGCGCCGTTCATGTCTTGCGGCGCGCGTCTGCCGGTCTATGCCCTGTTCGCCGCGGCATTCTTCCCCATCGGCGGGCAAAACATCGTGTTCGGGCTGTATTTGATCGGCATCGCCGTGGCGGTGCTGACCGGCCTGGTGATGAAGAACACCATCTTGCAAGGCGAAACGTCGCCCTTCGTCATGGAGTTGCCCCCTTATCACATGCCGACGTTCAAAGGCGTGATGATCCGGGTTTGGGACCGCACCATGTCCTTCGTGGTCAGGGCCGGTAAGATTATCGTGCCGATGGTTCTGGTGCTCAACGTCATGAATAGCATCGGCACCGACGGTAGTTTCGGCAACGAAGACACCGAAAACTCCGTTCTGAGCGAGGTCGGCAAATCCATCGCGCCGGCGTTCTCCCCCATGGGTCTGGACGAAGAAAACTGGCCGGCCGCGGTCGGCCTGTTCACCGGTATCCTGGCCAAGGAAGCCGTAGTCGGCACCTTGGATTCCATGTACACCGCCATGGCCGAAGCCGAAGCGGCCGCGGCAGGGATTGTGGAAGAAGAAGAGCCGTTCTCTTTGATGGCCGGGATCACCGAAGCTTTTGAGACCATTCCGGCGAACCTAGGCGACGCCATGGGTACGTGGGCCGATCCGATGGGCATCAGCGTCGGTGATGTCAGCACCATCGATGCCGCGTCCGAGGAACAGGAAGTGGCGACGGGAACCTTCGGGGCCATGGCTGCGAAGTTCGACGGCGCAGCAGGCGCCTTTGCGTACCTGTTGTTTATCTTGTTGTACTTCCCCTGCACCGCGGCTCTGGCGGCGGTTTACCGGGAAACCAACCTGGCATGGACGGCATTCGTTGGTGCCTGGACCACGGGTATTGCGTACGTGATCGCGACGATTTCGTACCAATCGGCTATCTTCACCCGCGACCCGGTGTCGTCCGGGCTGTGGATTGCGATCATGGTCGGCATCTCCGTGGTGACGTTCGTCGGGTTGCGCATCTGGGGTTCGCGCGAACCTCAACCAGGCATGCCCGCGGCGGAAGGCAAAGCGTAGCCGCATCGCGGACGCGGTCCAACGTGCACTGGTCGGAAGGCTGCGGATAACGCAGCCTTCCGATACCGCATTTTAAATAAGCTCAACAAAACGCCTTTTGACAGCTGAGGCCGTTCGATCATGCATATTCATTCTCTCGACAACTGGCGCCATGATCACGCGTTCTTGGATATGAGCCAACAGCGCAACGAACGACTTGTTTACTGGGTGATCTCCAGTCGATAGACCCATGATAAAGGACAGCTCAAATGATCTTATCCGAGGTTCGCACCTATATCGCCGAACATAAGCGGGTCACGCTGATGGACATGTGCTATCGTTTCGATGCCGAGCCTGACGCGTTGCGCGGTATGTTGGCGATTTTGCAACGTAAGGACAAAATCAGGATGGTCGCGGACATATCCACCTGCAGCCCGGGGTGTTGCAAGTGCGACGCGAAGACCAAAGAGATATATGAATGGATCACGCCCGACCCGTGAGCGAACCGGATATTTTGCTGGTGATCGGGGCGCATCGGGAAGAGCTGGCCTTCGGTGACCGGGTGGCCGAAACGCTCGAGGTGCTCAGTGACATTCCGCCATTCTCGGTGCTGCGGATTCCCGAAGGACTTTCGGGCCGTCATCCTCGCTCGGACGAAGTCTACCGCACCGACGTGCAGCACCGGGAACTGTACCATCAGATCAAAGCGGAAGTCGGATCGCGGCGTCTGGTGATCGATCTCCACAGAGGCTTTGACGACCATGGGCCTTGCGCCGACATTTTCAGTGGCGACGACCAACTTTTGCGAACAATCCAAAATCAAATTGATGACCAGGGGACGGACACAAAAGCCCGGGCCCTAAGTAGCGTTCGGTGCATCCAAATTGACCATTCTGAGCGGAACCAAGATCGTGCCATGATTTCCGCCTATACCCGCATTCCCCGTGAGGTTTGGGATGCTCCGTCATTCCGGTTTGTGGGCCTGGAGGTGTATATCCCCACCAGCGATGATGGTCGGCAAACCGATTGGGTTTTCGCCGCCGATCTCCTCAAGACCATCATGCAAACCGTATGAAAGGGATGTGTTGACACGGCACCTTGGCCGAGTGCCCACATGTTGCAATTAATAATCATTTGCAATTAAGAAAAGAATGATATTAAATGGGATCGTGTTCAGCGCTGGTGATGGACCGTGCATCCTTCGATGCGGGGGCATGATGGGCTCGATCGCGCGATTATTCCGGTGCTGGTGATGTGGGTTTCAGTCGTACAGCTTGTGTTGGCTTGGGTGCGTTAGGCGGATCCGGCTCCGGTGATTGCGTACACGCGGACACATGAGCTCAGGCCGTGCGGTGTGAACGGTAAAGGAGAGACCATGTCCGGACTGAACAAAGACACCGTTTTGCCCCTGCAGGCTTCGCAGGAAAACTTGACGAGCAGACCGTCGACATATGCCAATCGGCATCCGTCCTACGGTTACGTCCAAGATTCAACGCCCAACTTTGTCGACCGGTGGTTTTACACCATCCTCGTCGTTGCGGCCGCACTGTGGTTGGTCATGACATTTCCTTGGGTAATCAGCCTTTGGGTAGAGCTGTAGTATCGGTTCATATGAAATGACCGAGGCATCGGTGCTACGTGCGGCTTTTCGCGAACAGAAAAATACCCGCTGCCAAAACGGCAAGAACGCCAAGCCCCAATGCAGCCTGCTTTGAAAGGGGAGGACCTCCTGCCCGGCTGCGCTGACGGTTGCGCTGCGGCTGGGGTGAGGACGCGCCATGGTCGGGTTTCGGCTTGGCGGTTGGCGGAGGCTTGGCTGCGGTCTGTTTGGTTGCGGTTTTCTTAGGGGCGGCCTTCTTCGCGGTCTTTTTCGCAGTCGCCGCTTTTGTCGCCGTCCTTTTGGCTGTGGTTTTCCCTGGCGCGCTTTTTCGCGCCGGAGCTGTTTTGGCCGTAGCCTTGCGGGCTGTGGCCTTTTTGGGCTCCTCCGCATCCGTCAGAGTCAGCTTTGCGCGTTTGGCCATCACGTCCACTCCTTCTCAATCCATGTCCACAAGGCGACGATTTCCCCCGCGGCTTTGCCCTTGGGTTCGAATTCCGTCACCGCTTGACCGCCGATGAGTGCGTGTCCCATGGCCGCACGGTGGGCGATGGCGACGGGACAAATCTTCAGGCCATAACCGGTCAGGGCTTCACGCGCTTCGCGTACGATCCCGGCTTCACCAAAGCGGGTGGGCGGCGGGCAGGCGTTGAGCACAATGGATGCCGGGGCCGAAACCGATTTGACGATGTCCACCGACGCACCGATGGCATCCAAATCGAACGTTGCCGGGCGCGAGGGCACCAAGGTCAAATCCGCCGTCGCCGCCGCCGTACGTCCGGCCGGTCCAGCGTGGGGGGCCGTGTCGACGACCAGAATGTCCACACCGTCATTGGCGGCTTGTTTTTGCGCGGCGGCAAGTTTTGCGGCCGTGGCGGCGATGATCTCTGGCCGATCGTCTTGGCGACGAAGGTTCCAGGTCACGGCGCTTTTCTGGGGATCGATATCCAACAGCACAACCCGTTTGCCTTTTTGGGCGGCGTGAACCGCCAAGTGGACCGCCAGGGTGGTTTTGCCCGTTCCGCCTTTCTGGGCCAACAGCGTCAGCGTTTTCATACTTCGAAACCTCCCCCCCATCGAATGACTTGTCCCGGTCGGCCCAACGGAAACGCGCAAAAAAGGTAGTCAGTCCGCTGCCCGCGTTCCGACCAGAGAACGCAACAAGGTGCCCACCGTGGTGCCGTTATGCAGCAGAGAGGACACCACCGGCGACGTCCAGCCCATGGACGCGGCCAGGAACAGGCCGGAATTCACCCCCACGGCGATGTTGAAGTTGGATTTGATCAGCTTCATGGTCGCGGTGCTGAGCTTGCGGACCTCGACGATCTCTTCCAACCGGTCGTCTGTGAGAATGACATCCGCGCTGGCCTGGGCAATGTCCGCGCCTTGCGGCATGGCGATGCCCACGTTGGCGTTGACCAGGGCGGGCGCGTCGTTGACGCCGTCGCCAACGAAGGCGACGGTGCGGCCCTGGTCCTTCAGTTTCAGGACGATGTCGGCTTTATCCTCGGGTTCCAACTCGGCGTAAACTTCGTTGATGCCCAGCTCTTGCGCCAAGGCCTCGGCCTTGGCCCTGCGATCCCCGGTGAGGATCGCAATATTCTGAATACCTTGCGTCCGCAATGCTTGAACGATGCCTTGCGCTTCGGGACGGAGACGGTCGCGCAGGCCCAAGATGCCGACCAGCTTTCCGTCCACGGCGGTATAGAGAAGGATCAGACCTTCTTGTTCCATTTCGTGGATGTGTTTTTTGTGCCGCGCGACCTTGATGCCTTCGTGCTCTTCGAGGAAGTGGCGGCTGCCGATGACCACGCGTTTGTCATTGACTTCGCTGACCAGACCGTGGGCGACGATGAACTGCACATCCGAATGGCTGACGTGCGCCAGCTTTTCGTCGCGCGCTTTGGTCACCACGGCGTGTGCGATGGGATGCGTGGAATGCTCTTCAATGGACGCCACCAACGCCAACAGTTCATTGGCGGGCCAGGTTTTCGGTGCGACGCTGCGCACGTCGACCACATCCAGCTGACCGTATGTGAGGGTGCCGGTCTTGTCGAAGATGATGGTGTCGACCTCGGCCATGCGTTCGATGGCGCCGCCGCCCTTGATCAAGATGCCCTGTTTGGCCCCCTTGTACATGGTGGACTTCATGGCCACGGGCGTGCCCAATTTCAGCGCACAGGAATAGTCCACCAGGAACACGGATGCCAAACGCGTCAGGTCGCGGGTGATGAGGAACGTGAGCGCGCCAAGCCCCAACGTGATCTTGATGCGTTGATTGGCTTCCTTTTCCGCGCGGATTTGGGTTTCCGATTTGGTTTCCAGGGATTCGCGGATGAAGCGGGAAATGCGCGCCGTGGTGGTGTCGTCGCCGACCAGCACGGCGCGGATGCGCAGCCGCCCTTCCTCAACGATGGTGCCGGACATGACGCGCGCTTGCGTTTCCTTGCGCACCGGCATGCTTTCGCCGGTGATGGTGGACTCGTTGACCAGGGCGGTGCCGGAAACGACTTGGCCGTCGGCAACGATGGTTTCGCCCGGCCCGACGACGACAATGTCGTTGGGCTGCAGGTCGTCCGTCGCCATTTCGATCAGTTCGCCGTCGACCTCGACCCAGGTCTTGGCCGGGGCGGGATGGAGGAGCTGGCGCAGCAGATCGGTGGAGGTGTCACTGGTCCAGGCCTCCAGCTGCTCACCCATGTGAATGAGAAAGTCCGTGCTGAGCGCGGTGAACCAATCGCCACGCGACGCGGCCAGACCGACAGCGACGCCGTCGAGCACTTCCACCGTGACGCCCCGGGTCAACAGGGACGTGACGCCTTCCAGGATCGTCGGTGCGATCACCACGCCCATGACGGCGGTTCTCAGCGCCGGCGGCATGAACGGTGTTGCCGCCAACGCCATGCCGCTCAAGGCCATATGGAAGAAGTGCCGCCCATCGGTATTGGCCACCAGCCTCGGCGCGGCGGCAGGATCCAATCGGTCCAAACGTTCGAGCACCAGGGCCTTGGTTGCCGGCCGCCCATCGTAGGTGACGATGATGGATTTGGCGTGTGGGTTGATGCGCACGGACTTGACGCCGTCCATACGTTCCAGGATCGAGGCGAAATAAGTCTTATCGCCGTTGGTGATATTCAACCACTTGAGCTTCACCCGCAACCGGCGGGGAAGTTCATGGACGATATGTACGTGATCGTACACGGTAGCGGCGATGATCGCGTCCGTCGGCGGGTCTGGATTGAGCATCAATTGCCAACCTTGTTCAGGAGTGACCTTATTTAGGTGGCCGTTTCCCCGGTGGCGGTCTCTTCGGTGTCGTCTTCGGTGGCCACTTCGGCTTCGGCGTCATAGAAGCGTTCCTTCGCTTCTTCGATACCGGAACGCACACCGTTCACGGCGGTCGCCGCCGTTTTGAAAATGGCGTCCTGAACGGACTTGTTGGTCAACACGTATGTGGCTGCAGCTCCGATAACCATGCCGCCCCAAAAGCCGTTGGAACGGATAAAAGGTAAGTAATTCATGTCGATCTCCTATCACATCAGTGAGTATTTCTGTGTTCCCGCTTGCAGGGGCTTGGCTCAGCCGGCGGCTTCGGCTTCAACTTCGACTTCGATTTGCGCCGCACCGGCCTCTTCGACTTCTTTTTGTTGGGTCGCCTTGCGCGCGGACGCCAGAACGCCAATGCCCACCGCCGCCAAGGCGGCGAACCCGATCACAGGGTGAACACGCACGACGTGCGCCGCCACGGATGCAGCGGCCATGGTACCCGCGCTCATCGCGCCGGAATTGAGGGTGTCTTGCACCGCTTCTTCCTCGGTGATTTCACCGGCCTTCACCTTGCCATAGTTGGTCACGCCGCTGGTCGCCATGCCCAGGATGGCGCCGAATGCGCCGGCGCTGGCGATGGTCGATGCCGGTGGGAAGAAATCCCCCGTCCGGGGCCTGTTCTTCATGGCGTCTTGAAACAATGAATATGCCATTTTTGTATCCTTTCCATGCGGCCAAACGCTGGGCTCGACTTAGCTTTCCAAACGCTTCAAGACCAAGCGTGCGGCCTCTTCGTCCGGGCCAAAAAACGTATCCCACTCCCCGGCGCCGATGCGGGTCTTGTCGTAGGCGATCACGATGCTCAGCGCCATGGGATTGACCCTAATGTCTTCAATCCCGCTTAGGGACTCCACCCACGCCTCCAGCTTGCGGGCTTCTCCGTTCGCGAATTTCTGGATCGCGCCCTTGGCGACTTTCAAACGCAGCCGACCGGGGACATGGTGCGCCACTTTGAGAAACGAACGGTAGTTCAGCCAGTCCGCTTCGGGGTCTGGTGCCTTGGAAACGCTCATGCATGGGGCCCTAAGTCAAAGATCGTTCAATTTGTAACCAGATAACCAAGCGTGTTGTGTCATCTTTTTGTAATGGTATATTCTCAATTGAAATGCGTCAATAAGTCATTGATTTTAAATGTGAAAATCATTATCAATGAAAATTGCGTCGCATTTGCAACAAAGGTCAGCACCGCAGCAATTGCGAGCAATTCTCAACTTGATGCGGCGAACGTCAAGTTAAATCTCAACGATCCATAGACTTTTGCTTGGCGCATTTCTGACAGGGCGCGTTTTGGATATTGCGAATGGTTCTCAACAATGCTTTGATCGGGGCCGTTCGTTTCGCTAGGGTCGGATCGTCTTAGGTGGGATCACGTTCGTGTTTCCGCCTAAGACGTGAATCCGTCCCTAATCTACGTGTTAGAGGGCGATACACGGATGAGGTTGGCGCTCATATACATCACCCTCATCCGATCGCACTCTAGAGCAGGAGGCTTAAGCGTGCCGAAAAACAACCTGCGTTCCGCTGTGATGGTGACCGCACTCGGCCTGTCCGCGCTGGCGGTGCAGCCTGCGTCCGCATCCCAGGAGATGTTGCTCGACAACGTGCGGCAATTGACCTTCGAAGGGCGGCGCGCCGGCGAAGGGTATTTCAACGCCGACGGGACCAAGATGATCTTCCAGTCGGAGCGGAACAGCGACAATCCGTTTTATCAAATCTATCTGATGGACCTGGAAACCGGCGATGTGGAGCAGATCTCTCCGGGTGTTGGTCGTACAACCTGTGCCTGGATCCATCCGGCCGGTAACAGGATTCTCTATTCTTCGACCCATGACGATCCGGAGGCGCGGCGCAAGATGCGTGCGGAAATCAAGGAGCGCCTTTCCGGCAAGGCCCGCCGTTACACCTGGAGCTATGATTTCGCCTATGAAATCTATGCACAGGATCTGGAAACCGGAAACCGGACCAATCTCACCAACGTGACCGGTTACGATGCAGAAGGTTCCTATTCCCCCGACGGCCAATGGATCGCCTTCGCTTCCAACCGCCGGGCGTACACCGAAAAGATGACCGAGGCCGAAGCCAAGCTGTTCGAACACGACTATGCGGCAATGATGGACATTTACCTGATGCGCGCCGACGGCACTCAAGTGGAGCGTCTGACCACGGCGCTGGGATACGACGGCGGGCCGTTTTTCAGTGCAGACGGCAAGTTCATCACGTGGCGGCGGTTCTCTGAAAACGGTGCCAGCGCCGAGATTTACACCATGGATTTAGCGACCCGCACGGAAAAGCGTCTCACCCATATGGGGCATATGTCTTGGGCGCCCTATTTTCACCCCAGCGGTGACTACTTGATTTTCGCGACCAACCAGCAAGGCTATGCCAATTTCGAACTGTTCCTCGTCGACGCGGCGGGCATGCGTGAGCCGGTGCGCGTGACGTACACCGACGGGTTCGACGGCCTGCCGGTGTTTTCGCCGGACGGCCAAAAGCTATCGTGGACGTCCAAGCGCACCGCCAACAAGACCAGTCAGATTTTTTGGGCCGACTGGAACGACGCCAAAGCGCGTGAACTCTTAGGCCTAAACGCATCCGCGGATGCGCCCGCAGCCGAACCCCAAACCGATACGCTGGCCGGCACCATCGCCGCCATCCGTGCCAAGGACGTCAAGCGTCATGTCGTGGCCCTGACGTCTGACGACATGGAAGGCCGTCTCACCGGAACACCGGGCGAGCGGCGCGCAACAGCTTACGTCAAGGACGCGTTTGAGCGCTTGGGGCTGGTGCCTGCGGGCGACGATGGCGGGTGGTACCAGGCGTTTTCCTTCACGGCGGGTGCGCGGTTGGGAACGGGCAATACGCTGACTGTCGAGGGTGTTTCGAAAACGCCGGTGCTCGATCAAGATTGGCGACCCTTGGCCTTGTCGCGCAACGGCAATGTGGATGCGGCCGACGTGGTCTTCGTGGGCTACGGGCTTAAGGCTCCGGGCACGGGCGAAATTGCGGATTACGATTCCTACGGGGATTTGGACGTCGCCGGCAAATGGGTAATGATGTTGCGCTTCCAGCCGGAAGACGTCGAACCGAAACGCCGCCGCCACTGGCTGCATTATTCCGATCTGGCTTACAAAGCTTCGGTCGCCAAAGGCCTGGGGGCGAAGGGCGTCATTTTCGTGTCCGGCCCGCACGCCAAGACCAAGCAGCAACTGATCGATCTGAATCGCGATACCGCCACGGCGGGCACGTCGCTGGCGGGGATTTCCATCAGCGACGATTTGGCCGATCGCATGCTCAAGGCGTCCGGCAAGTCTTTGGACGCGTTGCAGAGCGCCTTGGATAAGGGCGACGCCGTTTCCGGCTTTGCCCTCAAGGACGTTCAGGTGAGCGCCGTTTTAAACATCGAACGCCAGGCCAGACGGGGCCGCAACGTGTTGGCGAAGCTGGAAACGGGTGCATCCTCGGACCAGGCCCCGGTCATCATCGGGGCGCACATCGACCACTTGGGGCGGGGAGAGGCCGCCGGCTCGCTTGCGCACGCGGACGAAGACGGGGCCATCCATCCCGGCGCGGACGACAACGCATCCGGAATCGCAGCGTTATTGGAGGTCGCCCAATACCTGACCGACCAACAGCGCGCCGGAAAGCTCAAGGCCAAGCGCGACATCTGGTTCGCCGCGTGGTCGGGCGAAGAACTGGGCACGTTGGGCTCCACTCACTTCGTCGAAGAACTGGGCAAACAAGTGGGCGGATACGGTTACCTCAAAGGCAAGATCGCGGCGTATCTGAACATGGATATGATCGGGCATTTGCGCGATCAGGTTTTCCTGCAGGGCACCGGCTCCAGTTCCGTGTGGGCGCGCGAAATCGAACGGCGCAACGTCCCCGTGGGCCTAGCCATTCAGACCCAATCCGATCCCTATTTGCCCACCGATGCCACACCTTTTTATATGAAGGGGGTGCCGGTCTTGAACGCCTTCACCGGCGCGCATGAATATTATTCGACGCCACGCGACACCGCGGACAAACTGAACTACGACGGCGCGCGCGACATCGCCCGCTTGATGGCCGGCATCACACGCTCGCTCGCCAAAGCGGACGCGGTGCCGGACTATATCGAGGTCGCGCGCAAAAAAGGCGGTATGTCGCGCAAGCATTTACGCGCCTATCTCGGCACCATCCCGGCCTATGGGCAGGACGACAGCGTCAAAGGCGTGAAACTGCAGGGCGCGGTCAAGGGCGCACCGGCCGAAAAGGCAGGTGTGCAAAACGGCGACATCCTGGTCGGCTTGGCTGGCGTCGACATCGAAACCATCCACGATTTCATGAACGCACTGGGTGGCCTGAAAGTCGGCGAAAGCACAATCTTGAAGGTTCAGCGGAACGGTCAGATCGTCGACCTGACGGTCATGCCGGGAACGCGGGAATGACCTCCGGGACCCATTGAATAAGACGTGGCAATCCACAAGGGATCGCATATCTACACACGGACCTTCACCGCGATTTTTGACTTCGGAACGTATCAGCACCATGAACAAAATGGATAACCCAACATCCCCTTCGAAACCGGCCGCCCCTAAGGCCGCAACCACGAAAACTACAGCTCCCAAGACCGTAGCCAAGGGCGGCGATGCGAAAGCGGGCATCGATACGGGCACGCTCACGGTCGGGGGATTGTCCGTCGCCATCGGCACGCTGCTCTATACCGGGTTCATGCGTCCCGGCGGTTGGAAAAAGCTTCACGTCGGCGCGGGTTTGGCGCTAACGGGTTTGGCGCTGTGGCATGCCTCGCAACAGGCCACTCACCGCCGCAAGGCCTTGGTGAAAGCCAAACGCGCGGCGCGTGAACAAGCTTAATCGGTGAACCCAGACCAAGGTCTGAAAACACGGTTCGTTCAAAGAACAGAAAACATTGGACGGAGTCGAAAAAATGGCCGATCATATTTATTCAGACCTTTGAAACTGCTGAATAAAATGATGTTGTGTTGCAGTCGCAATGTACGTGGGAAACACCACGGAAGCGATTGAAAACGACAAGAACAACAAGGATTTCAGCCATGGATCAAACGGAAACATCCCCCTTGCCCCCCCTCGATACGGTTGTTCAAGCCGGTGCCTTCGGCGCCGTGTTGGGTGGCGTGACGTCCGGCGTGATGGAAGCCGCGCGGGTGCGCCATGGGGACATCACGTCCCGCCAAGCGGTTGAGCATGTCGCGAAAAACACGGCGCAAAGCGCCGTGACCATGGCCATCGCATCGGTTGCCGCCCATGTGGTGCGCGCCCATCCCATCTTCGGTTACATCGCATTGGCGGGTGCCGGGGTGGGCGCGGTTATGATGTTGACTGCCCCGAAGAAACAAGCCCGGAAGGTCAACGACGATGAAGATCGGAGTGTCGTCGACCCCACCGACCTGCCCGAGGACCCGCCGACCACGACGGCCAAAGCCGCCAAAACCGCTGCGCGCGGACCTGCGGCCGCCGGAAAACCTGCCTGAACACTTAACGCCGCGACGACACATAAGCAAAGACCCATTCCCACCTGTCTCAGCACCTTAAGGCATGAGAACCGGAAACGAGCACGGCCCATTATCCGTGCTCGTGTATGCGCGGACAGTCCAGGGTGTGCCGGTTCAAAAAAACTTCACTTGCCAAACGTTATTAAGAATGGTTATTAATTGCAACAACAGTGTGACAACCCCGCTTTCATATCGGAGACGCCGCCCATGGGCCGCAGCGTACATCACATTCCCGGACGGGTTCGCTTTAAGATTTCGGATTTGCGCGACAGCACGACGCTTGCTGGGGCGTTACGCAAAGGTCTGGAAAGCATGCCTGGGGTGAAATGGATTGAGATTCGTCCCGCATCTTCTTCGTTGATCGTGCACTACGAACCCCGTTTAACCGATGTAAAGGCCCTGGTTGCCTTCATCGAAGGGGAGGAAGCCCGCGCGCATGGCGAAGCCGTGAATATGCTTGTTGATTTGATCAACGCCGACAACACCGTCGCCAAATCCGTGCGTCACGTCGGCTTAGTGTTCGGCAAGACCGCGTTCCGCGTGGCTTTGGAGCAGGTGGTGATGGGCGGCTTCCGGGCCGCCATGGCGCGCACCTGATTTTCCAGCCATCTCCATGAGCCTCGACCAAGCCACCGTTGCCGCCCTCATCGAAGCCCTGGAAGACGAATACAAAGCCCGCGCCACCTATGCTGCGGTGATCGAAAAATTTGGCTTGGTGCGGCCGTTCGCCAACATCATCAGGGCCGAGGACCGCCATGCGGCAGCGTTGGAACGCATTTTTTCCGATCACGCCATGCCTCTGCCCGAAGACCGTTGGCTTGGCAACATCACCGCCCCGGACAGTTTGGAGGCGGCCTGCGAGGCGGGCGTCACCGGCGAAATCGAAAACAAAGCCATGTACGACCGCTTGATGGCAGCCACATCCGACGAACGGGTGTGGCGGGTTTTTGATAACCTGCGCCGCGCTTCTCAGGAAAACCATCTGCCAGCTTTTCAACGGGCCTTGGCGCGAAGCAGCGATGACATATCCGAATTCGGTTATGGAAAAGGGTGCACCGGGAGTGCAAAACGCAGCAACCGGCACGACGGTGCTCAGATCGGGGAGCATCAGCTTGGACGCAGTACGGGTCAATCCAGGGCTCATCGAGGCCATGGGGGCCGACATATGGCGCGGCTATAGGGGGAAAGACAAGGGGCAAAGATAGCCGTCTTTGACGAATGGCTGGTGAGGTCGTGAGCGGATGTTTGCGGCCTATAATTTTGCATCCTCGCGACAAGCCAAGTTGTCACAAATTACATTCTTAACTGAGACAAACGTTACTAAAACTGGCTTTGCGCGATATTTCAAAATGTAACCGACACAGGGTATTCACAGTTACTTCATCACATCCTGAAATTTGAATTCGATGCGCCCGTAAATAGGGGCATGCCAATCGATTTGGCCACGGTAGTTACTTTTACGGATTTCCACGACAAGCAGGCTTTTTGCGATTTCAGTAATGCTGATTTCCTGAAAACTGGCGACCATATTTATCCCGCCTTCCTGGATATGGATTCCCCTCGTTGCACCATAGTTCAAATCCCGTCCAAGGTTGTGCTCAACCACAGCACGGACCTTATACATTCCCAGGTCGTGGGGAAAAGGCTCAAACACGACTGTGGCGTAACGTTTGATTTCAGGTATGCGGACACGCCAGCGGCATGAGCGATCTTCATGTTCGCGTGTATCGCACACAAAGGTCTCCGGCGGAATGTCCGTCCAATCTTCGAACGTTCCCGATACGGTGAAAGAAAAAACTTCAGGCGGGTTTTCTTGATCGACCGCAGCCGCGCCCGTGCATCCAATACCCAGCCAACTGCACAGCCAGTCCGCATGGGCAGATGTTGGGGAAAACAGGCTGATGCAGATACTCAAAGGTAAAAAAGCACGCGTAACAAATTTCACAGACGCTATCCTCAATTCAATCATTCAACGTGTCGAAGATCAGAACACACGCATTATCTGATTTTAAGATAATCTGAAAAATAGATTATGTGAAGCACCCTTTACGGAGGGTGCTTTGGAAAAAACCTTAGGCTCAAAGCAGCATCGAGCCCTGATCGCGCTCTTGATCCAAAAGCGCGAGCAACTGGGTATGACACAAAGCGATCTGGCCAACGCTATTGGTGAATACCAATCCTTTGTCGCACGCCTGGAAAGCGGTCAGCGCCGGGTAGATGTCGTTGAATTTCTACGCTTGGCGAAAGTGCTAAAGTTCAATCCGGCGGTCGTTATTGAAGATCTGAAAAAAATCCGGAACTGATGGCCCAACGGCAGATACTGTCTTTATCAAAGGCCAGCCTTAGACATGCCATGCTAAAAACTGACAGGTTCCAGAATAAGCCAAACGAGCGGAACTTAATGTCTTGAAATCAAAACAGATTCGTTGAGAAAACACTCATCTAAAATATGCTATTTTCAGATGTGCGCCATTTAAAGAGATATATAAACATCACTTAAAGGGCTCATTTTCTATGCATTGCCCTCTGGGCTGTTCATCTAAAGAGACTTTCGACATTTTTGCTGGGCCGACCATTTTGAATTGAGAGCGAACACAGTGTGTTCGCGGGCGCGCCCACCATCGAAAAGCCTCGGGAAGCCGGGGCTTTTTGCTTTTTAAAACCATCCGAACGGCTGGGATTGATGCTTTTTGAATTGTGCGCATGCGCGCACGGGGCCCAGTCGTGCCCACCAATAGAAACGCCGCAGGTTCCATAACTTGCGGCGTTTCTATTTTAAGATTCCAGGCGCTTAAATTACGCTTTCGGAACCTCCGGTGATCAAATCACAGACATTTCCTGCACATTCAGGAGCCTCGAAATTTCTATTCCGCAGCGTAAAGATGTCTAGGTTTGGGTTTCGCGGAAGCCGCCTTGCGGCGTGTCGCGGCCCAGTCCCACATCCCGACTTCGTCGCGAATGTCCCGGCAGACTTGGATGACCCGCTCCAGGTCCGCATCGCTCAAGCCGCAGTTGACCGTGAAGCGGACCATGGCCCGTTTTTTCGGGGTCGCCGGGGCGCAGAAGACCGCACCGAACACGCCCCGGGTTTCCAGGGCGTCGCGCAACCGGATCACGTCGGCTTCGGTTCCGGCTTCCAACCCGATGATCTGGGCCTTGCTGTCCGAAACGTTGTAGCCCATTTCATCCAAGGCACCCGTGAGAATGCGGTGATTGGCGTGCAGCCGCTCCCGCCGCCATGCCTCCGTCTGGATGATATCGAGCGCGGCGTCGTAGCCAGCGACCTCATGGGGCAAAACCGTGGTGCTGAAGATCATCGGGAAGGCTTCGTAACGGAAAAATTCCATATTCCGCGCGGAGCCCAACACCACCCCGCCCCGGCTGGCGACCGCCTTGGACATGCCCACGGTGCGGAAATGTATGCGATCCGCCAGGCCGAGGGACACGGCCAAGCCCTCGCCGTTCGGGCCCAACGTTCCGAAGGAATGGGTCTCATCGACCACCAGGATGCACCCTGTACGTTCAGCCACCGCGACCACATCGGCCAGGGGGCAAATGTTTCCGGTGGTGCTGTAAAGCGCATCGACCACGATGATGCCCGGTCCATACTTACCGACTTGGCGTTCCAGGTGAAACGGGTCGTTGTGCCGGAACGGTCTGGCGACAGCCCCCGAATTCGGCACGCCTTCCCAGAGCGATGCGTGCGCGCGCATATCCAGATAGACCGGCGTTCCTTCGGGCGCAATGGCCTGGATCAAGCCGCTGTTGGCGCTGTAGCCCGACATGCAGAGAACCGCGTCCTCGGCGGCCATGAATTGGGCGATGCGCCGTTCGAAGGTTCGCAATGGACTTTCGTGGCGATGGAGGAATATTCGGGAGACGGATTGGCCATGGCCGAATTGGCGCAGGGCCTCGATCTCCGCCTCCACGATCCTCGGATCGGCCGCCAGACACAGATAGTCGTTGGTGTGCATTTGGATGGCGTTCGGGGGCGGGGTTCGCCCACTTAACGTATGACCGATCCAGTGGCCGTGCGACCAGTCCGGAAAGCTTTTCTCCCGGACGACGCGGAAAAACGCCGGATCTTCAGGGTGAAGGGCGGCCTTTTGGCCGGATGCGTGTTGTGTGTTTTGTGAGTTTAGCATGGTTAAGTCTCCTCTTTGATTACCATTGGGAGACTTAGATTAGGTCACGTAACCATAAATGGCATGGATTGGCTGAACGCCTGCCTTATCCATGATAGTGTCCTCGCGGCGAACGTGCCCACGAATAGTATGGTTTTATCATTTTGAGGCGCAGTTTACCGTATTGCAGGCGAACTTGTTTTTCGAATACGGGATCAAATACGGGAATGATGTGATGGACATGGCACACCGGGCATGGGGGAGAACGCTTGAAGCGTTTGCGTGGGTCAAGGGGCGCTATCTCAACGGGTTCGAATTTATGAAATTCCACCTCATCGGCTTGCTCGGTGTCAGTGGTTTCCCCTTGTTTTATTTCATATGGAACGACCTCTACCCCCAGCCTTACGAAAACCTCTGGTTGCGCCTTTTCCTCGCCGGACTGTGCGGGGTGTTCTTGTTCACCAGCTATTTCCCCCCCCGGATACGCGCGTACGTACCGCTTTACGCCTACATCACCGTTGTTTTGGCTTTGCCGTTCTTTTTCACCTTCATGCTGTTGAAAAACGACGCCAACGCCGTTTGGCAAATGTCAACGATTTGCGCGGTGGTTTACGTGATTTTGATTTTCGATACCGTCAACATGCTGGTTGCTTGGGTCGCGGGAACCGTTCTCGCCGTCATATCTTTTGCTTTGACGTCGGACGGCGTGGCGATCCCACAGGGGGCTCTGACCGGGGTGCCGGTTGTTCTGTTCGCTTTTGCTGGAGGGCTTCTCTTCAGTCATGGAGAAGAGATCACGAAATATAAGCGGCGTATGCAGACGGTCGCGGCGTTGGGCAGCAGCATCGCTCACGAAATGCGTACGCCGTTGCTCGGCATCAAATTGGATGCCGAAGGCATGCGCCGCAAGCTGTCCCGGGCGGCGGACGGCCATATCCAGCCGCGGGATGTTGAGGTCCTGAGCACCGCCGTCGACAGGATCGAGCGTCAGGTCGTGTTCGCCAACACCGTGATCGATATGCTTTTGACGAATGTCCGCCAGGAAAAGATCGACCCGGCAACCTTCCAACATCATTCCATGGCCGGAATCGTCGAACAAGCCTTGGACCGTTATCCCTTCAAAGCGGACCAAAAGGATAAGATTACGTTGGATCTCCAGCGCGATTTTCGGTTCTTTGGTTCCGACATCCTGATGATCCATGTTCTGTTCAACTTGTTGAAGAACGCCTTGCGGGCGATTGCCGCGGCCAATCGCGGGGAGATATCCATCCGCCTGGAAGCGGGCGAATCGGACAACCGATTGATTTTCCTCGATACCGGAACTGGGATCGCGCCGGACGTCTTACCCCATATTTTCGACAGGTTCTTCACGGGCTCCGAAACCTATAGCGGCGCCGGTATTGGGTTGTCGTTATCAAGGCGTGTCATTCATGGGTTCATGGGGACCATTGCGTGTACGTCGGAATATGGTAAGTTTACGGAATTTACAATTTCACTACCTGTATCTCAGGGGGGCCCGGAACAGGATGCACGTTCGCAATACTGACACGCCAACCACGTTGCCGTTCTTTCATCCGACATCGGTCGTCGTTGTCGATGACGATCCTGATTTTCTGCAGAGCTTCGATTTTCTGGTTGGTGACGAGATCGCCTGCCGGCTCTACAGCAACCCGCAGGATGCCGTGGCGCACCTGAAAGACGACGCAACAACGGCGTTGCCGGGTGCGCCTTTCTTCTTTCCGTGTGCGAGCGCCGAAGGCTATCGCCGCTTCTTTGAGCCGACAGACCGTTTCATCGCATTTACGTCTTCGAAAATCCGCGATTTGATGTTCAACGACCGCCGGTTCGACATGCCCTCCGTCGTAGTGGTTGATTTCGACATGCCGGACATCGACGGTGTGGAGTTCTGCCGCCGGATCAAGGACCTGCCTTGCAAAAAGGTAATCCTGACCGGCAAGGCCGATGAAAAGGTTGCCGTCCAGGCGTTCAACGAAGGCCTGATCGACCGTTTTATCTGTAAGCATTCGGAGACGGTTTCCGAGGAAATCTTCGCCACCCTCCACCAATTGCAATGGGCTTACTTCAAGGATCTCACTGCGCCCATGGTGGAGGCTTTGCGGGTCAAGCCCCCTGAGTTCGTCGATGATCCGGGGTTCGCAGCGTATTTCCAATCGCTTTGCGAAAGAGAAGGCGTGGTCGAGTATTACTTTTCAGCCAATCCCCAAGGCGTCTTGATGCTTGATGCCGATGGGGGCATGAAGTTTCTGTTGGTTCGTGGCGATCGGGATTTGCGCGCCCATTGCGAAATTGTAGAGGACTACGAGGGACCGCAGAAATTGCAAGAGCGGTTGATGTCGGGGCAGGAGCAGCCGTGGTTCCCCACTCATCATGGATATTATGAGCCAGAAATCACGAACTGGCAGGACTACATGTATCCGGTTGAGCGGATTGCAGGACGGGACGACTGGAGTTGCAGCCTGATTGGCGGCGTTGAGACGTTCTTCGATCCCGATGGGCGGCTTCAATCCTTCAGTCTGTTTCGCGGGGGCGCGCATGCCCCCGTGCTTCAATAAGGTTCTTTTCTCCGAAGGCGTGAGGATAGAAAACCTGATTGAGCCGATTGGGGGCAGGCCCAAGGTTCAAGCCTGCCAGCCCACTACCAAAACCCAGACTCTAAAGTCTGGTTTTTTCGCTTTCAAACGCACGATAGAGTGCGCTTTCGAAGAAAGCAGGATGGGGCTAACGATGACGCCGAACACCGACACAGTTGTAAGAAGCACGCAGCCGGAAGATACCGAAAAATGGCTTCCCATGCGACTGGCCTTATGGCCGGAAACGGATGAATCGCAGCACCGCAAGGAAATGGCCATGATGTGCTCCGATCCGAAGCGCTACGGTGTTTTTGTCTGTGAAGACGGCCAAGGTACGTTGGTCGGTTTCGCCGAGGTCTCTCTGCGCGAATGGGCAGAAGGGTGCGAGTCGTCTCCGGTCGGTTACCTTGAGGGCTGGTTCGTTGAACCCACCAACCAGCGACAAGGCGTCGGCGCGAGGCTCGTTCAAGCCGCCGAGGACTGGGCGCAATCTCGTGGATGCACGGAAATGGCGTCCGACACCAACCTTGGCAATCAGGTCAGCGAAGCCGCACACTTGAAACTTGGGTTTCAGGTTGCCGCCGAAGTGATCGCATTCCGCAAGACGTTGGCGCCCCGTTAAAATACGGCGGTTTTTTGTTTTCACGCGGCGGCAAGCCGTTCCATTTCACGCCTTTTCTGTGATCTTCACATTCCTTCTGAAATTCGTATGCTATGCTCCGTGAAGGTGATGCATAAGACGTGGGGAGGAAACACGCATGGCGACAGCCGACGCCCGTTATATCAGCCGTTTGACGCGCAAAACCCTGGCGGTGGTCCTGGCCGGCGGCCGCGGCAGCCGGTTGGAGGTGATGACCGATTGGCGCACCAAACCGGCGGTGCCGTTCGCGGGCAAGTTCCGCATCATCGATTTCACCCTGTCCAACTGTGTGAATTCCGACATTCGCAAGGCCTGCGTGCTGACCCAGTACAAGTCCCACTCCCTGATCCAGCACCTGATGAAGGGCTGGACGTTCCTCAATTCCGAACATCAAGAGTTTTTGGACATCGTGCCCGCGCAACAGTGGCGCGACGAAGATACCTGGTACGAGGGCACCGCGGACGCGGTGTATCAGAGCCTCGACATCATCGAAGGCTACGACCCGGAATATGTACTGATCCTGGCGGGCGATCACGTCTACACCATGGACTACGGCTCGATCCTGCAAACCCATGTGGAATCGGGCGCCGACTTCACCGTGGCCTGCATTCCCACCACCATTGCCGAAGCCACCCAGTTCGGCGTCATGCAGGTCGACGAAGACGGACGCATCGTCGGGTTCGAGGAAAAACCGGAAAATCCGCAGCCCATTCCCGGCAGTCCCCATCACGCCTTGGCGAGCATGGGGATTTATGTCACCAAACTGAGCTTCCTGCACGACCAATTGATCCGTGATGCCGAGTTGATGGACTCCAAGCATGATTTCGGCAAGGACATCATTCCCTACATCCTGAACCATGGCATGAAATTGCAGTCCCACACCTTCCGCGGTCCGCTCGGCGGGCAGCCCTATTGGCGCGACGTCGGAACGCTGGACGCGTACTTCCAAGCCAACGTGGAGCAACTGGCGCCCATCCCGCCGATCAACCTGCACGATCCGCAATGGCCGATCCTCACCCATCATCCGCAACTGCCGCCCGCGCAGCTGACGGGTCAGCCCGACAGCTGCAAGTTCGGCACGTCGATGATCAGCGGCGGCTGCGTGGTGGATTCCTCGTCCGTCACCAACTCGATTCTGTTTTCCAACGTGCTGGTGGACTCGGGTTGCGAACTGGACGGCGTGCTGGCCCTGCCGGGTTGCCACATCGGCGCGGGTTCAAAGCTCACCAACGTCATCCTGGACAACGGCTGCTGGGTGCCCGAAGGCACGATCATCGGAGAAAACGCGGAAGATGACGCCAAACGTTTCATCGTCACGCCGGGCGACGTGACCGTGGTGAACCGCGAAATGCTCGGCCAGGGCGTGCACTACAAACCCGGTATCCGCTAACTTCGATTTAGAGTGCGATCGGATTAGGTTGATGCATATGAGCGTCAACCTAATCCGTGAATCGCCCTCTAACACGTTGATTAGGGACGGGGTTCCAGTTCCGCGAACAACGGCGTGCGCACGCTGGCGAGGATTTGTTCCACGGTGAAGAAATCGATCTCACCGCCGTCGAGCGCTTGGCGCTCTTCCGGTGTGGACATCACCACTTCGCCCAACACTTCCAGACCGCCGACCAGACCGGACATGGTCTCGCCCCGGGGCCGGGTGCGGTCGCGCGGCACGAAATAAAGATCCACATCGCCGCCGTCCTGCGCCGCAACGATGATATTGGCGGTGAGCCGCAAAATGCGTTGCTCGTTCAACGCCGCCCAGTGGTCAATCCAGCGCCCGGCGCCTTCGCTGATGGTTTGCGGGTCGCCCGACCACTTGGCCACCGGAACGGGATACTCCGTTTCGATCGCGGGAATGTCGCCGTCCGACGTCAGGTTGCGCAGCTTGGCTTCCAACGGAAAAGCCGTGCCGCCGATGGGACACGCCGGGGGACGTTCGAAAAATTGATAATGCAAATGGCCAGGGATGGACGCGCCCGCGTTGACGCCATTGTAGAAACCCAAAAAATTCGGCATGCGCGCGGCCAGGGCGACGAGATCGCTCACCACCCGCTTGATGTCCTGGCCGCCCTCGGGGGCAAAAGCCCATTCCTGGGTTTCGTGCACGCTTGAGGCCACCACCACATGGCTGGGCAACAGCGGAAACGGGTTCATCCAGGCATGAAACGCCTTGCCGTTCACATTCAATTCGTAGCCCAGCTCCGCGCCTTGTTGCTGCCAGATGACGTTGTCG
This sequence comes from Magnetovibrio sp., assembly GCA_028281525.1. Taxonomy (GTDB): domain Bacteria; phylum Pseudomonadota; class Alphaproteobacteria; order Rhodospirillales; family Magnetovibrionaceae; genus Magnetovibrio. Next base: position 44,515 of record JANQJR010000042.1, read on the forward strand.
CGGCACAAGAAGCAGCCGTCATGGGCGGCGATCACCCCTTCGGGGGGGGCGCTCACGCCCGCACCGTTGAAACGCGCCAAACGTTTGGCGTTGAATTGAACGCGGAAGTAACACGACGGATGGTCCGGGTGCTGGAACACAAAACGTTCGACGCCCGACAACTGGTCCTTGATAAAGCCGGTTTGGCGCTGGTTTTCCTCCAATGCGCCAACCGCGCCGCCGAGACCGACGGCGGCTTCCGTGTTCCTCAGAGCTGCGTTTAATTCCGTCCATGCGGAATCATATGTATTCACCTTATTGAGCATTGCGTCTCCAATAGGGCCGGCAGTTGTGATTCCCCACTCCCGCCACCCTGATATTTCGTGCAAAGCAGCAATCTGGTCAAGCAGTATTGCACGAATCCGTAAAGCAATTCCAAACATACGACGGGCCCGGATGGACATCTGTGAGACCGCCCGTTTGACCCTCGGGGCCCCGCGCTCTATAAAAAGGTAGGGGAATCAGCAACACAGCAAGAATGGGCGGCGCCCGTCCAATGATCGGCGAAATCTGGGCGCGGCGGAACCCATGAATTTGAGGAATGACAGCCATGCGCGGAGATTCCATCGTCATCGAAGACCACCACCGCAAGGCCGCGGCGGGCATCGCGCCCATCGTGCGGGCCAGCTTGACGGACAACGGCAAGCCCATCGGCGTCACCGTCGCAGGCGAATCGGGCAGCGGCAAATCGGAAATTGCCGCCGCTTTGGCCGAGGCCTTGGGCACGGACGGCATTGCGTGCGTGATTCTCGGCCAGGACGATTATTTCGTATATCCGCCCAAATCCAACGACGCCGCGCGGCGCAAGGATATCGGTTGGGTCGGCCCGCAGGAAGTCAAACTGGACCTGCTGGACGACCACATGCGCGCGATCATCGATGGTGCGCAGACGCTCGAAAAACCCGAAGTGGTTTACGAAGACGACACGGTGGAAAGCGAAGTTTTGAATACCAGCGGCATACGGGTGGTGATCGCGGAAGGCACCTACACCACCCTGATTCCGTCGGCCACCCACCACGCGTTCATCGACCGCGACTACACCCAGACCCGCAAACATCGCGAAAAGCGCAATCGCGACGCATCGGAACTGGACACCTTTATCGACCGTGTACTGGAAATCGAACACGGCATCATCTCGGCCCACAAGGCCAAGGCGGACATCATCGTCAACGAGGATTATTCCGTTTCACCGGCTTAAAGACGCCCGCTAGAGGCGTGGAGGGTTTCCCATGCATATTGCGTTTCTCAACCCCCAAGGCAACTTCGACCCGAACGATTCCTATCTCACCGAACACCCCGATTTCGGCGGGCAACTGGTGTACGTCAAAGAAACGGCGCTGGCCATGGCCGAACAGGGACATAAAATCGACATCGTCACCCGACGCATCCGCGACGATGCGTGGCCGGAGTTCGCCGCAGACGAAGACACCTATCCCGGATACGAAGGCCGGGTGCGCATTTTGCGCTTCCCGTGCGGCGGTGACGTGTTCCTGGGCAAAGAGCACTTGTGGCCCTACTTGCCGGAATTCGTCGATAACATGCTGGAGTTCTACATCATCCACGATTCCCCGCCGGAATTCTTCACCGCGCACTACGGCGATGGCGGCTATTGCGCCGTGCTGGCCCAGTCCAAGACCAACATCCCGTTCACCTTCACCGGCCACTCGCTCGGCGCGCAAAAATTGGACAAACTCGGCACCACATTGGAAAACGTCGATGTGATGCAAGATCGCTTTGCGTTTTCCCAGCGTGTCGCCGCGGAGCGCATGAGCATGCGCCGCGCGCACCGCATCATCACCTCCACCGAACAAGAGCGCTACGAGCAGTATTCCCATCCGCTCTACGCCGGGGCTTTGGATGTGCGCATGCCGCACACCTTCCGGGTACAACCGCCAGGGGTGAACATGCGGGTGTTTTCTGCGCGCACGCGCCCCGACGACGCCGAGTTCGAAGCCAAACTCAACCAACACCTGGGCCCCAATGGCACGCCGTACGTGTTGGTGTCGAGCCGCCTGGACGAAAAGAAAAACATCATCGGCGTGGTTGAGGCCTTCGCCCGCTCCGCAGCTTTGCGCGAACGCGCCAAGTTGGCAATTTGCATTCGCGGCATCGACGATCCGTTCGCCGAAATCTCCAAGCTGCCCACGGCGGAACGCGCCGTGCTGCGTCCAATCCTGGACATCATCTCGGAAAACGGCCTAAAGGAGCGCACGGCGTTCTTGAACCTCCATTCCCAATACGAGCTGGCGGCGGCGTATCGCATCCTGGCGGCGCGGGGGTCGGTGTTCGCGCTGACCGCCTTCTATGAGCCGTTTGGCTTGGCGCCCATTGAAGCGGCGGCCTGCGGCCTGGCTCCGGTGGCGACTCGAAACGGCGGCCCGTCGGAAACTTTCGCCGAAGGCGGCGGCGTTCTGGTCGACCCGTTCGACGCCGACGATATTGCGCGCGGCTTGCTCGAAGCGTTGGAAAACCAGCAGGAACTAGCGGATGAGGCGCACAACATGGTTTTGCGCAAATTCACGTGGCATCAGACCGCAACGGGGTATATCGAGGCCATCACGTCGATACCGCGGCCGGGCAACAACCTGCTGCATCCGGATGCGTGCGAATTGATCCGCGCATATCTGGAAGACCGCGAAAAGAACTGAGCGCAAGGGGGGGCGATGCCCAAGGGTAAATCGAAACCGGACCAAGCCTGGATCGCCCTGGAAGCGCATGCGGAACGCATGCGGCAGACGCACATGCGCGACCTGTTTGCCGAAGATCCGAAGCGCTTCCAAAAGTTTTCCGTGCGCGCGTGTTCCATGCTGCTGGATTACGCCAAGAACCGCATCACACCGGAAACCATGGAGCTGCTCTTCGACTTGGCCCGCGAACGGGATGTGGAAGGCTGGCGCCAGCGCATGTTCGAAGGCTGGGACATCAACGAAACCGAACACCGCGCCGCCTTACACACCGCTTTGCGCACGCCGCACACCGCAGAAGTCTTTGTCCACGGTGAAAACGTCATCCCGCAGATTTCGGAAGTCCAGGAGCGCATCCGCCAGTTCAGCGACGGCGTGCGTGAAGGGCGCATTCGGGGCGCGACCGGCAAACTGATCACCGATGTGGTCAACATTGGCATCGGCGGATCGCACTTAGGTCCCCAGCTTGCCGTCGAGGCGCTCGCACCCTACACCAGCCCGCTGTTGCGCATGCATTTCCTCTCCGGGATGGACCGCGCGCCCTTCGAACACCTGGTGGCCGGCTTGGCCTGGGATCAAACTCTGTTCATCATCGGCTCGAAAAGTTTTTCCACCCAGGAAACCATGATGAACGCCGTGGCCGCACGCGGCTGGTTCCTGGAATGCGGCGGGACCGAAGACGACATCAAGCACCATTTTGTCGCCGTCAGTTCCCGCCCCGACAAGGCCAAGGATTTCGGTATTCCACCCGAAAACGTCTATGAGATGTGGGACTGGGTCGGCGGACGGTATTCCCTGTGGTCGGCGGTGGGGCTTTGCATCGCACTGGCGCTCGGCATGGACGGCTTCGAAGCGTTGTTGCAAGGCGCGCACGAAATGGACCAACATTTCCTCAACGCCCCGATG
>JANQJR010000016.1 GCA_028281525.1 Magnetovibrio sp.
ACAGCCCGCGCCGCGCATCAGCACCGCGCCCACCGCAAACAACGCCAACATCGCCACATCCGGCCAACCGCCGTCCGCTGCAAGCGCAATCGACCACCAGCACGGCAACACCAAAAGCCACACCCCGACCGGGCGGTCGAGGCGCATCAGATACATGTAAGGCTTGAGCGGCGCCGGGGTCAGGCGCACGATCCACCCTTCGGTGCGTATGTCGCTGGCGGTGTTTTCGGATGGGGGCGGCTGCGTATCGGACATGGGCACAGTTTTACGTCATGGACGGGCCGGTGTGCAAACGGACAGATCGGATTTATGATGGCGTCATGAACGCCTCTTCTGTCTTGACCCGGATTTACTGCGACGCGGACTTGGGCGCCGGTCGAACCATCGACTTAGGTCCCGGCCCCGCACATAAGCTGCGGGCGGTGCTGCGCGCCAAGCCCGGCGACGACATCCTGGCTTTCAATGGCCGGGACGGCGAATGGCGGACCCGTTTGCACGATATCAGCAAGACCAAGATCCTGGCCGAATGCCGCGAACAGGCCCGCCCGCAGCATGACGAACCTGGCCCGTGGCTGGTCTTTGCGCCCCTGAAAAAAGATCGCATGGACCACCTGGTGGAAAAGGCCGTGGAGATGGGCGCGGAACGCCTGATCCCGGTGATCACCCAGCGCACCGAAAACCGCCGGGTGAAATTGGAGCGTTTAGCCCAGCAAATCATCGATGCGGCTGAACAGTGCGAGCGTTTGACCCTGCCCGCCCTGGATGCCCCGGTCGAACTCAAAAATCTGCCCGCCATGTGGCCACACAAACGGGTTTTACTGGTCGCAGCGGAACGTCGTCATGCGTCCTCTCTGCCTCACGTTTTGACCGGCGAACACCATGCGCTCGGCCTGCTGGTCGGACCGGAGGGCGGTTTTGATCCAAACGAGCTTGACTGGCTCTTGGATTTGCCCATTTCTAAGCCTGTCAATTTGGGACCGAGAATCCTGCGCGCGGAATCGGCGGCCATCGCAGCCCTGAGTGTAATGCAAGCGCTCAACGGCGATTGGATCGCCCACAACGAAAATATATAACCCCAAAGGCCTTTTCATGACCATCCAAACCCCGATACCCGTCACCGACAAACGCGATCTGGTTGCCTATCTGGAAAGCGGCATGAAGCCGCGCGAAAAATGGCGGATCGGCACCGAACACGAAAAATTCGCCTACCGCTTGTCGGACCTGCGCCCACTCGAATACGAAGGCGACCAAGGCATTCGGTTGTTGTTGGACAAACTCACCCGGTTCGGCTGGCAGCCTGTGACGGAAGGCAATAACATCATCGCCCTCAAAAAGGACGATGGCTCTTCTGTCACCCTGGAGCCGGCCGGACAGTTGGAGTTGTCCGGCGCGCCGCTCGACAACATCCATGAAACCTGCCAGGAAGTCGGCATCCACCTCCAACAAGTCAAGGCGGTGGCCGGGGAAATGGGCATCGGTTTTCTCGGCATCGGCTACCAGCCCAAATGGCCTCGCCAAGAGATGCCGTGGATGCCCAAGAATCGCTACACCATCATGCAAAACTACATGCCGACGCGCGGCGATCTGGGCCTGGACATGATGCAGTCCACCTGCACGGTGCAGGTCAATTTGGACTTCGACAGCGAAGAGACCATGGTCAAAATGTTCCGCGTCTCGCTGGCGCTACAGCCCGTCGCCACGGCGCTGTTCGCCAACTCGCCGTTCAAGGATGGCAAGCCGACCGGGTACCTGAGCTATCGCAGCCACGTCTGGACCGACACCGACCCGGACCGCACCGGCAACTTGCCGTTCGTGTTCGAAGACGGCTTCGGGTTCGAGCGATACGTGGACTACATGCTCGATGTGCCAATGTATTTCGTCTACCGCGATGGCCAGTACATCGACGCATCAGGCCAGTCGTTCCGCGATTTTCTGGATGGAAAACTACCCGCCCTGCCGGGCCAACGGCCGACCGTGCAGGATTGGGAAGATCACCTGACCACCGCATTTCCCGAAGTGCGCTTGAAAAAGTATCTGGAAATGCGCGGCGCCGACGGCGGACCGTGGAGCCGCTTGTGCGCCCTGCCCGCGTTGTGGGTGGGGCTCCTCTATGACGCAAGTTCATTGGACCACGCCTGGTCCATCATCCGGGACTGGACGACGGAGGAACACGCGTACCTGCGCGACATGGTGCCGGTGCATGCGCTCAACACCAAATTCCGTGACATCACCGTAGGCGATCTCGCCATGGACGTTCTGGAGTGCGCGCACGAGGGCCTGGTGCGGCGTGAACGGCTTGATGGGGTGGGACTGGACGAAAGCCGTTTCCTCAAGCCCTTGTTCCAGATTGCAGAATCCGGCCTGACGCCGGCGGAAGACCTGCTGTTCGCCTATGAACGCCGCTGGAAGGAATGCATCGATCCCATCTTCCGTGAGTATGCCTATTAAACGTCATATCAATCACAGCAACTTTCTGGAAACACAAAGTTTATTGTCAGAGAATCCGCTGACTGCTACGATTCGCCCTAATGGGGCGTGGGTTTATTTTTAAATGCGGGCATTCACTGCATGAGCGACGGCAACATCACTTTGGCCGAAATCGAAGCCGCGCTGCACGCGGGTGAGCTGTGCTTCTACTATCAGCCGAAGATATCGTTCCAAACCGGCCGCATGGTCGGCGGGGAAGCGTTGCTGCGTTGGCACAAACCGGACGGCACCCTGGTGCCGCCGGGCCTGTTCCTACCCCAAGCGGAAGAAAGCGGCTTCATCACCGACATCACCGCGGTGATGGTGACTGAGCTGGTCCAGGACATCGCACGCCTGCGTGTGCTCAAGCCCGATATCCAGATCGCGTTCAACGTCTCCGCACTCGATTTGCGCTCGCCGTATCTGGTGAAGATGTTGCGCAGCTTCATCGGCAACCAAGTGATCAATCCCGGCAACATCCAGATCGAAATCACCGAGACCGCCATCGTCGACCGGTCCGAACGCATCCATGGCACCTTGTTGGATTTGGTGGCGCTGGGCATCGAAATCGTCATGGACGACTTCGGCACCGGCTATTCGTCCCTGGACGTTTTGAGTCAACTGCCGTTTTCCGCACTGAAGCTCGACCAAGGCGTGGTCGGGCGCATGGCCGAAGATTCCAAGAACACCCACATCGTGCGCTCCAGCCTTCTGATGGCGCGCGACATGTCGATCAGGACCATCGCCGAGGGGGTGGAGACCGAAACTGCGTACGCTTTTCTGCTGGCGTCGGGCTGCAACGAGGCCCAGGGCTACTGGATGAGCAAACCGCTGCCCATCGAAGACTTCAAACAGATCATTCATGACCAGCCGGTGTGGCCGTCGTCCGAGCTTGGTTTCCTTTACAACGCCTGGGCCAACCATCTGTCCTACCGGCGCAAGGTCTTGGACACCGTCTACACCCTGACCATGACCGACCCGGCCCAGTGGGACAAGATGCCGAAGCTCGATCTGCGCCACAACGCAGCGTACTGCCGCCTGGGCCAGTGGTACCGGGATATAAAACGCGCGGGCTACGCGGAAGACACGTACGAGAGGCTTGAAGTCCTGCACCGCGAAATGCATGCTGCGGGCGAGATTCTGGTCAAGACCGTACAGGGCCAAACCGGCACGGAGGCGATCATCGCCGCCACCGACGAATTCCTCAAATTCTCCGAACAGGTGGACCAGGAAGTTTCGCGCATCTTGGCGATGTCGTTCGCCGATGGGCTCCGCCAGCGCGACCCCGAAACACAGCTTGGTCTCGATCTCAAAAGCGCGGAATAATCGCACACCTCACACGGTCTTCTCTGCACGCGCTTGGGCCGCCGCCAAGATGCGCCCGATGGTCCGGCACAGTGGCAAACCCACCGCCATCAACACCTTGCCGCGCAGCGTACCGAAGCCGTTCACGCCTTCGCGCGCCGACATTTCCTTGGCCCAGGGTTCAGCCAACGTCTTGAAGATGAGCAAACTGAACAGCCTGGATTTGCGCATCAGCCGCACCACAGGCTTGGCCCAGAAATGGTACCCGGCAATCACGTGCGGGTCGTCCTGCGCCAACCTGGCGCCGAAGCGCTGATCGGCCCAATAGACCTCCTTTTCCAACAAGCCCTGGCGGTACAGTTCGGTGCAGATGACGGTGCTGCCGCTATTCGAGCTACCAGTCCCCTGTTCCTCAAAGAGGCCCTTATCTTGTTCGGCCAGCGCATTCGATTGCTGACTGCCTTTAATCGTGCCGTAGCTTGTCAGATCGCTTACGCTGACGTCTCCGTGCTTTCCGGATGCGGTCATCGCCGACGCGAGGTCTTGCATATCGTTGTAGCCTGTAGACCGTCCAGACGATTCCCCCATGGAAATCTGCGCCGCTGCGTCGCGCCCCGCCTTGGCCACCGCCTCGGCCTTTCCTCTCTCGACCTCGGCCCGATCTCTGTCGCTCAAAAAATTCGGATTCTCCGTGGGGTTACCGTGCCACCCAGTTGTAAAAGCGTCATTCACAGCATTCATCCAACCGCCGAAAGACCCAAAGGCTGTCCGACCACTTTTGTTTTTGGGATCGTCTTTGGCTATATAATCATATCGTGCCGTTAGTTCCTCCTTGCTCATTTTACCGGCACCCGCATTCGCAGCACCTGCCGAAGAAGATGTGTTGCTAGCGTTTTCGGTGTTCGCGGATGTGCTGGCTTTCCCCGTACCGGGCACTGAGCCCGGTGCGCCGATTACGCTTTGCGCCACGGACTTGCCGGTTCTCGCGGCACGCATTCGGTCACGGTTGATATTGGCCTGTACCCCGACCGCAGCTTTCTCAAACGGACCATAAACGCCGAAACTGCTGGTAGACGTTCCCGTCCTGACCGGATCAACGGTTGGACTGAGACTCAGGCTCGGCCCAAACGCGATGTTGTGTCCGAATTCCCGCGATTTCTGAAGCATCTGATACCCTGCCCCAAACGGATCTTGGACCGCGGTGGCCCCAAAGGACGATCTGCTCGGTACGTTGAGCGTCGTGCCCGCCTGCACATGGTTGGGGTCGTCCAATTTATCACGGTTGAGTGCGAACACATCTTGCCACGATGTGCCGTGGCGTTGTGCAAAGCCGGTCAGGTGCCTGTCTTCCTTGGTGATCACGTCGGTGGTGATCTGGGGGTCCAAAGACGCCCATGTCTCTGCCGAGACATGAGGACTGGCATGTTCTTGGGCCGCGTTGACCCTGTCTGCCCAGGCTTGTCCTGCTGCTTTGTTTCGCTCATTGCGAATGGTCGTATTGCGTGCCAACTGATCCCTGAGTTGCTCCGGCGTCATGAAATCTTCAGGGCTGAATTCATGGGACGGCCCGGCGTAATTGGGGTCTCCAACACCAAAGCTGCCACGCGTCACGACGCCGCGTTCATTGATCTCAGGCGGGCCAGAAACCAGACTGTCGCGATAACTTTCGAACGCCATGTCTTCGATGTCATCGTTGGATTTGCCATGCATGGGGTTTTGCCCAAACTCCACGGCATTGGCCTTCGCACCCGCCACAGCGCCGATACCGACCTGCACGGAGGCTGCAACACTACCCGAACGCTCGTATTCAAACCGCGCGGCCTGCCCGGCCAGCTTGTCCAGGGCGGAAAAGCGGTCCACGTCCATGACGGAGCGTCCCGCAATCGCGTTTGCGATGGCCGCGCCCATGGATGGGTTGATGCCGGAAGTGTTGAAAGCGCTCACGCCAGTGCCTTTTTGCAGCGCTTCCAAGAGGCTTTGCGAGGCCTTTTCTTGTTTGAGCGCGCTCTCAAGCGCGGCATAGGCTGCCATGTTCTGGGTGTGATTGAACGCGGCCTTTTGTTCCGCCAGAAAATCCAGCATGGCCTGCTCATCAATGGTTTTTCCATAGCTGGGATATTGGTCGGGATTGATCCCATAAAATTCACCAAAACTTTGGATATATTCTCCAACGGTTGGCTGACTGATTGGATCAACCATATTAAACCCACTTACTGTCGCAAGCTCTCTATTACCCAATTCTTTCATCGTGCCATACGCAGCCAAGCCACCATTGACGGCATCTACTTGGTAACCTTTTCCCTCCAAATACCCTTTCAGGTCATGGGCGGTCTGAAAAACGTCTGTCATAAGGCCTGTTTGAACTGCGGACGCAACCTCATAGGGGTGACTGCTGGGTGGTTGAATGTTTGAGAGGTTTGAAAATACGGACAAGCCGCTTGGGTATGTGCTTAATTGAACAGCTAAAGCAGCAGTGTGCGTTTTAACTTCGTTAAGCCCATAGTTCTTATTCCAGTCTTCCAGCTCTTTCCATGATCCCGGCGGTGCGGATTTTCCTATGTCGTTCACCGCCTGCTCAATTCCTTTTGTTGCCGCTTCAGACATCGTTTCACTGATGTTTCCTACAAAGGCATCAATCACCGATAGGCTTTTATTCTCATTCATTGTTCAAGCTCTCCTACGCATTGATTCTGTTGAGGTGTCACAAGATTTAGTTTTCAGATTGTTGTAAGTTCAATCGGCATGCTTTGTAGGCTGGATAGCCCGTAAAGTGAGTGAAATTCCACAATACATAAGGGATTTCACACGTTCGATGCCGTTCCACAGCATGCCGCAAACAAGAGAGGCTACTATCTTGGTTTTCATCACACCAAGAAAACGATTGCCCCATGTATGTCTTTTTATTTGCTAGCAATGACATTAAGTAATTTTTTGCACTGGCCCCGAGCTTTTCACGCTCTTTTTCACTTGTGTTTTTCATCACAAGGCTGATCGCTTTATGATTAAGTGTTTCTCCTAATACCTTGCTGATTACACCGTATTCATATGCGACTTCATAATCTTCGCCAGTATCAATCCCCAATGCATAGGCGGCATGCAAAATCGAAAACCCCCTAGGATTGCCGCTGTCCACAAACAATTCGATTTCATCTAGCAGGAACCTCTTGGGAAATGTGTAGAGACTCATGGTGATGAAGTAATCGACGAAATAGTACCCCCGATCAGGCTGGGCGGCTTTGTTATACCAATCCATTGCCTCGTCATATTTATATTCACTCTTCGCCCAATCACCGACCATGTGCTGAGCATAGGGATGCCCACTCTCTGCCGCGAACCACACGTTTGTCTTCCAATCGTGGGTTTTGATAAGCGACGGATCGCTGGCGTTTTCTTCGCGAACATCCGGGGCGTTGGTCAGCGCCACGAAAAGATGGGCGTAGGCATCATTTTGATCGAAGGCCTTTTGCATCCACGCCTTGGCTTGCACCTCATCGACGGGCACGTCCCATTCGCCTTCATAGAGCACATAGGCCAAAAAACCCTGCGCCTGGGCGTGGCCGCTTTCGGCCAACTGCACCAGAAGCTCATAAGCCTTATCGAAATCGCCCGCATTAGCAGCCGCTTCCACATCCTGTTTGGTCACGCTATCAGCATGAACAGGCAGCGCAAAAAGCACCATCGCGGCCGTTACGGCGACGCTCAAAACACTTCGGCAGGACTTCACGAACATCTCAGGCGTTCCGGGGTTTTGTCTTGGGCCGGTCGATGCGAACCCGAATGGGGGCTGGGCGCACCTCTCCCGATCGTTGTTTGCACCCTATCACAGCCATTTCTGCGGGTCAAGGATTATTTTCCTTTATCAAAGAATCAGCACTTGAACCGGCAAATAGAAACGCAAAAAACGCCGCCCATATGAGCGGCGTTCATATCGCGAAATGGCGCAAAGCCGGAAAGACTGGGGCCGCAACCGAGGAGATGCGAGTCTTTACGCCGCCGTGCCACCGACAGTGATGTTTTCGAGACGCATGGTCGGCTGGCCGACGCCCACCGGCACGCCCTGGCCGTCCTTGCCGCACATGCCCACACCGGTGTCCAGCTTCATGTCGTTGCCGATCATGGTGACGCGTTTCAAATCCTCCGGCCCGGTGCCGATCAGCGTTGCACCCTTGACCGGTGCGGTGACTTTGCCGTCCTCGATCAGGTACGCTTCGGTGCAACTGAACACATACTTGCCGGACGTGATGTCCACTTGCCCGCCGCCGAAATTGACGGCGTAAAGCCCATTTTTCACGGACTGAATAATTTCCTCAGGCTCCTGATCCCCGCCCAACATATAGGTGTTGGTCATGCGCGGCATGGGTGCATGGGCATAGCTTTGACGCCGCCCGTTGCCGGTGGGAGCCATGCCCATCAGGCGCGCGTTCATGCGGTCCTGCATGAAGCCCTTCAAGATGCCGTCTTCGATCAATACGGTGTTGGAGGTGGGCGTGCCTTCGTCGTCGATGGTCAAAGAGCCGCGCCTCTGGTCCATGGTGCCGTCATCCACCACGGTGACCCCGGGGGCGGCGACGCGTTCACCCATCAGGCCTGCAAAAGCAGACGTTTTCTTGCGGTTGAAGTCTCCTTCCAGGCCGTGCCCCACCGCTTCGTGCAGCAAAACGCCCGGCCAGCCGGGGCCCAGAACCACGGTCATTTCGCCCGCCGGCGCGGGCACGCTATCTAAGTTCACAATGGCTTGGCGCAGCGCTTCGTCGGCGATGTTTCGCCAGTTGTCCGGCGTGACCCAGCGCTCATACTCTGCGCGTCCGCCCGCACCGAAAGACCCGTTTTCCATGCGCTCGCCCTGGCCCGCAACGACGGAGACATTGAGCCGCACCAGCGGACGAATATCGGCGGCCGAGCTTCCGCCCGGGCGCAAAACCTCCACCGCCTGCCAATTCCCAGCCAGGGAGACGGAGACCTGTTTGACTCGTTCGTCCTTGCCGCGCACGTAGGCATCGATGTCGGCGAGCAACTTCACCTTGTCCTCGAAACCCAAAGATTGCAGAGGGTTATCTTCACCGTATAACTTGAAGTTGGTGCCCTGGGGCGGCTCGGCGAAGGTGCCGCCGCGTCCCCGGCACACGGTCCGGACCGTTTCGCCGGCGCGCTTGATGGCGTCCTCAGAGAGTTCCGTGGCGTGCGCATAGCCCGCCGTTTCACCTGCGACCGAGCGCAACCCGAAGCCCTGCGCCGTGTCGAAATTCGCGGATTTCAGCTGCCCGTCGTCGAACACCAAAGTTTCCGACTGGCGGTATTCCAGGAACAACTCGCCATCATCCGCGCCCGAAAGCGCGTCTTCCACGGCGCCCGTCACACGCGTGCGGTCCATGCCGGTGCGCTCGAAAAACAACTGGTTGGTGGTGGCGGAATTGGACATCGGAGCCTCGCAAATTATGAATTTCCCCCCGTATGCCAGAGCACCGGAAGGCCTGCAACAGATATGGGGGCGAAGTGCTTTCCAAACAACCGGCCAAACAACCAACTTGACGCAAAGCCGCCGGTTGGACACATTAGGGTCTGAGCGTGGTGATTTGGCCGGTCGGCTTGCGGCCACGCGGGAGGCTTCTCCCGAAACAATCTGCTAAAAGACCGAAGCACGGGAACGCAAACGACAACGCGTACGAATGCCCTGGCCTTCGGTCCGGGCTTTTTTTGTTTGCGAAGGAACGATTGTCATGAGCGATAACGACAAAACCAAAAATTGGCGGCCCGCCACGCGCCAAGTGCGCGCAGGCGTGGAGCGCACGCCATTCGGCGAAACCAGCGAGGCGCTGTTTTTAACATCGGGTTACGTCTACGAGAGCGCCGAACAGGCCGAGAAATCGTTCACCGGCGAGGAGGATCACTACGTCTATTCCCGCTACGGCAATCCGACCATGACCCAGTTCGAGGATCGTTTGGCGGCGGTCGAGGGCGCGAAGTTCTGCAAAGCCACCGCCAGCGGCATGGCCGCCGTGTTCGCCGCCTTGGCCGCGCACTTGAAAACGGGCGACCGCATCGTCGCGGCCCAAGCGCTGTTCGGCGCGTGTTATCACGTCATCGCCAACATCTTGCCCCAGTGGGGCATCAAGGCCGAATTCGTCGACGGCGCGGATTTGGACGCCTGGGCGCAAGCGCTGTCCACACCCGCGCAGGCGGTGTTCCTGGAAACGCCGTCCAATCCGGCGCTCAGCATCATCGATATCGTCGCCGTGTCCGATCTGGCGCACCAGGCGGGTGCTCTGGTGGTGGTGGACAACGCGTTCGCCACCACGGTTTTGCAACATCCGTTGGAACTGGGCGCAGACGTGGTGACGTACTCCGCCACCAAGCACATCGACGGCCAGGGCCGCACACTCGGCGGTGCGATCCTGTCCAACAACGAAGACTACATCGAAAACACCGTGGCCCCGTTCCTGCGCCAGACCGGGCCGTGCATCAGCCCGTTCAACGCCTGGGTGCTGACCAAGGGTCTGGAAACCATCGAACTGCGCGTCACGCGCCAATGCGAAAACGCACTTGCCATCGCGGAGTTTCTAAGCACCCAGGACGCCATTGAAGACGTGATCTATCCGGGACTCAAAAACCACCCTGCACACGAGCTTGCCATGAAGCAAATGTCCGGTCACGGTGGCACCATCGTTGCGTTCCACGTAAAAGGCGGCAAAGAAGCTGCGTTCCGGATCATGAACAAGCTGGAAATCATCGATATCTCCAACAATTTGGGCGACGCCAAGAGCCTGATCACCCATCCCGCCACCACCACGCACCAGAAGATGACGGCGGACGAGCAACTGGCGGCGGGCATCCGTCCCGGCACGATACGTCTTTCTGTTGGGATCGAGGACGTGCGCGATCTGATCGAAGATTTGGAGCAGGCCTTGGCTTAGGGCAATGAATCCCCTAAATACATTCAGACCTGTTCTGAATTGGGGACCCTTATGGCCGAAACCATCGACGATAAACTCAACCTGCTGCAAGACCTTATCAAGCGCGCCCAGGCCCAAGGGGCTGACGCGGCGGACGCCGTGTTTGCGGAAGGCACGTCTCTGTCGCTCGCCTACCGTTTGGGCGAGGTGGAGCACCTGGAACGCTCCGAAGGCCAAGATTTGGGGCTGCGCGTGTTCGTCGGCACATCCCAGGCCATCGTGTCGTCCTCCGACACGGGCAAAGAGGCGCTGGACGAACTGGTGGAACGTGCCGTCG